>JADJQX010000001.1:1200000-1800000 GCA_016712525.1 Myxococcales bacterium
GCAGTTCTTGCTCGTGTAGTTGCGCGTCCCGAAATAGAGCGCGGGGCTCCCGTCGAACGCGACGCGTACGTCGACGCCGTTCCGCCGGATCTCGAAGTGGAGGTGAGCACCGGTCGAGCCGCCCGTGTTCCCGACCGCGCCGATGCGCTGCCCGCGCACGACCTTCTGCCCGACGGAGACGACCTCGGACGAGAGGTGCGCGTAGCGGGTGGTGTAGCCCGAGCCGTGGTCGATCTCGATCCACAAGCCGTAGCTGCGGCTGCCGAGGTTCTGGACACGACGCACGGTGCCGGCGGCGGCGGCCACCACGGCGTCCCCTTCGTCGCCCGCGCGGTTGAAGTCGATCGAGCTCGTCGGGCTGTGGTTCGTGCGCGTCTGCCCCGACCACACCTGACCACACGGGAAGGGGAGCTGAAAGCTCGCGATGGAGAGCGCCTCGCTCACCGCGCCGACCTCTTCTTGGGGCCCCGGATCGGTGTCGTCCGAGGGCGGCCCTTCGTCCCAGAGCTCTTCCGTCTCCGTGGCCTCCGAGGCGCAGCCCGCAGCCGAGGCGCCGAGGATGGAGGTGACGAAGGCGAGTCGGGCGAAGGTGCGGAGCGGCGTCGTGCGCATGGTCGGCGTGTCCTCTCGTGTCGGGGTTCACGACCCGTTTTGCACGGCACGGGCCAACGCACGAAGGCCCCGAAGCTCGCGGAAATGGCCCGCGTTTCGGCAGGGAGCGGCCTCGCGGCACGGGGTAGCGGCTCCGCGGCCGCAGGCCCGCTGAAGCCACGCCGGAACTTTCCGGAGTTTCCGGCCCGCGTGGACCGCCGCTCCCGTAGCGAGCCTCGCGCTTACCGTGCGACGAACACGGCGAGGCTCCGCGGGGCGAGGGTGTGGCGGCTCGACGTGAGGGGACGCGCTTCGGTGTCACCCACCCAGTTGCCCCACGCCTCGGCGGACGGCGACGTATCGGCGACGAGGCCCCAGCTGGCGCCGGCGGGGGCCTCCGGGACGGTCGCGAACAACGTCTCCGACCACCCGTTGTACGCGACGAAGATCGCCTTGGCGGAGTCTCCGAGCTTTTGGCCGTCGAGCAGCATGCCGAGGTAGTGACGAGAGGCGTCGTCGAGGTAGGCGTCGTTCACCGGGGCGCCGTCGTCGCGCAGCCATCGCACCTCGGCTCCCGCGCCGCCCCACGTCCAGTAGCGCGTGGGCCGAAGGGCCGGGTGGGCGTGGCGGAACCCGAGAGCGCGGCGCGTGAACGCCTCGAAGGCGTCCCGTGGCGCCGAGGGCGACCAGTCGAGCCACGTGCCCTCCGAGTCGAGGTTGTACGCGTTGTTGTTTCCACGCTGCGTGCGCAGTCGCTCGTCGCCGCCGTTGAACATCGGCACCCCCGCCGACAAGGCGAGCAGCGCCATGGCCGTGCGCGTGACGGCGCGTTGGCGTGCGGGATCTCCCCCGTGCGAAAAGGCGAGATCGTTGTCGGTGCCACCGTCGGAAGGGCCGAAGGGCCACGCCTGGCCGTTGTTTTTCCGGTCGTACGCGAAGAGATCGGCGAGGGTCATCCCGTCGTGGGCGACGATGAAGTTGACCGAAGCCGCGGGTCGTCTTCCGCCGTGATCGAACGCGTCGCCCGAGCCCGAGAGCCTTCGCGCGAGCTCGCGTGGAGGCACGGCGTCGACGCCGAGGCGGTTCAGATCACGGCGGAACGCGTCGCGGTAGCGATCGTTCCACTCGGACCACCCCTTCGGAAAATTCCCGACCTGGTAGCTCCCCGCGGCGAGGCCCCAGGGCTCGGCGACGAGGTCGGCCCCGTCTCCGCCCTCGTCCGGCCGCGCGGGGAGCTCTTTGGCGATGCGCGCGAGAATGCCACCGTCACGCTCGAACCGGTAGCACCCGCGCGCGCACCCGTTCGCGACGACCGACGCGAGATCGAAGCGAAATCCATCGACCCCGAGCGCGTCGTGCCAGTACCGGAGCGAGTCGACCACCAGATCCGCGGCGAGCGGGCTCTTCGTGTTCACGTTCGCGCCGACGCCGTTCGAGTCGACATACGTGCGAGGATCGTCGGCGAGCGCGTAGTAGGAGGCGTTGTCGAGACCTCGAAGGCTGTAGAGCGAGAGCGCGTCTCCCCGGCCTCCGCCCTCCGAGGTGTGGTTGTAGACCACATCGACAAGGACCTTGATGCCCTCGGCGTGAAACGCTTCGACCATGGCGCGGAGCTCGCGCGTAGGGCCTCCCGGTGACTTGTCGGCGGCGTACCTGCGATCGGGGGCGAAGTACGCGAGCGTGGAGTACCCCCAGTAGTTGTCGCCGCGCGCGTCGGGGGTGCGCTCGTTCTGGTCGTTCGGTGTCTCTTGGATCGGGAGCAGCTCGATCGCCGTCACCCCGAGCTCCTTGAGGTATTTCGCGCGGCGCGCGGCTCCGGCGTACGTGCCACGTTCGTTCTCGGGGACGGTCGGATCCGAGCGGGTGAGCCCGCGGACGTGCACCTCGTAGATCACGTCGTCACGGAGGGGTCGCGAGAGGCCGGGCTCGGCCGCGCGCGGAGCACGCACCACCACGCTCTTCGGGGCGAACGGTCCCGAGTCGACCTCGCGCGCCCCCTCACCCGTGCGGTAGACGCGGCCGTCTCCGTGGCCCGGATGGTACGGGTCGTGGCTCGTCTCGAGGGCGTACGGATCGACGAGCAGCTTGTTGGGGTTCATGCGGTTGCCGGCGTCGTCGACGTCCGACAGGAACCCCGCGCGGGAGCCCGGCGTGAAGGAAGGGTCGTACGGCCAGTTCGGCCCGAACGCACGAAAGCCGTAAAAAATAGCCCCCGTGATGCCCTTCTCGGTGAGCTCGCCCGCCTTCACGACGAGCGAGAACACCCCCGAGGCGTCACGCGTCATGGGCAGACGCAGACGCTCCGGCTCTCCGAAGCTCTTTCGAAAGAGGCACAGCTCGACACGTGTCGCGCGCGCCGAACGCGTGCGAACCTCGAGGTCTCCGCTCGCGAGCACACGCGCGCCGAAGCGAGGACCGAACGCCCATGGATCGACGGCGCCTTCGGGGCGAACGTCGGCTCCTGGCAGCTCCGGTGGCACGAAGGGGTCCGTCGCGGCCGCGCCTCCTTCGGGCGGAGCCTCGTCCGCCGGGGCGCTGCACGCGACGAGCGCCGCCGCGAGAGCGACCAAAATCGAAGGGCGAATGGCTCGGACGCGTGCTTTCATGAGACCCCGTGGCGCGAAAGGGACGTTCGAAGACCTCGCTCGGTACCAAGCCGAAGCGACGCACCTCAAAGGACCACACCCCGGCACCCTCGGCTGTCGAGCGGCCACCGACGTTTGCCGAGCAGACGTCACCCATCGACGACGAGCGCGGGCCGATGCACGTGAAGCTCGTGGTGGCGCGCGCCGGGGACCGCGTGGTCCTCTCGCGCGCCGCGGGCACGCTCTTGCTGCCACTCGACACGAGCGTGGTCGAGGTCTCCGTGGGCGGGAGCGCGCACCTCGTCGATCGCGCAAGCTGGCTCGTCGTCCCGAGCGGAGCGCGGGCCTCCGTCGCGAACATCAGCCCCGTGGGCCGAACCTTGGTGCTCGGCGTGACGCCCGCGCTCCGGCGCAAGGTGGTCGAGACCTTTCACGGCGAGGTCGACGACGCGGCGTTCACGCGGTACCTCGGGGCGCCTCAGCTCCTCCCGCGCACGACCTGGGTGAACGAGATCGCGCATCGCTACCTCTTCGAGCGCGCCGTCTGCGAGAAGCGCGACAACGACGCCACGCGCTTCCTCGAGACCGAGATCGCCAAGGAGATTTACTTTCTCTGCCGCGACCGTGAGCGCGACCGCGAGCGCTCGTCCATCGCGCGGGGTGAGTCCGAGCTCGTCGAGCGTGCACGCGCCCACCTCGAGGCTCACCTGTTCGACGTCGACGTGCTCCAAGCGCTCCCGCGGGTGTGCCGTGCGAGCGCGAGCACGGTGCTGCGCGCCTTCAAGAAGGAGCTCGGCGACGCGCCCCTCCCCTACTTGCGCAAACGCCGCCTGGACGAGTCGCTCTTGCTCCTCAAGTCGAAGCGGCACTCGGTGGGCGAGGTGGCCGCGATGGTGGGCTACGGGAGCTTCGGGGCCTTCTCGGCGGCCTTCCGCGCGCGCTTCGGCGTTCGCCCGTCCGACGCTCGCGAGGGCATCGCGCCGCGGGCGAAGAGCGCGGGGTGACGCGCCCGCGCGGGAAATTCCCGACCTCGGGCACGTCACGCCCCGTCGACGACGGTCACCAGAAGGCCGGGCGCTCGGGCAGCGCGGCTTCGCACTTCGTGCACGCTCGGTGATCGTCCGAGACGTCCTCGAGCGCTCCACACCCGACACAGCGGACCCACAGCCGGTTCATGCGCGTCGGCGTCCACACGCTCGTCCAGACCGAGGCGACGAAGCGTTCGCCGAAGAGCTCCTTCATCGCGACGGCGTGGTGTTTCGAGAGGGCACGCTTCATCGAGGCCTCGTCCTCCCAGGCCGTCACCGTGAAG
Organism: Myxococcales bacterium; assembly: GCA_016712525.1. Classification (NCBI taxonomy): domain Bacteria; kingdom Pseudomonadati; phylum Myxococcota; class Myxococcia; order Myxococcales; species Myxococcales bacterium. Next base: position 1,204,489 of record JADJQX010000001.1, read on the forward strand.
CCACGCAGGCCGGTGAACCCGGTCACGATCGAGATGAACCCGGGCTCTTCGACGAAGTCGGCCACGTTCTGCCGTGAGTGCGCGCGGATCCGCTCGCGCTCGGCCGCGTCGGCTGCCGCGATCCACGTGAGCGCGATGACGCCGGGAGGTCTTTTGTTCCCCGACGACGCCCTGAGCGAGTACCCGTACTCGGCCGTCGGCGATCCGATCGGCTCGGAGAGGGCCAGCGCGACGAGCTCGTCGGGCGTGAGCGGGCCCGTGCGGGACGCCGTGACCCACGCGGGCTTCTGCTCGAGCCACACGTTCTTCACGACCGTGCGGGGGAGCGCGTGGCCGAAGAGCCCGGCCGAGACCATGATCTTGGTGCCCCCGACCGGGCGCTTCGCGATGCGGCTCCCGCAGTGGACGCAGAAGCCGCGCTCGTTCTCGGGCGACGACCGGTACCACTGGACGTCCGCCTCGCCCTCCCATCGAACGTCGGTGCGGTCGGCGACGAGCATCGCGAACGGGCCACCGTGGAGCTTCTGGCAGTCCTCGCAGTGGCACACCACGACGCCCGCGCTCGATGGGGGCACGTGCACGGCGACGCGGCCGCAGTGGCACGCGCCGCCGAGGGTGGCGTTCGGCTCGGCAGGCTTCGACATGGATTCCTCCAGGTAGGTCCGCGACCTTCAGCGCCCGAGGGCTTCGATGACGAGCTCGGCGGTCTCTCGCCCGGAGAAGTTCTGCTGTCCGGTGACGAGGTTCCCGTCGCGGACCGCGAAGCCTCGCCAGAGGCCCCCTTGGACGAAGTTGGCGCCGAGCTTGCGGAGCTCGTCTTCGATTCGCCACGGCATGAGGTGCTTTCCTTTCGGGAGCGCGCCCATGCCCCACACGGCCTCGTCGGCGAAGTCTTCCTCGGCGTTCGCGAAGCCGGTCACCGTCTTTCCCTTCGCGAGGAGCTCGCCGTTCGAGAGGCGCGCGTAGCGGAGCAGAGCCACGCCGTGGCAGAGCGCCGCGACGATCTTGCCGGCCTCGTAGAGCTCGACGAGCTTCTTTTGGAGGCCCTCGGCCTTCTCGAAGTTGAACATCGGCGCTTGGCCACCGGCGACCACCATCGCGTCGAAGCGGGCGGCGGCGAGCTCGGAGACGGGCTTCGTGCGCGTGACGAGCTCGGCGAGCTTCGGCGTGTGAATGAACCCCATGCTGACGAGGTCGTGCGCCGAATAGCCGCTCGCGTCGCGCGGATCGCTCATGCCATCGGCCTCGCACTTGCCCCCGTCCGGGCTGAAGAGCTCCACCTCGTACCCGGCCTCGCTGAACGCGTAGTACGGGTGCGTGAGCTCCGACCACCAGAAGCCCACGGGCCACCCCGTGGTGCTCGAGGTCGTCGGGTTGGCGATGACGATCGCGACGCGCTTCGGCTTGCTCTTGTTCGTGGCGTTCGGGTCCCTGAGGCTCATCTCGTTCGCTCCTTGGCTCCGAGGACGACGTGTCCTCTCGCGAACGAAGATGCGGCGGCGACTCATTTCGGTCGATGCAACATCTGTAAAGATATCGTTTCGTCATGCGAACATGTTCGCCGCGCGGGCCCCGTCGGTCACGAGGCCCCCCCCCACGCCTCGCCCGTCGCGCTACGGGGCCGCGACGAAGCGCGCACCGAACACCTTGCCGTCGCCCAGGGTGGGCGCGAACACGCGGTCCCATTGCTCCTTGGAGTACGCGTTCGCGATCCCTGGATAGCGCGCGGCCAGCACGTCGCGCGGGGGCGGTGCGGCGCCGAGCGCCTCGGACTCGAAGGCCTCGCGCGTCTCCGCGGGGATGCCGCGCGCGAGGACCTCACCGACGAAGAACTTGAGGATCTTCCCCTGGAACGCGCCGTCGACGACGAGGTGCTTCTTCTCGCCCAAGATGGCGTCGATCGCGGAGTGTGTGGGGAACGCGAAGTAGTCGGGGAGAGAGTCGCTCGTGCGGGTGGGGAGCGGCCCGGGCACCGTGGCGAGCTGGTGGGCCATGTACCCCCGCGCGACCTTCCCGCTCTCGTCGACGATGACGTAGACGTTCCAGGTGCTCGCGCGAATCCCCGTCGCCTCCTCGTGGTCGTCCGACGTCTCGACGGCCCAGCGTGCGGTGGCCGTCACGAGCTTCACCTTCGCCCCGGCCGCGGGCAGGCGTTCCCAGCGAGACGTGTCCTTGCGCGCGTGCTCCACGATGCGCGCCGCCGCGTCGTCGTCGACCGAGGCCACCTTCACGTTGGCCGAGAGGATGGGCTGATTCCACACTTCGCTCGCGCCCTTGTCGGTGTCGTTCCAGAGATCGGCGCGGAGCCCCTTGCCGTTCATGGCGTGCCGGATGAGGCCCTTCACCCAGTTCTCGGGGCGCACGAAGCTGTCGACGGTGACGGCGTCCGAGATCGAGATGGCGTCGTAGGACCCCATGGTCCAGTTGCCGAGGTCGGCGCGGCTCATCCACTGCCCCATGTACCAGAGGCCGCGTTTTCCCCTCGCACCAGGCACATCGACGAGCGCCGAGAGCCGGTCGTCGAGGGCCGCGGTCGTCCACGCGTGGCACAGGCCCTCCCAATACGGAGTGTTCGCGCCGGGGCGGTAGTGGACCTTCTCGGCGAAGTAGGTGTAGCTGGCCGTACCCAGCGAGAGGCCTCGGGCCGCCGCGGCCCGATCGAGCGCCGCAGCCGGGGGCTGGTCGCGGAGAGCCGCAGCCTCGTCGGGCAGGAGCGACCTCGACGCCGGTGCGCGCGAGCCGTGCGCGAACCGAAGCACGCCATCGCGGTACGCGGCATACCCACGGGAGTGGCCCACGAGCTCGGGCCGACCCCGGACCTCTCCGTCTTGGAGCACGAAGAGCTCGTCGTCGAACACGAAGGTGCCCGCCCCCTTCTCGACGAGGCGGTACTGGGGTGTGTCGAGCCCCGGGCCGACGTCACGTCCCTCGAGCGCCGACTTCACCAACGACTCGGCGCCCGGCGTGAGGGCGCGCGCGTCGTTCCGGAGCACGTTCGTGAGGAAACCCGCGGCGGCGGCGTTGCGCCCCTCGGGCGAGCCGTCGTGCACGAAGGCGACCAGGCGCTTCATTTCGGCTTCGTCGATGCGGCCGTCACCGCGCAAGGCGTCGGCGCGCAGGCGACCGAGGAGGTCCACGATCAGGGGCTCACGCTCGCCGACGTAACTCTCTTGCTCGGCGACCGAGTCTACGGGGGCCGCACACGCGGCGAGACCGATCGACACGAGGACACACGACGACACGGTGACGAACGAACGCATGATGGGCACTCCAGGGTGGGGCGGCGCTGCCGCGTGCCCGCGCCTCTGCATAGGTGGGGCCAATGTGTATCCATGTGGGACAAGAGGCCCGGAGCATCGCCGCGCCCGCCCCGAGGATCTCGGGGTGCCTGCACGAGGAGCGCTCGGTGCCTCTCTCGCTTCGCGGAGGCCGTGAGCGGGTGGGGGCTCGGATCCCATCGGGGCCGACGACGATTCGTCGTGAGCCCCTCCTTCCCAAGGCGCTCGCGGTAGCCGCTCGCGCTCAGCGCGCTTCGATGGTCACGGTCACGCGGGCCGTGGCAGGCTGAGGCGCGGTGGTGTCGATCGTGAGGAAGATGGGGCTCGCGTCGGTGACGGGCACCTCGAGGGTGCCGCGCGCCGAGCACGCGAGGTCGACCGGGGCTCCGCACGAGGCCTTCGCGTAGAGGACGACGTCGCCCGAGACGTCACGGGTGCTGTCGACGGCGACCGCGATACGTCGCGCGCCGACGACCGAGATGGGCTGCACACGATCGGGTCCGAATGCGCCCACGCAGCCGCTCGCGAACGAGTGGGTCGCGTTACCGAGATCGACCGAGAACAGGGCCGTGCCACCGGGCCGGACGACCAGCGTCGGGGCACCCGCGAGCTCGGTCGGGCGGCAGTCGTCGGCAGGCCCAGGCTCACGCGCGGTCGCTGCATCTTCGGGCGCGCGGGATCCCTCGGCGGGTGTCGCGTCCGGCGTACCGCGACCCTCGTCGACTAGGGGAGGTCTCGACGCATCGGAGCACGTGGGATCGTCACACTCTGGCGGGCTCGGGAGGTCGAGGCCGGACCTCTCGGAGGTCGACGTGGCACATGCCCCCATCGCGACGACGAGGAGGGGGACGAGGAGCCGAGCGTGGGCGAACATGCCCGTCGGGGCGAGCAACCTGCGTGCCGGAGGGACGCCGTCGCGCGAGGATCGATTCGCGCCTCATGGGGCGTGGGGGAATCGAGCGCTCAGCCCTCGGCGGGCGACCTCGTCGCCTTCCCGCGCGGCACTCTCGCACGCGCTCCCGCCTTCGCGGCCGCGAGCGCCGCGTCCCGAACCGCCACGGCCTCGGCGGCGCGCGCCCTCCACGCGGGCGACCGCTTGGCGAGGAGGACCGCGATCCACTCGGGTGCGTACGCGGACGTGCAACCTTTCGGGATGGGGCGCAGATCCCACACACCCATCCGCGCTCCGATCTCCATCGCTCGCTCCGTCACGGAAGGGATCTTCGTGCCGAGCTGGACGAGGCAGAAGTTCATCCCCTCTTTCACGAGGAACGGGGCGTCGGGCATCTCTCGTTCGAGGCGCGCGAGCTCGGCGTCGATCGCGGCGGGCCCGAGCGTGTCGACGCTCTTCCCGAGGAGCTTCCAGCCGACGCGCCGCACGAGCTCGTCGTCCGCGTCGCGGAAGGTGTCACGCGCGACCGGGGCGCAGGGCGCCTCACCGAGCGCGCGGCTCACGAGCTCGTCGGCCATGACGCCGTACCCGGAGGAGGCAGAGAGCGCACGCGCCACGGGCTCGGTGAGCGCGCGCGGATCGAACAGGGTGCACGCGAGAATGCGGGCCTCGTGCGCGCCCGACTCCCACAGCGCGAGGCCGAGGTCGTGATCCGTGCCGAGCTCCTTCGCGAGGGCGCGCACCTTCGCGAGCGGCACGCCGTACGCGCGCTCGGCGCCGAGGCGCACGTAGATCGCCCGGACGGGTTCGGTGCCCCACGCCTCGAGCCGCTTCGTCACGCTCGCCACGGTGCTCACGGGATGACGGTAGCAGCCCGTTGAGTGTCGGACGACCCTTGGAAGTTCCCGACGGGGGACCGAGGCCGTTCGACGTCCGCGCCCGACTCACCGAGGCGCGATCCGGGGAGCGGCCGACGACCCTTGGAAGTCCCCGACGGGGGACGTGAGAAAATCAACGGGCTGCCAAAGGAGCCCGCGCGATTCTCCAACAGGCAACGCGAGCGTTCGAGGCGCGTAGGACCGCGCACTTCGAGGAGATCGCGTCTCCCGCCCCGCGTACTCTCGTGAGCGTCATGACGTCGCCGACGCGGCCCTCCGAGGTCGACTACCCCATCCTCCGCACGGTCCTGGAGCTCCGCTTCGGGGAGCCTCACCCTTGGTACGAGGACGCCGCGCTCGTCGCCGAGATCGCCACCCTCGTCACGAAGGCCCCGTTCGCCGGGTCGCTCACCCACGCGGGAAAATACGCGGCCCCGCGCGCGATCCAGCGGCCCGAGGCCATCGTGTCGCTCGTCGCGAAGCGCAAGCCCGGGTCCTTCCAGGCGCTCGACGCGAAGGACGAGCAGACCGCCGCCGTCCGCGTGAGCCTCGACATCGACGCGTCCGGGCTCGCGGTCACGCTGCTCGTCGGGGCCGAGGCGTACCGCCGAGGTGCCCGTACCTTGCTCGACGAGGTCACCACGATCGGGCTCGGGCTGTGCGAACGGATGCGCCCTCGCGGCGCGGGGCTCTCGGTCGGCTACGCCCACCCGATGGCGCGAGGGATCTACGACTACCCGAAGCTCCGCCCACCGGTCTCTCACTTGCGGCTCGAGACCACCGCCATCGTGGAGATCTTGGACCCGGCATTTCACCTCACGGAGCACGACGACGCGCTCGGGGCCGACGTGGGCGCCCTCGCAGAGGCCCCGGTCCCGCCGGGCGTGAGGCGCACGCTCCACGGAGACCTCACGGTCACACGCTGGGTCGACGATTTGACCGACGACCGCGCCGTCGCCCGCGCGGCCGGGAGACACGAGGCGTGGATGGCCGGCATCGTCGCTGTGAAGCGCTCGGACGGGTACTCGCCCCGCGGAGACAAACGCGTCCGCGTGCGCAAGAGCGAGCGCGCCCCCTTCACGTTCTACGACGCCCAAGCCGGGGTGGGTTACAAGGCCATCCTCGTCGATCCCGACGGCTCCCCCGACGCCGCCACATGGGACGAGATGGTGACCCTCGCGGCCTCGGCGCCTCACGACGTGAAGGCCGTGTGGCTCGTCGTCCCCCTCCGGGAGCACGCGCTCGGCCTCACGGCGCGGGCGCGGGGCGCGGGCCTCGCCGGGGTGCTGTTCCCCGAGGGAGAGCACCTCTGGGACCCTCGACCCCTGGGCCTCTGGCTCGACGACGAGGGATGACGCTCGAGCTCCGCTGGGGAATTTCCCGACCTCCGCGTCGCGGCGCGGCGGACGATGACACGCCCGACCCCATTCGTACGCGAGGCGTGATCCGTTCTCCGCGCGCGATGCACGATCCCGGAAAGAGGAGAGATCCATGCGATTTCGTACGTTCGTCGTGGGGGTCGTGGCGGTGTGGGTCGGGGGGCTCGGGGCGTGTGGAGGCACGGCCCTCGACGTGACCGACGGCGGCGAAGGCAACGCCACGAGCGACGCGGGCACTCTGGTGACCGAGTCTGGCGCGTCGAGCGAGGCGGGCGCGGAAGGCACGACCGACTGCCCCGCGAGCTACCCCATCTGCCGCGCGTTCAGGAACGACGGCGCCCAAGGCGGGGCGGTCTCGGTGCGCGTCGACCCGAGCGCAGGCCTCGCCTACGTCACGACACGCGGCCTCGCAGCGCACGCCATGGGGCCCTACGGCACGAACCCCAACACGGCGACCGCGCGCGCGCTCACGCTCTCGATCCCACTCGTCCCGAAAGAGGGCGACAGCCCCGCCGGCAACGGGCACGTCGCGGTCGCGTGGAACGGCGTGGCGCTCTTCAACCCGAGCGACGCGCGAAACATCGGCGGCTGCACCGGCAACGCGGCCTACCTCGAGGCCGACGGCGTCGACGCGTACGGCGGGCACCCGGCCCCGGGCGGCGAGTACCACTACCACACGGGGTTCTTCCTCACGCGCGCCGCCGAGCTCGGGCTCGTTCAAGAGGCGGGCAAACACTCGTCCCTCGTGGGGTACGCGTTCGACGGCGTGCCCATCTACGGGACGTACGGCTACTCCGACCCGCAAGATCCGGCGAGCGCGGTGCGGCCTCTCCGCTCGTGCTACCGGCTCAAGCCCGAGCGCACGTGCTGCCAGGACATCTCCAAGTGCTCCCTCGTGGCGCAGTTCGAGCGCAAGACCCTCGTGCTCGGCGCGTTCGTCGAAGACTACGCGTTCGACGACGCGGCCTACCGCGCGGGCGAGTGCGATCTCGACGCGTACAACTCCCGCGTCGCGAAGACGCCCGAGTACCCCGAGGGCGCGCGCGTGTACGTCATGACGATCGACGACGGGGGGACGGTGACCTACCCGTTCGTCTTCGGCACGCGCTACTGGGGCGTGCCCGCGCAGAACCCGCGCTGACGTCACGCGCGCCGCAGCGACCACCTCGAGCGTGTCCTGCCTCGGACGAAAATGGCGCCTGGGGGCAGGCCGTGGCACTCTCGAACGATGGCGAGCAACGTCGTCAACCTGAACCGCCATCGGAAGAAGAAGGCCCGCGAAGAGGCGGCGAAGCGCGCCGAGACGAACCGGCGGCTCCACGGTCGAACCCAGGCCGAGAAGGACCGCGACCGCGTCGAGAAGGAGCGCGCCGCCCGTGCGCTCGAGGGCAAGCGCCTCGTGCCCACGACGTCGCCGGAGCCGACCTCCACCTCTCCGGAGACCGAGTCGCGCGAGGCTCGCGTCGTACCCCTGCGTGCCCCGACGCGAGCGGCCACGGAGCCGGACGAGGGTCCCGAAACCTGACGCTCCCGGGGCCCTCGAACGGCCACTGTTCCGGTGCCGTAACAACGACGTGATCTTCATGATATCCACGGGTTACGCACACCCAACTCTGGGATGAGGCGCGAGCCCGAAATCCGCTCCCGAGGAGCTCCTCGCCGCACGCGCTCCGACGCTCAGTCCTCTCGACCCACGAGGTGGTCGGCGAGCGCGACGAGCCCCGCGACGTCCTCGACGGCGCCCCCGAGGTGGGGCGTCGCGACGGCGAACCCGCCGCCGGCCGACGCCACGAGGTCGGCGAGGATGCGGCGATCCCGCTCGGCGCGCTGGAGCTCGAGATCGGCCAAGCCCCCGAGCTTCCCGAGCGCCGAGGAAAGCGCGGGGCTCGCCCCCTCTGGCACCAAGACGCCCTCGGGGCGCACGAGACCGCGGGTGTACGCGTAGCTGCGGTTCAAGATACTGCCGGCGAGGGGGACGCCCAGCTCCCGCATCTTCGCCTGGAAGAACCCGGCCTCGGCGAGCGCGCTCGGCTCCGGGCTCGTCACGAGGAGGAAGCTCGCGTCACGCGACGTGAGCAGCTCGGCCACCTCGCCGGCGTGGCCGCGCATGGCCCCGAACATGGTCGAGAACGCGCCGATGAAGACCTTGAGCTCGTCGAAGAAACCGGCGCCGAAGATCCGCGTGAAGACCGTCGACACGAGCGACGACGCCGCGCGCATGAGCCCGAACGACGTGGGCAAGAAGAGCGAGACGACCCGCTCGTCCAAGAACCCCGAGAGCTTCTTAGGCGCCTCGAGGAAGTCGAGGGCGTTGCGCGACGGCGGCGTGTCGAGCACCACGAGGTCGTAGTTGCCGCTCGAGGCCAGCGAATGGAGCGCCTCGGCGGCCGTGTACTCCTGCATCCCGGCGACGAGCCGCGAGACGTGCCCGTAGAGGCGGCTCCCGAGGATCTCCTGGGCCTTCTCGTCCGACTCGGAGAGCCTCCGCACCATGCCCTCGAAGACGACCTCCGGGTCGAGCATCCACGCCCAGAGCTCCCCCTTCGCGTGACCTATGCCGTCGGGCAACCGGCTCGGGTCGAGGCGCGCGGGCTCGCGAGACGCGGCGGGGATCCCCATCGCCTCGGCCAGGCGTCGCGCAGGATCGATCGTGAGCACGAGGGTCTTTCGCCCCGCGAGGGCGCCCGCGAGGCCGATCGCGGCCGACGTGGTCGTCTTCCCGACACCACCCGCGCCGCAGACCACGATGACCTTGCGCGTCGCGACGAGGTCCGCGAGGAACGTCGTCCCGTGCGTCATGGGGGCCGGAAAGTCGGAGGCGCGCTTCGTCATTCGCCGCTCCGATCGCCGGCGCGGAAGTGCGCCGACAAGGTCGCGCTCACCTCGTCGAAGCCGGGGAGGTCCGGCAAGAGGAGGACGTCGGTCCCATGCTCTTCGAGCCTCGCCAGCGCCGCCGCGCTCCGCCCGATGCGCGCGACCGAGCGTGTCCCGAGCACCTCCGGGATACGCGGGGCATGGGCCGTCACGGCCTCGAGCTCTTCGCGCGTGAAGGGGTCGTGTGGCATGCGATTCAGCACGACGCCTTTCACCGGGATGGAGTGTTTCGCGATCCCGGTGAGGAGCTCGAGCGCCTCGCTGACGGGCAAGGTCTCGGGCAGGGTGACGACCACCGCGCCCGTGCGCGCCGGATCGCGGAGGATCTCGAGCCCCTCTTTGACGGCGTCGACGATGGGGCCTCCCGGCAAGATCTCGAGGAGCGTCCCCGGGATCTGGGCGAGCGCGAGCGCGTGGCCCGTGGCCGGGAGGTCGACGACGACCGTGTCGTAGCGAACGTCTCCGTCGCGGCCCTTCTCGCGCAGCAGCTCGAGAATTCTGTAGAGTACACCCATCTCGGGGAGCGCGGGGGCGGCACCGAGGAAGCGGCGAATCGGCTGGGAGCGCATGGCGGCCTCGGCCAGCATCCGCATGGGGAGCACGTCGCGGAGGAAGGCCGCGTGCCCGCGCGATGGGTCGAGCACGACGAGGTCGAGGCGCTCGCCACACGAGATCGGCTCGAGGGTGGCCCGGGCGGCCCCGAGCGCCTTCGCGAGCGCCGACGTCTCTTCTGCCGCCGACGCCACTTCCCCGCAGAGCACGCGCTTGTCGGAGGCCGCGAGAGCCCGCGCGATCGACGCGGTGACGCTGGTCTTGCCGACCCCGCCCTTCCCGGTCACGAGGATCGTTCGGAGCGAAGAAATCTCGTCCCACACGCCCGCGGTGCGAGCGACGGCGCCCGCGGTTCGATGGGTTCCCATGTCTCTCGAGCGTATCCGATGTCGGCCCACGCGGTCGGTTTCGTCGCGGGAAGGCGCCTCGACGACCCGGGGCGAGGTGCACCGGATGCGCGCCGCCGCAAACCGAGCACGGATGTCACTTCGAGTAGCAGGTTTTCGACGCGCGGCACGAGGGGTGCACACCGGAGCACATCATGCGCTCGCGACACGGCTCACGGACGATTCGCCTCGGCTCGGTGCTGGCTCTCGGAGGATTCCTCTCGGCGGCCCACGCGGTCGGGGCGTGCGCGACCGAGGGTGACGACGACGAAGACCAAGAGCTCACCGGGCGGGCCGAGAGCGCTCTCCAGGCCACGAGCCTCACCGGCACGAGCCTCCCGGCGAAGGCGCTCGCGCTCACGTTCGACGACGGCCCGAGCGCGCGCACCGCGGAGCTCTCGACGTACCTCAAGTCGCAGAACATCAAGGCGACGTTCTTCGTGAACGGCGGCCACCTGGCGACCACGACGCTGCCCAACCCGAACGGCATCACGGTGATGCCCGGCGCGGCCGCGATCCTCGCGCAGCTCGTGGCCGACGGGCACTTGGTCGCGAACCACACGGTCACTCACCGCGACCTCGTGAGTCAGGTGCTCCCGACGGGCGCCGCGATGGTCGTCCAGGAGCTCTCCGAGACGGACACGGCGATGGCGAGCTCGGTGCCGTCGAGCCATTTCCTCTTTCGTGCGCCATACGGCTCGTTCAACGCCGGCGTCTACGACGCCCTCAAGGGCTCGGCGATGAACAAGTACGCGGGTCCCGTAGGGTGGGACGTCGGCGGCACGTCGAACGACTATCCGAACCGCGCGGCCGACTGGGCGTGCTGGCAAGGGCAGCTCTACGCGGGATCGACGCCCGCGAACGGCACGGGCTACGCCACGACGAGCCAATGCGGCGACGCGTACCTCGCCGAGATCACCACGGCGGGGCGCGGGATCGTGCTCATGCACGACCCTTACTCGTGGGCGAACGGCAGCACCGTCGACATGGTGAAGTACATGGTGCCCATCCTCAAATCGAGGGGGTACACCTTCGTCCGCGCCGACGAGGTGCCGGCCATCGCGGCGCTCTTCCCGACCTCCGGGGCGAACGTGGTCGTCCTCCCGCGGCCCCCGGCGCGCGTGACGCCGGTGTTCACCGACACGTACGTCGCACCCTTCGTGCAGTCGGGGAGCGGCTTCACGGCCACGCGGACCACGACCACCAAGGCCTCGGGCACGCACTCGCTCTCGGTCAAAATCACGACCCCGGGCGCCGCCTATGGTGTGGCGATCCCGAGCGGTGATCAGGCCTACTCGGGCGCCGGCCAGACCGAGCTCCGCTTCGCGTTCAACGCAGGCGCGACCGTGCACGCCGGGATCGACACCCTCCGCGTCGCCATCGAGGACGACGACGGCGCGACGCCAACGACGAGCGTGGCGTTGAAGCCGTACTTGGTCTCGTCCGGGAGCGTCCTCGCGAGCACCTGGTACAGGGTCACGATCCCGACGAGCGCGCTCAACCCGAACGGACGCCCCATCCGACGCGTGCAGATCGTCAACGCGGGCACCCTCGCGAACGTTCCCTTTTTCGTCGACGACATCGCGCTCGGCTGGACCGACCCCTCGCCCACCGAACGGCTCGTCTACACGGACTCGGCGGCGCCGAGCTTCTCGGTCGGTGGTTGGTCGGTCACGAGCGCGACGAGCACGTTCCGAACGACCGGCGCGACCTCACGGAAGGGCACGTTCACCGGCGCGTGGGGCGCTCTCACCTTCACCTACGATTGGAATCTTCCCGCCTTCCCCGCGGGCACGCACACCGCCGTCTCGTTCGACATCTCGGGCGGCTCGGGCACCCCTCCCGCCGCGCTCGGCTCCATGGTGGTAGGCCTGAACGGCTCGCCTACGAAGAAGCTCCTCCCGTACGTGCCGGGAGGCTTCAAGGCCAACACCTGGTACCGCGTCACGATCCCGGTGGCCGACCTGGTCACGGGCTCGTACCGACAGGTCACGTTCAAGAACGAGTCGACGTCCCTCTATTCGTTCTACGTCGATCAGGTCCACTTCGAGACGGATCACACGCCGCCCGCGCTCGTCGACCCGACCGTGCCTCCCGGAGATCCGGACACGTTCGCGCCCGGCGAGACCGACGTCGTCACCGTCGTTCGGACGGCCGAGGACCGAAAGCCGATTTCGCCCCTCATCTACGGGATAAACGGCTTCGCGTCGTCGAGCGTCCCGGCCGACGTGCTCGCCTCGGTGACGCTCGTGCGGCGCGGTGGCGATCGTGGAAATTCCTACAATTGGGAGACGAACGTCTCCAACGGCTCGCTCAACAACGGCTTCGTCAACGACATGACCTTGGCGGGCGGCACGCCGAACCCGAACGCGCCCGCCGCCCAAGATTTGGCGCTCCTCGCGGCCCATCGGCCGGCCGGACGCGCGGTCATGGTCCCGTTCGTGCTCAACGACTGGGTCTCCGGCCCGCTCGGCGGCATCGGAGCGTGGAATCAGCCGGGGTGGAACCGCGCGCAGTACTTCAAGCGCACGGGCTTCGTGAAGCCGACGCCATTCGCGGCGACCCCCGACCTCACGGACGGGATGGTCTACACCGACGAGCACCTCCAGTACCTCCGCGACAAGTACCCTGGCCAAGACATCACCGCGCCGGGCCCGGGGCGCCTGCTCGTCGGGATCGACAACGAGCCGGACCTCTACCCGTACAACTTCCCGATGCTCCAGTCGGGCACAGGCGCGGCGATCGTGCGGAACGGGACGACCGTCGGCCGGTGGGTGAAGAGCGAAGAGTTCACGCAGCGCATGCTGACGTTCGCGCGCAAGGTGAAGCAGATGGCGCCGCAAGCGCACATCGTCGGGCCGAGCCACTACCACTTCGACGGCTGGACGACCTGGTGGGACGAGAACACGACGCTCTACTCCAACGCGGGCACGGCGCGCTGGTACATGGACGATTTCCTCGCCACGGTGCGCGCGGCGAGCGAACAAGAGGGCAAGCGCCTCCTCGATACGTGGGACTTTCACTGGTACCCGCAGGGCGTGTCGAACGGCACGTACGTGTGGAACCTCGACCACGCGACGCGCGCCCTCACCGCGAACGAGATCGATCAGATCGTGCAGGGGCCGCGAAGCTACTGGGACACGACGTACGACGAGCACTCGTGGATCACCGAGCCGTGGCACCTCGGCGGCCCCACGTACGTGCTCCCGCGGCTCAAGGCGCGCATCGAGGCCGCGTACCCCGGCACCAAGATCGGCGTGACCGAGTACAACCCCGGCGGGCGCAACCACATCGCGAGCGGGCTCGGCGTCGCGGACTCGCTCGGCGTCTTCCAACGCCAGGGCGTCGAGATCGCGGCCTTCTGGCCGGAGGGCAGCGCGACGGCCCTCGCGTACGCCTACGGGGCGCTCAAGCTGCTCCGGAACGCCGACGGCGCGGGCCTCCGCTACGCCGACACCGACGTCCGCGTGGAGCACCCCGAGATCGCCGAGAGCTCGGTCTACGCCGGGAGCGACACGCCGAACCGCGTCACCGTGCTCGTCATCAACAAGACGAACGCGACGCGGCGGGTCGGTGTTCGCACCTTCAACACGAAGCGGCTCACGCAGGTCGCCGCTTACCGCATCGACGCGGCGCACTCGAGCCCGTTCCTCGCCTCGACCGAGGCGCTCTCCAAGGTGAACGCCTACGCGTACGCGGCGCCCGCCATGAGCGCCACGATGCTCGTGTTCACCGCGCCTTGAGGGTGGGGGCACGTGACGAGCGTCGACCTCGGCCGACGCGCCCTTTCGGAGGCGGACGGCGGGTCCTCCTCCGCCTCTCTCCTACCAAGGAGCTCCCGGCGGCCGCTCGGGCTCAGGGCGCGCAGACGTCGGGCTTGCCGGCGGGCGCGCTGGTGCACCCACGCGGACATACCGTCGCGGCCCCTCGCGGGCACGAATAGAGCACCCCGGGCCGCCCGGAATAGTCGCCCTGTGCCGTGTGCCCGCACACCGTCCAGGTGGGTCGGAGCACGCACGGGCTCACCTTGTCGAGGAGCGCTCCGGAGAGCGCCACACGATCGGGATGGATGGATCGGCCATTGCGTGAGGGATACACACGATTCGTGAGCACGACGGTGTACACGGAGGAGTCTGGGTCGATGCAGAAGCTCGTACCGGCGAAGCCCGTGTGGCCCACGGTTCGCGGACCGAAGCCCTTGCCACAGTGGGACGGGCGCACCTCGAAGCCGAGCGCGCGCTCGGAGCCGAGCTGGTCGCGCACGCCCTGGCTCGAAAAGAACGCGTCTCGCGTCTCACGCCGGACGAGGGTGTCGCGGAGGAGCGCGCGGACGAGCCGGCCGAGATCCCCGGCCGTCGAGAACATCCCCGCGTTCCCCCCCACGCCCCCGAAGAAGAACGACGTCTCGTCGTGCACCTCTCCGACGATGGTCCCCTTTCGGCCGGCGCGGTCGCCCGTGGCGTACGTCTCGGTCGGCGCGACGTTCGTCTCACCCGTGGGGTTGAAGCGTGTGCGAGACATGCCAAGGGGGGCGAAGACCTCCTCGGCGAGGTAGGCGTCGAGGCGCTTCCCCGAGCTCTTCTGGACCATGGCCGCGGCGAGCACGAGGTTGAGGTCGCTGTAGGTCGGCGCGCACTTGCCCGCCTGGAATACGCGCCCCGCGTGGAGGTTCATGAACGCGACGACCTTCGACGCATCGGCGCCGCGACCCTCCCGGGTGGCGAGCGATCCGGGAGGAGGGCCGTCGAGGAGGCACGACGTGTGGGACAAGAGGCGCTTCACGGTGATCCCGGCGAACGCGGGCGCGAGGTCCGGCAGGAGCGCGCGCACGTCGCTCGTGAGCGCGAGGCGTCCACGATCGACCTCTCGCATCACGGCCACGGTCGTCCCGAGCGCCTTGGTCACGCTCGCGAGGTCGTACATGGTGTCCTCGTTCACGGGGCGGGCGTCGTACGCGAGGCTCCCGTAGGCGCGGGTGATCGTCTGATCGTCGGCCTCATTTGCCAGGTCGAAGAGCGCTCCCGCGTGGACGACGGCCCCAGGGAATCGGCGCGCCGTGACCGCGTCGTGGAGGAGGGGGTCGAGCGTCCGGAAGAGATCCGTCTGCGCGCCCTCGCTCTCCGCGGCGACGGGCTCGTCCGACGTCGTTTCGGCGGAGCAGCCGAGCGCCGTGACGGCCGAGAGCGAGGTGGCGAGCGCGATCGAGAGGCCGAGCTTCGAGATGTTCATCGCGAGTACTCCGGGAAGAGGTAGCGGGTGCGGGTCGCGAGGAACCGCTCGCGCGCGGGGCCGAGGGAGGTCATGAGGTCGGTCGTCGCTCGGGCGAGGTCGGCTTCGGGTCGCTCGACCGCGAGGCGAAGGCCGTCCGAGCCCCAGAGAGCGCGGAGCCAGGCGCCGCCGTCGGGGACACCGCCCTGCGCCCACTGGAGGTCTTTGCGGTAGAGGCGGTTCACGGCGGTGAGGATCGCGACGCCGAGCGGGACGGCGCGGAAGGCCTTCGGGTCGGTCACACGCAGCGCGAGCCCTCGCACCTTGAGGCCCGCGTACTTGTTCGACGAGGGCACGACCTCCGCGGGCGTGACGGACACGACGTCCCTCCCGCCGATCGGGCAGTCCGTGGCGCTCGGGCACGCGTGCGCCTTCACGGTCGCCGCGAGGACGCCGAGATCACCCGTGATCCACGGCGCGCCGACGACCTCGAAGGGCGCGTCGGTGCCCCGCCCCTCGCTGAGCGAGGTCCCCTCGAGCAAGCACGTCCCGGGGTAGAGGAGGATCGCGTTCTCGGAGCGCAGGTTCGGCGACGGGCGGAGCGGCGTGGTCTCTCCCGGCGCAGGCCGCCCGAAGCTCGGCGCGTAGTAGAGCCGCTGCTGCGCGAGGGTCGTCCCTCGGGCGTAGCCCACGGACCGTACGACGTGGAGCGTGAGCGACGACGCCGCAGCCACGAGCCCCTCCCCTTTCACGTACGTCGCGAGCTCGCCCACGGTCATGCCGTGCTCGATGGGGACCGGGTACATCCCGACGAAGCCCGGCCCCTTCGCGCGATCCTCGGCGCGCGCGGCGAGCGTGCGCGGGTCGAGCACGGGGCCGTCGACGCGGGAGCCCGTGAGGTTCGGGCGGTCGAGGACGAACATGGTCTTGCCCTGCTCGGCCGCGGCCTCCATCACGAGACCAAGCGTCGACACGAACGTGTAGAAGCGCGCGCCCACGTCCTGGATATCGAAGAAGACGAGGTCGACGTCCGCGAGATCCTCGCGCGACGGCTTCTTCTTGGACCCATAGAGGCTCACGAGGGGGACACCCGAGCGGTCGCGCCCCGACGTCACGGGGACGCCGGCCTCCGCCTCGCCGCGCGCGCCGTGCTCGGGCGCGAAGATCTTCACGACGTCGAGCCCAGCGTCCCGGAAGACGTCGATCGCGTGTTTGCCGCGGACCGTGACGGCCGTCTGGTTCACGACCAGGGCGATGCGCTTTCCGCGGAGATCGATCTGACCCGCGACACGCGCAGGGGACGACGCGAAGCGAGCCTCGAGCACGTCGAGGCCGCTCTCTCCGGCGGGCGCGGACTGAGCCTCCTCGGAGAGCGCGTCGTCCGACGACGGCGCTTCGGCGGAGCACGCGGCGAGGACGACGGCGATCGCGGTGAGGAGGGCGCGCTTGGCGAGCATGCCCACCCTTCAGCACACCCCATGCCACCTCGACGCACACGTGCACCCTCCTGAAATCACACAGGTTCTTTGGATGGAACGTGCGCGTGCCCGGGGTCACGACCCCGGATCGCTTGCTGCGCGTGTGCGATCGAAACGATCGCGCTCGGCTCGGCGAACCCGTCGGGAGGTCTCGGGGCAGGAGCGTCCTCGCGTCCTCGCGTGGGCTCGGCTCGGTCGGCCGTCATGGGCGCGCGGCTACTTCGCCTGCGCGCAGCATCGGAAGCCTACGTTGTACTGCTGGAAGTCTCTCGGCTGAGCCTCTTGGGTGTCGCAGCGAAGGCGCGGGCCCTCGTCCGTGTGCGAGCCGCCGCGGAGGCGCGCGAGGTCACCTGCAGGGCCCCCACCGTCGCCAGGCGCCGTCGCGTTCTCCCACTCCCAAACGTTCCCCGACATGTCGTAGACGCCCGAGTCGGGGCGGGTGCACGCCGAGAGGGTGCCTGCGCTCACGACGCCGTTCGCCCCCTGGTCCTTGCCGTTGCAGGAGCGTGGCTCGTAGGTGCTTCCGTACGGGTACGCGCGCGCCGCTTCGCCCCCGTTGCACGCGAGGGCCCATGCGCTCGTCGTGGGGTTTCCAGGATCGGCGAAGTTCGCCGTGCCGCCCTTCGGCCCGCCGCAGAGCTCCTTTTTCGCCCAGAGGCAGAACATCGTCGCGTCGCAGAAGTCGACGCAACCGACGGGCGCGCGCGGGAACGTGGAGAGGCAGAGCGGAGGCGTTCCGGTCTTTTCTCCGGGCACGAAGGATTTGTTCCATGTGCAGCCGGGAGGCTGAGCGCCGGCGTCATCGCGGAGGAACTCGTCGTACTGCTCGCGCGTGACCTCGGTCGTGTCGATGCAGAGGGCTCCGAGGCGGGCCATGTCGGGGCCGCGTCCGCGGGGGCAGCCGTTCTCGGCGACCGTGGGCGCGGGGGCCGCGTCGACCGCAGGGGATCCGGCGTCCGGGGCGGGCACGAGATCCTCGATCCCCGCGACGAGCTGACACGCGGCGAGGCCCACGAGGGCGAGCGCGACGGCCGAGAGCTGCGCGTGGGCCCGTGCCATCCCTCGGTTCTACCCCTTCTGGCGCGCCTTGATGATCTGGAAATAGCGGCGCGCGATCCCACTCGCGGCCGCCGCTCGCGCGACGTTGCCGCCGTGAGCGGCGAGGATGCGCTCGACGTAGCGCCGCTCGAACTCGGCCTGCACGCGCTCACGCGCCTCGGGGAAGGAGAGATCCTGCGCGAGCACCGCCTCGATCGGATCGACGATAGGACCGGTCTTCTCCGTGCCCCGGAGGCTCGTCCGGACGCCGCCGAGGGCGAGCCGCCGCGCGACGAGGTTCTCGAGCTCACGCACGTTGCCCGGCCAGTCCGAGGGCATCGAGAGGCCCTGGACGAGGTCCTCCGGGAGAGGTCCCTCACCGCCCTGCGCGCGGTAGAAGTGCTCGGCCAGGAACACCACGTCGTCCCTCCTCGCGCGGAGGGGCAATAGCTCGATCCGGAGCACCGCGACGCGAAAGAGCAGATCGGCCCGAAAGCGCCCGTCTTGGACGTCACGGTCCACGTCCCGTCGCGAGGTCGAGATGACACGCACGTCGACCTTTCGCGCGCGCGCCTCGCCAGCGGCGCGAACCTCGCCACGCGCGAGCGCCCCGAGAATGAGCGCCTGCGCCTCGGGCACGAGATCGGCGACCTCGTCGAGCAGGAGGGTGCCTCCATCGGCCTCGGCGAAGGCACCGCGCTGACCGTCCTTGCCGAAGAGCACGAGGCTCGCGTCCTCTCCTCGCAGCGTCGTGCAGTCGACTACGACGAAGGGGCCCGCGCGCCGCGGCCCGGCCTCGTGGAGCGACTCGGCCACGAGCTCCTTGCCCGTGCCGGTCTCACCCTCGAGCAGCACGGGCTCGTTCGACGACGCCGCGCGCTCGAGCACCGGGTAGAGGCGGCGCATCATCGTGCTCACGCCGAGCACCCGCCCGAACCTGTCGACCTCGGGCGATGGCGTTTTTTCACTCGCAGTTACGGGCACTTGCACGACCCTCAGCCTCGTCTGACCGACGACGATCTCCTGCCCACCTCGCACGAACGCGCGGAGCACGCGGACACCTGCCACCGTGGTGCCGTTCGTCGAGCCGAGGTCCTCGACGGACATGACCCCCGCGGCGTCGACGCTGAACGCGAGGTGGCGGCGCGAGACCTCGCGGTCCTGGAGGCGGAGCTCGCAGAGCGGGCTCGTGCCGAGGAGGACGCGCGGCGGGAGCGTATCGTCGAAGAAGAACCTCTGGCCCTTGTCGGGCCCCTCCGCGACGACGAGGGCATACGTCTGCCGCGAGGGCGCGGACGGGGGCAGGCTCGGGCTTCGTTCTCGGGTCGCGTCGTCGGTGCTCATGGCGTCCTTCAGAAGTCGAGGTGGAGGCCTCGGAGGTGAGCGCTCGGCGGGGGCCTCGGCGCATCCGGCGCGGTCACGAAGAGGACGATCGCCGCGATCCCGGCCGCGATCCCGACCCCGATGGCGACGTTCGCCACGTTGGCCGCGACCTTCGCGTCGTCGTTGGTCGCGAAAGCACGAGGGTCGCCGCAGCTCGACGGATCGCACGCGTCACGCACGTCCCCCGCGAGAGACATGGCGCGCACACCGAAGCCCGCCCCGACCCCCAGCGCGACGAGCGACGCGCCGCCCGTCACGAACGCCGCCACGCGCCGACCCCTGCCCGGCTCCGACGGGGCCACAGGAGGGGTCGCGGGCTGCGGCGCGGGGGCGAGCTCGAGTCGCGGGAGGACCACCTCGACGGTCTCGGGCCGGGCCGGCGCGACGAGCTCCACGGTGGCAGGTAAGTGGCCCCCGGCTTCGACGCGCACGACGTGCCGACCCGGATCGACAGGGACGTCCACGCCGAGCACCTCGCGCGAGAGAGTCTCTCCGTCGTCGATGCGCACGCGGAGATCCTTCGCGTCGGACACGACGACGAAGCGGACCTTGGGGGCACGACCGGCGACGGCGTCGAGGTGTCGCTGCGCGAGCTTCTCGCGGTCGTTTCGACGGTCTCGACGGGCGATGACGAGCGCCGACCGTAGCTCGGCCTCGGCGCTCGCGACCTTCCCCTGCTTCTCGTGGCAGATCCCGAGGAGGAGGAGCGTCCCACCACCGGGCTCGAGGCGCTGCGCCTCCGCGAGCTTCTTGCACGCTTCATCCGTCTTGCCCTCGTCGAAGAGCGCGCGACCAGCCTGGAAGAGCGCCTCGGCGGTCGACGTCGCGCTCTGGGCGCGCGCGGGCGACGCCGTACCTACGAGCGCCAAGAGCCCCGCGAGCAGGACGAACGTCTTGTGAGACCGGCGCATCATGGTCAGTCGTGGTGGTCGAACTCGCTCGAGGGCTTCTTGGGGGGGGCTTTGCCGGCGGTCACTTTTCCCTGTTTTTTCGGACTGTTGACGGTGACCGTAGAGCTCGACGGGGCGGGCCCGGGTTCGACGACGGCGACCTCGGACGCGCGTGGGGCCGGGGCCGAGATCGGCGCCGCCGAGGCGGAAGGGATCGCCGCGAGCGTCGGAGTGGGGAGAGGCTCGGTCGCGACCTGGGACGCGAGGCGCTCACGCCCGACGAGCGTGGCCACGGCCCCGAACGCGACCACGAGGCTCGCCGACGCGACGAGCGGCCACACCCGCGTTTTTTGCCGTTCCTTGCCCGCGATCGCCGTCACGGCGCGATCGACCTCGATCTTTCGCGCGGCGACCTCCGCGCCGATCCGTCCGACGCAGAAGGCGGCGAGGGCGCGCGCGTCGACGGTGTCCTCGAGCGAGCACCGCCTCTGCGTGAGGCACGTATCGATGGCGGACTCGACCTCTTCCATGCTCGAGAAGCGCTCGTCTCGTTCGAACGCGAGCGCGCGGCGCACGATCGTGCCGATGTCGGGCGCGAACGGGCGGGTCGGCTCCCGTAGCGGCTCGCGCATCACGAGCGTGCGTACGACGTCCGCTTCGGAGAGGTCCTCGAAGAGCTCCTCTCCCGAGACGAGAAAGTACAGGACCGCCCCGAGCGCCCACACGTCGGCGCGGAGGTCGACGTCCCCTCCGTCGACCTGCTCGGGGGCCATGTATTTGAGCTTCCCCTTGATCACACCGGAGCGGGTCGTCTGCGAGAGCCTCTGGCGTGTCTTGGCGATCCCGAAGTCGATGAGCTTGACCTGGCCGTCGACGGAGAGGAGCACGTTGTGGGGCGAGACGTCGCGGTGCACGAGGCCGAGAGGCTGGCCCTGCGCGTCCCGGAGCGCGTGGGCCGCGGCGAGCGCGCGGGCGAGGCGCCGTACCACGCGGAGGGCCATCTCCTCGGGGAACGCTCCACGCTCGGGCAGGTGCATCCCCTTGGCGACGATGGTGTGCAGCGCGTCGCCCTCGATCCACTCCATCGCGAGGTAGAGCGTGCCGCGATCCTCCCCGGCCTCCACGACGTGGCACACGTTCGGGTGACGCACGGCCGTCGCGACGCGCGCTTCGTCGAGGAACATGGTGCGCAGCGCCGCGTCGTTCGCGCCCTCCGCGTGCAAGGTCTTCACCGCGACGAGGGGGCGAGCGACGCCGTCACGCGCCGCCCAGATGGTCCCCATCCCTCCGCGCGCGACCGGGGCGAGCAACGTGTAGCGCCCGAGGCGCCCCGTCTCCGGGACACCTCGTCGCTCGACGTCCGCGACGTGCGCCGAGGGGGCCACGACCGAGAGTTTACGTGCTTTTCGTCGAAAGGTCGAAGGTCGAACGCAGCTCTCGTCGACGACCTCCGTGACGGCCTCGGCCGCGGATTTCACGGCGTGGCGAGGCACGCGTCGCCATTCGCCTCCCCGCTCGAGACGAAGACGGCGCGGTCGAAGACCTGCACGAAGCGGTATCGCGGCCTCCCCCGCTCGTCGACGACGAGCTTCTTGGTGTCGGCGAGCACGATCTTGCAGGCGTTGTCGGCGGTCTCGTTCACGAGCTCGGCGCGCGAACGGCTCGGGTCCTTCGCCTTGGCCGCCGCGAGCTTCGCCTCGCAGGAAGCGGCGTCGGCCCCCGCGAGATCGACGAGCGGCGTGAGGACCGCGCCGATCGTCTGACGGAAACCCTCGCCGTCTCCGCCGAGCACGTGGAGCGCCTCGTGGAGCGAGAAGAACCTCGGCATCGTGGTCCGCCGCTCCTTCCACACGACGCTCGCCGTCGCGTTGCCCACGGCCAGCTCGTAGTCGCCGTCGCACACGGCGTTCACGTGGTCCGTGTCCGCCATGCCCGGGCGGAGCTGCACGTCGCACGCGGGGTACCCGAAGCGGAAGGGGCGAGAGCCCACGATCTTCTCGAACGGCACCTCGTCGCCGCGCTGGCCGGCGGTGTACCCGTGACGGAACCAGTTGAAGTCCACCTCCCCGAGGAAGGCCTCCCCCGAGATCCGCTTCGGCGAGGCCGGATCGCAGCTCTTCGGCACGCTCGCGGCCTCGGCGCGATAGGCGTTCGCGTCGGCGGCTCCGGGCTTCGCGAGGCGTAGCGAGGAGGACTTGTCGGCCGCCGTCGAGAGGTCGTACTCGAGCGGGTAGCTCGTGGTCTTTCCGCTCTGGAAGAAGGTGATGGCGCCACGCTTGCCCGCCTGCGAGAGGCGGCCGATGCGGTAGGTGCCCGTCTCGACCGGGGCGCCCTCTTTCCCGTGGATCGTGTAGCTGCCGACGTCGGGCATGCCGGCCTTGCAGGTGGCCGTGTCCGTCCCGAGGCGCACCTCGGCGCGGCCGTCGAGGCCGATGCACTTGTTGAAGGTGATGCCGACGACCGAGCTCTCGTCGACGCGCTTCCAGTACCCGTCGAGCGTGGCGCGGCCGACGGTCGTCGCCACGTTGTCCTCGGAGGTGCCCTCTTCGGGGGAGGTGGCTTCGGCGGCACAGCCGACGAGGGCCGAGGCGGAGGTGACGAGGGCGAGGGTCGAGAGGGCGGCGAGGACGGTCTTCATTCGAGGTCTCCTGTTCGGGTTCGGAGACACTCGAGAGCACACCTCGTACCACCCGAAACGACATCTGCTCCGCGAACGATTTCGAGCACTTATGCGAGGTCGGATCGTTTCGATCGCGGCCCGTGATCGCTCGTGACCGAGGCCCGAGCCCAGGACCACCATCTCGTCCATGGGGGCGGCCGAGTCGATTTTCGGACGCGTCGCCACGTCGTTGGCAAGATGCCTGGCGAGGTCCGATGACGAAGCGCCGCGTGAACGCTCCCCCACCCCCGAAGGCCGGCGAGAAGACCAAGGGCCCAGCCTCGTACTTCCCGAGCATCGAGAAGACGTACGGCAAGCCGATCCAGCACTGGCTCGATCTCACGGTGAGCCTCTTCGACGAGCACGCGCACATGCCGGCCGTCGGGGCCCTGAAGTCGGAGCACGGGCTCGGGCACGGCCACGCGAACGCCATCGTCGCGTACGTGAAGGCCGCGCTCGCCGAGTGAGCGAAACGCCGCGCCCGCGGCCCCGCAGGATTCGGCCCGAAGCTTTTTGACCCCGCGGCACGGGCGCACCACAATGTCGGAAGTGTCCCCCAAGCCCTCCCGTCTGGCCGGCGCCGCGCTCGTGGCCGGCCTCGCCCTCTTCGGGTGCGCGTCGGCGTTCGGCGTCCAGGAAGACGCGGATTCGGGGTCTCCGCCCGTTCCCTCGGCAGACGCGACGCGAGACGACGCGGGCGCGATCCCTCCGCCTCCTCCTCGCGACGCAGGCGTCGACGGGGCTCTGGGTCGCGTCACCGACGGGCTCGTCGCGTTCTTCGGTTTCCGAGAGGACGCCGGCACGATCGTCCACGATACGGCCCCGGAGGGCGGGCGGCTCGAGCTCGTCGTCGCGCGCGCACCCGCTCCAGACGGCGACGGCGGTGTCCTCCCGGTCCCCACGTCGGGGCCGACCGTGGCGTGGACGTCGCCAGGGATGTCGGTGGTCGGCCGTGTGGTCGTCGCGTCAGCGCAAAACGCCTCCTTGATCGAGTCGAGGTGCAACACCACCAACGAGCTGACCGTCGAAGCGTGGATCAAGCCGTCCAGCGTGACCCAGGGGGGACCTGCGCGCATCGTGACCATGTCGCACACGGGGGTCGTCCGAAACCGGAACTTCACGCTCGGACAGGCCGGGGATAGCTACGTCTTCCGTATTCGGAACGAAGAGCTCGACGCAGGTATCGTCGAAGTGAGAAGCGACGGCGGCGCCGGATTGGCGCTCACCCACGTCGCGGTGGTCGTCCGCGCGAACGGCTCCCTCACGTTCTGGATCGACGGCACGCCCACGACCTCCCGCTTGCCTGCTGGCGCGTTCTCCTTTCAGCCCTTCCGCCTGGGGCTCGCGAACGAGATCGACGGCTTCGACGCCGAACGTCTCTGGCGCGGGGACTACCGCCTCGTCGCCATCTATTGCCGCGCCCTCTCCGAAGCCGAGGTCCGCCGAAACCGCGAGCTCGGCCCGAACCCCTGAGCATGCGCACAGGCGCGCCAAAGGCCACCCTGCGGGTCGGCCCGAAGGTCAGCGCTCGACGAGCTTCTTGATGTCGCCGAAGGCCCGGTAGAACCCACCGCTCTTGGAGGGGTGCACGGCCTCGACCACGTACCTCGCGCCCGGCTCGCGGAGCGCCTTCGGGAACTGGCAGTTCCACGTGGGGTCGTACCCCTCGGAGACGACGCGGACACGAAGCTTGCCGCCGCTCTCGAAGCACTCGAGCACGACACCCGTGCCGGCCTTCTTCGTGGTCTCGACCGCGCCCACCTCGGAGGCCGCGACGGACGGTGCCGCGATCTCCTTCGCGGTAGGGACGGTGCCCTCCTTCGCGGCGAGGATCGCGCGCTCGCTCGCGTCGATGCAGCCCAAGAAGCCGAGGTGCGTGACGACGTAGAGCTTCTCCTCGAAGTACTGCATCGACTGCGCGGCGCCGCAGCCCGAGTCGAGCTTCCAGAGGCGCTCACCGCCGGACGCGAAGCAGTAGATGCTCCCGTATTGATCGCCGGCGAACACGTACTCCCCGTCGGGGCTCGAGGCGCAGCTGCACAGGTACGCGTCGCAGTCGTAGACCTCGCGCACGTCCCCTCTCTTCGTGAACTTGTGGACCTTTCCCTCGGCCGTGGACGCGAAGAGGAGGGACTCTTCCTGCCAGCCGAAGCCGATCCAGCCGACGGTCGGGCGCGACCAGAGCGCGTCGCCCGAGTCGCGGTCGTACATGGTCACGCCCTTGGAGTGCCCGTGGTAGACGCCGATCTCGTCGCAGCGCACCATCCAGCCCTTGTCGCCTTTGCTCTTCTTCGCCCAGCGCGACTCGTCCTCGTGGTCGACGGTCGTCACGTTGCCGAGCGCGTCGGAAACGGCGAGCACGCCGTCGTGGATGTCCATCCAGTAGAGATCGACGTCCTCCGCGATGGTGTACGCGACGCGCGCCACCTTGCCCGAGAGGTCGTACACGTTGCCGTCGTCGCAGCCGGCGTAGAGGAACCCCTCGTCGGCCACGATGCACTTCACCCCGTCGGGGAGCTTGTGTTTCTGGTGCACCGCGAGCTCGTGGTCGAGCGCGTAGACCTCCCCGTTCTCGTTGCCGACCCACAGGCGCTCGGCGTCGACGAAGATGCCGAGCGCGCTCCGACCGGTCCCGAATTTCCAGAGGAGGGGCGCCTGCTTCGTCTTCGCGGAGCGCGGCTTCTTCTTGGCGGCGGCGGCGATCACGTCACTGCGCTTCGTCACGGCGCGCTTCTGCCGAACGCCCTTCTCGGCGGCCTCGTAGCCCTTCTTCCGTTTCTCCGCGATCTTCTTGTCGGCCTCGGCGCGCGCCTTCTCCGGGCTCGCGAGCGTCGAGGTCGACGACTGTCCTGCGTCACCGATGCGCCCGTAACGGATGGTGAGCTCAGCGCCCTCCACCGTCACCTCGTAGAACTTGTGAGAGGTACCTTCGGACAGCTCGAGGTAGGTGACGTCTTTCGCCATCCGTGCAGGGTACACGAGCCGTTCGGGAGGTGGGGTCGACGGCTCGGGCGGCGGGGCTCGGCACGCGCCGATCTGGCGGCCATCGTGCGAATCGTTCCGGCGCCGGAACGAGGGCACATATCGAACGATATCATGTGGTTATCATGCATGTAGTCTCTCTGGGATGGCTTACGCCGCAAAATGCGCGGAGCGACGTCGTCACCGCACCGCCCGAGAGCTTTCTCTTTCTTGGTGCGTAGCCGAAGGATGACCGCCGAGAGCTCCTACCGCGGTGGCGCGCCCTGTCCCGCGTGCCGCTCGACCAAGACGACGAGCCGCGGCGAGTGCATGGCCTGCGGGCACGTGTTCGGAGAAGCCTTCCTCTGCCCGTTCTGCGAGCGCACGAACCGGCCCGCGCCGCATGCCCTGCTCGTCGCGGCTTGCCCCGCGTGCAGCGAGCCACGTATCGATCCCAAGCTCCCCATCGAGGCGTACGGCCCGCTCCGGAAAATGCGACGGTCGTACGGGCGGCTCCACGCGCGCGCGCTCGTGTACGTGCCGCTCTTCGCCGCGCTGCTGGCCGTCGTGGTCACGATCGGCCTCACGCTCCTCGCTGCGCGAAGCGAGGCGCGCGGTCTCCTCGAACAGCCGCACTACGAGGGCGCGTACTACGTCGTTCCTCGGCACGAACGCAACCCTCGGCCCACCGCGCTCGTGTTCGTCGGCTCCCTCGCGATGTTCGGCGTGCTCGGGGTGGGGGTGTATGCCGCGGCGGCCTCCGTCCTCGGCCGTCGTGTCCGCGACGAAGCGACGAGGCTCGCCACCGTGGTGCGCCGGGACCACGATCGCGAGACGGCGCCCGGGCCCGACGCGCCCACCTAAGAGGTCGTCACGACGGCGCGCCAAGCCGAGGGCATCGGCTCCGCGAAGCGGCCGGTTTCCACGGTTGGAAGAAGAACGATGCCTACGCGGCTCCGATGACGAGCCAGTTCCCTGCCGCGGCTGCTTTGGCGAAGAATGCCTTCATCTCTTCGATGTCACCCACGTAGTAGGCGTACGCCTCGGCGGGAATGGGCTTGCCGTAATAGTCGGTCGTCCCGTTCGCGAGCCCCTTCTTCGTGAGCTCGGCGGCCGTGGCGCTCGCGATCTCTTTCGCGATCTTCTTCACGGTCGCTGGCGATACCACCCGAACGTCGTAGCCGTCGTAGCTCGGATCTTCTTCGTCCGCACTCTCGAGGTCGAGGGCTTCCTTGGTCTTCGGATAGCCATTTTCACCCAAGATGCCGATGCGCTCTTCGAAGCCCTTGTCGCATTCGAAGGTCTCGCACTTCCAGGCATCTCCCCCGCTTTCTTCGACGCCGAATAGGAATCCAAGGTTGTCGTGGTCGGCCTTGATCTTCTTCATCAGAGGGACAGGAACCGAGTAGATCGTGGTCAGAACGCCCATGCCAAGCTCCTATCGTTCGGGAGCATGAGCGGTAGCAACTTTTCCTGCCAAGCGCCAGCGAGCCCGCCCAGGCCGGTGCGCGCGGACGCGCTCCTCTTGAACGACGAACGCCCGCCGCTGCGCCGAAGCCTCACGCGCACACGGGCTCCCGTTCACGGCGCGTTCACTTGCACTCGCCGGCGTTGCACGTCTTTCCGTCGAGGCACTCGCACGAGAGCCTGCACACCTGGGACAAGATGCCGGGCCGCGTGCTCCCGCACAGATAGTCGGTCTTGCTCGTTCCCTTGTTGAACGACCGGTAGCACGCGCCACCATCGCCGCAGTCGTTCGCGTCGTCGCATTGGGTGGTCTGCATCGCGGGGGCTCCACCGTCGACCGCGCAGGTCCCACCTCGCTCGACACATCGGGCCGGGAGGTTCGCGTACTGGCAGCAGACCGGCCGTGCGTCGTTGCAGATCACACCGCCACACGAGAACGAGACACCCGGCTCTCCGCAGGTCGTCGCGGGGGCGCCACCGTCGACCACCGTGGTTTCGCCACCGCACGCGAGGAGCGACACCTCGAGGGAGAGCGCGGCGATCGACGAAATCCGCATACGAACAGGCTACCACGGCGCGTGGGCTCCCCGGCTCCGCGACGCTCCGGGGGCGCGGTGGGGACGAAGCCGCAGATCGCCGAGCGCCTCGAAGCACGACGACCTGCGGTCCCTCTTCTCAGCGGGCCGGGCTCGGCAGCACGCCGAGCTCGGGGGGGCCTCTCACCGCGGGACGTAGATGCCGAGCACGCGGCCACCACCGCGCGTGAAGGCGTCGCGGCTCCCGCCGTAGCCCATGTTCGGGCCGTCGTTGATGAAGCGCCCGCCGCCCGCGGCGATCGCGATGTCCCCCGCCGTAGGGTGCGCAGTGCCCGGCGAGCCGGCGGCGACGACGACCACGGCGCCACGAGGCGCGTCGTACGGGTTCGTGAGCGGGAGGCGCTGGAGGCCCCAGCGCGCGGCGTTCGTCCCTCGGTTCATGTACTCGGCGAACATGCGCGCCTCGGCGCTGCCCATGTCGGGCGCGTCGTTGTACTCGTTGATGTCGCCGTAGCCGGACTTCCAGAGGTAGTTCCACACGTACTGGAAACACCGGCCGCGCGACGCTCCCGAGTGGTTCGCGTCGGCAAAGGGCACGATGCGACGCATCTGATCTTGGCCTCGCGACGAGATCGTCCCCGCGGGGGGCGTCGTGTCGGGCGTGCCGCCCGTGGCCGTCCCGGAGCGCAGGTACGCGCCGTGGATCCATCCCGTGCGACCGCCGGTGGTGATGCCGTAGAACCCGTTTTGTGGCGTGGCCGAACCGGAGGCGACGCGGGTACCCGCGGGGATCACGCGGATGATCTCGGCCGACGTGCTCGGCCCCGTGCGGAAGTTCACCGCGGCGGTCGTGACGAGCTCGGTGCCGACGGGCTGGCTTCCGGTAAGGCCTTCCTCCGAGGACTCGGCCGCGGCGATGGAGTCGTCCGCGACGTCTTCGGTGACCTCGGCCGAGCAGCCGATCGAAGAGAGGGACACGACGACGAGGGCGGTGGTGAGGGCGGTGAGGGCGAGGCGCATGCGCTCCCCATAGCGAGGACGATGCCAGGCGCGGGGGCCCGAGAACGACCTCATCGCACATCGCCCTTCATCGCGATTTTCCACGCTTTTTCGTCGATCCTGACGCTCCCCTGCCGATCGTGGGCTAGGGCGGCACCACCCGAGGAACGGACCGTGCGCACACGACCCGAGGCCGTGGAGCGCGTGCTACTCCTGAACGATGGTCCCTTCCGTCCGCACCGTGAGCGCGCTCGCCTTGCTCGTCTCGCTGACGGGCGCGTGCAGCGGAGACCCCATCCCCGGCGAGCCGACGCCCGCTCCCACGCCGAGCGGCACCACGCCGCTCGAACCTCCGGCGCCGACGCCGACCGTCACGCCCAAGCCCGAGCCCAAACCCGAGCCCGAGCCCGAACCCACCTACGAGGACGGGGCGGCCTTCGAACCACAAGACCACGTCCCCTACCTCGTGGCGCAGGTGCCCACGCAGCTCGTGCTCGAGATGGAGAGCCCCGCGCCCGCGTCCCGCGCTCGCCCTTCGGCGAAGACCGCCAGGGCATCGCAGCTCTTCACGTTCACCAAGGCTGCCGACGCTACCTTCACGGTCCGCAACCACGAGAGCGGATTGCTGCTCCAGACCTCCGGGACAGCCGCGGGGCTACCTGCGATCCAAGGACCACCCGACCCCGGAGCGGCGTTCCACGTGCTTGCTGCGCCCGGCGGCACCTTTCGTTTCGTCAACGCGCGGAGCCGGCGGTGCCTCACGCAGGCAAGCTCCGGCCTCGAGCAACGCAACTGCGTGCCGCTCGCCGACGCCGCTGGGGCGACCCAGCGCTTCACGCTGTTCCCCGCCAAGAAGGGCGTCGCGCTGACCACCTCGAGGGTCGGGTGGGAGTCTCGCGTGAGCTCGCTCCAGGGCTCGTGGCACTACTCGTGGAGCGCGGTCCTCCAGCCCACCCGGCCGGCCGGCCTCCCCTTCACGCCCATGATTTGGGGCTACTACGGCGCGACCCCCGCCTTCCAGAGCACGATCGCGACGCTCACGCAGCAGCGCCAGCAAGGCCTCGTGACCGAGCTGCTCGGGCTCAACGAACCGGACGGGGCCGAGCAGGCGAACGTGACGGTCGCGCGCGCGCTCGAGGCGTGGCCGGCGCTCGAGTCCACCGGGTTGCGCCTCGGCAGCCCGGCCGCGGTCAACGCGACGAACGCGTGGATGCAGGAGTTCATGACCGCGGTGGACGCCCAAGGCCTGCGCGTCGACTTCGTGACCGTGCACTGGTACGGCGGCGCCAACGCCGACGCCCTGATGACGGTGCTCCGCAACGTGAGCCAAGCCTACGGCCGCCCCGTGTGGCTCACCGAGTTCGCGCCCGCCGACTGGAACGCCACGGCCACGCGACCGAACCGCTACACCCCCGCCGACATCGAGGCCTTCATGCGAAAGGCGCTCCCACTCTTGGACGCGGCGCCCTTCGTGGAGCGCTACTCGTGGTTCTCGTTCGCGCAGAGCTCCCTGCCTGGCGGGCCCGCGGCGCTCTTCGACGACGAGGGCAACCTGACCCCCCTCGGCACCGTCTACCAGAAGTACCCCCTCTGACGAGGCCCGCTCACTCGGTGTGCTGCGCGAACCCGACGAGCGTGCCCGCGGGATCGCGCACGAAGACCTCGTCGGCGCCGTAGAACGTCTTGCGCGGGCCGACCACGGGCTTCGTCCCCGGGGGGAGCGCGGCGAGCACTTCGTCGAGCGACGCCACGTTCACGTAGAGGAGAGACGTAGGGAACGGCTCGAGATCTCCGAGGTCGGCGCGCACGCTCGCGGCCGTCTGGAGCATGATCTCCTCGCCGTCGCGCGCGAGCAGCACGAATCCCTTGGCGTCGTCGTGAGGTACCTCGACGACGACGGAGAAGCCCATGGCCTCGCACCAGAACGGGAGCACCGGCTCGATGCGGTCGACGACGTGGAGCGGCACGATGCGGGTCACCTTCATGCCCATGGGATAGACGATCGCACACCCGCAGCGCCGACGAATGTTCGCCCATGACGCGCAGGGGTCGGTTCGTGGCCTCTCTCTCTCTTCTCCCCCGTGCCCGAACACTTCTTCTCTCTTCTCCCCGTGCCCGTGCCCGTGCCCGTGCCCGAACACTTCTTCTCTCTTCTCCCCGTGCCCGTGCCCGAACACTTCTTCTCTCTTCTCCCCGTGCCCGTGCCCGAACACTTCTTCTCTCTTCTCCCCGTGCCCGTGCCCGAACACTTCTTCTCTCTTCTTCCCGTGCCCGTGCCCGTGCCCGTGCCCGTGCCCGAACACTTTTTCTCTCTCCTCCCCGTGCCGGTGCCCGGCGTGTTCTCCCCTCTCTCCTCTTCCCAGACGCCCGCTCCGCCCAAGCTTGCGTGCGGGCCGCGGCACCGTATGCTCCTAAGGTGGTCGCCGATGGTGTACGCCATTTGCTGGTCGTCTCGGTTCCCCTCCGGTGGGCACCGTGAGCCACGATCCCGAGGCCGAGGACGTCGCGTTCGCGATGGAGCCCGTGAAGGGCGTCCTCGCGGTGATGAAGGTCGTCCCGCCCGTCGGCAAGCTCCGTTTCGTCGTGGAGCTCGACGCCGAGCACGCCGCCTACGCAAAAGGGCACGCGGCGATGCGCCTCCTGAGGCTCGGCCTCCGAGACGTCGACGTCGAGTTGCTCGTCTGGGGAGCGCCCGCGCGGTGGACCGGGCGGCTCGAGCCCATCACGCTCGACGATCTCGCCCGCGAGCGCGCCCGCGAGCGCACCCGTGCCCGAGCGTTGCTCGTCGAGGCTCGAAGGATCGACGACGGCTGTTATCTGCCCCTCGCCGACCTCCTCCCGCAGACGTCGTACGACGATGCCCCTACGTACAGAGGCTCGTCCGACGAGACCCTCGCGCTCGGCCCTGTTCAGGTCGCCGCGGCGTCGCAGCACTGGTTCGGCCCGACCCGGCACATCATGGCTCTTCTCGCCGCGGAGAGCGCGCTCGGGAGCCGAAAATACGGTCGCGTCCTCGTGGACCGGTCGCACTGCCACTCCCTCCTGCGCAAAGGGCACCTCTTCGCGGGCATGGAGGTCTTCGTCATCACCACCCGAGACGACCTCCCCCTCGCCGAGCGCGCGGCGCACGAGCTCCCGACCCGCGCGAGGGTGCTCGTGCGACCGCTCGAGCGGCTGAGGCCACCGTACGGGCCGTTCGCGCCCTTCGCCGAGCACGAGCGGCTCCAGGCGGACTTTCCCGTGTTGCTCCACGACCCGACCGGCGTGGAGCAGGTGCCCACGGTTCGGCGCGTCGCGGTCGTCGTCACGCGGACGCTCGCCGGGGCGCTCCGTGCGCTCGCGCGGAACGACTTCGCTGCGGTCGTGATCGACGCCACGAGCCGCACCGACGGTCAGCTCGACTACCGCCTGCTGTGGGAGAACATGCCTCACATCAAGACGCGGACGCGCCTCCTCGTGACGCAGGCCCAAGCCGACGCGCTCCTCGCCCGCGGCCTCGCGAGCGGCAAGGCGCTGCCCATGCTGGTGCGCCCTCTCCGAGAGCACGATCTGCACGCGCTGGTCGCGACGGCTCGGCGAAAGGCCGCGTTCCTGTGCCTCGAGACCTCGCGCTGCGCCCACCACCCGCGCCCCGCCGCGATGCCGAAGGCCGCCTTGGTCGTACCGACGTGAGGCGACGGAGGTTCGCACGCACCGCTCGCTCGGCTTCGTGAGCCGTGGTTGGGGTCACGTCACAGCCCGAGAGCGAGAGACAGCGCCGCACCCCAGGCCGTCGCGACGTCGTTGCCGACTCGATAGGGGCCCGCGACACCGACGTTGGTCGACAGCGAGAGCGAGAGCCTCTCGCGCTCCAGCCCGACGAACGGAGCGATCGCGAGCTGGGCGAAGTCGTGCCCTTCGATGGGCACCGACTCGGCGCCGAGCGTCGCACGTGCACCCACACGCACACTACCGGTGAGGAGCGCCACGTGCGTGCTCGCCACCACCGCGAGGCGCGATGCGTTCCGATTGACCGAGAGGAGCACGCCGGGCTGAACCACACCGCCCACGACGACGTAGGGCAGAGGCTTCACGGTGGCCGAGAGCGTGAGGCCCATGGGGATCGCCGAGTCCGCGAAGAGCCACGGGGTGTCGTATCCACGGGCTGCGCGCGCCATGCGATCCCCGAACCGCGCCGTCGGGCTCTCCGGGAGACCGGATGCGGCGAGCACCAACGGAGCGCCGAGGAACGCTCCCGTGTGAACCCGAACGCGGTCGTTCGCATGGAGTCGGACGAGCGCCCACAGCACCGGGTTCGAGGGTCGTGTGGCCGACCGCGGCGGCTCCGTGTCGGAAGAGAACCTCGTATGGGAGACGGCGAAGGCCACGCCCAGCTCGACCGGGTCGAGGACGCGCAGGCGGCCGACGAGCTGGGTGGATTCGTGGAAGGCTCGCACCGAGCTCGCCGCCGACCACACCGACGTCACGACCGTCGCCTCGACCTCCGCGCGGCGACCCCCCTCGAGCCGTGGTGTGGCGATGGGCTCGGCTCGGGCAACCGCGGGCGCGACGGCGACAAGGACCGCGGCGTAGACAGCGTGCGCTCGTTTCACCGTGGGACCCACTTCTGGATGCGACGGCCCTCGAGGTCCCCCACGTAGACGGCGCCGTCCTTCGCTACCGCGATGCCATGACCCCAATCGAGCTGACCTGCCGCACGCCCAAAGGCAGCGAAGCGCGCGAGGACCTTCCCCTCGGGCGACAGCTTCACGATCCCACCCCGCGGACGTGCCGCGGTCTGATCGCCTCCGTCGACAGCGAAGACGTTCCCGCGATCGTCCACCGCGACGGCCCAGGGGCGCCCGAT
Organism: Myxococcales bacterium; assembly: GCA_016712525.1. NCBI lineage: Bacteria > Pseudomonadati > Myxococcota > Myxococcia > Myxococcales > Myxococcales bacterium. The sequence goes on from JADJQX010000001.1 coordinate 1,238,193, forward strand.
GAGCTCGCCCTTCCACTCGGCCAGGAACGTGTGATTGGCGTCGAAGACTTGGATGCGCGCGTTCTCGCGGTCGGCCACGAAGATGCGCCCGTCGGGCCCCGTGGCGATACCATGAGGCGTCTGGAACTGGCCGGGCGCGATGCCCCTCGAGCCCCACTCGGAGACGACCTCGCCGCGCGGGGTGAGGCGCACGATCCGCGCGTTGTCGTAGCCATCGGAGACGAGCACGTCGCCGTTCGCGGCGAACGCGACCCCCGTCGGCCGCGCGAAACGATCGGGCCGGTCGCTGCAAGCCGCTGCCCAAAAAGCGACGACGAGAGCCGCGAGCGCCCGCTTCATCGAGCCCCCGCCCGGGAGAGCACCCTACCGAAGACGTCGAGCTCGACGATCTCGCCTGCGTCCGAGTCGGTCACCCAGAGATGGCCGAGCGCGTCGAACGTGATGGCGTGGGGCAAGCGAAAGAGCCCGCCCCCGAACGACCGAAGGAACGCCCCGGACGCCGCGTCGAACACGAAGATGGTGTCACCGGAGATGGGGGTCGCGTTCGCCGACCCACCGTCTGCCCCGTGCGCGACGAAGATCTCACCATTCGGCGCGACGGCGACCCCGTACACACGACCGAAGGGCTTGCCCACCGGCAGGGTCGGCCAACCTTCCACCACCATGTAAGGCTCGCCCATGGGCGCGGGCGACGTCTCCTGAGCGGCAGGGTCGATGCACGCGAGGATCACGACCCAAGGGAGAGCGAGCCACGGACGACGCATGGACCGCATGTATAACGATGTTATACGCGGCGCGCAAGGCTCTCGGAGCGATGCCATGGGTCGAAGGTGGTAGGCTCTTCGGCGGATGTTCCAGCCCGACGCGGCCGTACGGAGGGTGTACGAGGCCCTTGCCGAAGGGCGGCTCGCGCGCGATGAGCTCACGGCCCGCAAGCTCGCGAGCTTCCTCGGTCAGAGCACGATGGTCGTGTACCACCACTTCGACTCGCTCGACGGTCTGCTCATTCGCGTCGACGGGCTCGGTTGGAGCGCGCTCCTCGAACGCCTCGAGCAGACGGTCTGCGACGGTGGTCGAGGAGAGTCCCTCGCGCTGGCCTACCTCGACTTCGCGTTCTCTCGGCCTCACCTCTACTACGTGATGACCGCCCACCCCTTCGACCGAGACGCGCTCCGCGCGGCAGGGCGGCTGCGAAGAGCCGAGGACCTGTGGCGACGGTTCGGCGCGTTGGTCGCACGGCTCGGCGCACGCTCACCCGAGGTCGACACGCGGGTGCTCTTCGCAGGCCTTCATGGCCTCGTCTCCCTGCACGTCGGCGGCCGCGCAGAGCTCGCGCGAGGGGGTGCGGACGGCGCACGGGAGGCTACCCTGACGGCGGCGAAGCGGCTCGCTTCGGCCATTTTCCCGGCTCCGGAGAAGCATCGAACGACTTCGCGCCGCAGAGCCGAGGGATAGCCCGCCGTACCGATGCGTGGGGGACGCAGCGTCGCCGAGCAACTCCTCGATCGAATCGGGGCTATTTCCGATCGCGGGTGCGGACGAGGCGCACGTCTCCGATGCTGTAGGTCGTGCCCTGCGCCTTCAGGTCCTTCCGGCGAAAGATCACGAGCGCCTCGACCTTGGTCAGATCGAGGGCCTTGCCGTCCTCGAGGGGCATGGTGAAGGTGAGCGTCGCGCCGACATAGTTCGACGTGTCCTTGTGGCACTCCTTCACGTCGAACCGCGCGCGCCCGATCTCGACCTCGCCGACCTTCTTGCTGCAGTCCGTCCCGGTGATCGAGTGGGCGGAGCCCGCGATCGTGTAGCTCGCGCGCTGCCCCTGCACCGCGCTCTTGAACCGGTTTCCGTCGGCGGAGGTCACCCAGAGGGCGAGGTAGTCCGATTTCGGGTGCCAGAAGTTCTTCATCATGTCGAAGGTGGTCGTCGAGAGCGTCGTGTTGCCGACGGACACCTCGAAGAACGGATGGAGGGCCTCGTGGCGGCGGCCCGAGTAGTTGGTGCTGAGGCCGCGAAAGGTGTCGTTCTCGTACATGAGCGCCTCGTGCTCCACGCAGGCCTTCTTGCGCGCATCGCCGCACGCATCGGCCGAGAACCCCTTTCCGTCGAGGAACAGGAACGCGCCGAGCGCATCGCCCTTCCCGCGGTACGCGAGCCCGGCGACGAGCGTGGCCTCGGCGCGAATTCGGTTGTGCTCGTGGCGCTCCTCGGTCGAGCCGTAGCCCTGCCCCTCGTACGCGTCGAGGATCTCGCGCGCCTTCTTCGCGTGGGCGATCGCCTCGTCCCACTGCGATCCGTCGAGGGCCGCTTGCGCGAGGTCGAGCTCTTTGCCCGCGGGCTTGAGCGGCCTCCGGTCGTTCTCCTCCGCGCGGCTCGCCTTCGCGGCGGCCTCCTCGCTCGCGGCCTCCTTGGGGCTGACGAACTTGATGCACGAGGCGAGCGCGAGGAGGGCGAAGCAGGCGACGAGGCGGTGCGGTCGAGCGACGGAGAGGACGGAGCCCATAGGCCCATTCTACGTTCGACCGCGTCACGTTCTCCCTTCACGACGAAGGGAATTTTCCCGACCTCCCCGCCTGCCAGGCCCGCCCGGTTTGCATGTTCGTGAGCACAAAGAAGCTTCTGGCGTCTTAGCGCACACGGCACACGCCACCCACGCACGCGCAGCGGCTCGCCTCGGGCACGTCGTACTCGCGGTTGCAGCCGATCTGGTTCACCGCCATGGGTGGATCTCGGCGCGCGTGTGTGCACACGGCGGTCGCGTGGCACGGGTTCGACACGATCACGCACTCGGCGTCCGTCTGGCACGCGGGGCAGCTCGCGCCCGCTGTCGGGCAGTCGTCGCGGAGCTCTTGCTCCCCGAGGCACGCCACGATCGACACCGAGAACAGGGCGTACGGCCAGAGGGCGCGCATGCCACGAAGATACCACGAGAGCCTCGCCGCGACCGCCGCGGCTCGGGATCGCGCGCCCCTTCGAACTGGGGTATACGCGGGCCCATCGTGCGACCGCTCCTCCGCGCCCTCCTCTCCTCGTGGCTCGTCGTCGTCTGCCTCGCGGCGCTCTCCCGAGACGCGCGCGCCGAGACGGCGATCGATCTCTACACCGTGGGGCCGGGCAGCTACCTCTACTCGGCGTACGGGCACTCGATCCTCTGCGCGCGCGATGCCTCGGCGAAGCCCGCCGAAGGCAAAGGCAAGTGCTACGACTACGGCGTCGCCGACAAACCGGACGAGCTCTACGCCTTCTGGGGCTCGGTGCGCGGGCGCGCCATCTTCGTCCCGATCTCGCTCGACGATCGCGCGCTCGTCGCGTTCTTCACCGATCAGGGGCGAGCCATGGAGCGGCAGGTGCTCCCCCTCTCGGCCGACGAGGCCTCGGCGCTCGCGGCGAGCCTCGAGCACGACGTCACCTCGCGCTTCGCGTACGCCTACCACCCGTACACCGCGAACTGCGCTTCGTTGCTCCGCGATCGCATCGACGAGGCCACCCACGGCCGCCTCCGCCCGGGCCTCTCTCAGCCCGGAGCCGCCACGTTTCGTCAGCGCATGGAGGTCGGCCTCTCGGGGCGCGCGTTCGAGCTCGCGGCCCTCTCGTTCATCCTCGGGCCCATGAGCGAACGCGCCCCGAACGGGTGGGAGGCCATGTTCACCCCCGAGGGTCTCCGTGATGGTGTGGCCGAGCGTCTCGGAGTGAAGGCCGAGCCGCTCGCCGAGCGCCAAGCCTACATTTTACCGACCTCGGTCACTGCGGGCAGGCTGCTCATCTTCCTCGTGGCCGGCGCGCTCTTCGCCGGGGTCCGCTTCGGCGCGCGCAAGAACCGCCTCGGCGTGGCGATCAAGGTCGTGGGCATCGTGCTCGGCCTGCTCGCCTTCCTCGTCGACGCGACGGCCCTCCTGTCCACGTGGCCGGAGCTGTCCCGCAACTGGTGCCTCGTCGTGCTGCTCCCGACGGACCTCGCGCTCGGCTTCATGAGCCCGCGTTGGCTCGTGCCGTACCTCAAGGCACGGCTCGGCATGGTGGTCGCGCTCGCGGCGCTCGAGGTCGTCTCGGTCGTGGGTCAGCCCGTGCTCCCGCAGGTCGTGCTCGTGGCTCTCCCCCTCGCGGCCATCTTCTTCGCCCTCCGCGCCACCGAGAAGGCCCCGAGCCCGAAGGCCGAACCGAGCGCGGCGTAGGCCGAAAATCTCTTTTGTTTCGGTACTTTACCGTACTTCTTCGGGCGCCCCGTCTTCGCCCGGGGGGCGCGGCAAGAAGAGCCTCCCCACGGGCAGCTCGACGGCCTCGAACGGGGCGACGCGCGCGACCGCCGTGTCGTCGAAGGCGCCCGCATCGACCCAATTCCCATCGCGCAGCGTGAAGGTCTCGAGCGTCCGGGCGTCCGGGTCGACGACCCAATAGCTCGCCACGCCACACTGCGCGTAGAGCCGCCGCTTGTACACGCGGTCGCGCGACGCCGTGGACGGCGAGAGGATCTCGCACACCCAGTCCGGGACGACGTCGATCGGGCGCACGTCCGGGCTCACGAGGCGCTCACGCCTCCACCCGGCGAGATCGGGCCGGAGCACGTCGTGACGTGTGAAGCGCACGTCGACCTCGACGAAGATCCACCAGCCACCCGGACCGCCGAAGCCGTCGTCGTCGTGGAACGGGCCGCCGACGAAGCGACGCAGGCTCCCTTGCGGGTTCGAGTGGCGCGGGAGCGGCGCGGGGGACGTGACGATCGCGCCGGCCAAGAGCTCGACCCGGGCGCCTTCGGGCGTGGCGAGGAGATCCTCGTACGTGGCGAGACGCGCGGCGTTCGACATGCGTCGAGCGTACCACGCGGCTCCGCGCACGACACGTCACCGCCGGAGCGCCACCACGGCCAATCACCGCACGATCGACGCGCACCCGAGGAGCACCTCGAGCTTCGGCGGGCGCGAGGCGGTGCTCGACTGCGCGCTCTCGCACGACGCCGGGCACAACACGACCTTCGTCGGCGCGAGCGGCGCGTCGTAGTGCCACCCTTCGGCGGCGCCGCAGTCACCCGAGGCGGCGACGCGGGGCACCGTCCGCGCCACTCCGTCGCCACCCGTGACGACCACGTTCACGCGCTCCGGGTCCACGACACCCGCTTCGGGCACGGGCATAGGCGTCTCGCAGGCGAGCCTCGCGTTCGCCACGACAGCCGTCGCGACCGCGTCGAAGAACGGCCCCCACGCGGCAGGCCCGTCGCAGAGCTGGGCACGCGCGCCGCCCGTCCTCGCCACGAGCGCCGAGTACTCGGAGCCCGACGTGGGCGGCTTGCTGCCGTCCGAGTAGGTGCAGCGGATGCTCGGGTCGGCCGTGGAGCCCCACCCGTAGATCCCGTGAAAAAGGTAACCTTTCCAGCCATTTGCGCGCGCCGGATGTAGGAGCCCCACCGGCAGCACGAGGCCGTTCGTGTAGGGGCTCGGCCCGCCCGGGAAGCCCTCGAAGCTCACGCCGGGGAAGCGCGAGTTGTCGTCGGTGACGAGCACGATGCTCTTGGTCGCCTCCTTGCGGAGCTCTTGCGACCACGGCACGCTCCCTCGCGCCTGCCCTTGCGTATACCCCTGCGTCTGGTCGAGCGTGCCGAGGAGCTGCTCGAGGGTCTGTGTACTGTACACGTCCATCGGCGCGTGGAAGAAGGTCGGGCCGTTGCCGCAGTCGGGCCCCCCGAGGGGCGGCGGCACGCAAATGGGGTAGCGCGCGCTCCCGCCGACGGTCGTCGGTGCCGTCCCTCGGAGCGAGAGCATGATCACGCGGTAGTCGATGCCGCGGCTCCCGATGCGCTGGGCGAACGCGTTGATGCCGGCCTGCACCTCGGCGACGGCCGGCGCCATGCTCGCCGAGTTGTCGACCATGAACACGATGTCGACGGGCAAGGGGGCGCGCTTCGCCTCGATCGCCGTCCCCGCGCAGCTCACGAAGCCGCCGTCGCTCCCGTCGAGACCCGCGTCGGGCGCGAAGATGGGCGTGGGGGGGCCCGTCGGCGTGGGCGGGACCGACGCCTCGAGCTCGACGGGCACGTAGACCACGCGCTCGCGAGAACCACACGCCACGAGCGGCGCGAGAACCAGCGCGACGGCGAGACCCTTCTTCATGGCGACGTGCTCCCACCCCGAAGCGCCGCGCGTGTGACGTACCCGCGACGACTTCGTTGCTCCTCGACCGTAGCACCGCGCGCTCCGAGCGCGAGCACCGGCCGCGAGCGCCTTCGGTAGGAAGGAGGCCGTCGACTTGTCGGCGCCCTCCTAGCGCGAGCGCCGGCTCCTTCGCGTCTCGCCCCTACCTCCGGAGCGCCACCACGGCCACGCCGGCCAAAATAAGCACGCTCGACGCGCCCATGGTGCCCGTGGGCACGATCCCGAGCTGCACGTACGAGAGCGCCGCGGCGATGAGCGGCTGCAGGTAGATGTACACGGTGACGAGCGTCGGGTTCGAGCGCCCGAGCGCCCACGCGTTCAGCGCGTACGCGACGATCGTCGGCATGAGCAAGATGTAGATCACGAGGCCCCACCCGCGCGCCGTGAGCTCCGGCACCGCGTGCACGAGCGGGACGAGCCCGATCGGGAGGAACGAGAGCGCCCCCCACGTGAACGCCCACGTCACGACGCGGAGCGCGCCGAGCCGTGAAATCGTCGACTTCCCCGCGACGAGGTAGCCCGAATAGAGCAGCGAGTTCACGGCGATGAGCAGCGCCCCCCGATCGACCGTGCGTACGCCGGTGAGCACGAGCACCCCCGCGACGGCGAGCGAGAACCCCATCACCGTGCGCGCCCGGAGCCGCTCCACCCCGAAGAGAGCCGCCAAGAGCGACGTGCACACGGGGATCGTGGCCGAGAGCAGCGCGGCCGCGAAGGGCGTGGTCTTCCCGAGGCCGAGCAAGAAGATGGCCTGGTTCGCCGTGATGCCGAGCAAGCTGAGCGCGAAGAGCTTCGCGTGATCGCGCGGGGTGAGCGCCTCGCGGGGCTCCTTCGGCTTCGCCACGGTGTTCACGAACACCTGAAAAAATAGGGCTCCCGCGAGCATGCGGGCCATGGCGATGGCCACGGGAGGGATCGCCTCGCCGCCCGACGCGCGCGGCATCATCGCCACCTTCGCCTCGACCGACTGGGACGCGAACGCCACCTGAACGACGAAGAGCGCGGCGTGGGTCGCGAGGTCGGCCTTGGGCTTCGCCAGGGTGGACCTCGTCATCCGTGCACCTCGAAGGCCGAGCTATCCACAGGGCCTCCCCAAGATGCGCCCATTTCTCCCACATCGGGGTAGACTCCCCCGGCTTCTCCGCTCCCCACACGAGTGGCACTTTCCGTGCACCTTTCGTGGGTTTCGCGCGGCCCAGGGCTCAGCCTCAGCGGTTTTTCCCGGCGGCCTCGCGAAAATGCTCCGTTTTTCCCCATTTTCTACGGGGGGGCGGAACCCTACGGGCGGGGCTACGCCCCCGAGGTCGTCATGTGGCAATCGTTCCCTCTCTTCGGTAGCTCGCTCCTCCTCGCCGTCATGCTGGCGGCCGCGTACACGTTCGCGGTCGCCGTGGGTGCCCACCAGAAGGGCACGGTGCGCGCGCTCCAATCGGCTCGCTTCGGCGCGTACGGCACCGTGGCGCTCATCGCGGTCGCCGTGGTGTGCCTCGCCTACGCCTTCGTGAGCCACGATTTCCGCCTCCGGTACGTCGCGCACTACTCGGACCGCGGCATGCCCACCATCTTTCTTTTCACCGCGCTCTGGGGTGGCCAAGACGGCTCGCTCCTCTGGTGGCTGTTCCTCCTCAGCCTCTACATCGGCGCGTGCCTCTTCTCGATGGGCAAAAAGCACCTCGAGCTCCAGCCGACCATCATCGCCACGCTGATGGGCGTCGTCATTTTCTTCTGCGTGCTCATGGCCTTCGCAGCCAACCCGTTCTCGACGAGCGTGGCAGGTGCTCGCAACGACGGAGAGGGTCTAAACCCACTCCTCCAGAACTTCTACATGATCATCCACCCGCCGAGCCTCTACGTGGGCTTCGTCGGGTGCACGATCCCGTTCGCGTTCGCCGTCGCCGCGCTCGTCACGGGGCGCCTCTCCGACGAGTGGATCAAGGCCTCGCGCAAGTTCACGCTCTTCGCGTGGCTCTTCCTCGGCATCGGCAACACGCTCGGCATGCTCTGGGCCTACGAAGAGCTCGGCTGGGGCGGTTACTGGGCGTGGGACCCGGTCGAGAACGCGGCGTTCATGCCGTTCCTCGTCATCAGCGCGTTCGTCCACTCGGTCATGATCCAAGAGCGCCGAGGCATGCTCAAGGTGTGGAACGTCTTCCTCATCTGCTTCACGTTCTTCATGACGATCTTCGGCACGTTCCTCACGCGCTCGGGGTCGATCGCGAGCGTGCACTCGTTCGCGCAGTCGTCGATCGGCATCTACTTCGTCTACTTCCTCGTCCTCGTCGCGGCGTTCTGCTTCACGCTGATCCTCTACCGCTGGCCCGAGCTCCGCGATCTGCCTCCCACGCCTGCGCTTCGTAAAGCCGCGATCCTCACGGGCTGGTCGATGCTCGTGCTGCTCACCGTGTCGTACCTCGTCGCCACCAAGGTGGGCGGTCCCGCGCTCCCGACCGACGCGGCCTCCACGCTCGGGCCCGAGGGCATGGCCTCGTACAACCTGAAGCGCACGCTCATCAAGGTCGTGGTCTTCTCGCTGCTCGCAGGCGGCGCGGTCTACGCGGCGCTCGAGCTCGTATTCCGCAGGCTCACGACGCACCTCAAGCTCGTCTCCACGCTCCCGCGCTTCGAGTCGATCTGGTCGCGCGAGTTCACCTTCATGCTGAACAACTGGGGCCTCTTGAGCTTCATGCTGTTCGTGCTCGCGGCCACCACGTTCCCGATGGTGAGCGAGGCCCTCTGGAACGAGAAGGTCACCGTCGGCCCGCCCTACTACAACGCCTGGGTGCAGCCGATCGGGCTCGTGATCTTCTTCCTCATGGGCGTCGGCACGCTCTTCGGCTGGAAGAAGACGAGCCCCGAGCTCCTCAAGAAGAACTTCCTCCGCCCCACGGCGATCACGGCCGTGTTCGCCGTGCTCCACCTCGCGTTCGGCAAGGCCCTCGGCTACCCCGCCATCGTGTGGAGCGAGGCCATCTACGGCGGCGCGCTCGGCCAGGCCCTCCGCGCGTTCAACGCGGTCACGCCGCTCATCGGCATCGGCCTCTCGGTCTTCAACGCCGCGGTCATCGTGCAAGAGTTCGTGTTCTTGTACGCGGCCCGCGCGAAGACCAAGGCCGACGACACCCCGAAGATCCTCTACTACCTCGGCCTCCTCCCCGGCTTTGTCTACTCGATGGTCACGCTCCCGCCGACCTCGCGCCGGCGCTACGGCGGCTACATCGTGCACATGGGCATCGTGCTCATGTTCATCGGCTTCACCGGCAAGTCGTGGACGGTCGACCAAGAGGCCTCGCTCGGCCCCGGGCAGTCCCTCGAGGTCGGCCGCTTGAAGCTCGAGTACAAGGGCCCGCGCATGGAGGTCGACACCGAAAAGCGCATGGTTTTCGCGGACATCCGCGTGACCGAGGGCGGCAAAGATCGCGGCATGCTCACACCGGCTAAGTTCATCTACAAGAAGATGCCCGAGTCGCCGACCACCGAGGTCGCGATGCTCCACTCGATCCGGGACGACCTCTACGTCGTCGTGGGCACCATCAACCCACAGACGAAGCTCGCGTCGCTGCAGGTGCACATCAACCCGCTCGTCGGCTGGATCTGGCTCGGGGCGCTCGTGCTCATCTTCGGCAGCATCGTGTGCATGTGGCCCGAGCTCCAGGAAGAGGAGTCGCGCGTGTGGCGCGTCACGCGAGGGGCCGCGGCGATCACGGCGAGCATCCTCATGGGCGTCCTCATCGCGCTCATGCCCACGCAGGCGTTCGCGCAGGGCACCTCGTCGAGCCTCCACTCGGGCACGGTCAAGATCGAGAACCCCAAGGAGAAGGAGATCTTCTCGGCGCTCCGCTGCATGTGCGGCACGTGCGCCCGCGATCTCCTCTCGACGTGCGCGTGCGGTGAAGCCGAAGAGACCCGCGAGCGCCTCCGCGAGAAGATCGCGTCGGGCCTCACGAAGGACCAGATCGTGGCCGAGTACTCGGCCCAGTACGGCACCGCGTCGCTCGCGATCCCGCCCAACACGGGCGCGATGCAGTCGATCTACGTGGTGCCGCTCACGGTCATCGCGGGTGGGGCCGTGGGCCTCGGCATGGCCTTGAAGAAGTGGCGCGGTCAGGCTAGCGAGCCGAAGGCGAAGCCGGGCAAGGCCAAGAAGGCCACGCGGGAAGACACCTATGATGCCCGCCTCGACGCCGAGCTGAAAGACCTCGATGACGCCTGAGCGAACGACGACGAAGAGCGGAAAAAAGCCCGCGAAGAAGCGGACCGACGCGCCCCGCGCCTCCGCCGAGAGCCCCGAACGCACGGCGGAATCCATCGCGAACGACGAACGGCGCCTCGCGAGCGGGGCCGCGCTCGTCATCCCCGGCGTGACGATCGTCGCGTCGCTCGGGGTGGCCGTGGTCATGAGCGCAGGGCCGGCGCTGCTCGTCTTGGCGGCGGGCATTCTGCTCGGCACGATCGCCCTCTTCTGGGCGAGCCTGCGCACCCTCACGGGCGACGCTCCCCTCCCCGAGGACCTCGAGCACGCCACGTTCGACACCTCCCACGACGCCCTCGCCGAGCGCAAAAAGATGCTGCTCCGCGCCTTGAAGGATCTCGAGAGCGAGAAGGCGGTCGCCAAGATCGACGAGCAGGACTACGCCGAGCTCGCCGCGACCTACCGCGACGAGATCAAGGACATCATGCGGGCCATGGACACCTCGATCGCCCCGCACTACGCGGCGGCCGAGGCCCTGCTCGAGAAGCACCTCGCCAAGGTGGGCCTCGCCGAAGAGGCGAAGGCGGCGGAAGAGGCGAAGGCGGAAGCCGACGACACCGAATCCGACGACGCCGAGTCCGACGACGCCGAGTCCGACGACGCCGAGTCCGACGGCACCGAGCCCGACGACGCCGAGTCCGACGGCACCGAGTCCGACGACGCGACCGCCAACGCGACCGAGAGCAAGGCCGCCGCGGCCGACAAGCGGGCGTGCGACGCCTGCGAGACCCTCAACGACGCCGACGCGAAGTTCTGCAAGTCGTGCGGAAAGACCCTCTCTCCCGTCGCGACCGCCACGGGCGACACCCCCGCGACCGGCGCCCCCGCCGACGTCGACACGAGCGTAGATCATGCGAAGTAAGAGTCTCTTGGGCGGCGCGCTCCTCGTCGGGGCTCTCGTCGCCTTCGGTCCATCCCTCGCCGCCGCGGCCGCCGACACCGACGCCGGCCCCCAGCGAGACGCGGCGGCCCCCAAAGGCGACGCAGGCAAACCCGACGCGAGCCCCGGCGATGCGGGCGCGGCGGCCACGAGCCCCCACGCCGAAGACCCTCACGGCGGCGATCCCCACGGCCACGGCGCTGGTGCGCAAGGTGGCGGAACTACGGACGAAAACGGCATCTTCCAGCCCCCGCCCGACACGGCCGAGCCCGACGCGACCCTGCCCGCGGGCACGATCCGCATCCTGGTCCGTGACCCCGACGGCAAGCCGCTCCCCGGCACCGTGGTCACGATCGGCATCATCAACAACAGCGTCGCCAAGGGCGAGAGCCGCAAACGCGTCGAGTGCACCGCGGACGGCGCCGGCGAGTGCACCCTGAAGGACCAAGACCGCGGGCAGCTCGTCGCCTACCGCGTGTCGGTCAACAAGGAGGGCGCGCAGTTCGCGGTGCCGCCGTTCCAGCTCGCCGGCGAGCGCGGAGTGCGCGCCACCCTGCACGTCTACCCCGTGGTGAGCGATCTCGCCCAGGCCACGATCGTCACGCAAGCCATCGTCTACGCCGAGATGAAGGACGATCGCGTCCAGATCGAGGAGATTCTCTCGATCTACAACTTCGGCAAGACCGCCTGGGTCCCGAAGGACCTCGTCCTGGATCTGCCCCCCGAGTTCACCGCGCTCACCGCCCAACAGGAGATGAGCGACGTCACCGTCGAGTCGGTCGACAAGCGCGGCGCGCGCATCAAGGGCACCCTCGGGCCCGGCCGGCACGACGTCGAGTTCCGGTGGCAGCTCCCGTACTCGGGCGACAAGGACGTGAGCCTCTTCACCGGGCTCCCGCCACACGTCGCCGCGGGCCGCGTGATGGCTCCCGCCGCGTCGCAGATGAAGCTCGTGGTCGACGGGTTCCCCGCGGCCGTGCCCCGCACCGACAACCGAGGCCAGCGTATGCTCGTCACGGAGCGCGAGCTGCGCCGCGACGAGGCCGCCCTCACGCGCATTTCCATCGAGCTCCGCGATTTGCCCACGGTGGGCCCGGCGCGCTGGGTCGTGACTGGCCTCGCGGGCCTCGTCGTCCTCGGGGCGATCGCGTTCGGCTTCGGCGTCTCGGCCCCCAGCGCGGGCTCCTCCGCGAAGGACCGCGCACGCGCGCGCCGAGAGCTCCTGGACGAGCTCACCGACCTCGAGCGCTCCCGCCTCGTGGGCGACGTGGGACCGAAGACCTACGAGCGCGCTCGCCGGGTCCTCCTCGAGCGGCTCGCCGGGCTCCTTCGAGACGATCCGAAGGCCTCGCCCAAGGTCTCCTGAGCCAGGCTCGAGGGTGTGGAGAGAGCCCCCCGAGAACCGGTGGAAAACTCGTGGGCGACTCCACCCTACGGTTTCCCACACCTCCCTCCACGGGTCGGCTCCTCGGGTTATCCTCAGGCGGTGCCTTCGTAACCGTACGATACGAATCGGCTTTTTCCGTTATCCACGGCCTCCACAGGGCCTACTGCCACTGCTGTCAAATTTCTTACTCTTCTTTCGAACCCAGAAGACTCGAGCCGAGCCTGGGGGAAAGCTCCCGAGCGACCGGGAGCCACGAGCTCTCGAGGGCTCACCCAGGCCTTGGCCCGCGAGCCGCTGTGGCTTGACGGCTCCTTTGGAATTGGGCACCTACGGCTCCCCGGTTTTTCTCCGTTCGGCCAATCGCTGGCGGACTCGGGCCGTAGTAGGCTCCGCGCTCCCCGGATCGTGTCTCGCAGGGCGCGATCGCTTCGGCCAAACATCTTCACGCTGCTAGGCAAACCCCGCATGGAACTCGTCGTCGCCAAGAAAGACCTTTTGAGACTGGCCGCGCGCATGCAGGGCGTGGCCGAGCGCAAGAGCACCATGCCGGTGCTCTCGAACGTGCTCTTCTCGGCCGACGGCACGAACGCGCTCCGCCTCTCGGCGACCGACCTGTACCTCGGGCTGAGCGGCAGCATCCCCGCCGAGATCACGAAGGCCGGCAGCCTGGCGCTCCCCGCGAAAGAGCTCGTCGATCGCGTGAAGATGATGCCCGACGGCCCCATCTCGCTCGCCACCCAAGAGAAGACCGGCCAGACCGTGCTCAAGGCCGCGGGCAGCGCGCGCCGGTACACGCTGCGTGGCATGCCGGGCCAGGATTTCCCGCCTCTCCCGCAGCCGGCCGAAGGTGCGCCGTCGCTCGCGATCGAGGTCGACGTGCTGCAAGAGCTCATCGCGCGGACGCACTTCTCGATCTCGACGGACGAGACCCGCGCGCACCTGAACTCGGCGCTCTTCGAGTGGGACGGGGACGTCGTGCGCATGGTCACGACGGACGGTCATCGCCTCTCGAAGATGGAGGTCAAGGTCGACGGGCGTCAGGCCTCGGCCACGATGCTCATCCCGCTGAAGGCCATCCACGAGCTCCGGCGCTTGTGCGACGAGGTGCTCTCCGAGGGCCAGAAGGGCGATCGCCCCCAGCTCACGATCGTGCAGAGTGGCTCGTCGGCGTTCTTCCAGGCGGGCTCGATGACCTTCAGCGTGAAGCTCGTCGACGCGCAGTTTCCGCCGTATTCGCAGGTCATTCCGCAATCCTTCGCCAAGAGCGTCAAGGCGCCTCGCGCCTCCTTCGCGGACGCCCTCCGCGCCGTCTCGGTCGCGGCCAACGAGCGCACGGGCGGGGTCAAGATCGCGCTCCAGCAGGGCACGATGCGCATCTCGAGCGAGTCCCCCGAGAGCGGCGAGGGCTTCGACGAGCTCCCGGTCGACTACGACGGCCCCGCGATCGCGATCGGCTTCAACGCCAAGTACTTCCTCGACGTGCTCGGCGCGCTCCCCCAGGACGAGGTCACGTTGAACCTCTCCGGCGAGCTCGATCCCGCGGTGCTCCGCCCGGGCGACGGCACGAAGAGCGATCGCGATTTTCTCGCGGTCATCATGCCGATGCGCATCTGACGTGACCGAGCCGTCCGTGGACGAAGAGCGCGTGGCGCCGCCGCTCGTGCTCGAGGTGCTCTCGACCACCGATTTTCGGAACCTCACGAAGGGAGAGCACGAGCTCTCGCCGGCGTTCAACGTGTTCTCGGGCGACAACGGCCAAGGGAAGACGAACGTGCTCGAGGCCGTGTATTTCCTCGCCACGTCGAAGAGCTTTCGCACGAGCCGCCTCGTGGAGCTTCCCGCGCACGGGGCCGAGATCGCGTTCGTTCGGGGGAGGCTCTCCGAGGGCTCGCACCCGCGCCTGCAGGCCGTGGGGCTGAAGGGCGCCGCGAGGGCGCCGCGCATCGACGGGAAGCGCCCGCGGTCGCTGTTCGAGTACGCCGTGCGGTCTCCGGTGGTCGTGTTCCATCCCGGGGAGGTCGGCCTCTCGATGGGGCCGAGCGCCGAGCGCCGCAAGCTGCTCGATCGGGTGGCCGCGTACCTCGTGCCGAGCCTGCTGGGCGACCTCGACGCGTACCGGCGCTCGCTTCGGTCGCGTCAAAAGACGCTCGAGGTCCGCGGCGTGCGTGCCCCCGAGCTCCACGAGTGGGAGGCGCTCGTCGCGCGGCACGCGGTGCGCATCCAGGAGGCGCGTGGTCGTGCGTGCGAGGCCCTCGGTCCGCGGGCCGAGGCCGGCTTCGTGCGGATCGGCACCCCGGGTCTCGCGCTGCGTGTGAGCTACGAGCCCTCGGGCCCGGGCGACGAAGAGGCGTTCGCCCATGCGCTCGCCGAGTCTCGCCCGAAGGATCTCGCGCGGGGTGCGGCGACGGTCGGCCCTCACCGCGACGAGCTCCGCCTCGCGCTCGGAGGTCACGTCGCCAAGGGCACCGCCTCGCAGGGGCAGCACCGCGCGATCGTGCTCTCCTTGAAGTCCGCCGAGATCGAGGTGGTCGCCGACGCCCGCGGGGTGCGCCCCATTTTGCTCCTCGACGACGTCTCCTCCGAGCTCGACGCGCCGCGCACCGAGGCGCTCTTTCGGTTCCTCGGGGCCCACCGGGGGCAGGTGCTCCTCACGACGACGCGGCCCGAGCTCATCACCGTGGGGGGCCGAGATAGCCGCAAAGACTTTCGTGTGATCGAGGGCCGGGTGGCGGCGGTCTGAGAGGGGTCGCATCGGCGCCTCGGGGGGCAAATCGACCCGTCCCGAGGGAGTCCGCACGAAGGGCCCCACGATGCACGTAAGTGTCCGAAAGTACGTGAGTTTCATCGTCTCTACGGCTTGCCTGTTCAGGCCCGATTTGCTAGGATTCGGGCACCGTTCGGGGCGCGTCCTTTCAATCGCGCCATTCAAACCGAGCCTCAAACGCGGTTCACCCCCCGGTGAGCCGCGAGGGGCCCGCCGAAGGGAAACGAGAGACGCATGAGCACCACGGACGTCGAGCCCACCCCCTCCTCTCCTCCCACGTACGGCAGCGAGAACATCACGGTCCTGGAAGGGCTCGAGGCGGTGCGCAAGCGCCCCGGCATGTACATCGGAGACGTGCACGACGGCTCCGGCCTCCACCACCTCGTGTGGGAGGTCGTCGACAACTCGGTCGACGAGCACCTCGCGGGGCACTGCAAGCGGCTCGACGTGACCATCCAAGCCGACGGCTCGATCACGGTCGAGGACGACGGCCGCGGCATCCCCACGGGCATGCACGCGAAGGGCGTCTCGGCGGCCGAGGTCGTCATGACGGTGCTCCACGCGGGCGGCAAGTTCGACCAGTCGAACTACAAGGTCTCCGCGGGCCTGCACGGCGTGGGTGTGTCCGCCGTGAACGCCGTGAGCGAGGTCTTGAAGCTCGAGATTCGCCGCGAGGGGAAGCTCCACAAACAAGAGTACCGGCGTGGCGTGCCTCAAGCGCCCCTCGCCGTCGTCGGCGACACGGACACGACGGGCACCAAGGTCACCTTCAAGCCCGACACGGAGATCTTCTCGGTCACCGAGTACAGCTACGACATCTTGGCGAGCCGCCTCCGGGAGCTCTCGTTCTTGAACGCTGGCTTCACGATCACCCTCACGGACAAGCGCGGCGCGGGCCGCCACGAGACGTTCGAGTACAAGGGCGGCATCCGTGAGTTCGTCGAGCTCCTGAACAAGGCGAAGGAGCCCGAGCACGAGAAGGTCGTGCACATCCTCGCGTCGCAGCAAGCCGACAACGGCCACACCATCGAGGTGGAGGTCGCGATGCAGTGGAACAAGAGCTACGTGGAGCAGGTCTTCGCGTACACGAACAACGTCCACAACAAGGACGGCGGCACGCACCTCACGGGCTTCCGCGGCGCGCTCACGCGTGTGTTCAACAACTACGGCCAGAACGCGAACCTCTTCAAAGAGGTCAAAAATGGCCTCTCCGGCGAGGACATCCGCGAGGGTCTCACGGCCGTCATCAGCGTCAAGGTGCCCGACCCGTCGTTCGACTCGCAGACCAAGTCGAAGCTCGTCTCGAGCGAGGTGAAGAGCATCGTCGAGAGCGTGGTGGTCGACAAGCTCGGCCAGTTCTTCGAAGAGAACCCGTCGACCGCCCGCAAGATCCTCGAAAAAGCCGTGTTCGCCGCGAAGGCCCGCGAGGCCGCGCGCAAGGCCCGCGAGATCGTCCGCAAGGGCGCCATGGACTTCACGAGCCTCTCGGGCAAGCTCGCCGACTGCCAGTCCAAAGACCCGGTGGTGAGCGA
The DNA here is from genome assembly GCA_016712525.1 of Myxococcales bacterium. Taxonomy (NCBI): domain Bacteria; kingdom Pseudomonadati; phylum Myxococcota; class Myxococcia; order Myxococcales; species Myxococcales bacterium. The sequence continues at coordinate 1,255,145 of JADJQX010000001.1, forward strand.
GCTCTACATCGTCGAGGGAGACAGCGCCGGTGGCTCGGCCAAGCAGGGCCGAGACCGCAAATACCAGGCGATTTTGCCGCTCAAGGGCAAGATCCTCAACGTCGAGCGCGCCCGCCTCGACAAGATGCTCTCCTCGGCCGAGATCGGCACGCTCATCACCGCGCTCGGCTGCGGCATCGGCAGCCCCGAGCAGGGCGGCAGCTTCGACATCACGAAGCTCCGCTACCACCAGATCGTGCTCATGACCGACGCCGACGTCGACGGCAGCCACATCCGCACGCTGCTGCTCACGTTCTTCTACCGGCAGATGCCCGAGATCGTGGAGAAGGGGTACTTGTACATTGCACAGCCCCCGCTCTACCGCGTGTGGAAGGGCAAAAAGGGCCAGTACATGAAGGACCAGGGCATGCTCGACCGGTTCTTCCTCGAGCAGGGTGTCGACGGTCTGCAGATCCGTTCGACGCGTGGTCAGGCGCTCTCGGGTGAGGTGCTCTACCGCTTCGCCGAGCGGCTCCGGCAGTTCCGCCGCGGCCTCCCCAAGATCGAGAAAATGGCCGATCCGCGCCTCGTGGCGACGGTGCTCCGGTCGACCGGCCTCGGCAAAGCCGACCTCAAGGATCGCGCCAAGGTCGAGGGCATGGTGCCCACCATCCGCAAGCGCCTCGAGCAGAAATTCCCCGACATTTTCCCGCTCACGATCGCGGTCGACTGGAACGAGGAGCGCGGCTCGGCCACGCTCACGATCCGGCCCCGGCCCGGCTCGGCCGCGCGCACGACCGAGATCGACGAGGCGCTCATGGACACGCCCGAGTACGACGAGCTCTACAACATCGAGCAAGACGTGCGCTCGATCGGGCCTGCGCCGTACTTCGCCAAGGTCGCGAGCAAAAAGGAGAAGGCCGAAGGCGAAGGGGACGAGGGCGCCGGCGAGACCGAGCTCGAGGACTCCGAGGCCCTCTGGGACTTCATCGACACGCGAGGCCGCAAGGGCTGGAACCTCCAGCGCTACAAGGGTCTCGGCGAGATGAACCCCGAGCAGCTCTGGGAGACCACGCTCGATCCGAACGCGCGCGTGATGCTCCAAGTGCGCCTCGACGACGTCGTCCAGACCGACCAGATCTTCAGCATCCTCATGGGCGATCAGGTCGAGCCGAGGCGCGATTTCATCGAGCAGAACGCGCTCAACGTGAAAAACCTCGATATCTGAGGGCGCGCGGTCGACGCGGTGGCGAGGGGCTCCATCCCGGCGGTGGGGCCTCTCGCGTTTCGAACGCCCGAGCTCAGGAGGGGACGTCGAGCGCCGCGCGGAGGAGCGCGGCGATGTCGGCGGAGCTCGAGGCGTCGAAGGGCGACACGAGCGCCTCGGCCTGTTTCGGGGTGCGTCCGACGGAGGCGCACGCCTCGGCGAGGGGCTCGTTTTTGCCTTCGATCACGATCACGGCGCGGGCTCCTGCCACCGTGAGCGGCCAGAGCGGCGCGTAGACGGCGACGAGCGGGAGCATCACGATCTCGAGGCCGACACCTTCGCCGAGGCGAACCTCGACTGCCGTGTGAGGGACCGGGACGTGAGGAGCGGGCTCCTCTGGGGCGACGGCCTCCACGAGCCCGCGTAGGGCATCGGCCACCGCCGCGACCCGCATGGGCGGCACGGCCAGGACGACCCGACCGAGCCCCGAGAACCCCCGCGCGCGCGAGGTGGCGGCGGCGGCTCGAACGTCTTGGGCGATGGTGTGCGGTGCCACGTGGGCGCGCTCGCGGTAACTGTCGAGGCGGCGCACCCGCCCGCGCGCCTCGAGGGACGCGAGGGCCTCGAGGATGTCGGCGTCGTAGCCTGGGACGTCGTCGAGGAGGCGCGCGAGCGAGAGGGGACCGCGGAGCCGCTCGAGCACGAGGTTCGCGGTTCCTCGCGGGTCGACCTGGTTCGGGCCTTGGACCTCGACGTAGTGCACGGCCGAGAGCTCTGCCCCGAACCGCGAGGCCAGCACGGAGAAGGCCGCCGCCTTCTCGCCGGCCCGCGCCAAGAGGGTGGCCGTGGGCTCGTCGATCCGCGCTATAAACCCTGGATTTCCTTCGAGAAACGTGGCGCTATCGCCGGTCACCTCGAGCAGGCGAGCGAGGGCCTTGTCGCCCTGATGGCGGCCGTAGAGGGCGTCGACGATTTGGCCTCCGACGAAACACACGACGCCGCGGGTGGTGCGAGTCGCGATCGCGAGCGAGCCGGAGCGCCGCTCGGCCGAGAGGGTGGCGAGCAAGGTGCCGACGGGGGTATCCGCGCGCGATGGGGGAGCGGGCGGCGCCGGAATGGAGACCTTCCCGGGAGACGACACCTCCCGTACGCGCTGCACGATCCTGTCGATGTCGTGCTCGTGGGCCTCCGCCGGGGAGGCCTCCGTGTGGGGAGTGGCGAGCACCACCACGGGAGGGGGCGAGAGCAGCTCGAGGGCGAGCGCGTCGATCACGCCGAGGCCATCGCTCGTGGCTTCGGCGAGCACACGGCTCACGAGCACGACGCCGTGCTCTCCGAGCCCTGCGAGCTCCGTCGCCTCGGAGGCCGTGGTGGCGACGTCGACGACGAGGTCGCGAAGTCGGAGGGCCTGGGCGAGCACCTCGCGGGTCGCCTCGTCGTGGTGGACCAAGAGGAGCTTCATCGTTCTCCGCGCTCCCCCTCGGGTAGAGCGCCGAGCAAGATGCGATCGGCGACGAGATCGGCGAGGAGCGGATCGGCCGCGTGGACCCCCACGAAGCGGTCGTTCTCGAGCCTGCCACACGTGACCCAGCTCCCGTGATCGGCTCGGACGACGACGGCGAACGCGTCCGAGCCTCCCGGCAGGTGGCGCACGTCGCGGACCTCGATGTCGTGCCCGTCGTGGCGTTTGGCGCGTCGGTCGTGGCGGTCGCGTCTCGCCGAGGGTGGCGCTTCGGCCATGGGTGCGGGAGCGAGCGATCGCGCGACGCCCGCGAGGCCGCGCCCTGGGTGATGTGTCGAGAAAAACGCCGTCGACGCCGAGCGCCGGGCCGCGGCGCAGGCGTGCTCGATCACGCCCGAGAGCGACCCGATGGCAAGATCGAGCGGGTAGGTGCTGCGTGGGCCGGCCTTGATCGCCGGGCGCGCGCGCAAGGTGTCGACGATCTCGCCGAGGGTCTTCGAGCCGAGCTCCAGCGCGTGCACGACGCTCGCCTCGTCCGCGCGTGCACGCTCGATCGCGAGGTCGAGGAGCGTGTCGAGGTCCTCGCCGTCGTGGGGGTAGGTGACCTGCCCGAGGCCGGCCGGCTTCGCGGCGGCTCGAAGTGGGGTCGCGTGCGCGGGCCGCGCGCGTGGGTCCCCGGAGGTGCGGGCGAACAGGCGCTTCCGGCACGCCGCGGCGCCGAAGGCTCCGGTGTCGGGGAGCAAGACGACGAGCACGTCGGGGGTGGCTTCGGCGAGCACGTCCGACGACCGGAGCGTCTCGAGGAGGGCGGGCGCCGCATCGCGCGGAGGGGTACCGGTCACCGCCACGAACGACAGCGATTTTTCCGTGCCGTTTTGCGCGATCGAGCTCACGGGGGCCGAGCACACGCAGGTACGAGGAGCTGTAGAGGAGCCCCGAGGGGAAGGCCTCGGCGACGGTCTCGTTGCGGCGGCTCGCGCGGGAAGACAGGGCGAGCACGACCGACGCGAGCTCGATCATGCCGGTAACCAAGCGCTCGTCCGTAGGCTCGTCGGCGACGAGGGCCCCGAGATCGTCCCCCGCGACGGGCAGAGACCAGATGAAGAGAGAGCTCTTTCGCCCGAGCTCGAGGAGGTCGGCCGTGCGCGCCGGAAGGGACGTGAGCGAGCCGGCTTGCGCCACACGCTCGTGGCAGGGAGTGCCGTTCGGACCGGGCACCTCGCAGTAGAGGGCGACCCCGCGCGCCGCGCCCTGCTCGACCAAGCCGTCGACGAGGGCGGTGGCCGCCTCGGTGTTCTCGCCGCGCTGGGCGCGCCTCAAGATGCGGTCGCGGAGCTCTCGCCTCCGACGCTCTCCGGCAAGCTCGACGGCGAACGCGCGACGCTCACGCGCCTCGACCACGCGCTCGCGGGCCGCCCCGATCGTCGTCACGACGGCATCTCCGGTGAGCGGCAGCGGGTACACGGCGTCGGCCCCTACGGCGATCGCGTCGGCGGCGCGGCCGATGTCGGCGCGTGTAGACGCTACGACCACGCGCGCGCCAGGCGAGATGGCGGGGACGTGGTGCACGAGGGCGACGCCCATGCCCTCGTCGACGGAGAGGTCGATGACGGCGAGGTGGACCTCTTCGCTCGACGCGAGGTGGATGGCTTCGTGGACGTCCCTGGCGAGCAAGAGCCTGTCGCCGAGGTCGCGCGCGGCGATGCGGATGCGCTCGCGAGACTCTTCGTCCGAGAGGAGCGCCAGGATGGTGATCGACGTGGCTGCGCGCCCCGAGCCGACTCCGTCGTTGCGTGCATGGCCTCGGCTCGGCGAGTCGTTCATCCGACGTGCCCGGCGAAGGTGAGCGTGGCGGGGCCGCGCATGTGCACGCGCCCGTCGCGCGCCACACGAATGGCGAGCGGGCCACCGAGCAGCTCGATGGTCAGCTCGTCGTCGAACGGGGCGAGGCCCGCCGAGGCGAGCACGGCGGCCGTCGCGCAGGCCCCAGTTCCGCAGGCGAGCGTCACTCCGACGCCGCGCTCCCACACGACGACCTCGGCCTTGGTCGGAGAGATCTGCCGGACGAACTCGACGTTGGTGCCACGAGGGAAGGTCGGGTGGGTCGCGAGCGCGTGGCCATAGCGGTCGACGTCGGCGCGCTCGAACGGCTCGACGGTGATCGCGTGGGGGTTTCCGGCGTCGGCCGTGGTGAGCGCGAAGGTGCGCCCGTCGACCGTGAGCTCGCGTCCTTCGAGGACCTTGACGATGCCCATGTCGATCGCGATCTCCCCTGCCCCTTCGGCGGTTCGAGTTACGCGGCACGGCTTGGGTCCGGCGTCCGTGTCGACGAGCATCTCGGAGGTCTCGCCCACGGCGAGGCCATCTGTGCGGGCGAGGTGGAGCGCCACGCAGCGGAGCCCGTTTCCGCACATCTCGGGCACGGAGCCGTCGGCGTTCACGACGCGCATGCGCGCGCGGGCGCCCGGAGAGGTCGCGGGGAGCACGAGGAGCACGCCGTCTGCGCCGACCCCTCGCCGCCGGTCGCAAAGGCGGATGGCCTCGGCCTCGGGCACCTCGTCGGGCCGCGCTGCGTCGATGACCACGAAGTCGTTCCCGAGGCCTTCGTACTTGAAGAACACGCGTCGCGCGCTCACTCGGACCTCACGCGGTTCGACGTCCGCTCTCCCCGAGGGATGCTCATGCCCGACAAATAGTGGGGTGGCGTACGTTCGGCAACTTGTGGGCGCTCGTCCCGGCCGAGAGGGCTTCCAGGATGCGCCTCGAGGTCGAGGTTCACGGGACGTCGCGGAAGGCGAGTTGGGCGACCAAGTCTTCGGCGGTGACCCCAGTGACGGCGACTCGTTTGTGGCGGGACCCTTCTCCGGCCAGCAAGGTGACATCCCGCTTGGGGAGCCCGAGGGACTTCGCGAGGAATCGGACGAGCTCGTCGTTCGCGGCGCCGTCGACCGGCGGAGCCGCCAAGGCGATCTCGAGCGCACCCTGCGAGACGCCCACGATCGCGCTCTTTTTTGCCCGTGGTTTGGCGTGCACGGCGAAGCGTACGGAGCCGTCTTTCTCGGTGACGAGGAGGGTCGTGTCGGGTCCGGGGGACATGGGGCGTCGTGCGAGGAGGGTCGCACGGGTGGGGTCGTATCGGTCGGGTGATGTGAAGGGTACCCGCGGGCCCCGCGAGGCTCCGCGAGCGCGTCGGGAAGAAATCGGAGGTTTCGAGCCACGACGTCCGGCGTGGGCGTACGCTCGGAGGAACGCACGTGGCCTCGCGAAGGAGCGCTGCGTCTCACGGAGGATCGTGATGAAGAGTGTATTTTTGTCGGGCTTCATGGGCACGGGCAAGTCCACGCTCGGGCCTCTCGTGGCGTCGCGTTTGGGGCTCCCGTTCGTCGACACGGACACGCTCGTGGCCTCGCGGGCGGGGAGGCCCGTTGCCGAGCTCGTGCGCACGGACGAAAAGGCGTTCCGCGCGCTCGAACGAGAGGTCGTCGCGGAGCTCGTGGCGGGCCCGCCGCACGTGGTCGCGGTGGGTGGCGGCGCCTTCGTTTCGAACGAGTCGCGTCGTTCGGCGCTCGAGGCCGGCGTGGTCGTGACTCTCGCGGCGGACGTCGAGACCCTCGTCCGTCGTACGCAGAGCCGGGTGCACGAGCGGCCCCTGCTCGAGGGGGACGTCGAGGGCCGCATCCGAGAGCTGCTCGAGGCGCGCGCGGCCGTCTACGCCGAGTGCCACGGCACCGTGCACACGGACGCGCTCGAGCTCGACGCGTGCGAGGAGGCTATCTGTGCGATAGTAAAGGAGAATCCGCTCGTCGTGCCGCTCGGGCTGCGGAGCTATCGCGTCCACGTGGTGGATGGCGCGCCGAGTGTTCTCACGGACGTGGTCGCCGGGCTCGGGCCGAGCGGCATCCTGGCGGTGACGGACAGCCACGTGGTGAGGGCGCGCGGACCGGCGCTCGAGAAGGCGCTCGGGGCTATCGCGGCACCGCATCGTACGTGCACGCTCGCGCCGGGCGAGGAGCACAAGACGCTCGCGACGGTCGATACGCTCTGGGAGGCGGCCATCGGCCAGGGGCTCGATCGCGACGGGCTCTTCGTGGCGTTCGGGGGTGGTGTCGTCGGCGACCTGACCGGGTTCGCGGCGGCGACTCTCTACCGTGGGGTTCGAGCGGTTCAGGTCCCCACGACGCTGCTCGCGATGGTCGACGCCTCGGTCGGCGGCAAGACCGGCTTCGATCTGCCCTCGGGCAAGAACCTCGTTGGGGCGTTTTTCCAGCCCTCGGCCGTCGTCGCCGACGTGGCGCATCTTTCGACGTTGCCTGTACGTCATCGGAGGGCCGGGCTCGCGGAGGTCCTGAAGGTCGCGCTCTTGTTCGACGCGGGGCTCGTCGAGGACCTTTTGCGCTTGGGGCCCGCCCTCGTTTCGGGGCCTCCCTCGGAGCTGCTCGACGTCGTTCGGCGAGCGATCGCGTGGAAGGCGCGCGTGGTCGCGCGGGACGAGACGGAGAAGGGGGAGCGGGCTCTCCTTAACTTCGGGCACACGGTCGGTCACGCGCTCGAGTCTCACGGGCGGTACACGTCGCATCTTCACGGGGAGGCCGTCGCGATGGGCATGGTCGCGGAGCTCGAGCTCGGGCGAGCGCGTGGCTGGGTCGGTCCGGAGGTCGTTGCGACGTGCCGCGAGGTCCTCGGGCGCTTCGGTCTTCCGACGGACGCGACGCGGTCGGAGCGGTCGGGCGCGGTCCCCTTCCTCGAGGTCGACAAGAAGAGGAAGGGCGGGAAGGTCGTCCTTCCGTTCGCGGCGGAGATCGGTCGGGGCCGCCTCGAGTCGGTGTCCACGGCGGAGCTGGGCGTCTTTCTTCGTGGGGCGGGTTGAACCGCGCGCGAGGGAATGTCACGATTTTGGCCCGGCCGTGTGGAGGCGATACGCTCTTCCTAGCGGCGACGGGTGTGCGCGTGCCGCCGGAGAAAGTCATGAAACGAACCGTTCGTGGAGCCGTCGTCAGCGTGGTTGCAGCTCTCGGTGCCGCGGCCGCGTCGCCGGCATGCGTCGAGTACCCTCAGTCGATCATCGTCACCAAGACGGTGGAGCCCGAGCTCAAGGAGGACACGAACACGTGCCTCGTGAACCCCGGGGCCGAGGCGCTCATCAACGGTGTTCTCGACCTCGAGGTGAGCGAGGGCGGGTACGTCGGGGCGCTCATCGTGAAGAATCAGCTCCGTATCGCGGCCTACCCCGAGAAGGCCCGGGTTGAGACGGGCGCGGTCTACCTCTTGGGCGCGTCCGTTCGGCTCACGTTCGCTGGCGGCCTCCCGGTGACGAGCGATCGTGGCGGCCAGCAGGGGAACGAGTTCCGAACCTCCGGGAGTGGGTACCTGCCTCCGGGCGGCGAGGCGGGTATCACGGTCAATCTCATCGACGGGGCGGCCGCCCGCACGATCAAGGCTCAGCTTGGGTCGTACCTCAAGCAGACGCCGCCCGCAGAGGCCGTCGACATTGTCGTCGCCAACGTTCGTGTCCAAGGTCAGACGCTGGGCGGCCTTTCGGTCGAGTCCCAAGAGTTCCAGTTCCCGATCACCGTGTGCCGGGGCTGCCTCGTGAAGTTCTTCGAGGACAAGGCGAACCCCACGAACAAGTGCTCGGTGCCGGGCGACGCGCTCAAGGAACAGAAGGTCCCGTGCAACATCGGGCAGAACCGGGCGATCGAGTGCAACCTCTGCCCCGACTCGGCGACGTTCTGCAAGACCGGTCAGCGCGTTCTCTGATGCGTAGGGTGCTCGTGGCGGCCGCTCTTGGGGCGGCCCTTGTGGGGGCGCCCTCCGAAGCCTCTGCCGATCCCCAGTTCAGCGCCGGCCTCACGGTGGGGCCGGCGTTTCGGCATTTGCGGGTTGGTCCGGTGAAGCCGGCCTTCCACCTGGGCGCGCGGTTCGATGTCCTCTTCCTGCGCAGCGCGCAGAGGGACATGGGGGTTGGGCCGTATGTCGACCTGGGCACGTCCGGGTTTGACTCGTTCGAGTCGGGCGGCGGCCTGTCATGGCTCATTCCGGCGGGGAGTACGTCGTTCGTCGCCTCCGGGGGTGGTCAGGCCCGGGTTGCCGGCGGCACGGTGGAGCCGGGGCTCACCTGGGGGCTCTTCTGGGGCTCTCGGAGCTTCAACTACCATTCGGCCTACGGGTACGGGGTCGGCCTGTTCGCGCAAGGGCGCTACGGCTTGGGGGATTCGAAGTCCTTCGACCTCGTGACGGGCGTGCAGATCGACTTTGCGATGGTTGCCCTCCCCTTCCTTCTCCTGGTGAACGCAGCGCGGTAGTGTTTCACGTGAAACGGTACGGCCTGGGGCTTCGGCTTCGGGCCGTTCGTCATTTGGGGGCCTGCCTTTCGGGTTCCGGGCAAGGTGGTTCGCTCGGAGGGCTCGTGGGCGGACCGTTTCACGTGAAACGGTTGGGGGGCGTCGGCACGTCGGGGACACCGCCTGGTGGGTGAGGCGGGGCTCTCACGCGCCTTCCCTGCCCGCCCGAGTCGACCCAGGGTGGACGATCGATGTGCGGCCTGAGGGCTCCGGCGGCAGGGGGCGCGCCGATCGAAAGGAGGACGGCTCCATCCGCGAACGGACCTGCGCGGATGCGCGCCGCGGTGTATCCTGGGGGGGGATGTCGCGAGGTGCCATGAATCGACGGTCCGTGGAAGTCGTGGTCGCCGGTCAGAAAGTGAAGGTCGTGAGCTCGGCTGAGGAGTCCGAGCTCCGCGCCCTGGCTGCGCTCGTGACCCGAAAGGTCGAGATGGTCTCCCCGAAGGGCCGCGCGACCACCCCGCAGGCGCTCGTGCTCGCGGCGCTTTCGCTCGCCCATGATCTCGAGGAGGAGCGGGCGCGGCGGGAGGCGTTGGAGCGGAAGACGCGAGACTCGGTCCGTCGGATGCTCGTTCGCGTGGACCATGTTCTCGAGGAGCTGCCTGAGGGGCGTACGCGGGCCTGACGGCGCTTCGGTGAATGGCGGCGGGATCGCCCTGGGCCGATCCCTGCGGGCGGCTGGGATGGTGCTGGCGGCCCAGCTTCGGCGTCGGTTCGCCCTTCGGACGCGAGGTGGCCTGAGGCGAGCTTGGGCCGCCTTGGTGCGGTCGGTCGCACCTCCCCTTCCGCTCCTTGCCCGTCCCTCGATTGAAGGCTATCCGTCGGGCGCTGCCGGTCCGTCGGCGGCGCGTCCGCGTCGGGCGGGCGGCACGACCGTCGCCCCGTCTCCCCCTTGATCGCGCTTAGGTTTCACGTGAAACGTTCCCCTCTCGAGTCCCTCGCGGACGAGCTCGATCGCCTCCGCGAAGCGAACCTCCTCCGTACCCCGGTCATCGTCCCGCCGGGGCTCGTGACCCTCTGCTCGAACGACTACCTCGGGCTCGGAGCCGCGCCGCTCTCCCCCACGAACGCGTCTGCCGGCGGGGCTCGTGCGTCGCGCTTGGTCTCCGGGAACACCGAGGCGCACGAGGCGCTCGAAGCCGGCCTGGCCGAGTGGCTCGGGACGGAGGCCGCCCTCCTCTTCACGAGCGGGTACGCCGCGAACCTCGGGGCGCTCGCCTGCCTGGTGCGCCCTGGTGACCGCGTCCTCTCGGACGCCCTCAACCACGCCTCCATCATCGACGGGCTACGGCTCGCGCGCGCCTCGGTCGAGGTCTACCCTCACCTCGACGCGGACGCGGTCGCACGCCTCCTCTCCGCCGCCCCCGAGGTACCGACCTGGCTCGTCACGGAGTCGTACTTCAGCATGGACGCCGACGTGCCCAACCTTCGCCGCCTCTCCGACTTGAGCGCGAACGCCGGCGCCTCGTTCTACGTCGACGAGACGCACGCCCTCGGTGTGTTCGGTCCTGGTGGCCGAGGTCTCTGCGCCGACGCCGGAGCACGCCCCGATGTGCTCGTCGGGACCTTCGGCAAGGCGTTCGGGTTGGGAGGAGCCTTCGTCGCGGGCTCTTCCACCCTGCGGGGTTGGCTGTGGAACCGCGCGCGTTCGTTCGTGTTCTCGACCGGTCTCTCCCCTGCCCTCACCGCCGAGGCCGCTTCCCGGCTCCCCCGCGTGGCTCGGGCCGACGCCGAGCGAAACCACCTGCATCGCATGGCCGACATCCTTCGCGACGGCCTTCGCGCGATGGGCTGCCAGGTCGGGGGGACGGGACCCGTCGTCCCCTGGGTGATGGACGCGCCGGAGCGAGCCCTCCGCTGGGCTCACGCTCTCCGTGGGTACGGCTTCTTCGTCCAAGCCATTCGACCCCCGACCGTCCCCCGGGGCACGTCGCGCTTGCGCCTCGCGGTCCAGGCCACGCACACCGAGGACGAGGTCCGGGGCTTCCTCCGGGCGGTCGCCGAGATCCGAGAGCACGACGGCCTCACCGTTTGAAGTGGCGTGAGCCGTCGGTTGCGGTGCGCGCTGCCTACGAGACGACGCGGCCGCGCTCGAGGCGCACGGTCACCTCGGCTACGTCGGTGGCGAAACGTTCGTCGTGGGAGACGACGACCACCGTCGCGCCCCTGGCTGCCTCTTCGCGAACCACGCGCACGAGCCGTGAAACACCGGCGGCGTCGAGGCCCGTCGTGGGCTCGTCCAGCAAGAGCAAGGTGGGATCGTGGACGAGGGCGCGAGCGAGCGAGACCCGCTGCCGTTGCCCGCGGGAGTATTCACGAAACGGTCGTTTAAAGAACGCCCCGAGCTCGAAGCGCTCTTCCGCCTTTCGAAGGGCGTCGTCGAGATCGCACCCGTGCAGCTCGGCGGCGAGGCGGACGTTCTCGGCGCCGGTCAAGTCGGGGTAGCAGAGGGACGCGTGGCCGACCCAGCCGAGGACGCGTCGTACGTCGGGTGCGCCGCCGAGGCCACGGTGCGTCACGCGTCCCGAGGTCGGCTTGGTGAGGGTCCCGACGATCGCGAGGAGCGTGCTCTTGCCCGACCCGTTGGTTCCGAGCACGGCGGTGACCTTGCCGGCGCCGAGGGTCACGTCGACACCGACGAGCGCGCGCACGGGTCCGTAGGTCTTCGTCACACGCTCGAGCCGCACCTCGGGAGAGCCCATGTCCACCGGCCGCAGCGTAGCAGCTCCACGCGTTCGAGGTTTCGCTGGCGCGCGGCGCTTCGTGGTCCGCGAGGGGGCCATGCGTTCACCCTGGTGGCTTCCTGGGCGAGAATCCCGATCGGCCATTTGGTGGAAGCCTCGGGCATCATGCTACTCTGACCTCATGACGGCCGCTCAAGCCCTCCTGACCGAGGAGCTGCCAGCCATCCAAAAACTGCGCGGTGCCGTCGAGAACGCGCTCGAAGGCAAACCCGATGTCGTCGAGCTCGCCCTCGTGGCCCTCCTCGCGCGCGGTCACCTCCTCATCGAAGACGTGCCGGGCGTCGGCAAGACCACGCTCGCGCGCGCCGTCGCGCAGGCGGTGGGCGGCGATCTGAAACGCCTGCAGTTTACAAGCGACTTGCTCCCGAGCGACGTGGTCGGCATCTCGATCTGGGATCAGCGCCAGAGCGAGTTCGTCCTTCGCCAGGGCCCCGTCTTCGCGAACGTGCTCCTCGCGGACGAGATCAACCGCGCGAGCCCGCGCACGCAGTCGTCGCTGCTCGAGGCGATGAACGAGGCGCAGGTCTCGATCGACGGGCAGACGATCCCCTTGCCCGACCCGTTCTTCGTGATCGCCACGCAGAACCCGCAGGACTTCGCCGGCACCTTTCCGCTGCCCGAGTCCCAGCTCGACCGCTTCCTCCTGCGCATTCGCATCGGGTATCCGCCGCCGCAGGTCGAGATGCGCTTGCTGACCGAGGGCTCGACGGACCGCGCGGCGGACGTGAAGCCCGTGCTCGACCCGGGTCGGCTCGTCGAGCTCCAGCGGGCCGTGCAGCGCGTCGCGCTCGACGCGTCGCTCGCGAGCTACCTTCAGGCCGTGGTGCAGGCCACGCGATCCGCGCCGGCGCTGTCGCTCGGGGCCTCCACGCGTGGCGCCATCGCCTTGGCGAGCGCGGCGCGTGCCCGTGCGCTCGTTCGGGGGCGGAGCTACTGCATCGCCGACGACATCCACGACTTGGCCGTGCCCGCGCTCGCCCATCGTGTGCGCCTCTCGTCTGCGGCCGACGGATTCCTTCCCACCCGGGAAGAGGCGGAGGCGGCCGTTCGCGAGCTCGTCGCGCGCGTGCCCGTCCCGCTGTGAAAAAAGAGGGCAAGCCGGAGACGCCTCGGGCGCCGCGCATCCACGAGGAGCGCCGGGCCGAGGTGGAGAGCCGCCCGCCGAAGGGGCTCTTCGCGCGGCTCTTCTCGAAGCAGAAGCCTCCTCGGCGGCTCAAGTTCACGCGCGAGGGGAAGTTCTTCGTGGGCATCACGCTCGGCGTGGGCTTCGCCGCGATCAACACGGGGAACAACCTCCTCTACTTGTTGCTCGGCCTCTTGCTCGCGCTCATCGTGGTGAGCGGGCTCATGAGCGAGCTGTCCTTGCGGGATCTCAGCGTCGTGCGGAGGCTCCCCGCGCGCGCCCAGGTGGGTCGTCCGCACCTCGTCGAAATCGAGGTCTTCAACCACAAGGGCCGCGTGCCCTCGTACGCGATCGAGGTCGAAGATCTGCGCGCAGGTCAGCCGGCCGACAAACGCTGCTTCTTCCTGAAAATCAGCCCACGGAGCGCGCAGGTGGCGGCCTACCGGCGGACACCTCAAAAACGCGGGCGCGATCGGCACGTCGGGTTTCGGATCGCGACGCGGTTCCCGTTCGGGCTCTTCGAGAAGTCTCGCGAGGTGCCCGCCGAGGGTGATCTCGTGATCTATCCCGCCGCCGACCCGATCAAGCTCGGTGCCTCTCCACCCGGGCGTGACGCAGGAGGCGAGACGGCTTTCGGGCGCGGGCACGGCGAGGATCACTTCGGTCTTCGCCCGGTGCGCGAAGGGGAGGACCTCCGCGACGTCCATTGGAAGAAGACCGCGTCGAGTGGTCAGCTCGTTCGCCGCGAACGCGCCCGCGACGCGCACCCCGAGGTGACGCTTCGCCTCGACGTGAAGAAACCGAACGGGGCAGGGGACGACTTCTCCCAAGGCTTCGAGAAGCGCATTCGAGAGGTCGCCTCGCGCGTCGTCGCGCACGTCAAACGCGGCGATCGGGTGACCTTGCGGGTGACGTCGGGGGATGTCGTACGCGCCGATAAGTCCACGGGATCCGACGCGATTTTGCGCTACCTGGCCTTGGTCGACGCCGTACCCGAGGAGCCCGCGTCGAAGGAGGCGGCCGAATAACCATGCGCTTCGGGCTCGTCCACCGCGTGATGACGAACGCCCTGGCCACGCTCGGGGTGCTCGCGGTCGTCAACACGGCGGGCATGGCCCCGTGGACCGCAGGCCTCGTGCTCGTGGGCCTCGTCATCGCCGTCGCGCTGCCGGAGACGTTCCAAGCGAAGCCCTTCATGCGCACGGTCGCCACCGTCGCGCCGCTCCTCCTCTTCGTGATCGAGGTGGTGCGGGTGGTGCTCGGCGCGTCGGCCCTCGACACCGCCGTCGAGTTCGCGGGCTTCCTCCAGGTGATCCGCGTGGCGACCCGCCGCGGGGCCGCACACGACCAGCAGATCATCATCTTGGCGCTGCTCCACTTCGTCGCGGGCACCGTGCTCGGGGGTGGGCTCAGCTACGGCCTGTGCTTCTTGGGCTTCCTCATGGTCGCCCCGGGCGCCCTCGTGCTCTCGCACCTTCGCCGCGAGGTCGAAGGAAACTACCGCCAGGGCGCGCGGGATCGCACGGGCCTCCCGGTCGACGTGCCGCGCATCCTCCGGAGCCGCCGCGTGGTGGGGCGAGGGTTCCTCCTCACGACGTGCCTCCTCGGGCTCCCGATCTTCATCTTCACGGGCGCGCTCTTCATCTTGTTTCCGCGGGTGGGGCTCTCGCTCTTGCTCGTGAACCACCAGCGCTCGGGCCGCATGGTGGGCTTCTCGGATCACGTGGATCTCGGCGACGTGGGCACCCTGCGGTCCGACCCTACGGTCGCCCTGCGGTTCACCCTGCCGGACAACCCCGACCCGCCGCTGCGCATGACGATCCGCCTGCGCGGCACCGCGTTCGACACCTACGATGGTCGTGCGTGGTCGCGCTCGTCGACCGAGCGACGCGCGGTGGATCTGCTCTACCCGAACGTGGTCCCCGTAGCCCGTGTGCCTCGCCCGAGCGAAGACCGAAGGATCTCGTTCGACCTCGAGCCCATCGATCCTCCCGTGCTCTTCCTCCCGCCGCGCACGGTGGGGCTCGAGCTTCGGTTGCCGCAGACGGCGGTGCCCCAAGACGGCGTCGTGGTGACGCGTGGGCCGGAGGGAGAGCTCCGCTACGCGAGCCCGGGCACCCACGGCATTCGCTACGACGTGTACCTCGCGGGCGACGCCGAGCCGATCCCGCAGATCTTGGGGAGCGTCGATCGGGCGCGCTACCTCACGCTCCCGCCGCTGCCTCCGCGGGTCGGAGATCTGGCGCGCTCGTACACGGAAGGGTTCCCCACGCCGTACGCCAAGGCCAAGGCGATCGAGGAGCACCTCCGGAACGACTACCGCTACGACGTCACGTCTCCCTCGGGCGGCAAGCCGCAGCCGGTCGATCACTTCCTCTTCGAGACCAAACGCGGGCACTGCGAGTTCTTCTCGACGGCCATGGTCATGATGCTCCGCGAAGTGGGCATTCCGGCACGCAACGTCACGGGCTTCGTCGGCGGGACGTACAACCGATTCGGGAAGTACTACGCCGTGCGCGAGGGGGACGCGCACTCCTGGGTCGAGGCCTATCTCGACGATCCGCAGCTCGGGTGGGTCACGTTCGACCCGACTCCCACCTCCGCGGCGCGCCCGCTCCAAGAGACGGGCGGCACGCTCGTGTACATGCGTGATTTCGTCGAGGCGCTCTCGCAGCGCTGGAACCGGTACGTCGTGGGGTACGATCTCGGCACACAAATCCGGCTCTTCGAAGAGGCGCACCGCAAATACGACGACGCGCGGACCAAAATGGGTATTCGCGGGGGTGTCGCCGAGAAGCTCACTCAGGCGCCGGTCATGGCCGGGTTCGTGGTGGTGATCGGCGTCGTCGGGTACGTGCTTTGGCGCCGCCAGAAGCCTCGATCTTCCAAGAAGGGAGATGGCGCGCCCGAGGTCAAACGGAGCCGCTCGGCGCTCTTGGTCACGGAGCTCTATCAATCGCTCGAGCTCGCCATGGCGAGTCAGGGTATCCACCGGCCGGTCGCGGTCCCGCCTTTGAGGTTCGCCGAAGATCTCGTCCGGCAGAGCCACCCGCTCGGCGACAAGGTCCACCGGATGACCCTCACGTACCTCGAGGTGCGGTTCGGGGGCAGTGAGCTCGACGAGACGAAGAAGAAGACCTTCGAGCGCGGGGTCAAAGAGGTCCGAGGGTATCGAGAGCCCGCGGCCGAGCGCGACCCTGGGAAGTCCCTGACGAGGGACGCGTCCGCGTAGAGGCACGAACGACGACGCCCCGGCTCGTGGGAGCCGAGGCGCCGAGGGAGGGCAGGGGACGGCCCTCAGTTCGCGATGACGTCACGGAAGACGAGGCCGTCGCCGCCGCGCTCGACACGAACCACCGTGCCGGGCGCGTACTGCCCGCGGAGCACGTGCTTCGCGAGCTCGTCCTCGAGGTGCTTGCGTACCGCGCGCTTCAAGGGGCGCGCTCCGTACTTCGGATCCCACCCGACCTCGGCCAGGTAGGCCTTGGCCTCGTCGGTGAGGTCGATCCCGAGCGACCGGTTCGCGAGCCGCTCGGCGAACCGCGTGAGCTGGAGGTCGACGATGCGCCGCACCTCGGCCTTCTCGAGCCGCTGGAAGACGACGATCTCGTCGAGCCGGTTCAGGAACTCGGGTCGGAAGGCCCGGCGGACGTCGTCCATCACGGTCTCTTCGAAGACCGCGCGCACCTCGGCCTCGGAGAGCCCGCGGGCGGCGATCTCCTCGGCGTGGTGCGAGCCCACGTTGCTCGTGAGGATGATGACCGTGTTCTTGAAGTCCACGGTGCGGCCCTGACCGTCGGTGAGGCGGCCATCGTCGAGCACCTGGAGGAGCGTGTTCCAGACGTCGGGGTGGGCCTTCTCGACCTCGTCGAACAAGATGACCGAGTAGGGCCTGCGACGGACGGGCTCGGTGAGCTGACCGCCCTCGTCGAACCCGACGTACCCGGGGGGCGCGCCGATGAGGCGGCTCACCGTGTGTCGCTCCTGGTACTCGCTCATGTCGAGGCGGAGCAGGGCGCGCTCGTCGTCGAAGAGGAACTCGGCGAGGGCCCGCGCGAGCTCGGTCTTGCCGACGCCGGTCGTGCCGAGGAAGAGGAAGCTACCCACCGGGCGCTTGTCGTCGCCGAGACCCGCACGAGCCCGGCGCACCGCGTTCGACACGGCCTCGATGGCCGCGCGCTGACCTACGACGCGCGAGCCGAGCGCCTCTTCCATGCGGAGGAGCTTGGCCATCTCGCCTTCGAGCATCTTGGCGACCGGGATGCCCGTCCACTTGGCGACGATCGCGGCGATGTCTTGGTCGGTGACCTCCTCGGTGAGGTAGGCCTGTTTCTCTTGTACTTTCGCGAGCTTGGCGCGAAGGTCCTCGATCTCTTTTTCCGTCTCGGGGAGCTTGCCGTAGCGGATCTCGGCGGCCTTGCCGAGGTCGCCTTTGCGCTGGGCCGCGTCGGCCTCGGCGCGGAGGGACTCGAGCTTCGGCTTGGCTTCGCGGATGGCCTCGATGAGCTCCTTCTCGCGCATCCACTGGGCCTTCATCGCGCGGCTCTCTTCCTCGAGGTCGGCGAGCTCTCCCGCGAGGGTGCCGAGGCGGGCCTTCGAGGCCTGATCACGCTCCTTTTTGAGGGCCTCTTGCTCGATGCGGAGCTGGGTGATCTTGCGCTCGACCCGGTCGATGTCGGTCGGCATGCTGTCGACCTCGATCTTGATCTTGGCGGCGGCCTCGTCGACGAGGTCGATGGCCTTGTCGGGCAGGAAGCGCTCGGTGACGTAGCGGTCCGAGAGGGTGGCCGCGGCGACGAGGGCCGCGTCCTGGATGCGGATGCCGTGGTGCACCTCGTAGCGTTCCTTGAGCCCGCGCAGGATGGCGATCGTGTCCTCGACCGTGGGCTGAGACACGATGACCGGCTGGAAGCGGCGCTCGAGGGCCGAGTCTTTCTCGATCTTCTTGCGGTACTCGTCGAGCGTCGTCGCGCCGATGCAGCGGAGCTCACCGCGCGCGAGGGCCGGCTTCAAGAGGTTCGCCGCGTCCATCGCGCCCTCGGAGGCGCCTGCGCCCACGATGGTGTGGAGCTCGTCGATGAAGAGGATGATCTTGGAGTTTGCCCCCTCGACCTCTTTCAAGACGGCCTTCAGACGATCCTCGAACTCGCCGCGGTACTTCGCGCCCGCGATGAGCGCGCCCATGTCGAGCGAGACGAGCCGCTTGTCCTTGAGGGACTCGGGCACGTCGCCCCGGACGATGCGGTTCGCGATGCCCTCGACGATGGCCGTCTTGCCGACGCCCGGCTCGCCGATGAGCACGGGGTTGTTCTTGGTGCGGCGCGAGAGCACCTGCATCACGCGGCGGATCTCCTCGTCGCGGCCGACGACCGGGTCGTTCTTGCCCTTGCGCGCGGCCTCGGTGAGGTCGCGGCAGTACTTGTCGAGGGCCTGAAATTTCCCTTCGGGATCACGATCGGTGACCCGCTGGTTTCCGCGCACCTGGGCGAGCGCGCCGAGGAGACGCTCGTACGTGACGTTGCCGTGGAGCTCGAGGGCCGTCTTGAGCTGCGCGTCGTGTTTGGCCATGGCGAGCACGAAGTGCTCCACCGAGACGAAGTCGTCTTTGAGCTGGGAGGCCTCGTCCTCGGCTTTGCGCAGGACCTCGAGGGTGCGCCGCGAGAACGAAGGCTCGGCGCCGCCCGTGACGCGAGGCAGGCCGTTCGTGACCTTGGTCGCGTCTTGCGAGATGGCGTCGACGTTGGCGCCGGCCTTTTGCAGCAGGGGGAAACCTACGCCGTCCTCCTGGGAAAGGATGGCGAGGAGGAGGTGCTCGGGGACGACCTCGGGTGCACCGCGTCGGGCGGCGAGCTCCATGGCGTGCCGCAGGGCTTCTTGGCTCTTCGTGGTCATCTTCTCGGGACGCATGTCTTCCTCCTTGGCACGTCGCTCACGCGACGCCAACTTCCCCTGGGTGGCCCGATGGGGCGCCCCACGAAACGCTTTGCGGCCTCTCCGTGGCCCTCGTGGGCTCGCGTTCCGACCGCAGACATGGACATAAGCACGTGGAGTGACGGCGCAAGACCGCCCCGCGCAAGACGCGTACCACCCCCTGAAGGGTGCGCGTCGCCCCGTTCAGGGCGCAATTTCGGCGCGCACAAAAGGCGCAAAACGCCGCCCCCCACGCGAGGGCGACGTGCGCCAGACAGATGCACCTCCTTTTGAATCGGTCGGGTAGGTAGGGGGGGCAAGGTCACTTCTTGAGGCTGCCCTGCACGGCGCAGGGGCCGAGGCGGGGCGAGAGGAGGCCGGTCACTTCCACGGTGTCGCCGTTCACGCGGATGCGGCCCGCCGCGCCGCCGCCGCCGGTGCCCGCGCGGTCGGCGATGGCGATCGCGTCGCCGCCGTGGATGGTCTCGCCCGCGGAGCCGGAGCCGCCCGCCGAGCCTTCGCTCGTGTAGGGGCTCTCGGCGGGGGTCTCACCGATGCGACCGTCTTGGCCGCGCTCGCGGTTGCCACCGCCGGCGCCACCGTTGGCGGAGAGCTTGCCGAGCACGGAGACCTTGGTGCCTTCGAGGAGGATCGCGCCGCCCGCGCCACCGCCGCTCGCCGGTTGCTGCCGGACGGCGCCGCTGTTGCTGCCGCCGCCACCGTTCGCCGAGATCGAGGCCGAGGCCGCGATGACGAGCTGTTTGCCCGCGACGAGCTGGATGGCGCCGCCGCCGGTGCCCGCGCCGAGGTGGCCCTTTCCGCCGCTCGAGCCGCCGACGAGGGGAACGATCGTGTCGCTCCCTTGCGTCGCGCCGCCCGGGACCATCTCCGCCGGATCGACCGCGCCGCCCGCGCCGCCGTTGCCGCAGTGCCCACCACCGCCTGCGCCCGAGACGAGCGTGCCGGCCTTGCCTGCCGACGGGCCCGCGCCGTCGAGCGCTTCGGCGCCACCGGCTGCTTTGAAGCCACCCGGGGACGCGTAGTCCCAGCTCGCCGACGCGTCGATGGCGCCGCGGACGTCGAACGTGTCGAGCGCGACGATC
Organism: Myxococcales bacterium; assembly: GCA_016712525.1. NCBI lineage: Bacteria > Pseudomonadati > Myxococcota > Myxococcia > Myxococcales > Myxococcales bacterium. Next base: position 1,275,014 of record JADJQX010000001.1, read on the forward strand.
GCGATGGCGCGGGTGCCCTTGATCGTGATGCGAGCGTTGGGCTCGACGCGGATGCTGCGCGCGACGAACACGCCAATTTTCCCCGCGCCGGGCTGGTCGACGAGCTTGTAGGCGACGTTCTTCGACTCGCCGCAGAAGGTCTCGCGCTCGTCGCCCGCGGTGAGCTCGCAGGTGGCCGTGACGGTGACGTCGCCGAGCTTCGAGACGTCGATGTCCGAGATGTCGAGGTTCGACGGCTTGAACGGGAGGGCCGCGGGGGTGACGGCTCCGGGAAGCCCGGGCGTCGTCGGAGCCGGGGCGGGGGCCTCGGGGTCTTGCCCGATGGGCGCGGGAGCCGTGGTGTTGACGGTGCAAGCCGCCGAGCCGAGAACGAGAGCGAGACCCACGACGAACGACGAACGACGCATGACAGAACCTCCAGTTTTGGAGCCGTGTTGGCTCCGTTGCCCCCTTCGTCGGCAGGCTCGCGGAGGTCGTTGCGTGGTTTTTTCGCGCGTCGTCGCTTTTCTCGGAAGTGTGTGAAACGGCTGGGAAATGTGGCGGTCGTTCGAGCTGGCTCGGCGACCGAGAGACAAAAAGGCGAAGCGCGCCTGGCCCTTGGGGGACCGTGGCGCGCCGTTCTCACCCGGGGCGTGACCCCGAGGGGCGGTCAGGGCACGAAGAACGTGGTGCCGACGTCGACGTTCGTGCCCTCGAAGGCGGGCACACGCGCCCGGCCGAGCTCACGCCCGATGCAGCTCACCGCGGGGACCGAGAGGCCGGCGGGCTGGTCGATGGTGACCTTCTCGATGGTGCCGTCGGGGCGGAAGGTGACCTTCGCGTGGCCGTGCGTCCGCGGGGCGCCTTCGGCGCGGCAGGGGGCAAGATCGGCGGATTTTAGGGCGTTTCGTGCGGCGCCCGTGTCGAACGACGGGCCCCTGGGCGGGGGAGGCGTGTCACGCGGGGAGGCCTCGCGCACGACGATCACGGCGGGCGCGGGTGAAGGCTCGGGGGCCGCGACGACGACCACGGGCCGCGGGTGGTGGTGGTGCGAGTGGGATGCGACGCCGATGATGAGCCCCGTGGCGAACATGGCGGCACCGAAGCCGCCGCGCCCGCACCCGGTGGCGAAGAGGACCAAGAGGAGGGCGAGGGGGAAAAAGCGCTTCATCGTGCGCCCCACCTTCCAACTAGTGTGCCAACGCCTAGGGGTTCGTCGTGCCCGTGCCCGTGCCCGTGCCTGAGGGGCTCGCGCGGAGAGGGTGGATGGTGGCTTCTGTGGGCGGCCCGTTCGTCGTGCCCGTGCCCGTGCCCGTGCCCGTGCCCGAAGAGGGGTCCGTGCAGGGTGCAACGAGAGGCGCGTGCGGCGTGCACTCAGCACGGCGCTCCGCAGACGCCGGGCACGGGCACGGGCACGGGCACGGGCACGGGCGAGAGGGGAGACGAGACACGCGGGCACGGCACGGGCACGGGCGAGAGAGGGGAGACGAGACACGCGGGCACGGGCACGGGCACGGGCACGGGCACGGGCGAGAGGGGAGACGAGACACGCGGGCACGGGCACGGACACGCGGGCACGGGCACGGGCGAGAGACGGGGCGAGCGGAAAGGCCCTAGCCGGCCTTGCGCTTGCCGACCTTCCACTGCTTGGCCTTGCCCACGTACTCGAGCATGCGCTGGCTGCCGTAGCCGAGGCGCGTGGCTTCGGTGGTGGGCAGGTGCGCTTCGTCCCGGAGGCCGCCCCACGCGAAGCCGAGCTCGAACGTCTCGGGGTGGGCCTCGCAGAGGTCCGAGAGCAAGCAGGCGGCTTGGTGGTCGCAGTCGCCCTCTTGGACATAGAAGCCCACGTGGAGATCGAGGCGCTTTCGGTAGGCGTCGAGCTCGGCCGTGACCCCCATCTTGGTGCTGTAGACGGGGCGGCCGCCCTCGGTCGTGACCGAGTCGAGGAGGCTCGCGCCGTTGAACATGACGCTCTGCCCGGGTTCGACGAGGCCCTTGTCGCAGGCGTCTTGGAGGTCTCCGGCGAAGTGGAAAAACTGGATCTCGCGCGGGCCTGGGTAGGTGTGGCCGTCGACCGTCTGCTCGGTGGCCGAGACCCCCGCGACCTCTTCGCGCAGGAACGCCGCGACGGCGACCACGTGGATGCCGCGCGCGTTCATGGCGCGGACCACGTCGCACAAAAACTCGGGTGTGCTGCGCAGCGACTTGATCTCGATGATGACCGAGAGGCACGGCTTGCCGGTGACCTCGCGGTGCACCTCGACGGCTTTGCGGACCGACCACGGGGGCGCGAACGTATGCAGCATGCACGCTTCGGTCGACGTGCTCCGAGGCTCGGCCTCCATGGCGGTGATGGCGGCGTTGAGGTCGTCCGCGCGGGCGAGCACGAGGGCGCGCGCGAAGAGATCGAGCCACGAGTCGACCTCGACCCCGCCGAGCGCCGTCTTCTTCGTCTTGCGGACGTCGCGGTACTGGCAGATCCCCATGGCCTCTTGGAGCGTGTCGGTGGGGGTCGCGTGGGCGATGAGCGAGGTGTCGATCATGCGCTCCATGACACGATCGAGCTCCTCGGGATCGTGGCGGGCGCGCTCCCAGAGGGGGAAGAGATCACGGTCGACGAAGAGATCCCACTCGAGGCCGCACAGGTGGAGCGGGTTTCGGCTCGAGTCGGGCGCCTCGTCGTTCGTCGCGTCTTTGTAGACGCCGAACGCGGCGAGCACGGGGTTGTTCTCGAGCATCGGCATGAGCTTCGGCGGGCCGTCGCCGGCCTCGAGCGCCTTGCGGACGTCGTCGAAGACGTCGGGCATGAGGAACGCGAGGATGCGGCGCCAGCGCGCGTCCGCGAGGAGGGCAGGGGAGGCTCCCATGAACGCGCCGTGGCCGTAGAGCTGGGTGCGGATCGGGGTGAGCTTGAACGAGGTCGGGACGAAGGGCAGATCGTCGACCTTGTCCCACAGGGCGGCGCCGAGCTGACGGACCTCGGCCCCGACGAGGCGCGCCCCGGCCTGGAGACGACGCCGCCGCTGGCGAAACGAACGGAGCGCCCCGGCGAGCACCTCGCCGACGCGACGAAGCGCCTGGCCTACCCAGCCAAAAAAGCGGAATCGCGTGCTTCGTTCGGTCCCCATCGCGCGCTCCCCACGAGCGTACCGCACGCGGGGAGCCTCCGTCGTATCAAGCGCACGGCCTCGGATGGGGCCGCGTCAAACGGGCATGTGGAGGCCCACGCGGTTCCCCTCGGTGTCGTCGAGGACCGCGATGAAGCCTATGGGGCCGAGGCTCGTCTTCGGGGTCACCACCGTGCCCCCGGCGGCTTCGATCCGAGCCAACGAGGCGTCGAGGTCGGGCGCGCGCAGGTAAATGACGGCCCCCGTGCTCGCGGGGACGTGGGCGTCGCTCTTCACGAGCGCCCCGCGCACGGCCTCTTCGGGGCCGGGGAAAATCGCGTGCGGGACGCCGAAGAAGACCTCGCGCTTCAAGGTGAGCCCGAGCACCTTCTCGTAGAAAGCCGCGGCGCGCTCGAGGTCTTTCGTGGGGAGCTCGAACCAGGTCACGCTGTGCATCGTCTTTCGTCCTTTCGTACGCGTCGATTCGCGTGGAAAGACCGTACGAGGGGCGAGTGACAGCCCATGGTCAGTCATGTGCGGGGAGGTTTCGGCTACCCTGTCGACATGCTCTGCGCCTTTTGCCGGAAGGAGATGGCCTACGTGCACGGCCACGCGGCGTGTGTGCGGTCGGGGTGCCCGATGTACGGGGTGAACCAGGCCGAGTGCTGCAGCGGAGAGACGGCCTCGTGTGGGCCGCTCACGGCCGAGGTTCACGGCTCGGCGCGCGCCTCGTTGATGCCCGAGCCCGACGACGGTTAGCTCTCCCGAGGAGAACGCTGGGTTCGTGTGGCGCGTACGAGCCGGACGCCGAGGAGCGTGTTACCGATGAGTGCCATGACCTCGCCCATCACGCGCGTTCGCCCCCTCGGTTTCCCGTGGCCTACGGACGATCCTTTCCTCTTCTGCGTGCACCACGACGACGCGTACCCCGAGGGCAACGAGGCGCTCGGGCCCAAGGCCTCGCTCGCGGGGAGAAACCTCGGGCAGGACTTCGTCGTGAAGGACGGGTTTCGCATGTATCATGGCGAAATCGTTCCGGGTTTTCCGCAGCACCCGCACCGCGGCTTCGAGACCTTGACCCTCGTGCGGCGCGGGCTCGTCGATCACTCCGACTCGCTCGGCGCGACGGCGCGCTTCGGTGGCGGGGACGCGCAGTGGCTCACGGCGGGCAAGGGGATCGTGCACTCGGAGATGTTCCCGCTCGTGAAAGCGGACGCGCCGAACCCGCTCGAGCTCTTTCAGATTTGGGTGAACCTGCCCAAGGCCGACAAGTTCGCCGAGCCGCATTTTTCCATGCTCTGGGCCGATCGCATCCCCAAGGTCGACGTCCGTGACGCCGAAGGTCGCGTGACGACCGTGACCGTGGTGGCCGGCGCGTACGGGGAGGCCGTTCCGCCTGCACCGCCGCCCCGCTCGTGGGCCTCGCGGCCGGGCTCGAACGTGGCCGTGTGGGCGCTACGGCTCGAGCCGGGGGCGCGCTTCGAGCTGCCCGCGAGCGAGGCCGGAGTGACACGAAACCTCTATTTTTTCGCGGGATCCAAGCTCACCGTGGCCGACCGCACGTTCGACGGGCACGCCGCGATCACGGTCTCGGCGGAGCGTTCTTTGGTGCTGCGCGCCGGAGACGACGTCACCGAGGTGCTGATGCTCCAGGGGCGCCCCATCGCCGAGCCGGTCGTGCAGTACGGCCCGTTCGTGATGAACACGCCCGCGGAGGTCCAGCAGGCGATGGCCGACTACCGGCGCACGCGGTTCGGGGGTTGGCCGTTCTCCGACGACGCTCCCACGCACCCGCGCGAGGCGGGCAGGTTCGCGCGTCACGTCGACGGGCGCGTGGAGCACGCCGAAGCCACCGAAGAGACCGCGTAACGGAGCTCGACGAACCCTCGGCCGAAGGTGGTCGTGCCGAGGAGCGTGAGCGGGGCCTCGAGGCGGGCGGGAAGGAGCGGTATCCCCCCGCCGAGCACGACGGGCGCGATCCCCAAGTGGAGCTCGTCGAGGAGCCCCGCGCGAGCCGCTTGCGCTGCCAGATCTCCACCCCCGACGAGCCATACGTTTTTGCCTGCCGCGGCTTCACGAGCGGCCTCGAGGGGCGCGTTCACGGGGCCCTTCGCGAAGCGCACGTCGGCGCCGGGAGGGACGGGGCGCGTGCGGTTCGCGAGCACCCAGGTCGGCTGCGTGTACGGCCACGGGCTGCCCTCCTGGCGTAGGAGGAAGTCGTACGTCGACGCGCCCATGACGATGGCCCCGACGCCCGCGACGAACGCCTCGTAGTGCTCTTTGATGCCCTCGGCGCCGTCGAACGCGAGGAGCCAGTCGAGGCCGTGATCGGCGGTCGCGATGTACCCGTCGAGGCTCTGGGCGACGTAGTAGACGGTGCGCGGGCGAGGGGAGAGATCGTTCATGCCAGAGAGCCTGCCACGGGTCGCTGACAGGTGTGTGTCAGGGACTGCTCCTCCCTTCCGAACGGGACGCTCGAGCGCACGTGGGAGCTCGGCCCGGGTGCCGATGCGCCCGGGGGCGGGTCGGTGATCGCGTCGACCCCGGCGCCTACGATCGACGAGAGCTCCTTCGGGTTCGACGGAGCCAAGCTGGCCAAGCCGAGCCCTGCGCCGAGAGGCACGGACCACGTCCACGGTGCCACACGAAGCTCGCGTACCCGGTGGAGGGCGAGTGGAGGTGCTGCTAAAAAAATAGCATCGCCTCGTTGCTAAAATTTTAGCACGCGGCTAGGGTCCTCCTCATGGCAAAGGCACCCCTGTCGCGCCGGGAGCGCGAGATCTTGGACATCCTCTACCGGCTGGGTCGCGCGTCTGCCCATGACGTGCTCGCGGCGATGCCGGACCCTCCGAGCTACTCGGCGGTCCGCGCGCACCTCCGCCTCCTCGAGGAGCGAGGGCACGCGAAGCACGTCGAAGAGGGCGGTCGCTACGTGTACGCGCCACAGGTCCCGCGCGGCGAAGCTCGAAAGAAGGCGCTCTCCCACCTTGTCTCCACGTTCTTCGGCGGCTCGGTCGAGGACGCCGTGCTCGCCCTCGTCGAGACCTCGCGGGACAAGCTCGGCCCGGACGAGCTCGAGCGCCTCGCCGCCGCCGTCGCCCGCGCCAAGAAGGGGGCCCAATGATCACCCTCCTCGCATCTGCGCTCGTGCGCGCGCTCGTCGTGTCGTCGCTCGCGCTCGTCGCGGTGGCGCTGCTGCGTCGAGCACCGGCGCGGGTCCGCCGCTCCGTCCTCGCGGTCGGGTTCGCGGTCGCGCTCCTTGGGCCCGCCTTGTCGTCGCTCGTGCCGCTCGCGGTGGTGCCGGCTCCCGTCGTCGCGCGCGCTCGTGCCCCCTTCGTCGAGCCTCTCGAGGGCGGAGCTCCCGTGCCCGTGCTCGCGCCGTCCACGGGGCGCACCCGCGAGAGGATGCTCGCGGCGTGGGAGCCTTCGGCGCACGAGGTCCTCGTCGGGGTGTGGGCGCTCGTGGCCTCGGCGCTCCTCGTTCGTGCGGTGGTGTCGCGTCGACGCGCGGGTCGGCTCGGGTCGAAGGGCGTCGAGCTCGCGGATGGCGTCGTCGTGACGTCCGACGTCGACGGCCCGGTGGTGGTCGGCGCGCTCGGCGCTCGGATACTGCTCCCGCCGGCCGCGCTGGAGTGGGACGAAGAGCGCCTCGGGGTCGTGCTCGGGCACGAGCGCGCTCACGTCGCGGCGCACGACGGGCTCGCGCGGCTCGTCGCCGACGTCGCGTGCGCCGTGTATTGGCCGGTACCTTCGGTTTGGGTCGCCGCGGCACGCCTCGCGCGCGAGTCCGAGCTCGCCGCCGACGAAGCCGTGGTCGACGGGGGAGTCGCGTCGACGATCGTCGCGGAGCACCTCGTGGCCGTGGCACGTGAGGCGCGCATTCCCGCGCCGCGTGTCGCGTTCGGGATGGCGTCCGAGCTCGGGCGTCGCGTCTCCGCGCTCCTCGAGGCGCGCCCGACGCCATGGTCCAAGATTCGGTCGCGTGGAGCGTTCGGCGCCGCCGCGGTCGCGATCGCGATCGTCGGGTGCGCGGGAGAGTCGCGTCACGCACCGCTCCCCGTGGTGGCCAGCGCGGGCCCTGTCGGAGCCGGAAAATCCGCTGCCGCGACGGTCGACGATCCGGCCCTCACGAAGATCGTGGACGAGGAGCGCGCGCGCGCGATCTCCGAGTACGGCGCCGCCGGTGCGGTGGTCCTCGTGATGGACGCAAAGACGCACGGCATCGTCGCCACGAGCGGGGACGTCGACACGATGCGCGTCCCCGGCTCGACGGTGAAGCCCCTCGTGTACGCCACCGCGCTCGATGTGGGCGCGATCCAGCCCGACACCACCTTCGACTGTGGAAACGGGCGCCGCGTGTACGGTGACAAGGTCCTCGAGGACGCTTCCGCGCACGGGATGCTCCCGCTCGCGACGATGCTCGCGGTCTCCTCCAACGTCGGGGCGTCGCGCGTCGCCGACAAGCTCGGGCGCGATCGGACCGTCTCGGCGCTCCGTGCGGTCGGCCTCGGGGAAGGCGTGCCGACGACCGTCGACGAGGGCTACGGGCTCGCTGTCCTCGCTGCCGGAGAAGGCCTCCGCGCGACGCCGCGGGCCCTGCTCCGCGCGTACGGCGCCCTCGTCGACGGGACGCTCGACGGAAAGGTCGTCTTTCGTCGCGAGACGGCAGACACGATGCGCCTCCTGCTCGCGGAGGTCGTCTACGGCAAGGAGGGCACGGGTGCTCGCGCGGCCGTCGACGGAGCGCGGATCTCCGGCAAGACCGGCACGAGCGAGGACGGGCGCTCTCTCTACGCGAGCTTCGTCGGCTTCGTCCCGTCGCGCGAGCCACGCTGGGTCGTCTACGTCGGCATCGACGCGCCGAAGGACCGTGGGTATGCGGGAAAGACCGCCGCCCCCGCCTTCGCGCGGATCGTGACGCGTATGCTCGCGCGCTGAAGGTCGTCCCCATTGGCGACCGCGCGGAGTGTCCACCTCGACACTTTGTGGGGGAGGTTGAGAGGAACGGCCGCCATCCTCGGTGGCCCGCGCGGACCGGCGGCAGCGTGGTCAGGCCACCCGTGCTCGGCTACACTCGCCTCATGCCTGGCCCTGGCGATCCGGAGTACGAAGCCAAGCTCGCCGCCGACATCGCCCGCCTGCAGGCCGCGAAGGGCATCAACCCGCGTGCGTGGCTCCGCGAGAACAAGGGGCTCCTCCTCGTGTTCGTCGCGTACCTCGCGGTCGTGGGGGTTTTCGTCGGTATCGCCGTGGCGCGTGGTGATTCCCCGGGGGGCGCGGGGCTCGTCGGCGTCTTCGTCGCACCCGTGGTGATGCTCCGCGTCTACCTGCGCTGGAGACGCTGAGCGCGGAGCTGCCCGAAGGCGCTACTTTGCGGCGCGGAGGACCTTCGCGAGCACGTCGGGATGATCGACGGTGATGGCGTCGACGCCGGCGCTCACGAGGGCCGCGAGTACCTTCGGGTCCGAGGGAGCCCAGGTGGCGACGCCGAGCCCCGCGCCATGGGCACGGGCTACGTCCTCGGGGCACACGAAGCTCGCGTGGGGCACGAGCACGTCGGCCTTGGCGAGCTTCGCGAAGGCCACCGGATCGGCCGGGCGCGCCGCGTAGAGGAGCCCCGTGCGTAGCGATTTCGCGATGGATTTCAGGTGCTTGCACACGGCGTGGTCGAAGCTGATGGCGAGCACGCGGTCGGTCGTCGACGTGTCCTTCACGGCCTTGACCACGGCCTCGGCGAGCCCCGGGGCGCAGACCGGATCGCCCTTGAGCTCGATCTCGACGCCGACACCTCGCTCGCGCGCCCACGCGAGGACCGCGTCGAGCCGGGGGACGGGCTCGCCACGGTAGGCCTTGCCGAACCACGCACCCGCATCGAGCTTCGCGAGGGTGCGCGCGCTCGCCCGCGACACGGGGCCGCGCCCGGTCGTGGTGCGCTCGAGGGTCGCGTCGTGGAGGACCATGGGCACCCCGTCTTTCGAGAGCCGCACGTCGAGCTCGACCCAGTCGGCCCCGAGACGCGCCGCCTCTTCGAACGCGGCGAGGGTGTTCTCGGGTCGGGTGCCCATGGCGCCGCGGTGGCCGACGTTCGAGGGTTTGCCGTGGGTGCGCAGAAACGACGGGGCGTTCGAGGGCATGGAAGGCGAGAATATCCGCCCTTTTCCAGGGCAGGGGCACGAATCGCCGCGGGCTTTTGCCGGCTCGCGAGGTGAGCTACGCTCGAGGCATGGGCAACTACGGCGACAACGGTCCGGTCTCGGGTATCCCCGAGGGTGGCCCCGGCACCGACGACATGCTCGCGGCGTTGGCGTCGCGTGGGGGGACTGCGCCCAACCAAGGTGCCGCGACCACGGTCGACGGAGCGCCCCGTGGGGCACGCACCCGTGTGGCAGGCGCGCCCGTGGCTCCGTCGCCCACGATGGTCGCGGCGGCCGCGGCAGGCCTCGGCCCGGGGCCTGCGATGTCGAAGCGGATCATGGCGTTCCTCGCGTCGCTGAGCGTGTCGTTTTTGTGCGGTCTGCCCGTGGTGCTCAAGTTCGATGGGGTGATCGGCGGCAAGCCGAAGGTCGAGCCACCGGCGGCTCCTGCCGTCCCCGTGACGCCACCCTCGGCTTCGCCCGCAGCTGCGCTCCCCGCGCCACCGCCTGCCGCTTCGCAAGCGACCGCGGCGGTTTCGCCGCCCGTTCAGGCTTCGGCGACGCCCCCGGCTCCTTCGGCCGCGAAGGGCGCGAAGGTGGCCGCGCGCAAGGATCAGCCCGCGGTTGCCGCGGCTACCGTGGCTCCTGCCGCGCCCCCTGCCGCGCCCGTCGCGAAGGGCCCCGATCCCGCGGCGGCGCCCCCTGCTCCGCCCCCAGCGGCCACGCCCGAAAAGCCCGCGTCGACGAGCCCGCACTCCGTGCTCGTCCAATAGGGAGCCGCTCCGTCGCGCTGGCCGCGGCGAACAAAAAGGCGAGAGCCCCACGGCCGGATGGCGCATGGGGCTCCTTCGAGACGACGGCGAGGTCAGCCCGTGACGGTGGTGCCGATGCTCTCGCCGCGGAGGGCGCGCTTGATGTTGCCCGGGGCGAGCTTGAACACGCGGATGAGCATGCCGTTGTCGCGGCACATGGTGGCGGCCGTCGAGTCCATCACGCCGATGCGCTCGGAGATGAACTTGTCGTACGACATCTCGCTGATCATGCGGGCGTCGGGGAATTTCACGGGATCGCGGTCGTAGATGCCGTCGACCTTGGTGGCCTTGAACACGGCCTCGGCCCCGATCTCCATCGAGCGGAGCGCGGCGGCGGTGTCGGTCGAGAAGAACGGGTTCCCCGTGCCCGCGGCGAAGATCACGAAGCGGCCCTTCTCGAGGTGGCGCACCGCGCGGCGGCGAATGTAGGGCTCGGCCATCTGACGAATCTCGATGGCGGTCTGCACACGCGTGGGCACGCCGACCTTCTCGAGGCCGTCCTGGAGGGCGAGCGCGTTCATCACGGTGGCGAGCATGCCCATGTAGTCGCTCTGGGTGCGGTCCATGCCGGCCGCGGCGCCCTTGAGGCCGCGGAAGATGTTCCCGCCGCCCACGACGATGCCCACCTGCACGCCGAGCGCGTACACCTCGGCGAGCTCCGCCGCGGTCTGGCTGAGCACCTCGGGATCGAGGCCGCCTTGTTTGCCGCCGAGGGCCTCGCCCGAGAGCTTGAGCAGGATGCGCCGGTACCGGAGGTCGGGGTGGAGCGCCGGAGGGGGGCCTGCGAGGTCGCGTGGTTCCATGAGAGGGCTTCTACTCCGTGCCCCCGATGGGGTGCAATGCACGACCGCGCGCTCGTTTTCATGGGGTACGGTGCCCCGAGGCGCGCCACGCTGGCGGGCGGGGGACGGTCGGTGTAGACACGTCCGATAGCCATGCCTCGCGTGCGCCGAATCTCCTTTCTTCTTGCTGCGTTGCCGATCGTCGCGCTCTCGGCCTGCGACGGCTGCAAGGGCCAGAAAGACGGCCCCTCGCCGAACGACGACGCGGGCCTCCACGCGACGAGCGCGCAGCTCACCCCGGAGCTGTCGGCCAAGGTGCTCGCGAAGGTCGGCGAAAAGACGATCACGCTCGGCGATTTCGTCGCCGCGATCGAGAACATGGATCAGTTCGATCGCCTGCGGTACCAAGCGCCCGAGCGGCGAAAAGAGCTGCTCGAGGAGATGATCCGCGTCGAGCTGCTCGCCCAGGAGGCGACCCAGAAGGGCCTCGACAAGGACCCGGTCACCGCGGCCGAGATCCGGGCCATTTTGCGGGACGCGATGCTCGCCGACGCGCGGAAAGGTGCGCCTTCGCCGGCCGACATCCCCGAGGCCGACGTCCGCGCCTACTTCGACACCCACAAGGCCGACTACCACGACCCGGAGCGCCGCCGCCTCTCGTGCCTCGTCTTGAAAGACGACGCGCAGGCCAAGTCGATCGTGGCCCAGGCCGTCGCGGCGACGAGCCCAGCGGCGTGGGGCGAGCTCGTGAAAACCAAGTCGATCGACGCGCAGGCGCGCGCGAACGTGCCCGTGGATCTCGCGGGCGACTTCGGCATCGTGAGCCCCCCCGGGGACACGCGCGGCGAGAACGTGCGTGTGCCCGATGAGGTCCGCGTGGCGGCGTTCGCGATCGCCAAGGTCGGGGACGTGAAGCCCGAGCCCGTGAAGGTGGGCCCGAAGCTCTACGTGGTGAGGCTCACGCAGAAGCTCGAGCCCCACGACCGCACCTTCGCCGAGGCCGAGCGCGTGATCCGCGTGAAGCTCGCGCAGGACAAAATCCGCGAGCGCGAGGAGGCCGTGCTGAAAGAGCTCCGCGCGAAGCACAAGGTCGAGATCGACCAGACCGCGCTCGGCACGGTGAAGGTCGACCTCGCGCCCGACGGCGGGAAATAGCGTCAGGCGTCTTCGACCTCGGGCTCCCCGAGGACGAGGCCTCGCACGAACTTCTCGTAGACGACGAGCTCGATGGGGGTCGTCGCGCCGATCTCGGCGGCCACGCTCTTCACGCGCCGCCACTCGAGGCCGCCGAGGCCCGTGCCGATGCGCGGGATGCCGATGCGTGGGATGCCGGCGTGGGTCGCGAGCTCGACGGTGCGCGCCAAGGAGCGCTCGAGCGCCGCGAGCTTCGCCTTCGACTTCCAGTGGGCTTGGAGGGCGAGGGCGTACACCGTGCGCGCGCCGTCCACGTGGACGAGCACGTCTCCCAGGGAGAAGCGCCCGTCCTCGCAGCGTTTTTTGTACTCGTCCTCGAGGCCGGGGAACTGCTTCTTGAAGGCCACGGCGACGCCGGCGTCGAGCTTGCCCTGCGTGGTGCAGCCGAACGCGAAGGCTTGGAGGGAGGGGTCGGCGAACATGTCGCCTTCTGTGAAAATCGTGGGCATGGGCCTCTAGGGTCAGATCGACAGGGCGAGCTCGCGGCCCATTTCGAGCGGCCACGGGCGGTCTTTGGGGTCTTTCATGGTGGCGGCACGGAGGACCCGAGCCACCCCGGCCGGGAAGCCACGGAGGCGCGCGCCGTCTTCGAGGGGGTCTTGTCGCATATGCGCGATGATGCGGTCGCGGGGATTGTCGATCTCGTCGAAGAAAGCGCGGCCCGTGGTGACGTTGTAGATGGTCGCCGCGAGCGAGTAGACGTCGGCGCGAGGGTCGAGCTCCACCGGGTCGAGCACCTGCTCGGGGGCGATGTACCCGGCGGTTCCGGCCACGAAACGCCCCCCTGCGTCTTCGTGGACCTTGATGGAGCGCACCATGCCGAAGTCGATGACGACCGTGGCGAGCGGGTGCGCCATGGCGGGGTTCCGGTGTTTCTCGGGGTCGAAGCGCTCGCCTCCCGCGAGCGGCAAACGCAGCCACAAGTTGGCGGGCTTCACGTCGCGGTGGACGAGGCCTGCGCCATGCAGCGCCGCGAGGCCTGCGCACGCTTCGAGCACGACCTGGCGGAGCTCGTAGAACGACATGAGGTGCGCGCTCGAGTACTGTTTGAGATCGGCGCCGATGAGGTACTCGAGGACGAGGAAGGGCACGTTCCCCGACACGCCGCGGTCGATGATGTTCGCCACGTTCGGGTGGTAGAGCCCCGCGAGCGCGTTCGCCTCTTCGACGAACGAGGCCAAGATGCCCTCGCGCTCGGTGTCCGTCGCGTTCTGGAGGGCCTCGGCCTTGGGGATCTTGAGCACGAAGTAGCGCTCGGCCCCGGGCTTTCGCACGAGCCACACGCTGCCGATGCCACCTTCGCCGAGGGGCTTCACGAGCTCGTAGCCCTCGATGATCTTGGGCTCCTCTTTCTTCGGGAGCGGGGGCGGCGCGGGGGTGCGCGAGATGGCCTCGGCCACGGCGGCCTCGAGCAGGGCCGAGGTGAGCGGACCGAGAGACGCGAACCACACCTCGAGCATCGCCGGCTCGCGAGACCGGACCGCGCGCGCGACGAGGGCCGCGATGCGCGGAGCGTTCTCGGTCGCTTGTTTCGAGAGCGAGTCGGCCGACATGTCCGGCACGCTCGCGTGGAGCGCCTTGACCGGATCGGCGAGGGCCCCGTGGAGGCGGCTCGCGGCGAGCACGAGCTCGAGGCACCCAGCGTCGAGCTCTTTGCTCTTTCCCGAAACGTTTCCGAAGGTTCCGAGGGCCTTGGCGAGGCCCGCGAGGGCGTGTGCGAGCTCGGTGTCCTCCGCGTGCAGGGTGCCGAGCGCCTCGGCCGACGCGGGCCCGAACGCGCCGTTCGCCTCGCCCTTCGAGACCGACGTGCGCAGGGCCTCGGCGCGCTCGCAGCAGAGGGCGAGGGCCTCGGGGGCCATCATCGGGAGCGCGTGCGCGAGCTGGAGCAACATCGTGGGCCGGTCGATGACGAGGGCCCACCACGCCGCGAAGGGCCCGAGCCACCGCACGTCGTCGACCTCGCCGAGCGAGGTGCCTCGCGTGGTGTCGACGAGGCGCCAGAAGAGCGTGCTGAGCGCCCCGGAGAGGGCCTCGGGGAGCTCGCGGGAGCCGTCGGCGAGCCCCGACACCTTGCGGAGCCAGAGGCAGGTGTCGTGAGCCGTGGGCCCGCGGCCGGGCCCGAGGTCCGCGTCCTCGCCGCACGCGTCGAGCGCGTATCCGCCGAGCTTTATGGCGAGCACCTCGAGGGAAAGATCGGCCTTCTCGTCGGTGCCTTCGACCGCGCGTCGCTCCTTCACGAGATCGAGGATCTCGGAGGGCGCCCGGGCGAACGCCTCCCAGGTGTCGGAGAGATCGGGCTCTTCGACGGGATCGCCTTCGGGCCGCGTGGCGAGGAGAGGAGACCAGAGGCGGAGCGCGAAGGCGCGGGCCGAGCCCTCGAGCGCGTTGATCGCGGCGGCGCGCTGGCGAAGGCGCCCCGTGCCGAGCGCGATCTTGCTGGCCTCGTGGAACGTCGGGAGGAGGGAGCTCGCGAAGCGTGCGGCGCGCGCGTCGGCCTCTTCGTCGTCGTACTGGGCGGCGATGCGTACGAGGTTCTCGAGGCCGAGCTCGAGATCGAGGGGGTCGCGCTCGGCGCCGTCGATCGTGTCGGTGACGGCGATGACCTCGATCCAGCGGCGGCACTCGTCGAGGCTCGAGGGCTTGGCGTGGCGCGCCATCTCGCGGAGCTTCCGCAAGGTCTTCGCGACGTCGTCGGGGGCGGCGCCGCGGCGAAAGAGGGGCGCGAGGCCGCGGGCGAGTGCGCGCGCAGCGATGGCCCCTCCGTCCCCGGCGAGCACGCGCTTCGCGAGGCGATCCCAGAGCGAGCGGCGCTCGAAGAAGAGGTACGGCGTGGCGGCGGCGACGGCGGCGAGCACCCACGCCTCTTCGTCGCGCGAGTCGAGGATGCTCACGAGCTGGCTCGCGACGAGCATGAGCCGCTCGGCGGGGAGCGACGCGAGGGCCGTGGTCGCCCGCTGACGGAGCACACGCGACTCGCCGAACACCCAGTCGAGCAGCGTGCCCTGGAGCGCTTCGACCGGGCCCGTGAGCCGGCCGAGCGCGCGCGCGGCGTGTACCCAGACGAGCGGCTCGGGGTGAAGCAAGAGCGGCTGGAGCACCTGGAGCGTCTGACCGACGAGGAGCGGATCGGTCGTGTGGGGCATGCCAGAGACGCTCACCTCGAGCATGCGCGCGGCGAGCACGCGGCCTCGGAGGGTGCCACGCGCAGGCTCGTGCACCATGGCCTCGAACGTGTCCTTCGAGCCCCAGATCCACGGCCCGAGCCGCGGGAGCTCGAGCGCCGAAGCCCCAGCCTCCCACACGAGGATTTGCAGGCGGGCGCGGGCTTCGGCGGTCTCGTCGGCGGTGAGGGCCGATCCAGAGCCGAGCAGCGGTGCGCACGCGAGCGCGTCGGCGAGGGGACCTTCGACGACCCTGTCGCGCACGACCTTGGCGGCCTCGCTCGCGAAGCCTGACCGCGCCGCCGCGGGCAGGAGGCCGGCGAGGGCCACGTCTTTGTGCCACGTGAGCGCCGCGCACCACGCGAGCAGCACCTCACCGGTCGGCTCGGCGAAGAGCATGCCGAGCGTCTCCACGTGCTCCGGCGATCGGGTGAGCTCGGGGAGGCGGGCCGCGAGGGTGTCCGCGGCCTTGCGTGTCGACCCGTCGAGCGCCGAAGCGCCCTCGCGACCGTCCGAGCGCCAATAGGTGCGGAGCTCGGCGTCGAGCTCCGGGCGCGCGGCGAGGGCCATGGTCAAGGTGGAGAGGGCGTCGCGGATTTCCTCGGGGAGCATGGCGGGTCGATGGAGAGTACACACGAACGGAGGCCCGTGGACGCCCGCCGTAGCCCCGTCACGTACGGCGCCTAAACCCTGGAAATGACTGAACGAATGGGCGGTGGCGGAGGAGCGCTCGTGCGCGTCGGAGGCGCGCTTCGCCGAGGCATGGATTACGCTCGAAGTGACGTGCCGAAGCCCGACGCGAAGCCACCCGGAGAGATCCCCACGACGCCGCGAGGCGCAGAAGTGAGGGACACGCTCGAGAGCGAGCGGGCGACGGACCCTTGGTCGAGGCCGACGCTGCCCCCGAGCGACGATCCGACGTCGGAGATGCGCTTCGTGCCGCAGCCGCTCTCGGAGCCGAAGATCCGCGACCTCGCCACGGGGGAGTCGTCCCCTTCGGCGCCGTCCCGGTACGTCTCGCGCTCCCTCTTGGGCGAGGGGGGCATGGGGGTCGTGCGGCTCGTGCACGATCCGATCGTCGGACGCGACGTCGCCATCAAGACCATCCGCAAGGATCGCGACACGAGGCCCGACATTCGCGCGCGTTTCCTCCGCGAGGCGCGTGTGCAGGGGCGGCTCGAGCACCCGTCGATCGTGCCCGTGTACGACATGGGCACGGCCTCCGACGGCTCGACCTACTTCACGATGCGGCGTGTGCACGGCACGACCCTCGGCGCCATCCTCGAGGGGCTCGCGAAGGGGGACGTGCCCACCAAAGAGAAATACTCGCGCCATCGGCTGCTCTCGGCGTTCGGGAGCGTGTGCCTCGCGGTCGACTTCGCCCACGAGCGCGGCGTCGTCCATCGCGACCTCAAGCCCTCGAACGTGATGTTCGGCGACTTCGGCGAGGTGTACGTGCTCGACTGGGGCGTGGCCAAAGTGGCCGACTCCCCCGACTGGGTGATGCCCGAGGAGACGAGCGGCGAGCACGCGACCGTGGCCGGCAGCTACGTGGGCACGCTCGGCTACATGGCTCCGGAGCAGCTCTCGGGCGCCGAGGTCGATCGGCGCGCCGACGTGTACGCGCTCGGGGCGCTCCTCTTCGAGATCCTGACGCTCGAGCCGCTCCACGTGGGCACGCCCTCGGAGATGACCGCGACGACCCTCATCGGTGTCGACGCGCGCTGCTCGGAGCGGGCCCCGGATCGTGACGTCCCCGACGAGCTCGAGGCCGTCTGCGTGCGTGCGACGGCGGCCAAGGTCGACGAGAGGTTCCCCTCCGCGCGTGCGCTCTACGACGCGCTCCAGCGGCACCTCGACCGCGATCTCGAGGCCGAGCGTCGGCGAGAGCTCTCGGTCGGGTACGCGCAGGCGGCCCTCCCGCGCGCGGGCCGGGCGTTGGCCGACGACGATCCGCACAACCGCGAACGGGAGCAGGCGATGCGCGACGTGGGCAACGCGCTCGCGCTCGACCCGAAGAACCGCACGGCGCTCGAGACGATGACCAAGCTCCTCGCGCACCCGCCGAAGGAGATGCCACCCGAGGCCGCCGCGGCGCTCGAGAAATCGCGGAACGAGCTCATGCGCGTGACGGCGCGCATGGGGGCGTTCGTGTTCGGCACCTGGTTTTTGTGGCTCCCGCTCGTCGTGTGGATGGGCGTGCGCTCGTGGGCTCCGCTCGGGGTGGCGTCGGTCGCGTTCGGCGCTTCGCTCGTGCTCTGCCTCGTCGAGGCGCGCCCGACCCACGTGCCGAACGACCGACGCAGCGGGGCGATCTTGTTCTTCGCGTGTGTCGGCTTCGCGGCCATGTCGCGGCTCTTCGGGTCGCTCGTGCTCTTGCCCACGGCGCTCTTCGCGGCGGCCGTGGTGTACGCCCAGAACTACTTTCGCCCCATCTTCAGCACGGCGTCGTTCGTGTTCGGCGCGGCCGTGATGATAGGCCCCACGGTGCTCGAGCACTTCGGGCTCCTCGCGCCGTCGTACACGTTCGACGACGAGGGCATGCGCATCGCGCCGAACGTGGTGAGCTTCCCGAAGGGCCCGACGATCGTGCTCCTGCTCGTCGCCAACGTGTTCGTCATCGCGTCCGTGTGGCGGCTCACGCGGCGCATCCAGCGCGCCCTGGCGGAAGCCGAGGGGCGTGTGGCCGTGCACGGGTGGCACCTCCGTTTGATGGTCCCCGAAGAGGCGCGGCACGCCGTGCGTACCCCGACGGTGCGCGGACGAGGGGCGAAGCCGTCGGTGGGGAACGTGCCCGCGTCGCGCAAGCTCGAGCCCGAGAAGGCGCCCGATCGGAAGACGTAGGGCTCTCGATTTCCGGCAGTTCTGTTCCGGCGTCGCCGCGCTAGCGGTGAACGAGCGACCCGGTCTCCTGTCGCATGGCCGTGCCAGTTCCGACGCAGGCTTCGAGTGCGTCGGTGCACCACCTAGAGGTCTGCGAACCCACGAATTCCCATCTGGATTCCACCGACCGTGGCACAATACCGCGTGTGGACTCCGTGCGACTTAGCGGCTTCGAATTCGAGCACTACCGCTCCTTCTTCACTCGGTCTCGCGTGCGCCTCGGTGCGAAGCTGACGCTTCTCTTCGGCTACAACAACGCGGGCAAGAGCGCGCTGCTGCGGGGGCTCGTCCTGTTGGCCGCATCGTGCCACCCGGACCCCGCCAAGACACGCCCTCCGCTTGCCCTCGATCATCTTGCGGCGCGCGGGGCCTCGTTCGCGGACTTAGTCACGCGCGGTCATGCGGCACGACTTAGCCTAGGGCTTTCATGGGACGATGGCGCGCATCTCTCCATGAAGCTTCTCGAACCCTTCAAACTTGGCGAAGGTCGTCGGACACCCCTCGTCGAAACGCTCAGTACTCAAGGACTCGACGGTTCGGACCTAAGCGCTGTCTGGCAGCCGAATGAAGAGCTTGAGCCGATCTACGAGATGAGGGATGGTACCACCGAGAGCATTCGGTTTGATGGCCTTCTCTTGGATAAGCGGTTCAGTAGGTTGCGAGCCCGGTTAGAGGCCTTCGGAGAGTCGGTTCACTGGCTCCCCCCGACGCGCCGACCTCCTGCCGATCGGTACCCGGCTGCCGGCGATGTCTACGACTCGGCGGACCCGATACCGTTTCTTGCTCGAATCGGACAGGAGCACATCGTGCATCGCGATGTTCAGAGTGGGCTCGGTCGGCTTGCGGGGGTGGAAATGTCGATCGGGCGCGACGTTCGCGGAGCGTATGCTGATATTGCACCTCAAGGCCTGCCGGGGAGCGGCGTGCCGCTGGCCTCGGTAGGAGAAGGTATCAACCAAGTGCTGCCGGTTCTCACTCTTGCGGCGATGGCGCGCAGGGGCCAATTGGGAGAAACACCACTAGTAGCGATCGAGCAACCTGAACTTCATCTTCATCCTGCGGCCGAGCTATCGCTTGTCGACGTTCTCCTTGAGGCGTGCTCGAGCAACGCGCGCTTCGTTCTCGAGACACACTCTGAAACACTGCTCTTGGGTCTTCAACTTGCTGTTGTCGAGGGACGCCTATCCCCTGATGATGTGAGCATTGCCTGGGTCGAGCGTGGAGGAGGCGGATTGTCGACTGTGCGCGAGGTGCCCCTGCGCCTGGACGGCTCTCGCGAGGGCTGGCCCCCCGGGGTCTTCTCTGAGCACCTCGTGCAGGCTCGAAAAATACTAGAGGCGCGGGAGGCGAAGCGGACATGAACGTTGTGCTCGAAGCATCGGTGTTCACTGACGCACCCGAATGGTGCTTGCCAATCATGTGGTTCGCCCGAGTTGGCAAGCATCGAGTCCTGCCGGCCAAGACGGCGCAATCCAGCTTTAGCCAGTGGAGAAACGCACTCTCCCCTCACCAGCAGCAGGCGGTCGACCACGCGGAAAGCTGGTCGACGCAGGAGCAGGCAAGTGCACCATCAAAGTTGAAAATCGTCGTAAGCGAGAGGCCAACCAACGATCAAGTCTCGCCGACCACAGCCTGGATGATCCTGCAGCGGCCTTACCGGATACTGTTCGAAGATGGTTTCAACGACCGCGCGTTCTTGTTGCGAATGGCCGGCTCGGCGGAACGTACCTATCTTCGGGAATGTTTTGAGAAGGAGTGGCTTGAGGCTGACCACGGCGGCGGGATCAGCAGTATGCCGCGTCGTGTGATGCAACTCTCGACGACGACGACGACGGCGATCCCCCTCCTCGCTTCATGCTTGTTCGATAGCGATTCTGAGGCAACGGGACATCCGAGTAGCGATTCCACGCAGCTCGGGTTGGTATGTGAAGAAGCGAAAATGCACTATTACCGACTCGCGCGAAGGGCTATCGAAAACTACCTGCCACGCTCTGCGTTCAACCGATGGATTTCTCTTGGGGGTAACCGGACGGAGAGGCAGGCTAGGCGGGAGATTGTCGATGGCTATTTTTGTCTTGAAGAAAATGAGCGGTACCACGCGAAAGTGAAGTCTCTGGTTGGCCCGGTTGGCGGCCTGTATGGAGACGACACAGCCATGAACGACCAGGACGTAGTGCGCGAGGGTGGGCCCGCCGAGCTTCGGCCATTTGTTCAGGAACTCATCGAGCGAGCACGGTAGGCCGGCCATGAACCACGAAGCAAGTTTCCTTAAAGACCCGACCGTAGTCTTCATGACCGAGCTTCTCGCTGATGTGAAGAAAGGCATTGTGCAGCTGCCTCGTTTTCAGCGGGCGAGCGTGTGGACGGAGGACCAGCGCCTCGATCTTCTTGATAGTGTTCGCAAGGGGATTCCTATCGGGGCGATAATGCTTTGGCGCACGAATATGCCCGTCGCCGCTCGCCGATGGATAGGCCCTCACTGGATTCCCGCGGCATCGTCGACGGGGTCACACCAGTACATACTCGACGGAGGTCAACGGATTGCCTCGTTGCTTGGCGCGCTCTATGAGGAGGCCTCGTCAGCTCCAGGCGATGACGATGGGGATGCTCCGGGACCGGACGAAGTCTTTAGCTTCTACTACGATTTAAAGGAAGAGTGCTTTGTACCGCGCAGGCAGGAACAGAAGGTGGCGCCTTACTGGCTACCGCTGCCAGATACCCTCAACACGGTAGCTTTGCTAAAGTTTCAACGAGGGCTTACTGGACCCGATGCCGACGAGTGGGTCGCACGTGCCGACGCGCTTGCGACTCGCTTTCGTGCATACAAGGTCCCGGTGATACTGCTGGCATCCGATGACGTCGAGTTCGCCACCACGACGTTCCGTCGCGTGAACAGCACTGCTACCCCGATGAGCGACCTTGACATGGTGAGCGCTCTGGTATGGAGCCCGACGTTCGACCTGGAAAAGTTGCTTCGCGAGGAGCGGGAACGCCTCGAACCTCCGTTTTGGCAGAAAGTCGATGACGAAACCTGGCTCCGGTGCATAAAGGCAATTCTCGGGCTCGACCTCTATGCTGACACGGACAAGGTTCAGCGCGCACTTTCAGCAAATCCAGATTCTATACCGCGTAGTCGAGATGGCCTAAATCGTGTTGCAGAGTTTCTGTGCGCCGAGTGTCGGGTAGCGTCGCCAGAGCTGGTTCCGTATCGGCACCAAATACCACTTCTTGTCCAGGCGTTCGCGATCTCTCCCTGCCCCGACGCAAACCTGCGCAAGCGACTTGCTGCGTGGTTCTGGCTCACCACCTATGCCGGGATCTTCTCTGGAATCAGTGGAGGCGGCCTCACTCGGGCGCAGTCAGACATGGAGGAATTGGCGCGAGATGTCACGCTGCGATGGCCGAAGAAGGCGCCTTTCAAGCGAGAGCCTATGCCGATACGGTTCGACTTTCGCCACGCGCGTGCACGAGCGTTGGCGACATCACTCGCTCGAGAACGCTCGGAAGGTCCGGTTGAGTTGGGGCTTTACGGTGCCGCAGCCATGGTACAACTTGTCACAACCGGGGCTCATCGGTCGAGCCCAGGGAATCGCTTCTTTTCCCCGCATCATCAGCGGAAGGAACTCGTTGCGCTTCTTCGTGGCAATGCCGAGGAACGAAGGCTCCACCACGTTTCGGACGCAGCGTGGGAGGCCTTTGAGGCCAATGCTGTTGATGACTTTGTGCGTCGCCGCACGTTAGACCTTGAGGCGATGGAGGAAGAGTTCGTGAGGGGATTCGCAAGCCTATTGGTTCCAGGAGTATCGGAGAGCGCCTAGTTCGATCTGGACTGTTTCGGGGAACGGCTTATCTGCGACATGCGCGTAGTCCGTTCGGCTCCGGCTCTGGCTCGCCCTCGCGCCCTCACGCCACGGCCCGGTCGAGCACGCCCTGGAGCCGCGCGAAGAGCGCCGTGAGGGTCGCCGGGTCGGGGAGGGCTCGGAAGCCCAAGACGATCTCTTGCGGCTCGACGTGCTCGGTGAAGACGCGGAGCGTGAGGGCGCCCGGGCCTCCGGGGTTTGCGGTCGCGCCGTCCAGGTAGCTCGTGCCGCGCCAGAGGTGCGGACCGTTCATGAAGTGCGCGGGGAGCTCGGGCGAGAGGGCACACGTCGCGTGGCTCGCGACGACCTCGGGCAACGTCTCGCGGAGCGCGCGGCAGAGCGCACCGAGCTTCTCGCGGGCGGAGGTGGCCCAGCGTGCGCGCCGTGCGTCGTCGAGCTCCCCTGTGAGGTACGCGTGGGTCGCTTGCGCGCGGAAGGAGAAGCCGTGCCCTTCGCCCGAGAGCTCGCCGAGGGTCACGCCCGCGGGCGGCGTGAGCACGACGTCGCGGTTCGGGTAGGTCCCGACGATGCCTTGGCGGAGGCCGACGCGCGCGCCGTCGACCAGGCCTACCGTTCGATCGACGCGGAGGTGTGCGCCGAGCGGGCCTTTGGAGCGTGTCCATCCCAAGGTCGCGCCGAGGACGTCGTCGTCCTGGAGGTAGAGGGTGTGGTCGAATTGAGCGTTCGCGGCGACGTGGCCGTCGTGCACGTGGAGCGTCGGGAAAAAGAGGCTCCGCGGATCTCTTCTTGGGAAGACGAACGCCATCGGGTGCACGCTCTGGGTGGCCGCCGAGAGCCCGAAGAGCCCGCGCTTCTTCGGCTTGAGGCGGAAGACGGCGAACCCGAAATCGGCGTAGGCGGGCAATCGGCCGAGCACGTCGTCCGGGAGGCGGAAGCGTGCGTCGAGTCGCGCGAAGTCACGCGACGTGGGCACGAAGGAGGCTTCGAAGTCGCCCACGTCGTGCACCTCGAGCTTGGCCGAGAGCTCGGGGCCGCCTCGAAAGAGCCCACCTTTGGCCTGCGGCGCGGTGAGGTAGTCGGGGGGGAACGCCGCGCCGAGGTCGTCGAAGAAGCGCGGGTAGCCCTCGAGGCTCACGAAGCGCACGGCGTCTTCGGCGGGCGACGGAGGCACGGGCAGCGGGAGCACCATCGCGAGCGGCTCGTCGAGGGCGACGTCCATCGTGTAGACGAGGGCCTGCTTCCCGCCAGGAAGGTTTCGGGCGTAAATCTGCGTTTTCCCGACGAATTTGACGGGCCGAGAGAAGCAGCACACGGGCCTTCTACCCGCCCATCATCATGTCGAGGAAGGGCCCGGGGCCGAGCAAGGTCGTGCCGCCGTCGACGAGGAGGGTCGCGCCCGTGATGTACGCGCCCGCGGGGGAGACGAGGTACGTGAGCGCTTCGGCGATCTCGAAGATGGTGCCGTAGCGCCCGAGGGGGACGCGCTTCTTGAGGGACGTCTCGGCGTCGCCTGGGGCGAGGCGCGACATGCCCTCGGTGCCCTCGATGGGGCCGGGTGCGATGGAGTTCACGCGGATGCCGAAGCGGCCCCACTCGAGGGCGAGATCGCGGGTGAGCTTCTCGATGCCGGCCTTGGCCGCGCCGGCGTGGCATTGGAGCGGCGTGGGCACGGTGGCCTGCGTGGCCGTGATGTTGACGATCGACCCGCGCGAGCCCGAGAGGGCCTCGAACGCCGCGCGGCTCGCGTTGAAGGTGCCGCAGAGATCGATGTCGACCACGCTGCGGAAGCCGTTGGCGCTGAGGGCCGAGGCCGGCGCGAGGAAGTTCCCGGCAGCGCTGTTCACGAGCACGTCGAGCCGCCCGAAGTCGCTCACGGTCTTCTGGATCGCGGCCTCGACGAGGTCGTACTTGCGGACGTCGCACGCGAAGGTCTGCGCCGTGCCCCCGCGCTCGCGGATCTCCCCGGCGATGGCGTCGAGCTTCTCTTGGGTGCGCCCCACGAGCATGACCTTGGCGCCTTGTTCGGCGAGGCGCTTCGCGAGGCCTGCGCCGATGCCGCTGCCGCCTCCGGTGACGAGGGCGGCTTGGCCCACGAGGAGATCGGATCGAAAGACGCTCGTCATGGCTTCTCCTTGATGTCGGCTTCGGCGATCTCGGCGAGGCCCGCGAGCGCGCCGAGGGGCAAGGGATGGAACGGTGGGCGCGGCGTGAAGGGGAGGCGCGCCTCGAACCCGCGCTCGACGAGCCTCCTCGCGCACATCGCGACGCACGACTTGCCTTGGCAGTACCCGGTGCCGAAGCCCGTGTACCGCTTCAAGGACTCGATGTCGGTGTGGCCGCGGGTGATGGCGTCGTCGAGCTCGTGGAGCGTGACGTCCTCGCAGCGGCAGACGAGCACCTTGGCCATGGCCCGAGGGTATCAGCGAGCGGCGTCTTTCTCAGCAGCGAAGGCGCGCACCGCCGGACGCGCCCAACACGAGCTTCGATGGCGCGACGGGTGGCCGCGGGCCCGAAGACCTGCGTCGTGACGCGGGTTTGTGCACGTCACGAGCGGCGCGCGGGATGCGAGTCGGCTCGGGTAACCCTATGAAGTTACGATGTTTGTCGTCGAAACGGGCGACACGCTCCGGTGCACCGTGGGCGGGGCCCGACCGTCCTACGCCGGGAACCCGACGCATCGAGGAGATCCCATGAAGAAGAGCCTCTTTCACGCCGCCGCTGCCTTCGCCGTCGTCTCGTCGACCTCGCTCTTTGCCATGGCCGACGAGGTCGCGACGCCGTCGGTCACCGTGAGCTTCGAGTTCCGTCGCCAGCGTGGGGACACTCGCGTCTGGAGCGCCGACGAGGGCCGCGCCGTGCTCAGCCACAGGCTCCGCGCGGGCGTGAACGACGGCGCGGGGTGGAGCGGGATCGGCAAGGCGCGGCTCAAGCTCGACGGGGTGTGCGTCGCCCCTCGCCGGTTCACGTGGATCCCGGCGAGCGGCTTCACCTTCACGAAGATCTCCCACGTCGGGAACGTCGAGCGCTACACGGCGACGATCACGAAGGTCGTCTGCGAGTGACGCGTACGCGGGGTCATGCGCGTGGCGCTTCTGTCTTGGCGAGGCGGTAGCCCACACCGACCGAGCCTGCCAGGAGGGAAAATCCGAGGCCGATGGCCGTCGCGCCCCAGCCCATGGCGGTCCTCGGACGGGGGACGAGGCCCGAGACGAAGAGCGCGTGGCCCACGATGGCGGACGCGAGCCCGAGCGCGGCGCGTGCGCGGAGCTTCCACGCCATGGCGAGCGCGAAGCCGACGACGGTGGCGTCGAGCGCGAGGTCGTGTGCCGGGAGCGCGCCTCCCCGGTAGGCGAGCGTCCAGAGCCCGAGGTGCGCCGTCGCGAGGGCTCCGACGAGGAGGCGCGCGCGTGTCTTCGGATCGACGGGGACGTAGCGCTCGAAGGTCTCGACACGATGCGGCCCGGTCGTCTCGCCGGCGCGGTAGGGGCCGGCCTCGTCGGCGCGGGTGACGTCGCAGGTCTCGACGACGCGCGTGCGGGACAGGGCGCGAAGGAGCAGAGCCACCGTCGACGCGAGCGCGAGGTCCGAGAGCCTCTCCGGCGCGAAGGTGAGCGTCCCGAGCAGAGCCCCACCCACGAGCACCCACACGGTGCGTTCGGACTCCCTCCGCGCGACGAAGAGCGCCATCACGGCGAGCACGACGCGCAGCGCGTCGACGTGGAACATCGCGGTCCAGAAGCCCACGTGGAGCACGAGCCCGAGCGCCAGGATGGCGAACGCGGCGAGCACCGAGCGGCGAAGGACCGTCTCGCCTCGAGCGTCGAGCGGGACGACGGACCGCACGCGCCCTTCGAGATCGCGCGGCACGAGGGCCCCGAGCCCGAGCACGAAGCCACCGACGAGGGCGCCGGAGGTGCTCGATGACGCTCGCGAGAGCACGAACGGCAGCGTGGCGAGGCCCACGGCGAAGGTGCCCACGAGCGCCCACACACGGTTGTCCACGCGGAGGCGAAGGGCCTTGGACAGCCCGAGGGCTTTGATGCCCGAGAGCGCGAGCCACACGGCGCCCGATGCGACGCCCACGCTGCCGAGCACGCTGGACGTCTCGGTGTGCAGGGTCACGTCGGCCTCGTACACGACCGCGAGCAGGCCGAGCAGCACGGCGGAGCGCTTTTGCCCGATGCGGTAGGCGAGGGCGGCGCTGCCGATCAACGCGAGCGCGTACACCTCGGCGACCAGCGCGACGCCGAGGGCTCCCGTGACGCTCGCGCGCTCGGCGAGGCCTTTCGAAAGCAGGTTCAGGCCGACGAGCACGAGCATGGCGCTCGCGAGGGCGAGCGGGTTGTACTCGACGAACCAGCGGTGGAGGAGGCGGCGGAGGGCGTCTGCGTCTTCTCGAGGTGGGGGAGGGGTGGCCATGGACGTGTGCCTTCGCAAGGCGCGTGCCCTCGAGCCGGAGCGTGGGCGCTCGACGTAAACGAGGGGTTTCGTGCGGGATCGAGGCGAGTGCGAGGTGCGCTCGAGACAGCGTGTCATCGAGGCGCGGAGGGTTCGGACAGGATGTCAGTCGGAGCTCGCGCGTGCCGTTACCGTGATGGGGCCATCTTGCGACGGGTCCCGAGGTCGGGTGGTGAGAGCGCGCGGGCTTCGCGCTCCCCGAGGGCTCGTGTCACGGCGTGGGCGCGGGGGCGAGCGCGTGGATCGCGACGGCGGAGAGCGCGGGCACCTCGGCCTCGAAGCTTCCGTCCGCGCGGACGGAGACCGCCGTGCCGGCGCACGCGCCGTTGATGAGCTTCGGACCCTTCACGACGTCGCAATACGTGCCGGGGGCCATGCTCGTTCGGAACGAGCGGCGGAGCGCGGTCGTCGCGCGGTTGATGACCACGAACCCTCGCGCGCCTCGGCCGAAGGCGATCCGCTGGTCGCCATCGGTCCAGAAGTCGGTCACGGAGGGGGCCGAGTCGGCCGCGTTGCGGAAGCCGACCATGCCGAGCGCGGAGGGCCACCTGTGCTCGCAGATCCAACCCGGCGCGCACGTGCTCGCGGTGCTCCCAGCGCTCCTCGGTCCCTCCGCGGGGGGGCCTTGGTTCCCGTCCGTGAAGGCGTAGCTCGACATGATCTGCGGGTAGCCGTACGGCCACGCGAGCATGAAAATGAGCCCGAGCTCGTAGAGCGGTCGCTCCTTGAACGTGAGCGGATTGCCGCTGCCGTGCCCTCGTTGGTTGTCGTGGTTGTCGATGAAGGCGACCCCCGACGTGGGCGGCAGGAGGCCCCAGGCAGGCCCGAAGGTCTCGAGCCACGCGAGCTTCCCCGCGCGGAGCACCCGACTGAGCTCGGCGCCGTAGCGGACCTCGGTGACGTCGCCGGTCGCTTGGTACTCGGCGGACGTGACGACGCCGCGGCCGTCGTCGTCGAGGACCTCCTGGTACACGTAGAGCGGGCCGCGGACCTTGCCGAGGATGGCCGAGAGGTCGACCGGCGAGATGTGCTTCGCGGCGTCGACTCGAATACCCGAAACGCCCAGGTCGACGAGGTCCTGCAGGTAGGCCGCGAGGGTCGTTCGCACGTGCTCTTGCGCGGTGTCGAGGTCGGGGAGAGTCGCGAGCTCGCAGTGGAAGATCTCGTCGCGCGAGCCCCAGTTCTGGATGGGGCGCTCGCACCCGTGAAAGTGATTCGGACCGTAAATTCCCGGGTAGCTCTTGCGAGAGAACGTGCTGCCCGCGCTGCCGACGCCTTGCTGGACGAACGACATGTGATTGAGGACCGCGTCGACGTAGATGTCGACACCTGCCCGTTTGCAGCGCGCGATCATGCTCGCGAGCTCGGCGCGCGTACCGCCGCGGCTCTCGAGCTGGTAGCTCACGGGCTGGTAGCGCTCCCACCAGGGGTGGCTCGGGAGCTCGGCGTGCTCCTGGGGGGGAGAGATCTGAACGGCGGCGTAGCCTGCGGGGCCGAGCACGTCTTCGCACTCACGGGCGATGTCGTTCCACTTCCACTCGAAGAGGTGGGTGAAGACCGTCCGAGGTCCGGGCGGAGGCCGAGGTGATGGAGCCGCGTCCGGGGAGGAGGCCCCTCCGTCGGGCGCTCCGCCTTCGCCGGAGGATGCCGCTGGGGGAGGAGGGGAGAACCCGGAGCCCGGAGGTGTCGGTGGGGTGGTGTCCGCCTCCCGCGAGGACGCGACACATGCGACGAGCGCTGCCGCGCAGAGACCGCCGAAGAGCGCCGATGGGAACCGCATGGTCGTGACCTCCTCGCTCGACGAGAGCGTTGTGCCCATGGTCTAGCGTGAGCGTGCACGGAGATGCCATCGCGACTCCGTCACAGACGATAGCGAGAACGTCACGCGCGAAGGTCTCGTGACACGGCCGAGCTCGCGCGGACGAGACCCAGACCACCCTTTCGGCGGAGCTCGGCTTGACGGCGTCGCGGTCGGGTGCAGCATGAGCCCCATGGCCGAGCGGGCACCGACGCCGAACGACCGCACGGCCCGAGGGGCCTCACGGAGCCGTGCGCGCTCCCGCCGAGGGACCGGCGTTCGTGCAGGCATCCACCTCGACGTCCGCGGCCTCGTTCCGCACGTGCGGACCGCCCTCACGGTGCGCGCGCCGTCCCTCGTCGTCTCGATCGAGCGCTCCGCGATGACCCTCGGCGTGCGTGGAGAGGACGTGCCGCTCGACCGCGCGGTCCTCGTGCTCGTCCCCGCCGGTGCGCGCCTCCGGCTCACGGCCGTGAGCCCCTCGGTGCGCGTCGCGATCCTCGGGCTCGGGGACGACGTCGTGCGTCGGGCGGCCCGCCTCCACACGAACGTCGGCCTCGACCGGGAGCGCCTCGAGCGGTGGCTCCGCGCGCCGCACGTGCTCCCACGGACGACGTGGGTGCACGAGCTCGTGCATCGCTACGTCTTCGAGCGGACCGTGCTCGCCATGGGATCGGGCCTCGTCGTGAGCTTCCTCGAGACGGAGCTCGTGAAGGAAGCGTACTTTCTCTTGCGCGACCGCGAGGCCGGAGCCGACCGCGCGCCGGCGGTTCATCGCCCCTCGACGCTCCTCGACCGAGCCCTCGCGTGGATCGAGGCCCACCTCTTCGAGAAGGTCTCGGTCGAGGCGCTCGCCCGCCACGCCCGCGCGAGCGAGAGCTCCTTGCTCCGGGCTTTTCGGCGCGAGCTCGGCACCTCACCCACGGAGCACTGGCGCGCCCGTCGCCTCGAGGAGGCGATCGTCCTGCTAAGGGCCGGTGGGAGCACGGTCCTCGAGGTCGCGACGCGTGTCGGTTACGAGAGCGGCGCGGCCTTCGCGGCGGCCTTCCGGCGGCGCTATGGGAGGTCGCCGTCGAGCTTCGTCCCGACCCGCCCGACGCGTCGCGCCCCGGGGTGATCCGTCGTTTCGGAGCCCCGCGGCGTGTTCGCGCGCACTCGACCGAGCGACCCCGAGAGTCGCTCGCCGGCCGCGAAGCTCGAAGGGCGTCGTCCACCCACCCTCGCCGACCAACACGTTGCCGCAGCCGGCGAGGCCTTCCGCGCCTCCGTTGGGGTCGGTGTGGACCGCAGGCATGACGTCGCCTTTGCGTGTATCTTGAGACAATGCGTCCGGTCCCCGCGCTCGCTTCGCTCTGCTTCCTTGGTGGGTGGCTCGCTGCCTGTTCGGGTGGCTTCACTTCGGCAAGTGACGCGGGGAGCGAAGGTTCCCCGCCCGTGCAGGCCGACCTGTGTGGAGAGAACGCCCGGTGTCACTCGGCTGCCCCCACGGGATGGGAGGGCCCAGGCCTCGTGAAGAACGCCGACGAGACTGCACCGTGTGGGGGCGACGCGACGTTCAATCAAGCGATCGGTTCGCGCCTCAACGACGGACTGTCGGCTCCCGCGGCGAAGTGCGATTGCAGCTGTGGCCCGCTCGAAGGCACCTGCACCTACACCTACCAGCTCTACGACAACGCGGAGTGCGTCAGACTGAGGTACGGAAACGTCTTCACGAAAGGCCCCAACGCCTGCGGCGGAGACTCCGTGCACTACACGAAGTACGGTGGTGTCGGGGGAACCCCTCGCAGCTGCTCTCCCAAGCCGACGACGACGCTGCCACCCACCACCTGGGCAGCCACCGAGCAGTTGTGCGGAGGTGCCTTTTTCCAAGGAACGTGCCGAGGGGGAGAGCTCTGCGTCACAGGAGCCGCGAAGCTGTGTATCGCCCGCAAGGGAGACGTTGCGTGCCCCGCCGGGCCTTTTTCGGTCAAGCGCCTTCGGTTCGGCGGGATCGCCGAGGGGCGTGCCTGCACCGAGTGCACCTGCACGCGGCCAGCCAACGACTGCACGCCGCTGGGAATCGGTGATTGCAGGTCGGAGACACCGAATGTGCCGCTCAGTCTGACGGGGTGCTACTTGAGCTCCAAGGTTATTCCCGTTCCCGACGGCGCGTGCACGCCCTCCGTGCCGACACCCACAGGGGTGGCAACAGGAGTCGACCCGACGACGCTCTGCTGCGAGCCCTGAGAGTCGGGGGCTCGCTCGTGCGCTCCGCGGTCGTCGTTCCCGGGTCCGACCGTACCCGGCAGCGTGGAGGCCTACGCAGGGCCGACGCCGCTCCCGTCAGGTCCCCACGAGCTCGCGGGCGCGCGCCTTCATGCGTTCGTCGAGGCCGGCGTCCCGCGCGAGGGCTCGGGTGAGCACGTCGCGGCCGAGGGTCGTGTCGCCTTCGCGCATCGCGAGCTCACCCAAGGCGGCGAGGAGCGTCGGATCCTCGGGCAGGATCATGAGCCCGGCGCGGAGCACGATGCGCGCCTCGGTGTTCTTGTTCTTGCCCATGAGGTCGAAGGCGGCGAACCCGATGGCGCTCGTGAGGGGCTCGAACGACGTGATCGGCGCGGCGTAGAGGGCGTCGGCCGCCTCGCGTGCGCAGCCGATCGCGCGTCCCTCTTCGCCCTTCGCGGCGGCGCCGATCATGTGCTTCACGTTGATCTGCGCTTGGCCGAGCGCCTCGCGCGCGCCCCTCGCCCGAAAGCCTTGGATGAGCGGGCCTGCCACCGAGGTGCTGTAGTGCACGAGCTTCAGCGCGTCGGTGCCGAGGCGCGCCAAGATCGCCTCGGTGCGCGGCTTGTCGTACGTGTCGTACACACACGCGACAGGGTCGAGCCTTAGGCAGAGGGCCTCGCGCGGGAAGAGCACGAACGCCGTGGACGCCCAGCGATCTCCGACGCGTGTCGCCACGGTGTGCCGCCCGGGGGCCACGCCGAGGAGCCCGTGCGGGCCAGGCCCGAGCACGTCGTGGGCGTCCCGGTAGCCCGACATGGCGCCTTCGGTCGCGTGCACATGGACTTGCACGCCGTCGATCCAACACTCGTCCCACACGTTCTCGCCGAGCACCACGAGCGACGCGAGCTCGCCCGTGCAAGCCGCCCAGAGCTCGCGAGCGTTCGTGTTGCGGGTGGACATCTCGTGCGCGTAGGCCGCCGCGCGCATGTCGCTCTCCATGGCGGCTTCGCGTGCGGCGCCGGCGGCGAGCCGGACGATGAGACCTACGGGAATGAACATGGCGGCTCCCTTGGACGGCGATGTCCGCCGGAACATACGCCCCGGCCGGCGAAAATCCTCCTCGCGGCCCCGGGCGGTTCGCGACCTGCACGCAAGTAGCTGATCTGGATGGAGAAACGCCCTCGGCGGGTAGTTCACGGT
This sequence comes from Myxococcales bacterium, assembly GCA_016712525.1. NCBI lineage: Bacteria > Pseudomonadati > Myxococcota > Myxococcia > Myxococcales > Myxococcales bacterium. The sequence continues at coordinate 1,306,548 of JADJQX010000001.1, forward strand.
ACGCTCGCGGGCGATGCTGCACAGCCGCCAATTCGGACAGCTCTCCCCGAACGAGACCCGATGGGACCGCCGGATGCCTCTCGACAAGGACGAGGTTCGCGTCGACCTCAACGTGGCGAGCCTCGCGACCCTCCCGCCGGACGAGCTCGCGAAGGTGGACGAGCTGCTCGGCGATCTTGGGGCGCTCGATCGGCAGGGTCGCGCGGCGCTCACCGCGCTCGTCGACGACGACGAGGCCGAGCCCGCGAAGTTCTGGCGCTTCCACGCCGAAGAGGTCGAAGGGTACGCGGGCCTCGCGCGCACGGGCCTCGTCGATGCGCTGAGGCTCTCGCGCGTCGGCCTCTACCCCGACGGAGCTTTTGGCAACCGGTCGTACGTGGTGCTCGACTACGAGCTGCGGGGGCCAAGGACGGATCAGATCCTCGCGGTAAAGCTCGGGCGCGACGGGGCCCTCGTCGCGATCGCCTGGGAGAGCTGAGCCGGAGCGTGCGGGCTTGCGGTAGCCTCGGCGGATGACGATCGATCGGCGTGTGGTCGCCCTCCTCGGGGGCTGGCTTTTTGCGAGCGAGACGCTGCAGATGCTCGCCTCGGACAGAATCGGAGGCTCGTTCCCGGTCGCGTCCTTCTTCGTGCACGGCGTTGGTGTGGTCGTGGGCCTCGTGGTTCTCGTGGCGGGGCTGCGCCGAAGCCCAGCCGACGACGGGGCGCGCAAGGGGTAGGGTCGGGCGAGCACCACGGGTGCCCGACGTTGTCAGGCGGGTGCAAGTGGCTGATTTGAATGGGAAAACCGCCGGAGCGGAGCGGCGCGACCTTGCCAGCTGATGTCCCGACGTCGTCAGGTGAGCTCCCGACGTCGTCAGGCGAGCTCCCGACGTCGTCAGGTGAGCGCCCGACATCGTCAGGTGAGCTCCTGACGTCGTCAGGTGAGCTCCCGACGTCGTCAGGTGAGCTCCCGACGTCGTCAGGTGAGCTCCCGACCGTGTCCGGTGGGGCCTGGAGGGCGTCAGGTGGGGCCTGGAGGGCGTCAGGTGGCCCTCCTCGGGCAGGATGGGCCTCTAGTCAGCTCGCGAGACGCGGGCGAGACGTCGCTGTCCGGGAAGGCCCGTTCCCGTGGATCGTACGTCGGTCCACATGTCTTCTCTTCGTACGATGTCCCCCGTCATCGTCTTTTGTGCGTTCGTGTGCTCGGGGTGTGCGGCCGCCGAGGTCGTCGACCACTACATGCTCGGGCACGTGGGGAGGGACGCGATCCGGTTCGGGCGCGAGGTGTCGGAGATGCCCGCCGAGCTCCAGAAGGCGGCCGCGGAGCTCGAGGTCGCTGCGGCGAAGCTGCGACGGGAGCTCACCTCGGCGCCTCCGCCCGGGAACGTGTCGCTCTCGAGCCTCGGTCACGGCCTCGAGCGCTTCGAGCACGATCCGGAGGCGAACTTCCTCGCGAATGCCAAAAAGGACGACGGCACCCCCGAGAATTTCTCCTACGTGCGTATCGGAGTCGCTTCGTACGACGACTTCTTTCGGACGGCCCAAGAGCTCCACGCGCTCACGTACCAGGCCACGAAGACCGTGGGCCGCATTCGCGTCTCGTCGAAGAAGGTGCTGGGCGCGGCGACGGGCGGCGACCTCCGGGTGAGCCTCGAGCGCGCGACCGCGAGCGCGACCGGGAAGACGAAGGACGAGCTCGTGAAGCTCGGCGAGCTCGCGACGATGCTCGCGACGCTCGTCCCCCAGATCGTGGCGAAGACCGACGCCCTCGTCGACGCCGGAAAACGCTTGGTCGGCGACGCCCCGAAGGATCTCGTCGACCCGAAGCTCGCGCTCCACGTGGGGCTCGTGAAAGACGGGCTCGTCGCGAGCGCCTCGGTCATCCGAGAGTCCGGCGCGTCGATGACCACGCTCATGTCGGAGCTCGGGGCGTTTCGCTCGAACGGGTGAGACAGGCGTGCCACGAACCGTGGTGGCGGGCGCAGGATCGGCGTGGGAACTTCGTGAAGATCCTCGACGACGTGACGTTGCTCGTGCCCGAGCGCCCCGGCAATCGCATCGCCGACACGCTGATGAACGTGCTGCAACGGCCGCGGGTGGATCTCCTGTTCTTTCTCCCGGCATCGGAGGCACGTCTCGTGTGAACGGACGCGCCACGCTCACCACTGACGAGGCGCCCCTCGTCACGTGCGAGGTCGAGGGCAAAGTCCCGACGCTCGGCATCGAACAGGCGTACACGCATTGCTCGAAGGCGTTCCTCCGCTCGGCGCTGTGGGACCCTTCACGGCACCTCGACCGCGCGGCGCTCGCCACGAACGGGGCCATCCTGAGGGCGATCCACGGAGAGGATTTCGACGCGGAGACGTACGACCGGGAGCGGGCAGCGCGGTATGCGCGGCGGGAGGGGGGTTATTGAGGGAAGGGCGGCGACCTGGCCGCCATGTTCTCCGAGAGCTCGACGTTCAAGGCGTTTTGCTGGAGCGCCCCGGGAGCCGCATCGACGACGTGCCGAGGAACGTGGGCGCGACCGTCAGTTGCGCTTCTCGAAGGTCTCCACCAGCGTGCTCGTCCCCGCTCCGTTTGGCTTGATGAGCAGGAGCGCCCCATTGGCCGTCACGGAGTAGAGAAACGACGAAACCTGGCCGATCTGACCGACCGAGCCGACGCACGTGCTCGTCAACGTCAGCGAGCTCTCGGAGAGCGAGACATCGGCGGTCACGACCTTCGAGCCGTTCGCGATCGCGAGGTGCGTGCCGCGGATCTCCCACGTGCTCGCGCTCAAGGTGGCAGCCCCGGGGCTGGCGGCCTCCGTCGTGTGGAGCACCGCCGCCGTGCGCACATAGACGCCGTCGGGAAGGGGGCCTCCGGACGGCGCCGGCGCCACGCTCGCGTCGACGGTGATCCGTACCTCCGCGCCGAGCTGGGGTCGGTCTGCGCACGCCTTGGCCCCGGCGTCGGCGAGAGGTGGTTCGGGTGCGGGGGGCTTGGCCGCGTCCTGGGACGATGCTGGGGGAGGCGGCGTCACTTGTGACGGGGAGGGCATTGCCGTCGGTTCCGTAACCGCGTCACGGGGCGCCACAGCTTCCTCACTGCAGCCAACGATCGACGCGCTCGCGAACGTCGACAGGACGAGAACGAAGGGGAGAGATCGCTTGGTGAAGGCGTGCATACGTTACGCTTGAGCAACGCGTGTGCCGTGCCCGAACACCAAGAAATCCGCTGCTTGTGCGCAACACGCGACCGGCGGGGCATCGTCGCGCCGGGGATGGCACGCCCTGGCACGTGGTGAGCCGTTCACAGCGCGGGTGCGCCCGACGTTGTCCCATCCTTCGTACCAATCCAAGAACCCTACCGACTCGATCGGGCGGCGCGGTGAAGCGACGGTGGACGGACGACAGCCCGACGTCTTCGTCGCCGATAGCGGCGGCAAGCTCTTCCGAGCGTCTCCGGGCCGTCGGCGCTGGCACGGCGCGAGACCCCGAGGGCCGACCACCCCCGGGCACCCTCCGCCAGATGGCGGGTTGCCCCGGGCGGGCGGAAGTGCTCCTGTCCAGGCGATGCGCAACACCTCCTGGCTTCGTTGGGCCGCGCCCGTCTTCCTCGTCGTCGCGTCGGCGTGCACCGCCACGACGCAGAGCGACGAGCCGTCACCCTCAACGTCTGCGGACGGTGGTACGACGTCCGACGGGGGCGTCGTCACCCCCGGAAATCCGGACGGCGGTGGTGCTTCGGACGGGAGCGTCGCGCCGGGGGCGGCCGCGAAGATCCCCAAGCCGACGGGGACCTGCCCGACCATCACGGCCGGCGACGTCACCTTCGCGCCGGCGGGGGTTCCTCCGCGCAAGGTCAAGCTCGCGTTCGAGGGGGCTGCCAAAGGCCCGCTGCTCCTCTATTGGCACGCGACCGGGAGCTCACCGGCCGAAGCGGCCTACTCCCTCGGCACGAGCCAGGCGGCGTTCACCGGCGCAGGTGGGGTCGTCGCGACGCCGTATTCCGACCCCGCGGCGGGGCAGTTCGAGTGGTTCCTCGTCAACCAGAGCACGAAGCAAGACGACTTCCTCGTCGCCGACGAGATCGTCGCGTGCCTCGCCGAGGCAGGCCGCATCGATCCCAACCACGTGCACGCGGCGGGCATGAGCGCCGGTGGCCTGCAGACGACCGCGCTCGGCTACTACCGATCTGCCTACGTCGCGAGCGTGGCGACCTTCTCGGGGGGGCTCCCCACCGGCTTCGACCCTCCTCCGCAGACGGCGGGCAACAAGGTCTCGGCGCTCGTTTTTCACGGCGGCACGAGCGACAGCGTGTACGGCGTCGACTTCACCGCCGCGAGCGTGCGCTACGCGGCTGCTGTCCGCGCGCTCGGGAACTTTTCCGCGATCTGCGATCACGGCAAGGGCCACTCGATCCCGCGTGACGCGGCGCCCAGCCTTTTGACCTTCTTCGCCGCGCACCCGTTCGGCACGTCGCCATCGCCGTACGCGGGCGGTCTGCCGGCTTCGTTTCCTGCATACTGCAAGCTGTAGCCGCGCTCCGAGGGGGCGCGGTCGGGGTCGGACGGCGGCCTAACCCTGACATAAGGCTGACAGGACGAGCGCGTACACCGAGGGGATCCCCTGCCGAGGAGAGCCCCCATGCACACGTTTCGAATCCGCCCCCGTGGTCCATACCGTCTCGCCGAGTCCGCGCGCTTCGTGTGCGGCTTCACGCCCACGAGTGGCTCGACCGAGGTCCGCTCCGAGCGGGAGCTCGTGCTCGCGTTCGTGGCCGATCACGACTTCGCTCCGGTCACCGTGAGGGTGACCGAGGAAGGAGAGGACGTGGTCGTCGAGGCGTCGCGAAGCGTCACGGGGCTTCGGGAGCAGGTCGCGCGCATCTTGTCACTCGACGTCGACGCCAGCGACTTCGCGGAGGTGTGCGCGCGGGATTCGGAGCTCCATCTCCTCTCGTCTGCGCGGCCCGGGTTTCGTCCCGTGGTCTTTCCGTCGCCCTACGAAGCTGCGGTGTGGGGCGTGCTCGTGCAGCGAACGTCCATGCGCGCGGCTTCCACGATGAAGGCGCGTCTCGCGGAGGCGACCGGCACGAGGGCGAGCGGTTTCGGCGCGAGCTTCTCGGTCGCGCCACACCCGTGCGCGCTCCTCGACGTTCGTGAGGTCCGAGGGATCGTGCCGGAGAAGGTCCGTCGTCTCCACGGAATCGCCGAGGCCGCGCTCGCGGGCACGCTCTCGGCCGAGCGCCTTCGTGCTCTGCCGGAGGCACACGCCCTCGAGGAGCTCGAGCGATTGCCCGGGATCGGTCCGTGGACCTCGGCGTTCGTTCTGTGCCGAGGGGCGGGGAAGGTGGACATGCTGACGCTCGGAGAGCCTCGCCTCTTGCGCGCGGTCGGAGAGCTCTCGGTGCTCGGGTCCTCCCGCACGCCCGAGGTGCCGACACCGGGCGAGGTCGAGGTGCGCGCGCGCGCGTGGGCACCGTTTCGCACGTGGGCGTCGGTGCTCGTCGTCGCGAACCTCGCCGGGACTCCGCGCTGGCACGGACCGGACAAGCGCGTGCGCGTGCCGAAGAGGCTCGTCGTGAGCGAGAAGCTCCGTTCGTCGATGGCGTGACCGACGAGGGATCGACGCCTCTGGCCGTAGAGCCTCACGATCGAGCTGCGAAGTCCTTTACGGAGAGCGTCTTTCACGGCACCTTGCTGCGCCTCCGGGGGCGCACTTGAAACGGCCGAGCTCACTTCTTCGATGTCTCCTGCTCGCCCTCGTCGTAGGCGCCTTGGGGGCGCGGGTGTGTCCGGCCTCCGCCGCGACGGCGAGCGCCCTCGCGCCCACGAAGAAGTCCCACACGGCCTCACCCGCGCCCGACTGGATCGTCCGCGTCGAGCCCGGCGAGCTCCCCAAGGAGACGACGGGCAGCGCCGCCTTCGCCTTCTCGCTCGCGGACGATCAGGTGCGCCTCGCCGAGCACGAAGCGCACTACACCCGGCGCGTGGTCTCGCTCCGCACGACGGAGGGCGTCCGCGACTGGTCCGAGATCGCGATCGACCTCGACCCGCAGAACGAGAAGCTCGCGGTCCACACCATCCGCATCACGCGCGACGGGAAACCCCGGGACGTCCTCACGGATGCCGACGTCCGCGAGTTCTTCGTCGAGAGCAACGCCGAGAACCGCATCTACGATGGCCGCGTCCGCGTCCTCTTCGTCCTCAAGGACGTGCGGGTCGGAGACACCCTCGAGCTCGAGTACACGAAGACCGGGGAAAATCCCGTGTACGGAGGGCACTACTCTCGCACGTTCCCCGTGGCGTTCTCGAGTCACGCGGCAGTCGTTCAGCACCGTTTTCTCGTCCCGGAGGGCCGGCCGTTCGCGCACAAGGCCTTCGGCGCCGAGGTCGCGCACGTCGAGAAGGTGCTCGGTCGTCAGCACGAGCACGTGTTCCGGCGCACCCCGGCGCCAGCGGCGATCTTCGAGGACTCCGTGCCTGGGGCGTTCGACACGTTCCCGCAGGTCGAGGTGACGACACGCACCTCTTGGGCCGAGGTCGTCGCGTGGGCAAGGTCACTCTTTCCGATCGACGAGGCTCCCAAGGGCGCCGTCGCCGCGAAGATCGAAGAGCTCTCGAAGCTCCCGTCGGCGAACGCGCGCGCGCTCGCGGCGATCCGCTTCGTGCAGGACGAGATCCGCTACCTCGGCATCGAGATCGGTGAAAATACGGTGCGCCCGCACGCTCCCGAGTCCGTCATCGCGCAGCGGTTCGGGGACTGCAAAGACAAGGCGACCTTGCTCGTGATGCTCCTCCGTGGGCTCGGCTTCGAGGCGCATCCGGTGCTCGTCGACACGGAGAATGGCCACGACTTGGCGGCGGTGCTCCCGTCGGGCGGCGTGTTCGATCACGCGATCGTGGCCGTCGACCTCGACGGAAAGAGGCGCTTCGTCGACGCGACGATCGCCCACGAAGGCGGGAGGCTCGAGGACCTCGTCGCGCCCGACTACGGGCTCGCCCTCGTCCTGGCCAAGGAGACGACCGACCTCGAACGCATGCCCCTCGAGGACGCGAAGGAGCCGGCTCATGCCGTGAAGGAGGACCTCCGCGTCGGCGCCGACCACGTCTCGGCCACCCTCGTCGTCGAGACGACGTACCGACGAGGCTTCGCGAACGCGAAGCGGGCCGAGCTCGCACGAAGGTCCCTCGCAGCCCTCGAGAAGGACGCGCAGAACCGCAGGGCAACGGACGACGCGGAGGTCACGGTGACCGCCCCGTTCGAGCTCCGGGACGACCGCGACGCCAACGTCGTGATCACCGTCGAGCGCTATGCGCTCCCCCATTTCGTCCGTGACGGTCGAATGGACGTTTTCCCGTACGCCGTCGCGCCTGCGCTCGCGAAGCCGCGCACCAAGGTGCGAACGCTGCCGCTCGCGGTGGACCATCCCTTCTTCGCGCGCCACGAGATCTCCATCGACGCGGCGGGCGACGGCCTCGCGCTCCCCAGGGACGTCGACGTCGGAGGTGCGACCCTCGCCTTCTCGTCGCGCGGCACGTCGGAGGGCTCGAAGGGGCGCCTCGTCTACGAGCTCCGAACCAAAGCCCGCGCCGTGCCCGCGAAGGACGTGCCCGCGTACCTCCGGAACGTCGACACGGCGAACGACGCCGTCTACGCGAGCGTAGGCCTCGTCTTCACGAAGGCGCCGCAGAGCCGGAGCCGCGAGATCGCCTACGTCTTCGGGGGGTTCTTCGGCTTCGTGGTCGTGTTCGTCGCCGGCTCCGTCACCTTGACGCGGCTGCAAGAGCGCCGCCGCCGAGCGCGGAGCACTCCGAAGGCCGGTGAGTCGGCGCAGTCGGCGGTCGTCGTCGTGTCGCGTGAGGAAGCCGAGCGCGATTTCGCCAAGGTGAAATGCGCGTGTGGGCTCGTCGAGGGCGAGCCGTCGTTCGTGGTGTCGCGTCTCGGCGAGGGAGAGGTCCTCGCGGGAAAGGCGACGTGCACCTGCGGTGAGACGCGACGCCGCTACTACGCCGTCCGTGGGAGCTAGGTGCGCCCGTAGACCACGAGGGTCTTCGCACGAAGCGCGCCGAGCGAGCCCGGCTCTCCTCACGGTGATGCGTTTTGGCGCGCCCGCGCCTCAAATCCCTCCCATCACGGAGCTGCACCCGCACATGCCCGCGCCTCCCGTCGGTGCGCCTTGGGCGAGCTCACCGCGCGCCGAGTCGCTCACGCACTGCATCGCCTCACACTGGCCGTTCGGAGGAGGCGGCGCGACCACCGACACGCGCCCGCACCCGCAGTTGGGGTTCTCTTGGGTGCAGAGGCGCACCGACGTGCCGACGCAGCGTGAGCCGACCGGGGTGCCCCCTGCGAGGCACGCCGTGAGCGCGCCGTTCGGGAGCGTGCCGAAGCTCGTCGAGTCGGGGCTCGGGTTGATGAGGTTCCCGTCGACCAGGTCGGGGACGGAGGGCTCCTCTTTCGTACCGATGGTGCCCCCGTTGGCCGCCGTCACGCACTCTGCGAACGCGGTCGCCGCACCGTCCGCGCCGGTGCACCCCGAGCTGCACGAGGTCTGCTCCGGCGAGCAGTCTTGGGGTGTGTTCGGCTCCATGCACTGCGGGTTCACGCTGCACTGTTCGGTGTCCGAGCCGTCCGATTGCATCATGAATTCGAGGGCTTCGAGGGTCTCGCTGAGGGCCGTGGTGATGGCCGAGGCCACGATCGCGGCCACGGCGAAGCCCCCGCCGCCAGGGTTCCCCGCGGCCGGGGGAGAATCCGCGGGCACGGCGCCTCCCGTCGGCTGGGTGGGCGGAGGGTCGGCGGGCGCGTCGGCTCCCGCTTCGTTCAACGCGTCGGCGACGGCGGGCATCGCTGCGGCCGCCTCCTCCTTGGTCATGTGCATCGTGTCGCTGTCGTCGGCCTCGTTGACGAACGTGAGCGTGCCGTCCTCCGATTCGTAGACGTCCCAGGTCGTGTCGCCCTCCGTGACGGAGGCGACGAGGCGGGACTTTTTCTCCACCACCTCCCCGTTGAAGACGATACCCACCGTGGGTTTGCAGCTTGGGCCGCCGCTTCGGGCCGACCCGATGAGCCCTCCGAGGGCGCCGGCGCCCGGGTGGAGGCTCGCCGCGCACGCGAGCGTCGCCGCGCCGGGCCTGTCCGCCGTGAGCTCCCCGAGCGCACACTGCGTGCGGCTCGTCCCTCCGCCCACCGTCACGCCACCCGTGCCGGCCGGAGTGTCGGCCGACGGGGTCCCGCCACCGCCGCCACCACCGGTTCCGCACATGGCCGAGGCGGCGTCCGAGGGGGCGAGCACCGGAGCTCCCGGGACGGCGAGCTTCGCCGCGTCGCCCTTGGCGAGCCCACACCCGATGTCGCACGTGAAGGCCGTGGCGGCCCCGGAGCTCCCTACCGCGACGAGGTCCACACCGTGGCACGGCTGCAAGAGACCCTCGACGAGCCCCGGCAGGCCGTTCGTCGACAGGGCGCCCTTCGCGTCACGGAACACGAGGTTCTTCGTGCCCGCCGCGAGCTTGGTGAGGCTCCCGGCACGCTGCGCCTTCGACCCCACGGGGACGACCTTGCGCGTGCGCGGGTCGAGCAAATAGAGCCCCTGACGATGGAGCACGGTTCCGGGCGTGGCCGCCGCGGCGACGAGCTCGGCGCGGTGCTTCGCGAGCCAGAGGAGGCCCGGCTTCGTGTGCCCCGCGAGGGCGCGGTTCTGGTCGGCGAGGAGCAGGAGCGGGAGGGCCACGATCTGCCGGAAACGGGTCGCCGCGAGCGCACCCTCTTTGCCGAGCACGCGCGCGATCGTGGTGTCGATCTCTGCCACCATGGCGGCCTCGAGCGCGCGAAGCTGACGACCGCTCAGGCACGAGAGCTGCGTCTGGATGCGCCCGATCTGCTTCGCCACGCCGGCCTCGTCCTCGAAGACCGCGGCGCGGAGGTAGGCGTCGAGCATGCCCTCGAGCGCGAGATCGCCCCGGCACGACGGGGTGTCGCGCAGCGTGACGACCTCGGTGTGGAGCGAGGGGAGCCTGCGTGAAATGCCGAAGGTGTAGTCCGCGGAGAGCACCGACAGGGCGAAGACTCCCGAGCCTCCCGACACGTTCGCCTCCTTCCGCGCCGTCGCCCGGAGCGTTCCGAGCTGTCCTTCGAGCGCGAGCCGCTGCTTCTTGTGGGTGGCCTGGTGGTCGGCGATGCCCTTGCGAGCGGCGAGCAACGTCGCGCGGTCCGTGGTGTACGCGCTCGCGGCGGCGGCGACCTCGGCCTTGGGCTTCTTGGCGACGATCCTCGCGGCGATGAGCACACGACCGAGCACGGCCTCCTCGAGGGTACGCCTCTGGCGCGCCATGTCCTTGCCGAGCACCACGGCGGCCTCGCGCTCGGCCTTCTGGGCGGCACGGAGGCCCACGAGCCGCTGCTCCGAAGCTTTGATCTCGGCGTCGAACGTGGCCGATGTGAGGGCCGCTTCGTCGTCGGCGGAGACGCTTGCAGGGGCGGGGTCGGCGGGGCCGGAGCTGCAGCCGACGGCGGAGAGCGTGGAGGCGAACGACATGGCGAGGACGAGCGCGCACGGCGCGGTACGGGAAAAGGTCATCGCAAGAGGCTGCGGATGCCTCCCGCGGCGCGGAACCACACGCGCGCCTATGTGGGTCATAGGTGCCGTCTATGGGGCTCGTGGCGCGGCGAGCTGGAGCTCCGCGGCGGAACGCCCCGCTACGTCGCGAGCGGAGAGAATCCGGGCATGTCCCCGACGAGCGCGTCGAGGACGGCGCGATCCGGGCGGAAGGCGTGGCCCTCGAGCTTCGCAGGGGCGCGGATGCGGTCCATGCGGAACATGCGCGGCTCTCCCTTCTCGAGGTCCCGCGCGAGCACGTACCAGACCGGGGACTGCACGAGCAGGCCGTGAGGCTCGACCCGGCGCGCCGTGACCTTACCCTCCCGATCGCGGTACGCGAACCGGAGGCCCAGGCCTGCCGAGAAGGCCTCTTCGAAGATGCGCAGGAGCTCGGCGGGAGGAGGGCCAGCGCTCGTGCGTACGGCCTCGCTCGCCATGGGGCCGACGAAGACCCGGCGCGAGAGAGCGCGGAGCTGCGCGGCGCGAGGCTTCGGCAAGCTCGCGAGCAGCTTCGTCAGCGCGCGGCTCGCAGAGCTGCTCCAGGGAAGCTCGCTCCCGGCTCGTGCGAGCTGCGCGGCGAGCCAGAGCGTCACGATCTCGGCGACGCCGAGGTGCACCGCCGTGACACCGCGGCTCCCCTCGAGGCGCACGCCTCCTCCGGGCCCCACCTCCCCCGAGATGGGCATGCCGCGTTCGCGGAGGGTCGCGAGATCGCGCAGCACGGTGCGTGCGCTCACTCCGAGGTCGTGCGCGAGCGTGCCGACGGTCGTCGTGTCGGCGCTACGCAGGCGATCGGCGAGCTCCATGAGGCGTACGGCGCGCGACATTGGTGACAGTCTTTGTCAGGGTCGGCCGGTAGTCAAACCGAGTCACCGAAAGGAGCTTCCCGCATGAGCATTCGTGAGATCGTCACCTTCTCCGTTCACCCCCAGACCGAGCGCGGTGCCGTCGCTCGCGCCGCCAAGGAGGCCGAGCGCTTCCTCGACACGCTCCCCGGATACCGAGGGCGCGAGCTCTACTTCGACGAAGGGCACGACGTGTATGTCGACATCGTCACGTGGGACGACATGGACGCGGCGGTCGCCGGCGCGGAGAAGGCCATGCAGTCGGCCGATTGTGCGGCCTTCTTCGGGATGATCGTCGATGAGAGCGTGAAGATGCTCCACGCGGAGCGTGTCGCGCTCGGGTGACGTGGGAGGGGGGCCCGGGGCTGCCGTCGGCGAAGATGCGCGCGCGGCAGCCCGTCGCACCTAGCGTGCGGTCTCGTCGCCCTCGAGGGACGCGAAGACGGGCGCGAAGTGGGGCGCGTGCGTGCGGAGGAAGGCGACTTGCTCGGCGAGGTGCGCCTCCTTCCCCTCCCGCTTGGCGATGGCGGCGAGGCCCCAGGCCGCGAGCACCTTGCCGAGGAGCGGGAGCTTCTCCCGGGCGAGCTCGAGGACGCGGCGTGACTCGTCGTTCGTCGTGCCGGAGAGCGCGCGGCCCAGGGCCTCGTGCATGCGGAACGCGAGCGCGCTCGTCGAAGCGCCCGGGAAACCCTCGGGAATGTCGGCCTCCATCGCGGCGCGAATGGCGTGCGAACGGCCGCCTCCGTAGTCTCCACGGGCGTACGCGATGACGGCCCGGGCGACCGAGCGCTGCGCGTCGACCATGGGCGGGCAACCGTCCCACGAGATGGAACGGAGGCTTCGGTCGGCCTCTTCGACGTCGCCGTAGAGGGCCGTCACCGTCGCGACGTTGGCGGTCGCCATTTGCAGCCCGTACGGGATGGTCCCGCCGTTGCCGAACGCGAGCTCACGGAACGCGGCGGGGGTGGGTGCGAGCAGCGCCGCTGCGAGCTGCTTCTCCTTCTTGCGGCGAACGTAGAGCATGAGGCCGACGACCGCGGGGACGAGCAGCACGCTCGAGAACAAGGCCCCAAGCTCGCCACCCTCGGCGAGCCTGGCGAAATGCACGATCCACCCGGCGGCGATGACGGCGAGGGGTGCCCAAAGCAGCAGGAGGAGCCGACGGTTCGTGTCACGCGGGGAGGTCATGCGCGCAGCCTACATCGACCACCTCCCGAGGCGTGTCAGTCCGAGGCGGCGTCTCCTTCGGCGCCCGCGTCCGCGCATGGCGTGTCGTCGCAATGGACATCGCGGATCGAGGTCGTGCTCCCGCATTGGCACGTTCCGCAGCCGTCTGCTCGCGGGAACGTGTCGCCGCGGTTGTACCCGGCGTCGCCGTACGTGCAGTCGAAGGCCGACGAGCACGGGTAGCCGTCGCGCATGAGCAGGCCCAAGCAGACCCAATCGAGCCCGGGGCCTGGGATTCTGGCGCACGCGCACGACGCGCAGCACGTCGACGTGCCGATGCACCGCCCGCGGAAGGGGCCCTCGGGGACCCATCGATCCTCGTACATGCAGCCCCCGTCACCGGGCGGAGGGGAGCTCGCGGCGTCCGGCGATTCGTCGACCTGTCCGCCGCAGCAGGTGAACGTCACCGCTCCGAGAAGAGCGGCCACCATGGCAGGGACGAGCCCGTCGCGGATCCGCATCGCCGTAGGGTGCCACGGGAACAGGCTTCCGTCTCGTCGCGTGCGCGTCAGCTCGTGGGGTCTGGGTCGGGCCTCCGTGCCCTGCGGTATCCGGCGGCCCCGAGCAACACCATGCCCACCACGACGAGCACGTCGGCCACGTTGAAGACGGGCCAGTGGGGGAGGCGAATGAAGTCGACCACGAAGCCGCGCGCGAGCCTGTCGATCACGTTCCCCAGCGCGCCCGCGAGCAAGAACACGTACGCGGCTCGCTCGAGGCGGGGGCCGCGGCGGGTCTGGTAGAGGCGGACCGCGAGCGCGATCGTGAGGAGGAGCGGCACGATCGCGAGCACGAACGGGCGCGGCGTGAGGTGGAAGTGCGACAGGATCGAGAACGCGACGTCGTGGTTCTCGGCGTAGACGAGGTCGACGTGAGGCGCGAGGCTCACCGGGCCGCTCGCGAGCTTCTCCACGGCCGCAGCCTTGGTCGCGTGATCGCAGCCGACGAGGCCCGCGAGAGAGAGGAGAACGAAGAGCGAAGCGAGGGAGCGTCTGGCCATGCGAGGGGAGAACCGCGCACACCGGAAGACCCTTCCCGGGAAGTGCGCGTCGTGTGTCACGCACCGCGTGCACGTGTGCGGAGTGGGCCGACGCGCGGCCTGCACGTGCTCCCCTCGGAACGTGTGTTGCAGCACGTCGCACGCGCGCGAGGTCACGATGAAACAAGCCAAAAACCAGGGCGAATGGGCGCTGCACGGGCGCGCCGCGGAAGGCGTTTCGCTTCGCACTGGGTCGGTGGCTTCGCACGGAGGGCCGCCATGACCGACGTATCCCCGACCGACGAGGTGCTCGACGCCTACGTGAACCGGCCCCTCGCGGCGAGGCTCGTCGCCCTCGTCGCGCCCGTGCGTTGGATCACCCCGAACACCCTGACGGCGGTGTCGGCGGCGATGGGCACGCTCGCTGGGGTCACCCTCGTGCACGCGCCCGCCGCGGCGGCGCTCTTTCTCTTCGGGAGCATGGTGATCGACTGCGGGGATGGGCAGCTCGCGCGCGTGCGAGGCGGGGGTACGGTCCTCGGGCGCATCCTCGACGGGTACGCCGACTACTGGGTGGCTCTCTGCCTGCACGTCGGGCTCGTCTTCGCGCTCGTGCGCTCGGGGGTGACGTTCTTCGGGGTCGCCCTCTCGCCGCTCGCGATCTTCGTGCTCGTGCTCGCGGCGGGTGTGTCGCAGGCCCTCCACGCAGGCCACTTCGACTTCGAGAAGCGTCGTTTCTGGGCGTACACCGGCGTCGTTCGCGAGCCGGAGACCCCCGACACCTACCTGCGTGCCGCGGCCGAGAGCCGTGGTGTCGCGCGCCTCTTGCTCCGCGCCTTCGCGATGTACGTGCGCGCCCAACAAGCCGAGGGGACGGACACCCTCGTGCGCGAGGCCCGCGCGACCTCGTCCGACCCCGAGAGCGCCGCGCGTTACAAGCGTGAGCACGCGTGGCTCGTGCGCCTCTGGAGCCTCTTCGGGCCCACGTCGCACAACGGTCTTTTGCTCGTCATCGCGCTCGTCGCGGCCGCGCAGCCGGGCGCGCTCGTCGCCTACTGCGTGGTCGCGCTCGTCGTGGTGAACGTGTTCGCGGCGCTGGTGGCGACGCTCGAGAAGGTGACCGCGGGCCGTCTCGTCCATGCGTCGCGCTGAGTGACGATGCGGAGCGCGGCGCCTTCGACCGCGCGTTCGCTCGAGCGCCCAAGAGACCTCCCCACGACGTACGAGGTCCGGTGGGCGAGTCACCTCACCCGCACTTGGCGGCGGTGTCGGTGCCCGCGCAGTCTGCGGCGGCCTTGATGTTGACGATGCACCCGTCGACCTTCGCGGGATCGGCGCCGTTGTCCTTGATGTTCTGCGCGCTGTTTTGTTTGCACGCGTCGAACGAGTTGGTCTCGCACTTGGCGACCTCCGTCGCGGGGAAGCAGGCGAGATCGGCTTTGCGCTGGCAGGCCGCGGCGAGCAAGCGCTTGCACGTCTCGTCGACGGAGATGGTGGTGGGTGTCGTGCTCGGAGTGCCCCCGCCTCCGCTGGTGGTCTCCACGGAGCAACCTTGCGAAACGATCCCGAGAGCGGCGAGCACGACGCAGACGACAGAGGTTTTCATGGTGCCACGCTGACAGCTCGCGCCGCGCGAAACAACGCTTGGTTTTGCCGAGATCGGCACTCCGACCAAAACCGGATGGGATTCGAGGGGTTAAGATACGCGATTCGTGCCGTGGTCACTCGAGCGACCGTAGGCGGAATGGGCAGACACGCCGCTGCGCGAGGGGTGTCGCTCGGCGGCGCGACGCTCACACCGTGAGGGCCACGACCTTCCCGATCGCGACCAGCCCCAAGACGATCCAGAGCGCCGCCGCGGGCAGACCGCGCTCGCGGAGCTGTGTGCGTGCGGCGTGGAGCTCTCGCTCGGTGTCCGGCGCGCCCGCCTCTCCGCGCGCAACGAGCTCCTTCACCACGCCGAGCCCGCCCACCACGACGACGAGCGTGCGCACACCATGGGCCACGACCGCGGCGAGCAAGAGGACGGCGACGATGCCACCGAAGCCCCAGACGACCCCCGTCGCGCCCGTGCCCTTCGGCCCGTAGTCACCCGAGGTGAGTGTGAGGAGGGACCCCACGACCGTGACGCCAAAGGTTACCGCGACCGCGGCGAGCAAGCGTAAGGGCAAGCGATGGCACTGGCCCGTGAAGGTGCGCGCTCGAGCGAGGGCATCCCAGAGGGCGCTCGTCTCGACGCGGCTCACGAAGCGCCCGCGCTCGAAGACGCCCGCGAGGCGTAGTCACCTCCGAAGCGATGGTGGGGACGAGAGCTCAAGCTATGAACGCTATCGCCCACCCCACCCGCCGGCAAGGCGCGTCCTCCCGGCCCTCTCTTGCGGAGCGGCGTGTGCGTGCGGGCTCGGAGCGACCCTCTCGCCCGGTGCAGCCCTAACAGCACCGAAAGGTGACGTCGGGTTGGGCGCGCTCCAGCTCCGCAGGGCCATCGGCCGGCGAGGAGCTCGGGGTCGCCGAAGGGGTCGCCATGGAGCGCACCTCGCGGTAAGACCCCGCCATGCTCTCGTGGAAAAAGCAGGGGACGGGCCTTCGTGGCACCGAAGGTCCGTTCGTCGTGAACGTCGTTCCCAAAGGCGATGGTCGCTTCTCGTGGGAGATCTTCGCCGACGGCGCCGACAGCCCGCAGGCCACCGGCATCGGGAACTCGCTCGGCGCCACGAAGACCGCGGCCGAGCAGTACGTGAAGCGCTCGGGGCGTGTCTGATGCCCACCCACGACGCGAACGGCCGCCCCATCCGTGAGCTCCACGGGGTGAAGCTCGCCGACATTCTGGAGTACCTCGTCGCCAAGGTGGGCTTCCCCGCGCTCGCCGAGAAGATCCCCATTCGCTGTTTCGCCTACGATCCGTCGATCTCGTCGAGCCTCGTCTTTTTGCGTCGCACGCCCTGGGCGCGCGCGAAGGTCGAGGCGCTCTACGTGGAGCTTCGGCTCGCCGAGTGAAGGGGGCTCGCCCCTTGTGGCCCGTCAAACTCCCGGCTGCCGAGTCAACGTCGGCGACGCCGAGGCTTGGCGGAAGAGCGTGGCGCTACGGCCGCGTGTCGATTTCGGTCTCGTCGAGGAAGTGCCCGTCCAAAGACTCCGTGCGTACGATGAGACATCGAGGAGGTGTCGCCTCGGAGGGCCGCGCGAAGGCCAGGTCGATCGTGACCAGCCCGTTCCTCGCAGGGAAGGGCCCGTTGTCCGTCGGAGATGGTCGGCCCCAGCTGTCGATGCTTGTGGGGCAATCTCCGAGGCTCGCGTAAAGGAGGACCTCGGTGGGTGAATCGTGGAACACCCTCAAGGAAAAGCGCATGTCTCCGAGCCGCCTCTCGAGTGCGACCGCGGCGTGGACGACGTCGTCCCCCGGGCATGGGTTCAGGCCCGCGTTCGCGCGCCGATTCGAGTACATCGTGGCGACCTCGACCGGGTAGTCGACCGGGTCGGTCGTCGGGCAAGCGCTCGAGCCGGGGATCTCGAGCGCTGCGCCTTCGCTCCATGCGTACGAGAAGGTCCTCGCGCGCTGCCGCCCACGCCCGACAACGCCGTAGGCCGGCGAAACCCGCGGGGAAGGGTTCGTGACGGCTGCCAGGAGCCATCGGCTCAATCCGACATACCGAGACACCGCGAGACCGGTGAGAGGGCTCGCCTCGGACGCCGCGACCAGGTAGGGAGTCCGTCCCACGCTGCCGTGCAACCCATCGTATCCCAACATCCCCGTGCCCATGCCCGTACGCGGCGGAGGGGTCGCGAAGGGCCTATTCCCTGTTTCCCGAGCATACCAATCTGGGGCTACCTTGGTGTCCACGGGGGCGATCACCGTCAGGATGTCGTCGGGCTCGAGCGGTCCGAACGCGCCCGCCGACAGACCCTGCCCAATCCACGACTCGATGCTGGCCCTCGTCGAGAACGCCCCGCTCGGGGGCGCCGGTACGACGACCGAGCGGCGAAACGCGAGATCACCTACACCATATTCCCCGACGGCCTCTCGCCAATGCCTCGTGCAACCGTACGACCCGAGGAACCCTTCCACCTCCGCGCGTGTGGGGTCACCTTCGAAGAACACGGCCACCACCTTCGGCCGGGTGAGCACGGCGCCTCCGCCCGACTCGAGCTTCGCGAAGGGGTGAATCGCGAAGAACTCTCTCCGGGTGGGATCGGTGGGCATTTCCGGGAGAAGGGATGGACCGCCTGGGTCGCGAGGCGGCCCGCAGCGCTCGAACGACTCGACAACATAGGCCCCCGAATCGTCGCTCCCCGCTGCGGGCGCTTCGGCCGAGTCGCACGGAAAGAGAGCGCAAGCGGAGGCCGCCGACGCGAGGGCCGGCAGGAGTGACGAGAGTAGCCGGCCAGTTCGGCCGGAGCGGGACGGACGCGCGACCTCCATGGCAAATCCCCTCATGGCTCGGCCCGGCGCGACGTCTCGCGGCAGCCAGGGAGCCTCAGCGCGACGCCGGTCGTGATGTCGGAGACGACACCGTCCGAACGGGCGTCGAAAGCGTGAGTCCTTGCGGTGAGGGCTGCGTCGACGCAGCCCTCGGCCACCGGTGACCTCAAGAAGATCTCGATCGATCGAGACTGACCGTCCCGAACCCTAGTCGTGTTCCATCCCTCGAACCCCAGGGTGTTTCGTAGATCGCTTGCGGAAGTGGGGACGTACCCGCGAACGTCGAGTCGCTGGGTGGTCCTACTCTGCCTCGATGGCAGCACCCATGCCTCGAAGAAGCTCGTCGGGTCTTCGGCAAAGAATTCGAGCGTGACCGCGAGGACGGAGTCGCCTTGGCGCAGGTCCGGCGAGGGGCGAACGGAGTAGTCGCGAACGACGGCGCATCTGTCGATGGCCTCCGTCGCAATGCAAGGCTGCCACCCGGCTATGGCGCGCCGGTTCGAGTAGGTTCGCGCGACCGCGAACGGGTAGGCCTCGGGTTGCACCGGGTAGTCCGTCGTGCAAAGGTCGGGGCCTTCGCGAGGGTCGGAGCGGCTGGGCTCGGGCGGGATGGGCGTACTCGACACGATGGTGACCCCCGCCGAGATCTTGCTCCACGCTGGCGCTGTCTCTGGGAACGGGTTCATCGCGAGCTTCATGAGCGTGCGCGAGCCCGCCGTGGTTCGTCTCGCGAGCGCCGCGCGCGAATCGGCTGGCCACCCGCAGGTACGCACGTATCCGTACGGGATCCCGGCAGCCGTGGCGTGGCCTCCTTCGTCGTCTTCGCACGCCCTGTGCGCGGCGGGGCTGTAGTCGCTCGGGAGATGAAAGAGCACGACGTCGTCGGGGGTGAGCTCGCCCAGCTCACCTGCAACGATCCGCTCTCCGACCCACCGCTTGAACGCAGCGTGGTCGGTGGTCATCTCCAGGGGAGGAGAGTGGCGAAGTGCGATCGAGCGCGCGGCGAGAAGGTCGCCTACGCCGTACTCGCCCACGGCATCGCGCCAGGCGGGCGTGCACCCGTACGAGCCGAGGAAAGCCTCCGTGAGAGGGCGGAGGGGATCGCCTTCGAAGAAGACCCCGACGACCCGAGGGGAACGAAGGATCGGGCCACCCTGGTTCGTCACGGTCGCGAGTGGATTCCTCGAGAAGAATTCGGCTCTTCGCCCTCCGACGGGAATGGGAGAGTAGGCGTCGGGGGGGCGACGTTGCGTGCACCGAGCCACGCTCCGCAAGACCACCTTCTGGGGTTCCGTCGAGGCTGCGTCGGGCTCTTCGCGCGCACCGATGTCATCGATGGCTTCCCGTACCTTCGCGAGCTGGCCGCAGTTCGCGCCGTTCGGCTCGCAGCCGGCCAAGGTCGACGCGAGGACGACAAGGGCCCACCCCATGGCGGGCGCCCTCGGTCGAAGATGCCAAGAAGCCTTCCGTCGATCCCGTCCGAGAATGTGCTGATCGACCCGTACGGTCATGGGGTGTGTGCTCCGGGGCGGACGCTCAGCAACCCACGTGCCACGGAGGTAGTCGTTCATTTCCGTGGACATGCGCTCTCGCGGTGACGTTTTTGGTCCATGGCGTCGAACGGGCTGTCGCTTCTCGTCAGGCATGATCGTGGTGAGGAACGGGCCGTGCCTCGTCGTACGGCGCGCTATCGTGCCGCGATGCGGATCGTCCCTCGCCTCGCCGTGGCTTGTCTCGCGATCGCCGGGTGCTCGAGCTGGAAGCTCTCCACGCCGCCCACGACCGCGCTCGGGCCAGAGTCGGTACCGCCGCCAGGCGCCGCGAAGGTGTGCGTGATCCGGACGGCCGTGGTGGCGATCGCGCTGACGTTCCCTACGCGTGACAATGGCACGCTCGTCGGCGCGACGAGCGGCCCGACGTACTTCTGCTACGCCGCCGAGCCGGGGGAGCACGAGATCACGTCGGAGGCCGACGAGGTCGACGTCGCGCGGCTCACCGCAGAGGCCGGGAAGAGCTATTTTCTCGAGCAGCGGGTCGACTTCATCTTCGGCTACGTGAAGTGCCGCTCGGTCTGGGTGGCCGAGCCCGAGGCCGCGCGGCTCTTTCGCGCGTCGTACCCTGGGGCGTTGGTCGAGGTGCCGGGCTCCGAGAGGCTCCCACCGGATCGCCCTTACGCACGCGCGAAGCGTCGCCCGGGTTGACGCGCGACCTCGCTCGGAGCCGCGCGCCCTTTGGTGGCGTACTCTTGGCTCCGTGAGCGTCCAAGAGGTCGTCGCCGTCCGTGTGGAGAGCTTCGCCGAAGGCCTTCGGGTGAGCTCGCGCCTCGCCGCGCAGACGGGCGCCCTGCCGCGGTGGGCGGCCGTCTGGCTCGATCCCGAGCGACCCGGCGATCGCGCGAGGCACGCCACGCTTGTGGCGCACTTCGAGGGCCGTGTCGCCGAGGTGCTCCCTGCCGCGCCCGAGGCGCTCGTCGTCTGTGTCGCGAGCCCCACACCCGAGGACATCGCCGCGCTCGCTGCCGCCGCGCACGAGAGCCCCTTCATCGTGCACTTCGGCCCGCCGATGTACGTCGGTGAGACCGGACCCGAGGCGCCGTGGCTCGCCTTCGTCGACCCCGCGGGGTGCGCTCGTGAGGACGCGCGCGTCTACCGCATCGAGCTCGCGGGACGCGCCGAGCCCCTCTCGGTGGGAGACAGGCCTTGGGACACCTGCTTCGCTTTCGGTCCCATCGCGGCGCAGGGCTGGGAGATTCGGATCGTCACGATCCGCGATCACCTGCCGAGGGCCGCGCTCGTGCGCTGGCTCGCGGAGGCCATGGAAGTCCCCGAGGAGGCCGTCATCCTCGACCCCTAGCGCGTGCGCCGTGGGCGCGGGATCTCGGTATGTCACACACGGCCTGGCTTGGGAGACGTAGCTTCATGAACCTGTTCTTGTGTGTGGGGTCGCTCGTGTCGGCGGGGATCGTCGCGTGCGCCGCACCCGCTGCGCGCCCGTCGGAGACGCGAGCGCCAGGCCCTCCGGCGTCGGCGCCGACCGCGTCCGTGGTCGGGAGTGCGCCGAAGGCCCCCGTGCTCGAGCCGTGCGCGCGCCTCGAGGCCCGACGGCGTGCGCTCGCGGTGCCGTTGCCCGACTCGCTGCGGGCCGAAGCGTTCACACGCTGCCGAACGACCGACGCGGGCGCGCTCGGGCTCGTCGCGACGCGCGCGCAGGGGGACGCCGTGACGTTCGTGGTGGCGCTCGAACGCGCCGATGGGACCTCGGCCACGTCGGAGCCGCGGACGACGATCGAGGCCACCCTCGCGCCCGAGCTCTTGGTCGTCTCGCGCCCGGGCTCGGCCTCGTGGGTGACGGCCAAGGTGGCGGGCCAGCTCGTGCCTCTCCCCTTCGGGGCACGTGCGCCGGTGCAAACGCGGGCCTACTTCGCGGACGCGTTCGGCGGCGCTCCGGATGCCGAGTACCCGTGGGTCGATTTCGTGCCCGCTGCCAACGGCTATCTCCTCGACTTCGAGCTCCCGAGCCTGCGCTGGGGTGATCCGGTCCCCTGCGGAGGTCGGCGGGAAAGGCAGCTTCATGGCGTGCGCGTGCGCATGCCTCTCGACACGGCGTTGTCTCCACGCGACGCCCAGGAGCCATGGGGCTCGGTCCGCAGGGCCTGTGCCGCCGCTCCTGCGATCGCGGAGGCGTACCGCGCGGAACTCTGGGTCGCGGCGCAGTGCGCGCGCATCGGGGGGCTCGACGTCACGAAGGTCCTCGACCAGGTGAAGGCGCGGTGCGGTGTGCTCGCCGCCCGCGCGGTCCCGCTCGTGGTTTCCGTGGCGCGGGCCGACGCGAGAGCGCGCGACGGAAGGGCTCCCGAGAAGGACCCGCGCCCGGCCCGTGAAGAGCTCGCGCGTGTTGCGCCTCCGAGCGCGTGTTTCGCCGACCAAGACCGGCTCTGGGACGTCGACTACACGGCGCGCATGGCTCCCTTCGTCGTGCGTCGTGTCGCGCTCGACCCGGCGTGGGCGCTCGGTCTGCCGCGCGTCGCGCCGTGAGCGAAGGGCGCAGCCGCGTCGAAGGTAGCGCGCTCGGCGCTCGCGAGAGAGCACGTCCCAAGGCCCACCATTCGCGCGCGTCTCGCCCCGCGCACCCGGGCCCCGTGTTGCGTTCGTGGCACGCACGCCGTCAGCACCCACGCGAAGTGTTTTTCGCGTGGCGCGCACGCCCGACACAGGTGGGCCAGGTCTCTCTGCCGTGACCTCCCCGCCGTCACCACATGCCCAACGTGGATGCTCCGTGTGCCGCACCGAAAACACACCTGGGGGACGTGGTGTGACGCGTGGGAGGGCCGGCGGGGCACCCCGGCAAGGTGGGCTAACTGCTCGAAACAATTCGGGAAGTACGATGGGTGGTGGGCGCGGCGAAGAAATCGACGAGGCCGTCACGTTTCTTCGCAACACGCGCCGGGTGCGAGCCGAGACACAGGGGCGACGCGAGAGTGCGGCGCACTTCAAGGAGCCTCGAATGAAACCAGTGCGAAGTGTGGGTAATGTCTCGTCCCTCCATCTCCCGGGCATCGCGGCCGGGCTCAAACAAACGACCGAAGGCGTCACGCTGAGCGCCGAAGAGTCGAAGCGCCTCAAGAAGTTCTTCGTCGCGGTGAAGCCGCTCGAGCACGAGACGAAGGGGCGCATGCAGGCCGACCTCGCCGAGGCGAAGGTGGGCGCCATCGACCTGCGGGTCGACCGCAACTGGATCGTCCTGCGCGATCTCACCGAGGCCTACGCTCGGCTCGCGGGCGTGACGGAGCTCGGCGACGAGGCCGCGACGCTGCTCAAAAGTTCTTCGCCGACATGTCCTTCCTCAGGCGCGACACGGCGGCGCAGGCCGAGCACGGCAAGGCGCTGCTCGTGTGCCTCGAGGAGGAGCCGATGTCGAAGGAGCTTCGGGCCATCCTCCGCCCCGCGCTCGCGGTGCAGAAGGTGGAGCACGCGGAGTACGAGGCGGCGGTGCAGGAGAGCCTGGTGACGCTCGAGCGCGTCTCGGCGCTGGCCCCGCTGCGGCGCGACGCCGCGGACGCGCTGCAGTCGTTCGTTACGCTCGCGGAGGCGATGGCGACGACGAACGAAGAGATCGCGGCGCTCCCCACGATGCTCGCGCCGGTGGACGCGATCTTGGCGAAGGTGAAGGCGTCGATGGCGAAGGGCGAGGACAAGCGGGACGAGAAGCGCGGCTCGAAGGCCGACGAGAAGCCCGCGCGGCCCGAGGAGCCGCAAGACTGACCGTGACGTGACGTGACGTGAGAAGAGCCGGGCCTTGGGGCCTGGCTCTTTGGTTTTTGTGGGGGCGTCAAGCGTGCCGAGCGCCACCTCGTGGTTCACCACGATGGTCGGCGGGCACCGTACGGGTACCTTACAGAGGTCACCCGAGGAGCCTGGGCGGCTCGGGTGGTGGGGAGGCCGGAGCTATGCGAAGGAAGGCGATCATCGGACTCGTTGGACTCGCCGTGGCCGTATCCGCAGCGTGTACATCGGAGGACCCGATAGGGAGCCCCCTTCCGGCCGGCTCATCTACCCTTGGCGACGCTGGTTCGCCACCGAACGACACGAACTGCGGTGGTCTCTGCGCGAACCCGCACGGGAGTACCGCGTGCGTGGGAGGGGTGTGCGTCCCCGCGTGCGCCCCGGGTCACGGCGACTGCGACGGGAAGCCGAACAACGGGTGCGAGACGGACCTCGCCCTCCCCACCTCGTGCGGGTCATGCAACAGCCAGTGCACGCTGCCCGCCACATGCGAAGCGAGCGGCGGTGGCCACACGTGCCGAACATGTGAGCAAAAGGGCCTCAAGTCGTGCCCGGTCGCCGCGGGCGCGCAGCAGTGTGTCGACACATCGAGCGACCCGAACAACTGCGGGTCGTGCGGGCTCGTGTGTCCCGGAGGAACGTGCAAGGGCGGGCACTGCGATTCGTGTACTGTCGTCGTTCCTGCGGGTCAGACCTGGACATGTGCACGCAACGCGCCTTGCAAGGAGCTAACTTGCCCGAACATGGTGCAAACCCCCGCGAATCGGATCTTCGGCACGTTCTCAGGAACTGTCGCGGGCGACCTGGAGGCCAAGGTCAACGTATTCACCATGACAAGCAGCGGCGTGGGGGCCTACGAAGCCTACGGCCCGGATCGCGAGCAGAACTACTTCTGCGGCAGCTCCGCGTCGACGGCGAGTATCTCGTGTTCCATTCCAAAAAACTCCGTGGAGCCAATGCTGAATCTTCAGGACGGTCAGGTGGATGGGTCGGGAAAGATAATCGTGAGAGTAACCGGAGCGTGCGGAGCAGACTCGCAGTTCTGTCGCATTCAAGCTGGTGCCAAGCTGATGATACACCACCTCAACTAACTATGGCAGTTGGGGCAACCGATTGCCGCGCCGTCTCCGCTGGTTGAAGCGACCGAAGCGAACGCGGTTGAACGGTCCCGGGCTGAACGCACGGCGGGGCACGCCATCCGGTAGACGGGCCCGCCCCTCGCCGCGTATGCTCTCTCCATGCGGACGTCCGCAGGGGAAGAACGCGTTGGGCGGACGCTCGGCAAGTACACGCTCCTTCGTGCCATCGGTGAGGGCGGCATGGCCGTCGTTTACGAAGCCCTGCATCGCAACGGCAACCGCGTCGCGCTCAAGTTGTTGCGCCCGGAGGTCTCCGTCGGGGCAGACGTCCGAGCACGCTTCGTTCGTGAGGGCTACGCCGCGAACAAGGTACCCCGGGGGGCCGTTCGGATCCTCGACGATGACGAGCGTGACGGCCTCGCGTACCTGGTCATGGAGCTGCTCGACGGCGTCACGCTTGATGTCTTCGCCCGTGCCGTTCTCGACGAGCAAAGCGGGCGCGGGGACCGACGCCCCGTACCGGCCGCCCTCGCGGTTGCGATAGGAGCTCACATCCTGGTCACGCTGAGCCTTGCCCACGACGCAGGCGTCGTCCATCGTGATATCAAGCCCGAGAACGTGTTCCTCGAGCGGAGTGGCACCGTCAAGCTGCTCGACTTCGGCATCGCGCGCGTCGCCATGCCCGGCGAAAAGTCGAGCACCGTGACGGGGCGTGTACTTGGAACTCCGGCATTCGCCTCGCCGGAACAAGCCTATGGGAGGCGCGCCGAGGTCGACGCGCGGAGCGACATCTACTCCGTCGGAGCAACCCTCTTCACGATTCTTTCGGGCAGGCTGGTTCACGAGGCCGATTCTCCCGAGGAGGCCCTTATTCTCGCAGCGACGGAGCCGGCTCAGAAGCTTGGTACAGTCACCGATATTCACCCGGCTATCGCGGAGGTCGTGGATCGAGCCCTACGTCATGAGCGCGATGAGCGCTGGCCCACTGCCGCGGCGATGGGCGCGGCGCTTCGCGAAGCGCACCGTGTCGCCTTCGGTGCCCCGGTGCCGGATGTCCTCGACTTCGGTTTAGGCTCGAGTGGGCACTGCGAGGCCGAGACCGTCATGCCGTCGCCCCGGCGTCGGCTCGTGGGAGTTGCGGCGGTTGGCGCCGTCCTCGTAGGGCTTGTCGGCGTCGGTATCCCGCGTTCGAGAGGTCCCGTCGACGGGGGTGAAAGGGCACCCGCAACGGAGATTCACGTTGACGACGCCGCCGCAGTGCCGGCGGCGGCGCCTGCGCCGTCCCAGGCCGAACCTCCGTCTCACGACGCTCCTCAGCCGGCGCACCTCGAAGCGGCCCGCAGTTCGGGAGCGGCTCCGAGCGCGCCAGGGCGTTCGCGGTCCGCGCAGCTACCGAAGGCAGTACCGTCCGTGGTGTCGAGCTCTCGCGCCTGTGGGGTCGATATTGACGAGGATGGGCGAAAGTGGCCCCGGCGGTGCCCGTGAGGTCTCACGCGCTCGCGCTCGGGGCAGGGTGCGGGCTCGGCGTGCTCCTCGGGTTCCTTGGGAGCGCGCTCGCCGAACCGTGCTTGGACTCCAGCGACGAGGCCCGCGCCGCCCTGAAGGCAAGGCACCTCATCGAGGCTCGCGCCAAGCTCAGACTCTGTGCGGCGAGCGAGTGCGCGCCGGAGGTGAGGACCCTTTGTGATGAACGCTTGGCCGAGGTGACAGAGCGCATTCCGACCGTCATCTTCGACGCCAAGCGGGCGGATGGAGACGACCTCTTCGATGTAACGATCACGATTGATGGTGCCCCGCGACCTGACGTCGCGATGGGCGCGGAGGTTGCCCTCGACCCGGGTCCTCACGAGGTCGTGCTGCGAGATGCGCGCGGATCCACCGTCGAACGGCGCATCGTCGTGATCGAGCGGGAGAAGGCGCGGCGTGAGCACTTCTCCTTCGGTGCGCCGGAGCTGCGTTCGCGAGCCGCACCGGAAGTGGAGCGCGTCAAGGTCGAGGTCCCTGTCGTGTATGCCGTTCCGCGGAGCGTCGTGGTGGCCCAGGGGGCTGGGCTCTTCGCGCTCGGGGGCGCCACGATCGCCGCACTCGTGGGGACGAGCTTCGGGGTCCTCGCGGTCACGCGCAACGACGCGGCGAACTGTGACACCGCGAACGTGTGCGAGTCGCCGGGGGCACGGTCCGAGGCGCGTGTGGCAGCCACGGTGTCGACTGTGACACTTTTGTCGGCGCTAGGGCTGGGGGCGATCGGTGTAACGCTGCTCGTGTGGCCCAAGGCGCCGCCTCGCCCCACGCGGCTAAGCGTCACTCCGCTCGGGGTCGTAGGTAGGTTCTGATGGGAGCGGAAGCAACGTGGACCCGGACCTTTGGAGCCAGCCTGTTTGCGTGCGCGCTCGGTGTGTCCGGGTGCGCGTGGATCCTTGGCGGACTTGGGGAGGCCATCGATCGTCCTGACGCCGCGTCGGCTCCCAGTTTGGGGGAGGCTGGTTGGGACGGCGCTCCGTCATGTCCCGGCGCGTTGCCGGGATATCCGTATCGCCGCGCCTTCGTCCTCGACGGGACCGACGCCTCCGTAGCGGACTACACGGTCCAGATCGCACTACCCTCGGACCAACTCGTGGCCGAAGGCAAGGTTCAGCCGACGGGAGCCGACTACCGATTCACCGACGAAGAAGGTCGACCTTTGCCGTTTTGGGTCGACGGTGAGGCAGATGGCGGCCCTCGCCAAGCGCTCGTCCGGATGCACATCCAGCCGGGGGCACGCGGATGGGTCCACTACGGTAACGCGTCGGCGGCGATCGGGGCACAGCGAATGGACGTCTTCGCCCCGGGAATCATCGATGATCCAACGTTCCGGCGCACCGACGGGTGGTGGGTGCAGTTCACGGAGGACCCTGCCGATCGCGTCCCCGCGGAGTGGAGTGTCGGCTACGAGGACGAGGGCGTGCGCTTCAAAGTCGCGAGGAGCTCAGGCAACAATGGCGCGAGCGTCGTCGCGTGTCAGACCGTCACGTTCCCAGGAGGGTCACGCTACCGAGTCGTCTTCGATACGGTGTTCGCGCGCGAGGGCGAAGGCGCGGTCTGGGTCTGGGTTTCCGGGCTCGACCGCCTCTCGGTGTGGGCCCACAGTGTCGTGGAGGGCAACGTCACGATGAACGCACGGGATGAAGAGACCATCACGTTTGACTCCGGGACTCGGGTGATGTGCCTTGGTGCAGGGGTCACGACCGGTGGAAGCGTGAATGCACGGTTCTCGCGGATCCGCGCGCGCCGCGTCGTGACGAACGAGCCTCGAGCATCGGTGGGACGTGAGGAGACGTCGTGCCCATGAAGCGACTCGGGGTGGTTCTCGTCGTCGTGTCGGTGTCGGCGTGCGAGGCCTTCCTCGGGGGGCTGCCGGAAGGGGAACCCGCCGCGAGAAACGTTGCCGACGGTCCCTCTGACGCGAGGGCGGCCTCCCCGCCTCGCGAACCAGGGTGTACGGGGTGGCTCCCCGGTTCACGATACCGGCGTCGCCTCATCGTGCGTGCCCCTGAGGTCGTCCGTAGGTACCCGGTCCGGTTCTCGCTGGATACGCTCCGACTTCGGCGGGAAGGAAAGGTGAACGAGGTGGAGCCTGGGCTCTTGTTGGTGGATGCTTCTGGAAAACCCGTGCCATACGTGTTCGACGGCCCAAGTTTCGCGGATGCCGCCGCGCTGTATGCGGCGATCGACGTGTCGGGGGGAGACCAAGAACTCTACCTTTACTATGGCGGGCTTGGGCGCGGGCTTCCGAGTGCACAGGAGGACGTGTTCGTTCCCGGCATCGTCTTCGATGGATCGTTCGCCGACCCTTCGGCAAGGGCATGGTCCCCGCTGCCCGCCCCTCGTGGCCTCGGCTACGAAATCCGCATCGATGGAGGCCGTGCGCGTTTTACCATGTTGGGAAAGGGCAGCGAAAGCGACCACTCTGTCGGGCTTTGCCAGTTTACGAGTTTTCCCCCAGGCCTCGAATACTCAATCGTCTACGACGCAGGCTTCGTCAGCGCGCCCCGCCACTTCCGCGTGACGACCCAGGGCGTCGGAGGCGCCCCCGTTCCATCGGCCTTCGAAGGCCCGGTCCAGCAGTCCGTCCGCGCGGGGCCCATTCGTCCTGGAGACGCGCTTCTGTGCTTCATGGTCGACAGGCTCTCGATCGATACGGTGGTAGACTTCTGGATCGACAACGTTCGCGTCATTCCCTGGGTCCGAAACGAGCCTAGCGTCGTCGCTGTAGGCCCCGAGGAGCGGTGCGATGGCGGGCCGTGAGCTACCGCCGCACGAGATGCGCGAGCAACGCCCCACGTCCGTCGAGGCCGGACCTGCGAAAAACCGCGGTGAGATGGGTCTCCACCGTCCGCTCCGTGCAGTCGAGGGTGACGGCGATTTCCTTGTTCGACATGCCACGAGCGACCAGCATGACGACCTCGGTCTGCCGCGGCGTAAGCTCCCACAACCGCGCCGTCTGGCAGACGAGCTCTTCGGTCGAGGTCGTCTCACCGAAGATGATCAGGTAGTACGTCGGCCGTCCTTCCACACGCAGAGGTGTTACAAGGGCGGCGAGCGTCGCGTCGGGCTCTCCGAGCGTCGCGATGGCGCGTTTGAATAGTGACCTTCGGCGGGATTCTGACGGCGCGACGACCTTCGCCCCCCGCGTGTTAGCGTGCAGCATCGTCCCGGATTGGGACACGATGAAAGCGGGGAACGAGACCTGCTCGAGGGCCGCAGCAAGGGCGACCTTCGCGAGGGGGCCCTCGCCGAGCAGGCGCGCGAAGGTCAAAGCCGAGGGCGTGGTTGGAAGGTCACGAGACATTGGTCATCTCAGGGAGCCCATGAATGGCGGTCAGTATGGCACCATGCATCGCGCGTGCGTCGGCGAACCTGTCGTCGCGCCGAAAGCAGAGCGCCTTGTCGACGATCCGGACGATCGCCTCGGGAGCAAGCGGGGCACGGGTTCGGAGAGACGGTGCAGGGCGAGTCGCTGCAAGCACCAACCGTTCCATCGGGTTCGCTGCGTCGTGAACGAAGCTCCCCGTGAGCAAGGTGTAGAGGAGGGCCCCGACCGAGTACACATCTGCCCGGGCGTCGACCCTCTTCGCCGCGCCGCGGGCTTGCTCCGGGGCAGCGAATTCGGCCGTGCCAAGGGCATCCCCCGTTGGGGTAACGCGTGGCGAGGATAGAAGTCGCGCCAGGCCGAAGTCGAGCAATCGTACCCGCGAGGGTTGCTCCAGGAACACGTTCGCGGGCTTGATGTCGCGGTGGATGATGTTCTTCGTGTGGGCGGCCGCCAGGATCTCTAGCGTTGCCGTAATGATGTCGAGCGCCCGCCGCGTAGGAAACGGCACATCGGAGCGTCGCCACGCCTCCTCGAGAGTGCAGCCCTCGAGCAGCTCCATTGCCAGGAATGGCGTACCCGATTCGTCGGCACCGTGACGCAGTATGTGCACCGCGCCCGGGTGCTCGACCGCGTTGGCGGCGTAGCTCTCACGCAGGAATCGCTCGCGGGTGGCGAGATCCAGGGCGAGGTCGTGGTGGAGAACCTTGAGGGCCACGTCTTCCCCGCTAGGGCTCCGCGCGCGGTAAACGCAAGCCGCTCCGCCGATCCCCAGAATGGATGCAAGCTCGTATCCAGCGAGGGAGGTCGAGAGCCGTGCCTCAGCCTGGGCACGTACGTGCTCGGAGAGCAGCATCAAGGCAGAGTAGCAGGGACTGTTCCGGCTCGCGGCCTGGAACGGCATGGGAGCGAGGGGCACAGGCGACCGCGCGGTCACAGGTCGCACGCCACCGCAACCGCGGGGCGGCGCGGGGCCGGTTGGGGCGTCCCGATCCGATTCTGCTTGTCGCCCACCCCGCGGGTGTTCGATCCTCGCCGCATGTTCCCTGGGGCGCGCGCGTGGGCAGGAACTGTTGGCGTCTTCATGATGGCTGCGGGTGGATGGCTCGCCTGTGATTCGCGAGCCGGCGTAGCCCGCGACGTGGAGCCGGTAGAGGCGTCGGCCGCCGACGCGAATCCGATCCCGGCTCCACCGGACGCCTCGGGGCCAGCGGATGCCTCGGCGAGCGATGCCAGACCTCTCGATGGGTCGGCCGACGTCGCGCCCCCCGCGATCCATCGTGTCGTCGGGCACGTCGACTACGGTGGCGACGTGGCCGGGGCCACGGTGACCCTCCTCGCGCCGTTCACGATGACGACGCAGACCGATGCGAAGGGCGACTTCGAGCTCTTCCTCCCCGAAGGTCGTACGGCCATCGTCAAGGTGGTTCCGCCCTCGGGCTCCGTGGCGCTACCGATGATCCGAGGCTTCGTCGTTCGCCCGAACGCGCGGTTCCGGCAGTACTATCTCGTCGGGCAGGACGAACGCATGGCGGCGCAAGCCCTTGGCGTCACGGTCGACCCGACGAAGGCGATCGTGGAGGTCGACTTTCGGAACGCGGCCTCCGGCGGATACTCGGCGACGCTCAGGAATGGCCTGGACGTACTCGTCCCCGGGTTCGGCATAGCCGTCGCGTCGAACGGTACACCCACATTGTCGACCTCGACGGTCGCGGGCGGCGGCGGAAGCACCCTCTTCTTGGGGAACCTAACCCCCGCGACCTTTTCGGTCACCCCCAGCTCCCCCGGGGACGCGGGCGCCTGTCAGCCTTGCGATGCGACGGAGCTCCCGATGGAACCCGGCGTCGTGACGTGGGTCGACTTCGAGTGCGGCGCAGCAGCCTGCCAGTAGGTGGCAGGGCGGTCGATACCGCATGGGTGAAACCCGGGAAATCCTCACATCCCCGTCGGTCGCGCTCGGGATTCCCTGCCGATCCCCGTCGGTCTGCCACTTCGAGGGGGCGAATCGAAGCGCAGGCTCGAATGATCCGAGTCGCGCTCGGAAGGCTTTCCGCGCACCTGAAGCGCCTTGCGTGCCCTCGTCGACCGAGTTCTGGGGTCATCTGGCCTTAGCGATATCCGGAGTATATCACCTCGGAGACACTTCCCCTTTGCCCAGGATATAGTTGGCGATCGAGGCACATTGTCGCCCCGTTTGGCAAGAAGAAGGGGCCCTTGAAGTAGTCTGTCGAAATCCAGACATTGGTGAACCCACTGCCGGGACCAGAAACGACAACAAAGCCCTGCCGCGGGATCGTTGGGTCGACCCCGGTGGATAGAGACGTGACCCAGATCGGACCTGTCAACAGAAGCGACTTGTCGCTACATGACGGATTCGCAGCGATCCGCCCGGTCTCCCATCTTCCAGTTGGATGCTGAATTGGAAGCGGCGAGGCGATTTGTGCGCGACTAGACCCTATCCCGAATGAAATGAGCGTCCCGAAGGCGAGAACCATGAGGCCAGTTTGCCTTAGCACACGCATGAAACAGACCTCCTGCGGGAGTTGTTGAAGGCGATCGGCACAACCTGAAAACTAGTGTGGCTCCCACCAGTCACCACCGCTATCGTGGAAACCCACAACGGCGTTCTGTCACCGAAATGGTCGCCTGTCGGACGTCACGCGCGTTTTGCTGGGCAAAGTGAAGCTCGACTGTTTGAACCATGGATCACGGACCTCGCGGTCGTGGACTTCCACGATGGCGCGGCATCGACGATGAGGCAATGCTAGACGCGTGATCCGCAATAGACCCACGCAAAGGTGATGTGGAGCATGATTTGCCAGATCGAACGTGCGTGCACGACAAGAGTAACAATCGCTGCCATCACCGTCTTCGTTGGGACAGTTGGCTGTGCCACGGGCGGAAGTCTTGATGCGCCGACTGGAATTTCAGCCACTAGTCCTGAGGACTCCCCCGTAAAATCGCCGTCAAGCCCCGTATGCGTCGATACGGATCAGCAAACGATTGCCTCGGGGTCCACCGACCCGTCGAACCCTACTATTGCGGACGACCATCTGTACTGGATGTACCATAGCCCAGCCGGAGTGAACAATGCTAACGCTCCGACAGTGGGGCACCTCATGACAGCGGAAATTCCCGCACTCGTACCACGTGAGGTCAGTAGCGCCATTCTACCGGATCGTATGACGCCACGTGCATTTGTGAAGGTGGTGGCAGGTACGGCGTACTGGTACCCGAGTAATGTGACGACTCTAGCGACAGGAAAGACAATGTCTATTGTTGGATTCAGTTTTGAGTCGCCGAGGTGGTCTGACGGGCAGGCATTCTTCTTTGCCGATCGGTCGAATTCGATTCCTCCTATGTTTGGGTTGCGGAGGATTGGGCTTGACGGGCAGGTCTTGTCGGTACCGGACCTGCCGCGGCCAGAGGATGACGGGCACCCGAACTATCGGGTCCTGCCTCAGGCCGGGGCTGGCAATAGTAGTGGACAGTACGTCCTCGCGTGGGCTGGGCGGTACGACGCGAGCGGTGGCAAGGGAGGGGTCTTTGTTGCGCACCTACCCACTGGTAGCGCAAGGTGGAGGGTGGTGGTTCCGCTACAGCCAAAGCCGCTCTCGGGCCACTTTGGATTTCTTAGTGTCCAGAATGGTGAAGTCTTTTGGTGGGACGGCGGATTGGAGGGTGCGAGTGGCAGGTACGTCTCCCGGGTATGGCGCGCCCATGCCGATGGTACCACCGCACCGTCTTCAATCGAGTTGAATGTGTCTCCGCTTCGCGGTTTGTCGGGGATGGTTCGAGCGGGTGAAGGATTCTTGTTAAGCGGTTTCAGTACAGCTGGGTACGAGGCGATGGTGCGCGTCGCGGGGGACGGGTCGATGTTGTCCATGTGGGCGATCGATGGCCTGTACGCGAACGGGAATTCGCGAGAGTCAAGATTCATCTTCGATCGTGGACTTGCGTATTGGTCGGGCTGGGGAGAGCAGCAGGGTGGACAAACGTGGCTCCGGGATGGTCGTGGAAGCGTTTCGGTGCGTTGTGTGCAGGTAGAATAGTTTCACGTGCGCGCGATCTGACTGACGGTGAAGATCCTCCCGTGAAAAACCGTTCTACTAGGTGCCGCTCGACATGGACCTTGAGGCGGCAGTTTCGCAGATGGCATAGGCGATTCGCAGGTCGACCTGGAGGGCTGGGACGCGTGCGCGGATCGCGCGGGCGAAGGAGAAGGTCGCCGGTTTCTATATGTCGGCCTCGTCGCTAAGCGAGCCGATGAAGTCGGGGCTTGGGAGGACTCGTTGCTGCTCACGCTGAATACTCTCCATGGCGGCCTTGAAGTGCTCCTGGAACTTTGGGTCCGCCGTGGGAGGAAGCGTCAGGTCGCAGGGCAAAGGGAGGCGAGCGTAGTGGCTTCCGAGCGAGAGTGAGTGTACGAGAATGGAGTATGACCCGGTGCCGGTTCGGACGAACTCCCATTCCTCCTTTGCGTGATCGGGCGTGACACTCATGAGGGTGTGACCCTCGGACCAGGAGCTGAGGTTGGGGCCGAACGTCTCGATCCCGATGTGGAGGCCGAGCGAACTGCTCCGCCGTGGGACCCAGTCGCCGCTCTCAATCCCACGCGACGGATAGTACGTTAGCAGAAAGCCGGCAAACGTTTGGTTGGCGTCAGCCATGATAGCATCCAGGTCTTCCCTCAAGCAGCCGTTGTGGATGGCGTCGGACTCTTCAACGGCGAACAACGGCACGCCCTTGTAGCCGGACGCCCAGCTCCTAATTTCCTTCGCGATCTTCTGGTCGAGCTGCCGGAGTACCCGCTCTCTCTCGGCCTTTCGTAGGGGTACGATAAGCCGGAGGCGCGCGCGCCGCCTCTGTCCGGCCACTGGGGGAAGATGAGGAAGCATCTGGCGGGTGACCTTGATTCCGTTTTGCTCCACTTGCGCCACGTCCCAACGAAGCCAGAAGTCGTACAGGACGTTGAACGCGTCCGCTGCTTCTCTCTTTGTGAGGGTTGCTCGCGGGAAGATCATTTCGAGCAGCAGGTTCTCGGGCACGTCGTAGAACACGAACCGTCGAAAAAACGACCGTGCGATCGAGCCGAGGTGGCTGTGAAGCTCCTCCACGGCTCGAGTTCTTGAGCGGGCCCGGTAGCAAGCCACCCCGCACGTGTGTCCCGACAGCGCTTCGAACTCGATGTCCGGCCCCGAACTCGGGCCACCCATTCGCAGCAGCTTCTGGCCAGCCGAGCGTGCAATCGCTGCCCCCACCCGGAGCTCGTACCGGAAGTCGTCGAAGCCTTCTGGGTCGGTGCGCATGGACTTGAACAACGACTTGGCGCCGGGCACGTTCTCCACCATACGGACGTCGTCCGCGAGATGATGGAGGGCGTCCCGCGCTCGCTCCGTTGGCTCCGACCATAGGGCGCGCAACGGGTGGCCGGCGGGGACATCCGCGAATGGAAATGCCGCGCGCAGCGTCTTTTCGTCGGGCTCCACGGCGATAGAGAAGGTCGACGGGGCCGACGTCCAACGTTTGACGGGCTCGCCAGGGTGCTTGTTCACTTCGCGACCCACGTCGTCCAGTTGCCCAGGGTGGTTGGGTCGATCCTACCTTTGATCATGCCGAGCGCATGCATGCGGGCGTTAGCTTCGAACCACATGAGACCTCCGTTGTGGGGCACCCAGCTCGTTGCGCTCGGGTTAGCGCCTTCGCACCAGTCAGCTCTGCGGTTCTCAGGTGGTTTTCGTAGCCATCTTTGGGATCGCGGCCAGCCATTGGCGATTCGGTCCTTGACGAGTCTGTCTTGAAGAAAGGCGAGGACGACCTGCTCAAGGTCGCAGTTTGCCATGGCGCCCTCGGCAGTCTAGCTCGAACCTCACGGTTGGGGCCCGAGCGTACGTCAAGCAAACCAGCGTTCGCACGCCACCGGACGGCGGGACGGCGTGGCTCGGGGAACTTGCACGGCGCCCACGGTCCCCACGCGGCGAATCGAACGTTGCACGGCGGTTGCCGAACCGACGAGGCTGGCACGTCGCCGCACCGCTGCCGTCGCGCGCCTCATCGGCTAGTCCTGCTGCGGCTCTGCGCCGTTTCTTTCCCAAGACGCAGCGTAATCCGCGCTCTCGGATCTTGTCTAGGCCCACCATTCGCGCGCGTCTCGCCCCGCGCACCCGGGCCCCGTGCTGCGTTCGTGGCACGCACGCCGTCAGCACCCACGCGAAGTGTTTTTCGCGTGGCGCGCACGCCCGACACAGGTGGGCCAGGTCTCTCTGCCGTGACCTCCCCGCCGTCACCACATGCCCAACGTGGATGCTCCGTGTGCCGCACCGAAAACACACCTGGGGGACGTGGTGTGACGCGTGGGAGGGCCGGCGGGGCACCCCGGCAAGGTGGGCTAACCGCTCGAAACAATTCGGGAAGTGCGATGGGTGGTGGGCGCGGCGGAGAAATCGACGAGGCCGTCACGTTTCTTCGCAACACGCGCCGGGTGCGAGCCGAGACACAGGGGCGACGCGAGAGTGCGGCGCACTTCAAGGAGCCTCGAATGAAACCAGTGCGAAGTGTGGGTAATGTCTCGTCCCTCCATCTCCCGGGCATCGCGGCCGGGCTCAAACAAACGACCGAAGGCGTCACGCTGAGCGCCGAAGAGTCGAAGCGCCTCAAGAAGTTCTTCGTCGCGGTGAAGCCGCTCGAGCACGAGACGAAGGGGCGCATGCAGGCCGACCTCGCCGAGGCGAAGGTGGGCGCCATCGACCTGCGGGTCGACCGCAACTGGATCGTCCTGCGCGATCTCACCGAGGCCTACGCTCGGCTCGCGGGCGTGACGGAGCTCGGCGACGAGGCCGCGACGCTGCTCAAAAAGTTCTTCGCCGACATGTCCTTCCTCAGGCGCGACACGGCGGCGCAGGCCGAGCACGGCAAGGCGCTGCTCGTGTGCCTCGAGGAGGAGCCGATGTCGAAGGAGCTTCGGGCCATCCTCCGCCCCGCGCTCGCGGTGCAGAAGGTGGAGCACGCGGAGTACGAGGCGGCGGTGCAGGAGAGCCTGGTGACGCTCGAGCGCGTCTCGGCGCTGGCCCCGCTGCGGCGCGACGCCGCGGACGCGCTGCAGTCGTTCGTTACGCTCGCGGAGGCGATGGCGACGACGAACGAAGAGATCGCGGCGCTCCACACGATGCTCGCGCCGGTGGACGCGATCTTGGCGAAGGTGAAGGCGTCGATGGCGAAGGGCGAGGACAAGCGGGACGAGAAGCGCGGCTCGAAGGCCGACGAGAAGCCCGCGCGGCCCGAGGAGCCGCAAGACTGACCGTGACGTGACGTGACGTGAGAAGAGCCGGGCCTTGGGGCCTGGCTCTTTGGTTTTTGTGGGGGCGGATGGGTGAGCCGGCGCACGCGTGGTGGACGACAGGAGGAGGCCCCGCGAGCTGCGCGGCACTGCACCTCGCGCCCGCATCGACCGCGTGTACCGAGCCGTACCGGTACACCGCGGTCATCTCCGACGTATCGGTCGCAACAGTAACGATTTCAACGGCTTATGGGCGGTGACGTGGCTGGCACGGACGCTGCTGAAGGGAGGTCGAACCCCAACGATACGGAGACTCCCATGAACACCAAGCTCGTCGCTCTCGCCCTCGTCGCCTCGCTCTCGTCCGCCGCATGCGCGGTCCCCGCCGCCTCCGACACCGCGGACATCGCGACCACGGGTGAGGCGCTCACGGAGGTCGGCATGCTCGGCGTGACGGTCCCCCATCAGGTCGCCCCCGACGCGCTCCAGCTCCCCGATGCCGGGCTCGGGTACAACGCGCGCAGCAGCCAGGTCGCCCCGATCTCCTGCTTCGACGTCGTGACGAAGTCGCAGCCGAACCAGCGCGGCCAGGTGACCTTTTCGAGCCAACTGGACACGGCCCAAGCGAGCTCGGCGCTCTCGATCGACGTCGACGCGAAGGCCCACTTCGGGATCTACAAGGGCGAGGGCTCGTTCAAGATGGCGAGGGAGGCGACCTCGTCGAGCGGCTCCTACACCATCCTCCTCTCGGCATCGCAGCTCGGGCCGCTCCTCCAGTCGAGCAGCGTGGCCCTCACGAGCCAGGCCGCGGAGCTCCGCGAGCGCGATCCGGAGAGCTTCCTCCAGTCGTGCGGCGATCAGGTGATCACGAGCGTCCAGCTCGGCTCGCGCCTGGCCATCGCGTACCGCGTGAGCTTCTCGTCGGACGAGCTGAAGAGCGAGATGACGGGCTCGCTGTCGGCCAGCGCGACGTTCGGGGAGCTCTCGACGAAGCTCTCGAAGGCGCACAGCTCGCAGAAGAAGGGCATCCCCATCGCGCTCACGCCGACCCAGCTCGGCGGTGACCCCTCCCAGCTCACCCGCGTGCTCGACCCGAAGAGCGCGGTCACGTGCTCGGGGGACAACCTCGACGCGTGCCTCGACCTCGCCCAGAAGGCGCTCGACTACGCCTCGAGCGACTACCCGACGCAGTTCGGTGGCTCGGACGGGTACGTCCCCCTCTCGTTCTCGACGGCGAAGCTCTCGTCGGTGGGCATCTCCGGCGTCGACTTCCCGGACACCCCCGGCAGCGTCGTCACCGCGCGTCGTGATCTCCAGACGGCCTTCGACTCGGTCGTGACGCTCCGCTCCCTCGCCGACGTGCGGGCCACGAGCCCGGCCTACGACGCTGCGAAGGTGAAGTCCGTCCAAGCCTGGCTCGACGCCGACAACGCCGCCCTCCAGGCCGTGGTGCCGAAGTGCTTCGACGACGTGGAGACCGTGCAGGGCGAGGACGATCCGAAGGTCGTCGCGTGCGTCTCGGCCGCGAAGCAGGCCATCGCCAAGGTGCACGCCGAGAGCGACGTGCGAGCCGCGCTCGACGCTGCCGCGCAGACCTTCTACGGGAAATCGTTGGTGCTCGCGGCGCGCAGCGACGTGTGCCTCGACCTCTACCACGGGGGTACCTCGGACTTCACGTCGGTCGGCGCGTACGTGTGCAACGGCACGAACCCGCAGCTCTGGAGCTACTCGATGGACGGGCGCATCCGCAGCCAGATGAGCACCAACGCGTGCCTCGACATCGACCACTCGGGCGTGGCCGAGGGCACCAAGGTCGACATCTACTCGTGCGACAAGACCGACCAGACCTGGACCCTGGACGACCAGGGCCGCCTCCGCGGCGTGACGGGCATGTGCGTCACGTTGGCGGCCCCGGCCAAGGCTGGCGACCACGTCCAGGCGACGATGCAGACCTGCCGTGACCAAGACACCGCCGGCGCCTACCAGCACTTCGTCGTGAAGTGAGGCGACCTACGAGCGAGAGGCCCGCGACCCGACGAGGGCTCGCGGGCTTCGTCGTGTCAGGAGCGAGGCGCGGAAATGACCGCGATCGTGCGGTGCGCTGACCGGCGAGGTGCGTGCGGGCCGCGCGATCTCGGAGCGCCGCGAGGGAGCGCCGA
Source organism: Myxococcales bacterium (assembly GCA_016712525.1). Taxonomy (NCBI): domain Bacteria; kingdom Pseudomonadati; phylum Myxococcota; class Myxococcia; order Myxococcales; species Myxococcales bacterium. The sequence goes on from JADJQX010000001.1 coordinate 1,345,236, forward strand.
GTGGGGTGGCGCCGACCGCCCCGCCACGTGCATCTGCCGGGCGCTCGTGGCATGTTCCCGGCGTGTATCGCTGGGCGTGGGGAGCGGGGGCCCTCGTGAGCCTCGTGGGGTGCGTGGCGGTCGGCGACGATCCCAGCTGCGCGTACAAGGAGATCGTCGAGCCCGAGCGCGCGAACGCCACGGGGCAAGTCGAGCTCGTGATCGCCGCCGAGGGAGAGCCTCGAGCCTCCGCGTCCGCGCGGATCCGAGGCAACTCGAAGGGCGGCTCCGTCGCGGTCGTCGGGGATCGCGCGACCGGGGCGGTGGTCGCGGCGATCTCGTGGAAGCTCGAGGCCGATCCTTCGTCGCCCCTCGAGCTCCCGATGCTCGTGCAGACCTGCCGCCGTACCACCGAGCGCCTGCACGACTCTGGCGAAGGGTGCGTCGACGGGCAGGGCGCCCGGTCCTCGTCCGAGCAGCGGCTCATCTTTGGTCACCTCGTGTGGTGGGGCGCGCAGGCGTACTCGATCCACGTCGACGAGCCACGCTTGCGAATGAGCCTCGCCGTCTCCTGGACGCCGGCGGTCCTCGCGTGCCGGGAGCTCTGATGCGCTACGCCTCCCGTGTTCGTCCGTGGTTCTTCGTGGTGGCCCTCGCCGCGTGCGGTCAAGGTCGAGACGTGTGCCTCGACCACGACGACGAGATCCCCAAGGCGACGGACACGCGCACCGCGGCGGCCACGGTGGAAGAGCTCGTCCTCGCGGACGGGACCAGGCTCGCGCGCCCGATCGCGTACGCGGACGCGAACAGCAACGTGGTCTACGTCGATCGCACGGAAGACACCACGGACGCCGGCGCCGACGCATCGCCCTCTCCGGACGAAGGAGATGACACGCGCCGGATCGCGAGGCTCGTCTGGGTGGCGGCTCGGCTACCCGCCGACGCCGTGGACGTCACGACCGAGGTCATCGCGTGCCCCGCGGCGACACAACGCCTCGAGTCCTCGGAGCGATGCTCGGGCGACGTGGTGCCCGAACGGTGGACCGTCACCGCGACGCTCCGGCGCGTACGTCGCGACAGCTACAGGCTCACGGTCGACCACCCCCGGGTCCGCGCGCGCGTCGACGTCGGGTGGATCTACCCGTGTCACGGCTACTGACCGTGTGCCGGTGACTGCCCGTGTGATGGGAATCGATCGCGGTTTCCCGTGGTTCGCGCGGGCATCGAGGCGCACCGATTGCACATGACGCTGCGCGACAATCTGCAGGTTCAGGCACGCAGACAAATCGGCACGATGGGCTTGCCCGTGCGAGCGGAGGACCCGTACCGTAACTCCACCATGAGTTACCCCAGCCTCCGGATGCTCGGCCTCTTCGTGCTCGGGATCGGCGCGGCATCGGCGTGCGCGAACGCGCCGACGGTCGAGCGCGATGACGGCTTCTCGGACGAAATCGTGGAGAAGGAAGCTGGGCCAGGGCCGAAGCCGCCGGGGCCTCCGCCGGGATCGTTCGGGGACGCGGCGCCCGTCGAGGCGTCGACCCGCGATGCGTCGTGCGCGCCGAGCTTCCGCGGCATCGTGCGCGACTTCGACGACACCCATCCGGACTTCGAGAAGTTCGTCGGCGACGGAGAGCTGGGCATCGTGGCCGGGACGCTCGGCGCCGACGGAAAACCCGTGTACGTCTCGAGCGGGACGACGCGGCACACGACGGGCAAAAGCAACTTCGATCAGTGGTTCCGCAACGTGCCCGGCGTGAACGTCGCCATCGACTACGACGTGCCCTTCGTCGAGACGAACGGCCGGCTCCTCTTCGAGAGCAACGCGTTCTTTCCTATCGACGGGCGGGGCCGAGGGAACCAAGGGCGCGCCCACAACTTCCACTTCACGTTCGAGCTCCGCAACCTCTTCTTGTACAGGGGCGGAGAGGTCTTCACCTTCTCGGGGGACGACGATCTGTGGGTCTTCGTGAACGGTCGGCTCGCGATCGACCTCGGCGGCGTGCACGACACGAAGCGTGGCTCGATCGACTTCGACGCGCGCGCCGCGGAGCTCGGGCTGGTCAAGGGGAACGTGTACGAGCTCGCCGTGTTCCAGGCCGAGCGCCACACCCCGGGATCGAACTTCCGCATCGAGACGAGCGTCCTTTTCACGAACTGCGCGCCCGTCGTTCGGTGATGGGTGCCCCAGGGCGCCGAAGACGGATTCACGACGTGACGCGGACGCCGGCTCTTGTGGGCGGCGGCGGCTCGCCGATGTGCGTGGGGATCGATTGAAGGGCACGTCGCAAAGGGATAGCGTCGCGGCATGCCAAAGGACGTGACAACGAAGCTCCTCCTCGTCGGTTCGCTCGTCGTTCTGGGCGCGTGCAAGCAGTCGTCGAACCCGGCGGCGGACGCGGAACCTACGGGGAAGGCGGCCGTGGGCTCGGTGACCGGAGACGAGCGTCCTTCGGCCGCGGCCATCGCGCGAGAGCCCGCTGCGCGGATCATGACGCTCAACGAAGCCGCAGCCCTTGCGACTGGCGACCGTCGATCGATCCGGGGTACGCCGCTGCTCGTGACGGCGACCGTGTCCGAAACCCAGCAAGGACCCGAGGGCTTCGAGTCGAAGGCGATCGTGCGCTTCGTCTCACCCAAGAGGCCCGCTCGGGCCATCGTCGATCTCGGCGCACCGGCGTTCGTTCTTCCCGTGGTCGGCTCGACTGTCACGCTCCTATGCGATGAGGTCACCTGGATGCCCGCTTTGGGGGCCCTGCAGTTTCAAGACTGCGCCCAGAGGTGATGGCGTGCTCACTGTCTTCACCTTGTAGCCAATCGTGGTGCCGACTTGGCCAGCGCAATTCACGCCCCACTCTTTGGGCACTCCGAAATCCCCGTCATCGTCCCAGTACACGAGCCCGACCTCGAGCCACGGGCAACGCTCCGCGCTCGGATACGTCACGACGCCGAGGCGGCCCCGTGAAGCCCCCGGCTCTCCTTGGTCGGACGACGAGTAACTCTTCGCGGGGGCGCCGAGCACGCCGTACGCGAAGGCCGCGACGTGAGCGCGCCAGGCGTCCCTCTCGAGGTAGGTTTCACTTCTCGTTGCCAGTCGGCGACTCAAAAGTCGTCGAGCCAGTGCTCGTTTCGGAACTTCGCGAGGAGCCGCTCGGCCGAGCCGGGCGCGGACAGGGCACCGTAGAGGTCGAAGGGGTTCCAGTGACGGACCATGTTGCCGTCGACGATGGCGGAGGGGACGGCGCGCTCGACCTTCGCATCTTCGCCCGAGGTGAGGATGCGCGAAAAGAAGCGGCGCAGAGCCGGGAGGCCCGGGATCCCGCGAGGCATGTCGGCCCAGCGGAGTGGCCCGTAGATCGCGAGGAGCTCGAGGCGCTCGAGGCACGAGAGATCCAGCGGCAGCGCTATGGTATCGAACGCAAAGAGCCCGAGGCGCCGGAGGGCGCGCATCCGCTCGAGGGGCCGTAGGGCGTCGGCGTCGGCCCTGTAGGTGTGTACGACCAGCGTCTCGAGGCCGGAGAGCTCGGGCAGCCAGTCCGGTAGACGCTTGACGGAGAGGTGGAGGTGGCGCAGCGCGGGGAGCCCGGCCACCCAGCGCGGCAGCTCGTCGCCGTCGAATCCGAGCGTCTCGAGCGGGTGACCCTCGGGGAGCGTGGCCTTCGACGTCCATAGGAATCGGAGGGGCATTCGGGCCATGTCGTCCGACGTGAGGAACCCATCTGGATAGATGGCGGCCTCGAGCCGGAGCTCGCGCGCGGCCTTCGACCCGGGTCGGCGCCACGACCCCATGTCGAGGACGCGTAGGGGCCGGGCGGGACGAGCGAGGAGGTCGGGGGGTGGCTCGTCTCCGCCAAGGCCGAGCACCACCTCGAGCGTGGGGATGCGGAAGAGGGCCGGATCCCAGCGCGCCGATCTCGAATTGTACCCGAGGTCGATCGCACGGAGCTTCTCGAGGCGCCCGACCTCGGGCGGCAAACCGCGTGGGATGTTGGTGTCGTAAAGATACAGGATCTCGAGATCGGAGAGCTCGTACACCTCGGGCCAGAGCTCGCGGATCCGATGATGGTAGAGGCCGAGGGCTCGAATCGGCATCGACGGGAGCGCGCTGCGGAGCTTGGGCGAGATGCTCTTCCCAGCGAACCAACGGCCCCCCAGGTCGAGGACGACCGCGTCCTCGGGGTGGGCCAGGATGTGCTTGGCGTCGAGCGCGGTCAGGTATTTCGCGCTCGCGAGATCGGTGTGCGTGGTCGCGTGCGTGACTTGGGCTTTCGCCGTGGGCTTCGCCTTCGCCTTCGGTTTTGGCTCGCGCTTGGGCCGAACGGCCTCGGGCGCGAGCGGCAAGCTCAGTTTGGCCCGGAGCGCCTGGCATAGATCGCACGCGCAAAGGCCTCCTCGGACGAGGGCGCGGACGCGCTCCCGGTCCGCCGCGGGCACCTTCGCCAAGGGGTAGACGGAGTCGAACACGCGGAATTCGTGATCGTCCCCAGGGTCGGGATGGGCCGAAGTGACGGCGAGCTTGGTCCCGAAGTAGAAGATAGGATGGTCGTTCTTGGCGAGGGCTGCCTCGAGGGAGCGTGGCCGAGGTCCGAGCTCGGCGCCGTGAAGGCGGGCGCGTTCGGAGAGGACGTCCCACATCTCGAGGGCGACGAGCTCCGTCCAGTGCCACGACGCGTCGGCCTCCCCGACGCACAAACCGGCGGCGTCACCGAACGAGAACGTGATGTTTCGTTCGTCTGCGAACCAGCTCCCGTCCATGAGGCCGTCGCCGGCCTCCATCGCGAGGTAGGCGCCCGTGATGTCGCGGAGCCCCTTGCGCTTGGCGAGGGAGTTGATCCGTCGCGAGAGCACACCCCAAATCGTCTCGAGCAGCGCCTTCTGCTGCGCGGCTTCGTGCGGGCCCCGCTCGAGCGGAATGAAATAGACGACTCCCCCCATGTTCGTATTCGCGGACCTCGGCCCGCGGTCTCCTTTGCTGCGATGGTCGCACGACCCAAGCTCGCCCGTCACACTCATCGAGGGACGGGCGACCCTCGCGAGGTGCGTGGGTCGCCCGGAGTTGCGAGAGACGTCCTTTTCAGAGGCTCGGGGCGCCGCGCTTGGCGAGCTCACGCTCGGCGCGCGAGCAGTCCTTCGACCATTTGAGCCAAGCGCCGTTCTTTCGGTAGCAGTAGACGAGGCTGTCCTTCTCGACCGTGCTCACGATCGCGATGACGGCGCCGGCCTTGACCGGCTGGCCGTCCTGGCCGCCCTTGATCCTCCACTCGTAGACCGGGGAGCTCGACCAGTCGAGGTTGATGCCGAGATCACGTCGGCTGTAGCGGATGTAGTTTCCGTCGTTTCCTCGGCGCACACGAATGGCGACCGGCTCGCCGTACTTCACCGGGCCCGAGCCGGCCTGCCGCTTGATGGTGACGTAGTCGCCGTGCTTCGTGTCCCAGCCGAGGTTGATTCCGCCGAGGGTGCCCTGGCGCTTGTACGTGAGGGAGCTGCCGGACACGACGCTCTGCAGGTCGAACGTGTCGTCCGAGACGAGGTCTCCCGAGGAGCCCGTGACCACCTTGTAGTCGGGCTGAACCGGAGCCTCCGCCTGCGCGCCGGCCGTCAAGCTGAGGCCCACCACCGTCATGCACGCCAACACACCGACGATCGATCGTTTCATAGTCGTCTCCCTCGAAAGTGCGGTGTCGCCGAGCGCCACACCGTGCCTCACCTCAGTGCAGGGCGCGTGCCACGATGCCGAGCGCCGTGAGCGGCGAAAACCTGGGAAAAACGAGGGTAGGGCGCGCTCCGCCCGAGGGCGCGCCCAGGGCGGGCCCGCGAGCTCGGGCGGTCCCGTGCGACGCTCGCCACCACGTAGCCCGATCGCGCCGCTCCGCGTACGTTCGGGTCATGCCGAAGCTCGCGCGTCTCGCGCACCTGTCGCTGCTCGCCGTGCTCGCGTCGAGCGGCGTCTACGCATGTGCGGGGGCCACGCCTCCGCGAGAGATGCCCGCGCCGATCGAGCCGAGCGCCCGTGTGGCCGTAGCCTACGACTCCGGGCCAGACAGCGCGGCCCCGGACAGCGCGGCCCCGGACGCCGCCCACGAGCGCCCCCCGCCGCGCGGCCGCGACGCGATCGTGACCGCCCTCTCCGAGAGCCCGAACGTCGTCACGCTCGACGGTGTGCCGGCCCTCTTTCCGCCCGCGCTGAGGCGCAACTTCGTGCTGAAGCACGGCATCTCGCGGCGCGGCGAGCGTGGCCACCTCGTCGAGACGCGCGTGAGCCAGAGCGCCGATCCGGACGCGCCGCGCGTCATCGCGTGGGACGAGGGGCGCGGCCTCGTCGTGAGCTACAACGGCGGCGGGCCGAAGCAGACGAACGGACAGCGCCTCGACATGCACGAATTCGACCTCGAGAGCGGTCGCTTCGAGCTGTCGTCGATCGACTTCCCGATCGCCCCGGGCGCGCCGAAGCTCGAGTCGAGAGGATGCGACACCTGCCACGGCCCACGCGCGCGGCCGATCTTCTCCATGTACCCGGATTGGCCGGGCTTCTACGGGTCGGACAACGACGAGCTCTCGCGCAAGGACGTCCCGGTGCAGGCCGCGGAGCTCGCCGACTACCAGAGGCTCCGCGCGCGCATCCCGAGCCTCCCGCGGTACGCGCCGCTCTTCTCCGATGCCGACGTGCGTGCCCGCTTCGATCGGCCGCTCTGGGACACGTTCCCCTACCGACCCGACACACGCGAGGACATCCACGCCGTCTCGCGCGCGTTCGCGTTCCGCCCCGGCCTGCGGCTCGGCCTCGTGCTCGCGCGCATGCAGGCGCGCGCGTTGATCGCCCACGTCGTCCATCACCCGAGGTACACGAAGCTGGGCCCCGCGTTCCTCGCGACGCTGCTCGAGTGCAGCCTCACGCCGCGAGCGACGGCGCGGGTCTCGAGCGACGCGCGGGAGGCGCTCCAGGAAGCGCCCAAGCTCGTCGGGAAGAAGCTCCACGAGCGTCAGGCGTGGCGGCTCTTCGACCTCGAGATCCGCGACGTGGATCTTCGTTACGGGTACGGGCACGAAGGCAACGCCTCCGACGACGCGAGCTCGAACCCGATGGCGATTGGCTACATCGGCACGTATTGGAATGCCTACTTCGACGGGAGCGCCACGCTGGACGAGCTCGTCGCGAGCGGCCTCCTCGCCGACCTTTCGCGGACGCACCCGACGCTCGCGGGCATCGTCACCCCGAGCGGCCTTCGCAAGAAGTACGCGCACCTCACGGAGCGCTTCGTGTTGGACGCCCCCTTCTTCGACGCGATGGACCGACTCGGAACCTGGATCCCCATCCCGTACCCGAGCGCGCTCGACAAGGTCCACCACCGCGAAGGGTTCGGGAAGGCGTACCGCGACCAACACGAGAAGCTCTGCGGAGCGCTCGACGCGCTCCTCGAATGACCGCCGTGCCCGCTCCGAGGCCCCGAAACGGACCCCTCCGGGGGCCCACTGTTACGGCGCCGGAACAGTGACGTGATCCGAACGATTTCCGATGGTTACTCGATAGTAACTCTGGGTGAGTGGGGCGGTCGCCAGGGCCCGTCGCGAGAGCCGCGTCCGGGCACGCGAGCGCCCCCGAAGACGACGTCGTGGCGCCCCTCGTGCACGGCGCCCCGATCCCTTCTCCGCAAGCACCTTGGTGGCGGTCTTGCCCGCCTCCGTGGGGACTCGCGACGAGCGTGCGGTTCGGAGGCGCCTCGCTCAGCGCACCCCGCGGCCCTTGCGTGTCTCCCGCGGCAACGACGTGACGCTCGTGGCGGCGAGGTCGGGGCCGTGCACGACCCCGGCGGTGTGCGCGAGGGCTCCGGCGTAGGCGATCATGGCGGCGTTGTCGGTGGCGCTCGCGAGGTCCGGCAGGTGCGCGACCATGCCACGCGCCTCGCAGGCCTCGGTCACACGCGTGCGGAGCTCTCGGTTCGCCGCGACACCGCCGCCAATGACGACGTCGCGTACGCCTTCGCGCACGGCGGCCGCGATCACCTTGTCGGTGAGCACCTTGGTCGCCGTGGCTTGGAACGACGCGCACACCGTGGCGAGCGCGTCTCCCGTGGGGACGCCGTACTTCGCCACGTGCTGCACCACCTGGGTCTTCAGGCCCGAGAAGCTCATGTCGAGCGTCTTCGTGCTGGCCATCGGCGCGAGGAACATCTCAGGGTCTGGCGTGGCCGTGCGCGCGAGCCGATCGACCACGGGCCCCCCCGGGTACCCGAGGCCGAGGAGCTTCGCGACCTTGTCGAAGGCCTCGCCGGCCGCGTCGTCGCGGGTGGCGCCGAGCTCGCGAATTTGCTCGGGCAGCGGGCCGTCCACTCGGTAAATCGCCGTGTGCCCGCCCGAGACGAGCAGCGCGACGAACGGTCTCTCGGGGGGCCTCGCGGGGGCGTCGCCACGACGGAGCTCGTTCGCGAAGAGGTGCCCGACGAGGTGGTCCACGCCGACGAGCGGGATGCCCTTCGCCCACGCGAGGCCCTTCGCCACTTGCACACCCACGACGAGCGCGCCGACGAGCCCGGGGCGGCACGTGACCGCGACGAGGCCCACGTCGTCGAGCGTCTTCTCGGCCTTCGAGAGGGCGAGCGTCACCACGTGCGGCAGGTTCGTCAGGTGATCCCGCGAGGCGAGCTCGGGGATGACCCCGCCGTACGGGGCGTGGAGGGCGACCTGGCTCTCGACCACGTCGGAGAGCACGCGGCCCTCGTGGTCGACGAGCGCGGCGGCCGTCTCGTCGCACGAGGTCTCGATGCCGAGCACGATCATCGCGCACCTTCTCCCACGAGGCAGGGCGCGCGACAAGTACCCGAGATCACGGGCACTTCGGTGTCCACACGTCGGGCCCGAAGACCTCGGCCACGAGCGCGTGCAGCGCAGGATCGTAGGCGAGGAGCTCGGCGCGCGTGTTCACGTCGTTGTGGATTCCGTTCGGCGGGCTCGCCTGGAGGTTCGTGTCGAAGTACGACTGCACGCCCTCGGCGAAGTACTCCTCGACGTTCGAGCCCGCGTAGGTGTCCTTCCATTTTCCGGCGGCGATCGCGCTCCTGTAGGCCGTGTCGAGGCGGCCTTGGAACGTCGTGTCGGCGAAGGTGACGCCGAGGTTCACGATGCCGTGCGAGAGCTCGTGCACGAGGATGTTCTCGCCGACGTACGGGTCCTTCGTGTCGCAGAGGAGGTTCTCTTCGGCGCACGACGTGGCGGGGCGCGCGACGGTTCCGCCGAGGCCGCGGGCGCGCACGTTCCAGTCGGTGCCGGGGAAGGCTTGGTAGAGATCGGCGTGCTCGGGGACGTCGGTCGTCACCTCGCTGCGGGCCATCACGGCGAGGCGTGCCTTCTTCGACGTCATCGCGGCGCGCACGTCCGAGCGGAACGAGAGCATCTTGGAGGCGATGCGGCAGGCTTGGCGGAGGGCGCCGTCGCTCACCTTGTCGGAGGCGACGACGGGAAGGCCGGTCGCGTCGAGGTGCTTCTTGTAGAAGGGGGAGAGGCCGAGCGCGGCGGGCGGGGGCGCGATGGGCGCGTCGCATCCCGTGGCGATGGGCGCGTCGGGTGCGGAGGCGTCGACGCCCGGGGCTGCATCGGCCGTCGGGGGGCTTGCGGCGTCGGCCACGGGGACGTCGGCGTCCGGCGTGGGCTGCGTGGCCGGCGTCGTCACCAGGGTGCACGCGACGAGGGTGGCGAGCGGCACGACGGCCAGGAGATTCGCGAGGCGCATCTTCGGAGCATACACCTCGGGTTTTCGCGTCGCGCCTCAGTCCTCGCAGCGGGGTCGCGTCGGGAGAGCACGACCTCTTCCTCGACCGCACCGTCGGGGGGGACGATCTTGGGCCGCACGGCGCGAATGCCGGGCCGCGTCGGTGTGTCGCTCGGTCGACCCTGCCAGTGTCGCGGGGTGGAGTCGGGGGCGCTGTCTTCGGGGGCCACGAGCATGCGCGCCGTGATGACGTCGGCATGCCACGGCAAAGGGCCGCGAATCCCGGAAGGTGGACGATGCCCGTGGACCTCTCGTGAGGCTTCGAGGCCGCGCGGCGTGAGGTGCCGGCGCAGCATGTTCGGTTGCCGGTAGCTCACGTGGCCGACGGGCCGACCGAGGCCCGAACCGACCCGTGAGGACCGACCGCCGACCCGTGAGGACCGACCGACGTTCGCGCCAAACACATGAAATGAATCAATTTACGCGCCAAGGCATGCCCGAACGGCATCCGCGTCAAATTCCGCCCGCCGTGCCGCTACTCGCAGCCGGTCGAGGCGAACACGGGCACCGGCTGGGCCTGCGAGCCGACCGAGAGCGCGAGGAGCGAGCGGTCCTTGAGGGTGCCGACGAAGGCGTCGCACGCCGTCGGGCAGAACCGGATGCGCCCTCCCTCGACCGTGTACCCGTTCTTGTCGGAGCAGTCTTGGGAGGCCTTCACCCGAATGGTCTCCCGGCGGACGGGGTCGTAGTACGAGACGACCGACTTGCCGTCGACCTGCTTGCCGCCGGGCACGCCGTAGAGGCACGAGCTGAGGTCGCGCGTGATCTGGCTGAGGGCGTCGCTGCCGCGAGCCTGGTCTTTGCGGGCGTCGTAGAGCTTGAAGGTGTCGGCGGCCTCGCGGGAGGCCTGCTCGAGCTCGGGCTCGACCGTGCCGTCGGTGCCGAGCAGCAGCGTGTAGGTCGGGATCTTCCCTTTGCGCACGACGTCGACGAGCGGGGTGCCCGCCGTGCACTTGGTCGTGGCGAAGTCCTTGTTGCCGATGAGGAGCACGCCCTTGCGGCTGAAGCCGGAGAACTCGGCCTCGTTCAGCTTGGCGTACGCAGACTCGAGCGAGCCGTCGGCGCGGAGGGGCGTGGTGATGGGCTCGAGCGCGCGTGTGCCGGAGACGAAGTCGGCGATGGTGGTGGCCACGGCCTTCTGCGCCTTGAGCGCGGGCTGCATCGGGACGTCGAGGAGCTTGAAGGTGCGCGTGCCGCAGTCGATGTCTTGCGGGATGACCTTGAGCCCGAGCTGCATCGCCTCGAACACCGGGTCGGCGAGCGAGAGGCCGAGGGTGCGCGTGACCGTCGTGTCTTTGTAGAAGTCCGACATGCGCACCGAGCCGTCGAGGAGGACGACGAGCGCGCTCGGGGTGGGCTTCACCTCGAAGGTCTGGCAGGTGCCCGCGAGCGGCGTGATCGTGCCGGCGGGGTTGCCCGTCATGGCCTTGAAGACGTCGCCGTCGCAGAGGGGCTGGCGCTGCGTCTTCGACTGGCACACGCCCGAGCTCTTGAGGCCGCTGATGCGGTGCGCGGGGACCTTGCCGTCGGGATCCTGGCCCTTGACCATGTCGCACAGGCCCGGCGCCAGCTGGAATTGCTGCGGCTTGGACGCGTCGGGGATGAAGTAGCCCTCGTCCGGATCTTGGTCGAGGACCTCGGCCACCTCGCCGCCGTCGAAGAAGGCGCGCACGTTGAGGCCGTCGCCGTCCTTCGGGATGGTGATGCCGGGGTAGCTCGGGGCGCCGGGAGAGCCCGGGTGCGCGTAGATGCACTTGTCGGCGTCGAGCAAGATGGGCGTCTGCCCGGTGAGGTTCACGCACGTCTCGACGTTGAAGCACGTGGTGGCGGCGCCGTTCACCATGCGCTCGTCGAACTCGGCGAGCTTGGACGAGTCGGTGTCGACCGGGGCGCACCGGCCGGCCTTGCACGTCTCCTCGGACTTGCAGTTCGTCTTGTCGAAGCACGAAAACGAGAGCGGCATCGGCAAAAAGAGGATCTTCTCGGGCGTGTACGTCTGCCGCGACGAACGCAAGATGCGGCCTTTCGCGGCCTCGGTCCCGAGCTGGATGGGCGTGTTCACGCAGTCGGCGAACTGGTCGACCGTCGTCGCGTCTTGGCGCTCCTCGGAGTAGCCGGCGACCGTGATCGTGAGGGGGAGGCCGCGGTTCGAGTCGTCGATGGGGAGCGTGCCGAGCGTGCGGGGGAGCTGCACCTTGCCGTCGAAGACGCGGTACGAGTCGCACTTCACCTGCGTGCCGCCCACGAGCACGTCGACGCGGATGGTCTTCAGGTCCTTCGGGACGCGCACCTGGGTCGAGATGCCCGCGACGAGCTCGGTCTGCTTCTTCCCCTCGCAGCCGCTCCAGACGAGCGCGGAGGTGCCGAGGGCGGCGAGCGTGGCGATGGTGCGGAGCTTCATGCGGCAGTCTCCTTGGGGCAAACCCCTAGTTTAACGAAGAAAAGTGCGGGGCGCCCGCGGCTACTGGTGCTCGACGATGTAGGGAGGGAGCGTACCGCGGTACGGATCCTGATCTTTCGGCGCGAAGAGCACGGCGGCCGCGCCGATGCCCACGCCGATGACCACGACGGTGCCGATGAGCCACGGGCCGAAGCTCGGGGCCTTGTCCTCGTTGAGGATGGCGGTGACGGGGCGCTCGCCGCCCTTCGGCACTTCGACGTCGAGGTTGTAGGTGTAAAAGCCATTCTTTTTGGCGGTGACGAGGTGGGGGCCCGCGTCCACCGCGCCCTCGAAGCGCGTCGAGCCGACGACCTTTCCGTCGATGAGGATCGTGGCGCCTTCGGGCTTGGTGGTGACGATGAGCTTGCCTTGGCGTTGCTCTTTGGAGAGGCCGAGCGAGACCGCGGCGGCCTCGCCCTCTTTCATGACGACCGACTGCTTGGCCGTCGCAAATCCTGGCGCATCGGCCTCGACCACGTAAGGCTCCGAACGGATGACAAGCTTGCCCGTGTAGGGCGAGGCGCCCACCTCTTTGCCGTCGATGCGCACGGTGGCGTTCGGGGCGCCCGAGACCTGCACCGTGATCGTGCCGAGCTTGGCGATCGCCTCGAGCTTGAGCTCGATGGGATCGGGCTTTTTTCCCTGCGGGAACGATTTGACGGTCGACGCGTCGGCGTAGCCGGCCTTCTTGGCGGCGAGGCGCCGCTCGCCGATGTCGACCCGGAGGGGGCTCGCGAGCGGGGATACTCCGACCTCGACGTCGTCGACGTAGATCTTGGCGCCGGGCTCGCTCACGCTCACGACGAGCTCGACGACGAACGCCTCGAGGCCCGCGGCGGTCTCTTTGGCGCGGGTCTCTTCCTCGGGGGAGAGCTTGCCGGCGCCCTCGGAGAGCTCTTGTTTGAGCACCTCGATCGCGCGGGCGTAGTGGCCGGTGTTCTTGTCGCACACGGCGACGTTGAAGAGCACGCGCGGGTTCTTGGTCTCGCGGTAGACGTCCATGAACTCGGTGCGCGCGGCGCTCCAGTTGGCCGCCCCGTAGAGCACGACCGCCGTGTCCCATTTCGCGTGCACGGCGGGGGGCAGCTCTTCACGAATCGTCTTCGATTTCCCTGGTTTGGCCGCGGCGGGCTTGGGCTGGGCGAGGGCCGTGACCGGGAGCATGGGGGCCACGAGCGCGCCGATGAGCACGCCCGCGAGCGCGCCCGAGAGCCTGGGACGGGAAGGGATGGTTCGCATCGGCCGGGGTTCCTTTGGGGCACGCGCACGGGTGCGACGAGCCCGGAGAAGTGCGGGCGGCGAGGGGCCCGGACCCTCGAGCCTACCTCAGTTTTGGATGCCGGTTTGCAAGACGTGGGTGGGCTGCGGCTTTGGCGCGGCGCCGGTCGGCTTGGGCTGGGCCGCGTGGGCCGAGGCGGAGGGGGTCGCCGATGGTGCGGCCGACGTGGACGGCGCCGCCGACGCCTTGTCGGCGACGGGGGGCGGCGTGGCGACACTCGGGAGGGCCGTAGGCTTCGGCTCCCCGCTTACGTTCGCGGGGACGGGGGCCGCCGTGAGCTTGGCGATGCCGATCGCGACCACGACCGCGGCGAGCGCGATGCCTGCGCCGGTGATGAGCATGCGCTGCGAGCCCGCTTGTGTGTCGCGTGTGGGCTGGGTGGCCGACAGGGCGGGGGCCGACGAGCCGAGGTTTCCGCCTTCGGGGCGGGGGTAGGTGACGTCGTTCTCGCGTGGTACGCGCGGGGCCGCGATGCCTCCCATGGCGCTCGGGCGATCGGGCATGGCCACGGTGCCCGCGGGCCCATGGGGCGGAGGAGGAGGTGTGCCGGCCGCAGGCGGGGGCACGGAGCTCCGGCGATCGACCTCGGTCCCGGCCATGCCGAGGGTGCGCACGGCGGCCTCGGCTTGCGCTTGGGAGACGCCACCTGCGAGGGGTGTGCCGCCGAGGGACGCGCCCTTGACGAGCTCCGAGAACGCCACGGCGGAAGGGGGAATGGCCCGAGATGCGCGCCCGGCGTCCTCCGGGGCGACGAACCTCTGCATGCGCGCGATGAGGGCGCGGCCTTTCTCGTCGGTGAAGGGCTCGAGCGCCTCGGCGAAGAGCAGCGCCGACGCGTACCTGTCGATGGGCTCGCGCGCGAGGCCCTTGCGCACCACGTCCCACAACCCGGGGGGCAGATCGGGGACGAGCTCGTCGAGCGGGTCGGGATCGGCGGTGAACAGCTTGAAGAGGAGCTCGGTGAGCTGCCCGCTCTCGGCGCGGAAGGGCGTTCGGCCCGAGAGGAGCTCGTACAAAATGACCGCCACCGAATAGAGATCGCTCCGCGCGTCGACCTCTTTGGGGAGCGCGCCTGCTCGGCCGACATGTAGAGCGGCGTGCCGAGCGCCGAGTGCGTCTGCGTGAGCGACTGGCTGCCCGGGTCTTGGATCTTCGAGATGCCGAAGTCGAGGATCTTCACGAAGTCGTCGTCGCCATCTTTGTGGATGACGAAGCAGTTCGACGGCTTCATGTCGCGGTGGATGATCTGCGCCGCGTGCGCCGCCTGGAGCCCGCGCAGGATCTGGAGCACGAAGCCCACGGCGCGCATGGCCGGGAGCCCGGGTTTTCCCTCGGCCTCGAGCACCTGCGCGAGGTCGCGCCCGTCGAGGCAGTCCATGACGAGGTACGGCGCGCCCGAGGGCAGCTTGCCCACGTCGTCCACGTGGAGCACGTGATCGCTCGCGATGCGCTTCGACGCGACGCCCTCGTTCAAGAAGCGGTCGACCGCGCCCTGAACCTCGACGTACTGCGGGTTCATGAACTTGAGCGCGACCGGGGCGCGCAAGACGAGGTGCACGGCCTTGACCACGGCGCCCATGCCGCCCTGGCCGAGCACGCGCTCCACCTTGTATTTGCCGTCGATGACCTCGCCGGGCTGCGGGTAGGGCGACGTAGGAGGGACCTGCGACATGGTGAGCTTCGGAGGATAGCAGCCTTTTCGAAAGCGCGACTTTTCGGCGAGGTTTCGGCCAAAAGGGGCGCACTCGGGGCGCCTTCGCTCGCTTCGCGCCCCTCGTGGCCGACCTCTTCCGTCGTCGTAGCCTCGGACGGCCGGGCGCGAAAGGGCCCGTTCGGGCGACACGCCGCGCGCCGGGGCCGGCTGTTTTTTTCGTCGACCCGACCCGCTTTTCGCTAGAGGTTTCGGCCATGAGCCAGCCCGAGACGAAAGCCCCGACGAACCCCGCCGCCATCCTCGACGCGCTCGACCAGAAGGCCCTCCTCGGCGGAGGCGCCGATCGCATCAAGAAGCAGCACGAGGGCGGCAAGCTCACGGCGCGCGAGCGCATCGACCTCCTGCTCGACCCGGGATCGTTCGTCGAGATCGGCCGCTTCGTGCAGCACCGGTGCACCGACTTCGGCATGGAGAACCAGAAGTTCCTGGGGGACGGCGTCGTCACCGGGCACGGGCTCGTCGATGGTCGCAAAGTGTTCGTCTTCGCTCAGGATTTCACCGTGTTCGGCGGCTCGCTCTCGGGGGCCTACGCGCAGAAGATCTGCAAGCTGATGGACATGGCCATGAAGGTCGGAGCGCCGGTCATCGGCCTCAACGACTCGGGCGGCGCGCGCATCCAAGAGGGCGTCGAGTCCCTCGCGGGGTACGCCGACATCTTCCTCCGCAACACGCTCGCGAGCGGCGTCGTGCCGCAGATCAGCGCCATCATGGGGCCCTGCGCGGGCGGCGCCGTGTACTCGCCGGCCATCACGGACTTCATCCTGATGGTCGAGGGCACGAGCTACATGTTCATCACCGGGCCCGAGGTCATCAAGGCCGTGACCCACGAGGAGGTCACCAAGGAGGACCTCGGCGGCGCCACGGCCCACGCTTCCAAGAGCGGCGTGTGCCACCTCACCTCGCAGGACGATCGTACGTGCATCGCCCAGGTGCGCGAGCTGCTCTCGTTCGTGCCGTCGAACAACACCGAGGATCCGCCCTTCAAGAAGACGGACGATCCGCCGCTCCGTGAGGTGCCGGCGCTCGACACGATGATCCCGCTCGAGTCGAACAAGCCGTACGACGTGAAGGAGGTCATCCAGGCCGTCGTCGACGACGGTCACCTCTTCGAGATCGCGGAGCAGTACGCGCCGAACATCGTGGTGGGCTTCGCGCGTGTCGGCGGCCGCTCGGTGGGCATCGTGGCGAACCAGCCGCAGGTGCTCGCGGGCGTGCTCGACATCGACGCGAGCATGAAGGCCGCGCGCTTCGTGCGCTTCTGCGACTGCTTCAACATTCCCCTCGTGACGCTCGTGGACGTGCCCGGCTTCCTCCCCGGGACCGACCAGGAGTACGGCGGCATCATCAAACACGGGGCGAAGCTCCTCTTCGCGTTCGCCGAGGCCACCGTGCCCAAGATCACGGTCATCCTCCGCAAGGCGTACGGCGGCGCGTACGACGTCATGGCGTCGAAGCACATCCGCGCCGACGTGAACCTCGCGTTCCCGACGGCCGAGATCGCCGTCATGGGCCCCGACGGCGCGGTCAACATCGTGCGGAAGGGCGAGATCGCCAAGGCCGAGAACCCCGAGGCGACGCGCGCCGCCTTCATCGCCGACTACAAAGAGAAGTTCGCGAACCCCTACAAGGCGGCCGAGCTCGGGTTCGTCGACGAGGTCATCCACCCGCGCATGCTCCGCGCGCGCCTCTCGCGCTCGCTCGATCTCCTGAAGGACAAGCGCGACACGAACCCGCCGCGCAAGCACACGAACATCCCGCTCTGACGGGGCGATCCCACGACGACGAGGCCCGCGCACATGGCTGCCCGGGCCTCGCGGCATTTCGGGCAGGAAGTGCCGCTTTTCGTGCTCGACAGGCAACTCGAAGTCGTGTGTGCTCGGCGCTCGCGAAGGAGATCCCCATGTCGAAGCTCGTGCGCATCGCCGTCAAACCTGGTCCCGTCCCTGCGAACGCCGTGAGCCGTGTCGGCGGGGAGCCCATCGGGATGACACGGGAGACGTGGCCGCTCTACGAGGGCAAGCCGATGCACCACGTGATCACGGTCGAGCGCGCGGCCATCGTGCCGAGCTTGCCGGAGGGCGTGGCCGCCGTGGCCGTGTTCGTGAACGACATCGGGAACAACGAGGCGTACCTGCCCGACACGTCGAAGACGAAGGTGGTGATGCTCTCGGCAGAGGACGTCGCGCGTGGGGAGACGCCGCTCGAGAAGGTGCTCGGCGCGGCCGAGGGGTACGCGCCCGCGGCGCCGGGGAAGGTGTCCTTCGAGGCGACGACCTACGACTTCGACACGATCCGCGATCCTGACACCGTGGAGGACGGCCCGGAGGACGAGCTCGACGACGATCAGGTGTCGTACGCGGTCTCGTCGTACTTCGGAGAGGCGCGCTCGGGCAGCTTGGGGGACGCCGAGGTGCACGGGCTCTCGGCGGAGCACGTCGCGTGGTGCCAGGGCGCCGAGGCCCCGGAGGGGCAGCGCGTGCTCTTTTGGTTCTACGAGGCGCTCGTGCCGGGGCTCAACTGCGGCGACGGGTTCATGTACGTGACCGCGAGCGCCGACGCGAAGAGCGCGGCCGCGTGGTGGCAGTGCTGAGCGTTCTCGCGACACGTGCGCGGTGACGACGCGGCGACGGCGAGCGACGCGCCCGAAGCGGGGCTTGCGTGCTCCCGAGGGGGTCGCAGTATGGTGCGGGACAATGACGAACCGCTCGGTGTCCGTCGAGCACGAGCGCGAGCTCGCGGCTCCACGCGGCGTGGTCTTCGACCTCTTGCTCGACGCGAAGGTCGTGCGCGCGTGGCTCGCGTACGAGGGGGCCGAGCTGCGCTCGTTGTGGCTCGACGCGCGCCCGGGTGGGGGCTTTCACGCGTGCATCGTGGTGCCGTACTTGGGTGACGTGTGGGCGATCGGCACGTACCGCGAGGTCGAGCGGCCCTCGCGTATCGTGTTCGACGTGGGCATTCGCGAGGCGAGCGGCGACGGGCCCGCGGCGGACGAGTCGCCATCCCCGAACGACGTGCGCGTGACGATGACGCTCACCGAGGCCGGCGCGGGGACGCGGGTGACCATCGAGCGCGACGCGAGCGTGAGCGCGCCGCCCGGCTTGCCGACGTGGGCCCGGATGCTCGACGCGGTGGAGGGGGCGTTGGGTTAGGGAGGCATCGCACGGGGTGAATGCGAGCGCCGTGCCGTGCCGAGCCGATTTGCGGCTCTCCTGAAGTTTCGCGGACTTGGCGCGAACGTCGGTCGGTTTTTTCGGTCCCTCGCGGTGGCCAGGCCGGCATGGGGGTGGCCCGGGCCATCCCCCCGTCGACCAAATTCCCGCCCGCCCGCGCGCCCCGCGAACGCGCTTCTGCCCCAACGAGCCCATGCGTACGATGCGCCCATGGCCCGCACCGTGAAGCCGAAGACGACAACCAAGGCGCCCAAGACTACGGCGAAGGTCCCGCCCAAGCCCAAGGCCACCAAGGCCACCAAGGCCACCAAGCCCCAAGGCCACCAAGCCCAAGCCCACCACGCCCACCAAGGCCGCGCATCCGGCCTTCACGCTCGCGAACGTTCGTGACCCGCTCCGCGGCAAGCCCACGGCGGTCGACAAAAAGCAGCTCGCGGTCGTGCTCGAGGCCGAGGGGCTCGGCTCCGCGGCGGAGGCGCGCGAGGACGACGAGGTCTCGTTCCAGCTCGTCGACGTGCTCGAGGGCAACGTCGCGCGCTTCCAGCTCCTCGTGTGGCCCTTTGGGAGCGCCGCGCTCTTCGCTGCCGGCAAGCCCAGGGTCGTCGGCGGCGCCGAGCAGCACGCGTTCCACCTCGACGAAGGCGACGCTGCGGTCTACGCGGCCCTCGCCGACGCGTACAAGGCCTCCGCGAAGGAGCTCGGGCTCCACGAGCGGCTCACCTTCCGCACGCCGCCCGAAGCGACCGCCGCGCCCAAAGCGACGAAGGGGAGCAAGGCCGACGCCCCGGCTTCGTTCGAGGCGCGCCTCGCGGAGATTCGCGCGCTCGCCGCCGCGGGGAGCCGGGCTCAGGTGAGCCGCGCGTGCGACGCGCTGGGTGTGTTCCCGTCGTGGAAGGTCTACCCGAAGCGCCACCCCGACGAGCTCACGAAGGAGGAGCGCGCCTTCGCGGAGCTCTTGCTCGATCTCGACCTCCCGGTCGATCTGCAGACCTCGGGGCTCTTCGATCGGGACGCGCACCTCGCGCGGTTCCTTGGCCGGGAAAAGCAGGGCCCGAGCGACGAGCGCGTTCACGTGGGCGGTCGGTCGGTGCCGGTGTGGTGGGCGGTCGCGTCGGTCGGATCGGGGCACGTGGAGCGCGACGACGTGCTCCGTGCGTGGAAGGCGCTGCCGGCCGCGAAGGCGCTCGCCGCCTGGAAGGAGATCGCGACGGGCGAGGCCTACGACGTGCTCGACGCCCACGCGACGTCGATGAAGGACGCGGGCTTCTCCGGGAAACCCTACATGAAGGACTACCGCACGCGCGTCGCGGGGCTCCTCGCCGACGTGAGCGTCGCGCTCGGCGCCGAAGGCGAGAAGGCCGCGAAGGAGATCACGAAGAAGCTCCCGAGCTGGGGCGGTGGTGCGCAGATCTTGATCGGTCTCCTCAGCGCCGCACGTCACGCGAAGGCGCGGGGGAAAACCATCGACCCAGCGTTCGACGCGACCTTCCAGCGCCTCTGGGAGCGTGTCGGGCCCGACTCGTTCTACGCCCCGGTCGTCGAGGCCGAGATCGAGGGCGCGTTGCCCCCTCCGCGCGCGAAGGCCTTCCGCGCGGGTCTCACGTGGCCGACCTAGAACGACGAGTGACCTCCGGCGGGTGCGTGGGCCGGGGCGCGCGGCGGGTGACCTTGCCGGCGTGAGGGTGTCGTGGGGGCCATGGGGGCGCTCGTCCGCGGTGCATCGTGGGCAGGTCCAAAGCGAACGCCGTGCCGAACGCTGTCGAACCACGTGTCTCGTGGAGTTTCGCGGGCTTGGCGCGAACGTCGGTCGGATCTCCCGGCGCGCTCGGGGTGGCCTGGCCGGCATTCGGGGTGGCCTGGCCGATCGGCGCGGTGAACGCATCCCGCGAGCCCGAATCCGAATGGTTTCAGGTGTTTGGCGTCAACGTCGGTCGGATCTCCCCCCCCAACGTCGGTCGGATCTCCCCCACCCACGGGAGCCGTTCGCGCTCTCAGAACGTGCCCGCCGCCCCGAACGGAGAGAAGCGGACCATCACCCGGCTCGTGCGCGGCGGCGTCGCCGGGTCGAGCTCCGAGAAGGCACCGTAGGCGTAGATCGCGTTGCCCCCGACGGCGATCCCGATCCCTCCCGCGAAGCCCGCGAGCCCGATGGGCACGAGCCCAGCGCCGCCGATGCTCCCGCCCGAGCCACTTGCGCCGGCCCCGCCGATGGCGAGGCCGAGCCCGAGGATGCTCGCGGTTGCGCCCGTGACGAGGAGGAACGCCCCGGCCACGGCGAGGACCGGGCTCCGCATGTGCTCGCGCTCCGCGTAGTCGGCCTTCATCGCGGCGAGGCGGCGGAGGTCGCTCGCGTCGGCCGTGTGGTTCTTCACGCGCTCTTCGACGGCCTCGATCACGCTCTTGTACTGCTCCCCGGTGTCGACGTCCGGGAGGAGCGAGGCGGGCTCCGGCGTGGGCGTGGGCGGGCGGGTCGCGGCCCGCGCGGGGGCTTTGGGGAGCGCTCCTCGGGCTTCGGCTCGGGCGTCCTCGCTCCCGGCACGTGCCGTCGGGCTCGTCGCGGAAGAGCCGTCCGGCGCGGCCGAGGTGGCTTCGGACGTCTGGCCCTCACCGTCGGCGAGCGCGGCGGCAGGGAACAGGGTCACGAGCGCGGCGACGAGGGTGAGGGCGGGAATCGGACGGGCCATGCCGCACCGTGGTGCAAGCGCAAGGCCAAGCCATCCACGCCACCCCCCGGACGGGGCCTCGGGCATGTCGTCGAGCGCTCTCGGGCATCTCGCAGAGCGCCCCCCGGCATGTCGCAGAGCGCCCCCCGGCATCTCGTAGAGCGCCCCCCAGCATCTCGTAGAGCGCCCCCCAGCTCCTGGTACCCCCGATCACGGCCGTCGTATCCCCGATCACGGCGCTGGTGAGGCCGTGTCGGGCATCGACGGGGCTCGCGACGGGGCTCGAAACGGCGTGCAAAGGCCCGCGCGCACGTGTGCAAGGGCTTGCACGTCGCGCCGTCAGAACGTGCCGGCCGCGCCGAACGGAGACAGGTGGAGGGTCACCCCGCTCGGACGCGGCTGCTTCGGCGGATCGAGCTCCGGGGCGGCACCGTACGAGTAGAGCAGGCCTCCCCCGACGGCGATCCCTACGCCCCCCGCCAGCCCAATGAGACCAATAAGGACTACAGCTCCTCCGACGTTGATACCGCTCATGGAGCTCGACTCTTTGCCGCTCACGGCAGCTCCCGCCAGGGCGAAGCCGGATCCCAGGAGGCTCGCGCTTACACCCGTCACGAGGAAGAACACGCCGGTCCCGGCGAGGATAGGGTTCCTCATGTGCGTGCGCTTGGCGTAGTCGGCCTTCATCGCGGCCAGGCGGTGCACGTCACTCAGGTCGGCCGTGCGGTCTTTCACGCTCTCTTCGACGGTCTCGATGATGCCCCTGTACTCCTCGGCGGTGGTGACGTTCGAGAGGAGAGGCTGTTCGCGCGGGGGCTCGGGCGCTCGCACCGGGGCCCGCGCGGGGGCCTTCCGAGGCGCCGCAGGGGCTTCGTTTTCGCCGCGCGCGCTCGCGGTCGGGCTCGGTGCCGTGGGTGCCGTCGCGGAGGAGCCATCCGACGAGGCCGAGGAGGCTGGCGCTGCTTCTTTCTCGCCCTCATCTCGTGCCTCTTCGGCGAGCGCGGCGGCAGGGAACAGCGTGACGAGCGTGGCGACGAGGGCGAGCGAGCGAACGGGGCGGGCCATGCCTCCCCCAGTGCAAGCACGAGGCCAACGCGTCGTCGTTGACGTCCTCACGCCACCCAGTGAACTCTCTCGCCCATGAAGCGCGTCACCGGAATCGGCGGGATCTTCTTCAAGTCCAAAGACCCCAAGGCCCTCGGCGAGTGGTACCGGGTGCACCTCGGCGTGCCTCTCGAGGTGTGGGGCGGCGCCACGTTCTCTTGGCAATCTCCCGACAACCCGAGCGGCACGGGCACCACCGTGTGGACTCCCTTCGAGGAGACCTCGACGCACTTCGGCGCTTCGCCCTTCATGGTGAATTTTCGCGTCCACGATCTGCACGCGCTGCTCGCCGCCTTGAGGGCCGAGGGCTGCGCCGTGGAGGACAAGGTCGACGAGTCCGAATATGGCAAATTCGGCTGGGTCGCCGACCCCGAGGGCAACCGCGTGGAGCTCTGGGAGCCGCCCGCGGGGCGGTGAGCGCGCGTCATGGCCGCCCGCGGGCTTCTCCTGCGGGAACCTACGGGCTCACGTCCCCGAGGGCGTTGTTTCGGAACGTCACGTTCGCCCCGACGTTCACCGTCGGCGCGGGCGGATCGTTGTCTTTGTAGATGCCCCATCCCGCCGAGCCCTCGATCACACAGTCGCGGATCGACACGGTGCCCGCCAGGGCGAGGATGATCCCCTTGTTGCCGACGAAGCCGAGGCCACCGCCGTCGCTGAGCCGGCAGTGGGCGAGCTCGTTCCCGGGGTTGTGGAGCCAGAGCGCGTCCCACTTCGCCGAGGCGTTCTCCGGCCCGAAGGTGATCGGCTCCGCGGCCGTGCCGATGGCGACGAGGTGGCTCGTGGGCGCCGCGGCGCTCTGATCGATCGCGGCGTCCTTCCCGAGGAGGATGGTGACGCCGGGCGAGATGGTGTGGACGCTGTGGGTGATGACGTGGCCCGTGACGAAGTAGGGGACGTCGAGCTTCGCCCACGTCTGATCCTTGGGCTTGCTCGCCGCTGCGGTCTCGAACACCTCGACGCGGTTTCGCGCGTTGCCGGCGAACTTGTTCCCCGGGCTCCCGAGGATACCGATGTTCTCCACGTTGACCTCGACAGGCGCGCCCGCGCCGCCCGAGATCGCGACCCGGTCGAGGGACGTGAGCAGTCCACCCTCGCCGACCGAGAGGCCCGGCCCGAGCGAGCCCTCGATCACGCAGTCACGAATCGCCACGGTGCCGCCCGCGTAGGACGCGGCGCCGACGATCACGCTCGCGGAGAGGTTCGGCTGCTTCCCTCCGGCGTTGCTGATCTTGACGCGCTCGAGCAGGTTCGACGCGCTCGTCGTGAAGAAGTAGATACCCATCCACTTCTCGCCGGCCTTCGCCGCCTGGAGCACGATCGGCGCCTCCGGAGTGCCACCGGCCTTCAGCGAGCCCTCGGCGCCGCGGACCGTGAAGCCTGCGCCGTCTTGGAACGCGATGACGGTCCCGGGCCCTATCGTCGTCGGCTTCTCGAGCGGGAGGTTGCACGTGACGACGTAGTCGATCGCCTTCCCCGGTGTGTGCACGTAGCTCGTAGGCGCGGAAGGTCCGTCGCAGCCCACGGTCTGTGGCGGTCCGGCGTCACCCGGGTTGGCGTCCGGCGTCGCGTCCAAGGTGGAGCCCCCGTCGGTAGGCCCGCTGTCCGGCGAGCCTGCGTCGTCCCGAGTCACGACGAGCGAAGGATCGCACCCTGCGACGAGCGCGGACGAGCACGCGAGCGATACGAGACCCGAGACCACTCCAAGAGAAAAGAGATGTTTCATCGTGCGCTATCTCCTCGTTGCCGCCCTCCGCGGCGAAGCTGCCCGTCCACGACCCGTGGGGATCGACGTCCGGACGTCGGGTAGAGGTGCGCAACCGCCGAGGTGTGAACCGTCGCCCCCATCTTCTTCTTCGGGGCTCGTCAAGTGCACGAGAACGCGGGGAATTTTGTCGTCCTCTCCGCGGCCCGAGGCCCGCTGAAAAAGGGAGACTCGGCCGCTCTCCCTCGGGGGCGGCCGAGCCAAGACCATCGTGGTCATCCACGCGATCGCGCGACGATCGCTTCGCAAAGGCGCACACGCCGACCCCGAGGCCACGAATCCCAGCAGACCGCGGGAGGCCGCGGGTCGCGTCAGCGCTTCGCGACGTCGAACCGATCACGCATCATGACCTTGTTCCACGCCTTGACGAAGTCCTGCACGAACTTCGTTTTGCCATCTTGTGCGGCGTACACCTCGGCCACGGCGCGGAGCTCCGAGTGCGAGCCGATCACAAGGTCGACGGGGGTCGCCGTCCAGCGAGGGGCGGAGGTCGCGCGGTCCACGCCCTCGTAGAGGCCGTCCTTGCCGGGGGCCTTTCGCCAGAGCGTGCTCATGTCGAGGAGGTTCACAAAGAAGTCGTTCGTGAGCACGCCGGGCCGCGCGGTGAGCACGCCGTTCTTCGAGCGATCCGCGTTGGCGTCGAGCACGCGGAGGCCTCCGACGAGCGCCGTGGTCTCCGGCACGGAGAGCCCCAAGAGCGCCGCGCGCTCCACGAGGGCCTCGGCGGGAGACGCTGCGGCGCGAGGCGAATACGCGCGCCGTTCGCGCCGCCGCGTTTGTCCGTCTTACGCAAAGGGCAAAAGATCCGCTCGCCGGCACGCTGCGGATCGGGGTGATTCCCACCGTGTCGCCCTATTACATCCCCGAGGTGCGGCCCGCGCTCCGCCGCGCCTTCCCCAGGCTCCGCGTACTCTGGATCGAGGAGAAGACACCCACGCTCGTGGCCAAGCTCGACGCGGGCGAGATCGACGGGGCATTGCTCGCGCTCGAGGCCGACATCGGAGACGTGGAGCACGAGGCGGTGGGGTTCGATCCGTTCGTCGTGGCGGCCCCGCGCGCGCACCGGCTCATGGCCGAGCGTCGCCCCGCGCACCGCAGCGAGCTCGCCTCGGAGGACGTGCTCCTGCTCGAAGATGGCCACTGCTTTCGTGATCAGGCGCTCACGGTATGCACGAGCGCACGCGCCGAGGAGCTCGAGTTTCGAGCCACGAGCCTGCCGACGCTCGCGCAGATGGTGGCCGACGGCGCGGGCATCACGCTCCTCCCCCGCCTCGCCGTAGCCACCGAGGCCGAGCGCGCCGGCCTCGCCACACGAGACTTCGCCGCCCCCACGCCGGGCCGCACACTGGCCCTCGTATGGCGAAAACGCTCCCCGCTAGGGGCACCTCTCCGCGAGCTCGCGAGGGTCATGCGCGGAGCCGCGAAGTGCCTCGAGTCCTGCGAGACGCGGCGAGCCGGGAAGGGGCGTGCTCGGGGGCGGTGAGGGGATAGCTCCTCCTGCGTGCAGGCGGGAAGGTCTCCGTGGGCGCTCGAGTCAAGCACGAGCTGCTCGCGGTTCGTGACGGGTGCTCCGGTGTTGCTCACGACGCGACCGTGGGTGCGGTTCGCGAGGCGCATCGTTCGGCCGACGAGCGCGGTCGGCGCGAAGCATTTCGCGGGCTTGGCGCGAACGTCGGTCGGATCTTCCGCGTGCCCCGAGTGGCCTGGCCGAAATTCGGGGTGGCCTCGCCGATCGGCTTGGGGACCGCCGTCAGCGAGCCGATCGCGAATGGTTCCCGCTGGGGACCTTCCTGTTGGGGAGCCGCGCCGCTTCCCGTGGCAGCCGCTGGCGCTCCGGGATAGAACCGGGCTTCGGGTCCGCCGCGATGCTCCCCGCTCTCCGACCCCGAGGCCACGGATGACGAAGAAACCGAGAGCCACCTCGCCCCGGACGAAGCCGGTCAAGAAGGCCGCCCCGGCCAAAGCGCCACGCGCGCCGTCGTCCCCGGTGAAGCTGGCGAAGGCGAAGAAAGCCTCCGGCTCGCGAGGGGCCGCCACGGCGTCCAAGGGACAGGCTCTACCAAAACCGAGCGCACGAAGGCCCGTGCCCCAAGGGTCCAAGCCGCTCACGCTCAAGATTCGGAGCTTCGCTCACCTCGCCGACGTCGACCTCACGCTCGGAGATCTGACCGTCCTCGTCGGGCCGCAGGGCGCGGGAAAGAGCCTCGCCCTCCAGTGGCTGAAGGTCGCGATGGACGGCCGTCAGGTGGTGGAGGCGCTCAAGGCCGCGGGGCACGCGACGGACCGGCCCGAGGTGCTCATCGATCTCATCTTCGGAGCGGGAATGGCGCCCGCGTGGCGCGAGGGAGAGACCGAGGTCATGCTCGGCGGCAAAGCGATCTCGGCCAAAGGGCTGGGCCGCCTCGGTGACGGGAACGAGCATCTATTCTTCGTCCCGGCGCACCGGGCCATGCTGATCAGCGACGGGTGGGCCGCGCCCTTCCAGAGGCTCACGTCGGAGACGCCAGCCGTCGCGCGCCTCTTCAGCCAGAACCTCTTCGATCGGTTCAACGGGAAGGACGCGGGTACCCTCTTCCCTGTCGGGGGGAGGCTAAAACAAGAGATTCGCGACCAAATCGATCAAGCGGTGTTTCACCGCGGCAAAGTCGGTATCGAAGAAGACGTGCAGCACGCGCGGCGCCTTCGGCTCGTCCACGGGAAGATGCATCTGCCCTTTATGACGTGGACCGCCGGGCAGCGCGAATTCACGCCCCTGTTAATCGGCCTCTACCATCTTATGCCTTCGACCCACACGCGGAAGCGAGAGGGGACCGACTGGGTCGTCATCGAAGAGCCCGAGATGGGCCTCCACCCGCAGGCCGTCACGGCGGTGATGCTGCTCGTGCTCGACCTCCTCTGGCGTGGGTACCGGGTCGTGCTCTCCACGCACTCGCCGCACGTGCTCGCCCTCCTATGGATGATGCGCCAGCTCAAGGAGCGGGGTGCACGTTGGAAGCTCGTCTGCGACGCGTTCGGGGTGAAGAACCAGAGGCAAATGCAAAAGGTCGCGGAGGCCGCGCTCGAGAAAGACTACCGCGCGTACCTCCTGGCGTTCGGCGAAGACGGGCGCGTCACCTCGAAAGACATCTCCACCCTCGACCCGACGGACGACGACGAACGCGTGGCCGGGTGGGGCGGGCTCACGAGCTACACCTCGCGCTTCGGCGACGCCGTGCGCACGGCGGTCAACGAGGGAGACGAATGAGGCGGTCCGGTGCCGAGTCGCCCGTGCGGGGCGCCCTGCGGGCCGAGTCGCCGCTACGGCCACTCGTGTGCGACGGGATGGGCGCCGTCGAGAAAGCGCATCACGCGTACTTTGACCCAGCGATCCGCGCGCACTTCGCCGACAGCCTCGACATCGACGCCGGCCTCAAGAAGGGCCACGACCAGGAGAACCGGTGGGACTACCTGCTCGGGCACGCGCCGAGCGGCCAGGTCGTCGCGGTCGAGCCCCACTCGGCTCGGCAAGACGAGGTGACGACGATCATCAAGAAACGTGCGGCCGCCCGAGCACAGCTCCGAGGGCACCTCCGCGACGGTGTGAAGATCGCCAAGTGGCTCTGGGTCGCCTCCGGAGACGTGCAGTTCGCGGCGGTCGAGCGGGCGAAGCTCATGCTCGACCAGAACGGCATCGAATTCGTCGGAAAGCGCGTGATGGCGAAGCACCTGCCGGCCGAGCCCACCCCCGTGAAGCGGACGGGCAAGAAGGGCCAGAAGCGAAGGACCTGACGCCCCCAAGGCGTCCACAAAACGACAACGGGCGCACCGCAGCGCGCCCGCCCTAGACTCCGTCCGGCTCTCGTCAGGCCGTAGGCCCGCCCGGTCCTTCTTCGTCGTCTTCGTCCTCGTTGTCGCCCGCGCCCTTCGAGAGGCCGAGCCCGCGCACGATGGCCGGGGACACCTGCAACACGAGGCGAGACTTGCCCTTCTTGCGGGCCGCTTTGAAGTCGTCCCAAATCCACTTCATCGCGAAGAGGAGGCGCCCTTCGGCCTCGTTCTCGGCCGGGCTGTCGCGGTCGACCTGTTTGGCGGCGCCCTTGTTCGCGGTGGCCGCGTCGAGGGCCTTGGCCGTGGCCTCGAGCTCGGTGAGCGTCTCTTCGGTGATGTCTTGGAGGCCGAGGCGCAGGCCGAGCCCGTCGTTCTTGATCCAGCCGTGCAGCAGCGTCTTCGTGTTGCGGAGCGCCTCGGCCCGTGCGTCACGCGCCTCCGGCTTGAGGGCGTTGGCGAGCTGTTCGCGGCGGGCCATATCGTCCCCCAGCGCGCGGTTCGCTTGTTTTCGGATATCGCCCGAGAGCTCGATCGCCTTGGCGAGCGCGGCGGTCTCGGCCGTCGTCACGGAGGGGTTTCGCACGATGGTATTGCCCGACACGACCTCGGCGAGCGCGCTCGTACAATCGAGGAACCACCGCGCGCGCTTCGGGCTCACGGCCCCATCGGCCGGATTCTCACCGATCGTGCGAGCCCACCCCACGGCGATGCGCAGCACGTCACGTGCCTTGGTGTTGTGCGCACGCTGCCGGCACGTCTCGGGCGAATTCGGCTCCAAAAAGGCCTGAGACTCTGCCAACGACAGCGGCGGAAGAACCTCCCGCAGCGCCGCAAGAGCCTCCCGCTCGCCCCGCAACGCGCCTTCCGCAGGTGCCTTCGCAGCGGAACGCGCCGCCACCTTCGGTGCCGCGGCGGCCTTCGGCGAAGGCTTCTTGATAGATTTCGACCCCTTGCTTGATTTTTTGCTCCCCATGGCCCAGAGGCTAGGGGATGACGTCGGGGGTGTCGAGGGGGAAAGTTGGGGGAGGGTCCGGAGGGCAATCGTTCCCGGCATCCGAAGGATGGGGTCGTGCGCCGCGGGAGACCCACGCAACGCGTTCGTCGAGCGTAGCATCGACCGCTCGCCAACCTGGCGTCGAGCGTCGGCGCTTGCTCGTCGGCGGAGACGGTTGCTATGCACCGCTCGTGGGCAGAGGGGACTCATGCCTTTTCAGGCGCGGGCAAACGGTCGACGGCACGCTACTCGTCGGTCCGGGGCTCGCCGTGTACGTCGGAGGCCGGCCGCCGCTTCGCTCGCTTGGGCGTGTTGTCGCCTGGGTCTCGGGGCCAAACCGGGGACGTGAGGACGCCGGCGGTCCTCGGGTGCTCGTGGGCGGCGAGGCCCTGGATGCACGCGATCGCACCGACGCCGCGGACCGCATCGTGTTCGTGGACGAACGAACCGCGGCAGGCCGGCTGCTCGGCCTGACCCGGGGCCGGGCGCCTTTGGTGCCGGCGCCGAAGGACACGTCGCTCGACCTTCGCGAAGAACGGCGCATGGTCGCGAGGCTCTTCAGCGCGCTAGGTTTCGACGCCGATGGGTTTGCGAGCGACGACTTTGCCGAGCTCGTGGCGCCCCTCGAGACGCGAGGCCTTGCGTCGAGTGACGCGAGGCGGGGAGGAAAGGCGGCGCTCTCGTCCCGAGGCAAGCTCGACCCGCTCCCCGGCGCTCTGCATCGCACGGGCCTCACCCTGTCGATCGCGAGCGAGTGGTACAGAGTCTCCGGGCCGCTCGTGGCGAGCTGCGCGGGCATCGCGGACGAGGAGCTTCGCCGTCACTTCAGTCCGAGCGCGTGGATACGGTCATCGCACTTCTGCTCGCGCCTCGGGCTCAGCGAGTGCGCCCCGGCTCACGTGGGCTTCCTCTTTGGGGGAGAGAACGAGGCGATCCCGGTCGGGAGCGCGAGGATCGCCGTGACGGACTGGAGGGGCTGATCTGCGCTCGGGAGCGTGGTGGCGGCCGGCCATGAGCGCGAGCCGGTGAGCGAGGACCGGCAAGGTCTCGGGGGCGAGCGAGCGGTCGGAAGCGGTAGAGCGAGGGCGAGGGTGCCCGGCAGCCCGTTGGTAACCCGTGGATATCGCGGCGGTATCTGGCCTGGGTACGATTTTCGATTTTTCACGCAACGACCGCCGCCGCGCAGCCGACGACACGGAGCAGGAAGGCACGGTCGATCATGCGCGCTCGACAACTCGGCGGACGCCGCCACTCTCAAGAACAGGCAAGCCACTGGCGAGGTGCGCTAGTGTGCGCATCGCGTCAGGGAGGCGTCGTGAGGCGGCGAGGCGGAAGATGAGCGAGGCGGCCAAGAAGAGTAGCCGTGTTCGGTACGAGCCGGGCGACGTGATCCCAGGCCCCGACCTGCACGTGGTGAAGCAGCTCGGCTCCGGCGGGCAGGGCGAGGTGTACCTGGCGTGGAGCGACTACTCGCAGGCCCGGTGCGTCATCAAGCTGCTCAACGCCGAGCTCGTCGGTCGCGCGGCCGAGAACCTTTTCCGCAAAGAGGTGCGCCTCATGGTGCAGCTCGTGCACCCTCACATCGTCCGAGTGCTCGACGGCAAGTGGACGCGGGAGGAGGTCCCTCGCCCGTACTACACGATGCACGAGGAGCCGGGCGCCGTGCCCCTGGCCGAGCTGCTCCACAAGAGAACGCCCTTTGGCCTGGCTCAGATCCTCGAGATCATCTTCGAGGTCACCGACGCGCTCGACTACGTCCACACGCTGAGCGGGCCCGATGGCGTACCGCTCGGCGCCATTCATCGGGATCTCAAGCCAGGGAACATTCTCCTCGTGCGAAGCCGAGGCGGCACGGTGGTAAAGCTCCTCGACTTCGGAATCGCGTTCGCGCTCAAGCGAACGCTCGATGGGGAGCGGGATCGGCTGTTTCACGGCACGTTCGCGTACGCTGCGCCCGAGCAGCACGAGGGCGTCGCCCTGCCGCAGAGCGACATCTACGCGCTCGGGGTGCTCTTCTACGAGCTGCTCGCTGGGCGCCACCCCTACTGGGACGCGACGGACATCAAGGACCTGGTCGCGTGCCACCGCCACATCCGGCCTAGGCCGATCAGCCTGTACCGCGCGAACGTGCCCGAGCGGGTGACCGAGCTCGTGACGCGCATGCTCGAGAAGGACCCGGCGAAGCGGCCCGCGTCGGCGTACGCGCTGCGGACGGAGCTGCGTTCGTGCATGGACTTCGTGGCCAAGTTGGCGCGTGAGGAGCGGCAGCAGGCGCCCACGGACCACGACACGACGGAGGAGATGCGCGTCGAGAAGTTGCTCGATCGCCGACGTGTGGAGCACGACGAGTGTGTCACGCACACGGTCGCGATCATCCATGAGCGGACGGGCGCCGCTGAGGGGCCCGCTGGCGTTTGGTACCGAACCGACCCTGGCTTTGGAGCCGCGCGCGAAGCTGCGCGGGTGGTGCGCGAGGAAGTGGAGGCCGAGGCAGCGAAGGGCAAGGCGAGCGCGAACGCGAGCAGCCCTTCGCCTTCGTTCGATGCGTGGGGACCGACACCGAGAACGCCGGAGGGAGCCGGTCGACCGTTGATCGCCGCGGCTCCTACCGCGCCATCCGAGGCGCCGCCGCCCGCGGGGGGCGTGGTGGCGCCCGTGCTACGGCGGGCGGCGGAGGCACCCCGCGTAGAGATCGTGAACGTGGCCTCGCCCGCGCCGCCGCGTACGCAGAGCCCGAGCGCCGGATCGCCGGTGCGCGAGCAGGCGCGGCCCCAGGAGAGCCCCCGACCGAGCGAGGTGAGCCGGATGCGTCATGCGGAAACGAACGTGCCGCGCAGCATGCACATACCGCCGCCGACCGAGCGTGAGCTCGCGGAGGCCGAGGTGGCGGCGCGGTCTCGCGTTCGTCGGCCCCCGACGGGGACCGTGCCGATGAGCCCGGCGCTGCGCATCGACTTGCCCTCCACGGGTGTGGCCAAGGAGCTTTCACGAGGGGCGAAGGGCGGCACACTACCGATGTCGGGGGCGTACAAGCACCGTCGGGCCGACCTGACGTCGGTGACGCTCGCGCGTGTGCTGATCGCGCTCATCGCGGTGACGATGATCGCGGCGGTCGCCTTGATCCTCTACAAGCAGCAGCACGCGCCCCGGGCAATGAAGGGGGCGGGAGGTGAGACGCGATGAGCCAGAAACCGACCCGCCCTGGTCTTGGCGACGCGACGACGGCTGGGGGCGAGACGCTGGTCGACGCGAAAATCGCGCTGACGGACACGCCGACGATGGCGCCCGGATCGGGCGGGATGGTCGTGCCGCCGAAGCAACGTCTCGCGTACGGCACCGACCCCGGCCTGGCCTTGCATGGTGGCGCCGAGCAGGTGTTGGTGCGCGGCCTTGGGAAGGCGGGCGACGAGGAGCCGGCATCCTTGCCGCCGGTGACGAGCTTGCTTCGGTCCGACGCGCCGGCCGACGCGCCGACGCACCTTCGGTTCGCGACGGACCCGAGGCTCGCGAGCCTTGGTGGAGAGACGCGCGATCTGGTGGCCGGGCTCGGCAAGGGGCGCGAGGGGGAAGCGGTGTTGCCCGGCGTGGAAGCGCTGGCATCCCGGTCCGAGGCGCCGACGGTGCCACGCGCGGCGAAACCGGAGCCCTCCGCTCGTCAAACCGCTCCGAGGACGGGGAACACGCACGAAGCGAAGGGCGCGTCGTCGACGCCGCCACCGAACGCGCGCGCCAGCTCGACGGACGCGAGGCTACGGTTTGCCTCGGTTTCCCTGGGGAAGTACGCGATCGCGGTCGTGATCGTGACGATTCTCCTCATGATCTTCTTGAGGCTGGCGTTCGGGCCGAAGGAGGTCCCTGGGGGGGCTCCGTCCCCGTCGGCGACGTTCGAGCCCGCGCCTCGCGAGACCGCCGCGGTGACGGCCGTCGTCTCGGCGCCGTTGCCTCCGCACGCAACGGCATCGGTGCCGTCGGCGCCCACGTCGGCCGTGCCGTCGGTGTCAGCGAGCGGGCCGACGAAGAGCGCTCCTTCGAAGCCGCAGGCTTCCCACGAGCCGAAGCCTGCGGGCCCGGCACCTTCTCACACTAACGAGCCGCCGCCGAAGCCCTCGGCGACGATCGCCCCTGACCTTCAAGGAACTTTCTAATGAAACGACGATGGATGGGCGCCGCTCTGGCGGCCGCGATGTTTTTGGTGGTGAGCCCGGCCTGGGCGGACGGGACGGACTTTCCGACCAAAGAGGGGGCCGAGAGGTTTGCCGAGGGCAACAAGCTGTACACGGAGGGAAACTTCGAGGGAGCGCGGCTGAAATTCATGCAGGCCTTGGCCGTAGCAAGGACGCCGAGCCTGCTCTTCAACCTGGCACGCTCCGAGGAGAGGACAGGGAAGCTTGCCGAGGCGTACCTGCACTATCAGGAGTACCTGAAGTTCCCGAACCTGCCCGCGAAGGGAAAGGCGGACGCGGAGAGGTACGCGGCGGAGCTGGAGAAGAAGGTGGGTCGAATTCAGATCGACGCGCCTGCCGGGTCGCACGTGCAGGTGGACGGGAAGGACGTAGGACCAGCGCCGTTTGGTGGGCCGATCGCGGTGGAAGCGGGCGCGCACCAGGTGATGCTGGGGACGGAGACGAAGCCGGTGACGTGCGGAGCGGGAACGGTGGTGACGGTGACGTTCGAGGCGAAGCCTTCGGACGTGGTGCCGCCGGAGAAGGGCCCGGGTCCGATCACGCCGCCGCCGAAGGAAGAGATGGAGCGGGGAAGCTGGCTTGTGCCAGGGATTCTGGCGGGAGTGGGTGTCGTGGGGATGGGGGTGGGCCTTGGGCTCGGAGCCGCGGCGAAGGGCAAGAGTGATGACCTCGCCGCGACGATCACTCCTGGACAGTGCGCTGACGCATCAAGGTGCACCGAGCAGTCGTCGACGATCTCGAGCGTGAGCGGGCTCAATGCCGGAGCCATCGTGGGGTATGTCGTTGGCGGAAGTGCGCTCGTGGGGGCCGTCGTCGCGACACTCGTGATCCGCCCGTGGGAGCTGCGTAGCGCGCAGCGTAGCGGGTGGATCATGCCGAGCCTTGGGCCCGGGTCGGTTGGGTTTCTTGCGCAAGGGAGCTTCTGAGATGAAAACGACGAGAGTTTTGATGGTCGTGAGTGCCCTTGGCGTATTCGGAGCGGGTTGCCTCGGCTCGACGAAATCGCTCTGCGAATACGCCGACGGGAAGGCATGCCAAGAGCTAGACGGCGGTCTCGACGGCACGCTGCCCGACGGCTTCGTACCGGACGGCACGATCCCCGAAGCAGGCCCGGACGCGGAGCCGCCGCCGAAAGACTGCCTGACCCCGACCGAGCCGGTAAAGAACCCCGAAAAATGTCTGGTGGACGCGTTCGGAGCGTTCGTATCGGCGACGGGGGACGACGGGAACGACGGGTCGAAGGCGAAGCCGTACAAGACGATCGGCCGAGCGCTCCAAGGCGTACGCACGCGCATCGTGGTGTGCGAAGGCGAATACCCCGGCTCGGTCGACGTGACTCGTGCTGTGGAAGTCTACGGCGGCGTCTCGTGCGACTTCGCGAAGGCGGGAGCGAAGGCGAGGGTCGTCGCGACGAAGCCCGCGTACGGCATCAAGGTGGAGAAGGTGAGCGGCGCGGTGGTCCTGGCGGACCTCGACGTCGTAGGCATGAACGCCGCGGCGCCGAGCGAGAGCAGCGTGGGGGTGTTCGTGACGGAGAGCGGGAACGTGAAGCTGCTTCGGTCGCGTGTGGAGGCGGGGGACGGGGCGGATGCTTCGGCTGCGCGGGATGGTAGCTTTAGCTACCCGGCCGATGCGCTTCTGAAGGGTGCGAACGCCGACGACAAGGGCACGGGTTTGTTCAGCGACGACACGCCAGGCGCCGGAGGTGCGAGCGGTGCCTGCCCTGGCGGTGGGACGACCGCCGGCGGCATCGGCGGCGTTCCCGGTGGGCAAGGCAACGACGGAAATCCCCGCCCTCCGGGTGGGGCAAAAGGCGACGGCATCGCAGACTGCGGCGCGGGTGGCACCGGCAAGAACGGCACCCCCGGCACCCCCGGAATGGACCGCGGCGGCGCGACGCCGGTGGCCACCCTGACGTCGACGGGGCTGACGGGGAACAAAGGCCAAGACGGGGCGCCCGGCAGCATCGGAGGTGGCGGAGGCGGAGGATACGGCACGGAGGGAGCCGGCGGCGGAGGCGGAGCTGGAGGGTGCGGCGGGCAAGGCGGGTTCGGAGGCTCCGCGGGAGGCTCGAGCGTCGCGGTGGTGTCGTTCACGAGCACGGTCTCCCTCGAAGCCACCGACCTTGTCGCCAAGAGTGCCAAGCCGGGCGGAGCCGGTGGGAAGGGCCAAGTGGGGCAGGCGGGGGGATTCAAGGGTAACGGTTCCGGCAACGCATGTCAGGGCGGTGCGGGCGCGAAAGGCGGGGATGGCGGCGGAGGCGGGGGTGGAGCCGGCGGCATCGCCGCGGGCATCGCGTGGTCCGGTGGGAAAGAGCCCACGAAGGACGCCGCGACCAAGATCACCCGCCCCACCGGCGCGCCCCCCACGGGCGGCGAAGGCGGCGCTGGAGCGAGCAACAAGGGCGTCGACGGCGTGCACGCCGACGTGGTGGAGGTGAAGTGATGCGCATCGAGCTTCAGGCCGACGAGGCGCCCACCTTCGCGCGAGCGTATCTTGTGGCGAAAGGCGCGAAAGTTGCTCTGGTGACCGTGTGCCCTGAGTGCCGCACGACGAGCCGGCGCCCGGTCCCGTACTACGAATGGGTCGAGTGCGAGCGATGCGGCGAGCGGCGCGCTCTCACGTGGGGCACGCGGGGCAGCGCGTAAGTCGCACGAAGGGCCCGCGATCCGCGGGCTCTTTGCCTCCCCCCATCCGCTCGGAGGGTTTGCGCACACGAAGTGTCGCTCCGCGCCATGCGAAAGGCAAGGCGAGAACGGACGTCCGGTGCGCCCCAAACCGGTGCCCGGCATCCTCGTCGAATCCCGCATGCGCACGAGATCGCGTGCCCTACACTCGAGCAGGTCCCGATGACGACGGCCCCCGACAAGAAGACGCTCTCCGAGCGGGACGTGTGCACGAAGCTCATCACGCCGGCCATCGTCGCGGGCGGGTGGGACGTTCAGCTCCAAGTGCGGGAGAACGTCCACCTGACGAAGGGCCGCGTGATCGTGCGCGGCAAGCTCGTGACGCGCGGCGAGGCGAAGTTCGCGGACTACGTCCTCTACTTCAAGCCGAACCTGCCGCTCGCCATCGTGGAGGCGAAGGACAACAACCACAAGGTCGGGGACGGGATGCAGCAGGGCCTCG
Organism: Myxococcales bacterium; assembly: GCA_016712525.1. Taxonomy (NCBI): domain Bacteria; kingdom Pseudomonadati; phylum Myxococcota; class Myxococcia; order Myxococcales; species Myxococcales bacterium. The sequence goes on from JADJQX010000001.1 coordinate 1,381,227, forward strand.
AGTACGCCGAGATGCTCGACGTGCCCTTCGTCTTCTCCTCCAACGGGGACGGCTTCCTCTTTCACGACCGCACGGGCCACACCGCGAAGGTCGAGCAGCTCTTGCCGCTCGACCAGTTCCCCTCGCCCGAGGAGCTGTGGCGCCGGTACTGCGTGTGGAAGGGCATCACCCCGGTGTCCGAGCCTATCGTCTCCCAGGATTACTACTCGGACGCGACCGGCAAGGCCCCGCGCTACTACCAGGTCAAGGCGATCAACCGGGTCGTCGAAGCGGTGGCGAACGGCCAGGACCGCGTGCTGCTCGTGATGGCGACCGGCACCGGCAAGACGTACACGGCCTTTCAGATCATCTGGCGGCTGTGGAAGGCCGGGCTTAAGAAGCGCATCCTCTTCCTCGCCGACCGCAACATCTTGGTGGACCAGACCAAGACGAACGACTTCAAGCCGTTCGCCGGCGCGATGACGAAGATCACGAACCGTAAGGTCGACAAGTCGTTCGAGATCTATCTCGCGCTCTACCAGGCCATCTCGGGCACCACCGAGAAGGACGACCTCTTCCGCCAGTTCTCTCCCGACTTCTTCGACCTCGTCATCGTGGACGAGTGCCACCGGGGGAGCGCCGCCGACAACTCGGCCTGGCGCGAGGTGCTCGACTATTTCGCGTCGGCCACCCAGGTGGGTCTCACGGCGACCCCGAAAGAGACCGAGGACGTCTCGACGACGCACTACTTCGGCGATGCGGTCTACACGTACTCCTTGAAGCAGGGCATCGAGGACGGCTTCCTCGCCCCGTACAAGGTCGTCCGCATCGACCTCGACAAGGACCTGGGCGGCTGGCGGCCCGAGAAGGGCAAGGTCGACAAGCTCGGCCAAGAGATCGAGGACCGCATCTACAACCAGCGAGACTTCGATCGCACGCTCGTCTTGGAGAAGCGTACCGAGCTGGTCGCCAAGAAGGTGACCGAGTTTCTCGCCGCCACGAACCGGTACGACAAGACGATCGTCTTTTGCGAGGACATCGACCACGCCGAGCGGATGCGGCAGGCCCTCGTGAACGAGAACGGCGACATCTGCGCCCAGAACCGCAAGTACGTCATGCGCATCACGGGGGACAGCCCCGAGGGCAAGGCCGAGCTCGACAACTTCATCCACCCCGAGGAGCGCTACCCCGTGGTGGTGACGACCTCGAAGCTCATGACGACCGGCGTGGACGCGCAGACGTGCAAGGTGATCGTCCTCGATCAGACGATCCGATCCATGACCGAGTTCAAGCAGATCATCGGGCGTGGCACGCGCATCGCGGAGGACTTCGGCAAGCTCTACTTCACCATCTTGGACTTTCGGAAGGCGACCGAGCTCTTCGCGGACCGGGCGTTCGACGGCAACCCGGAGCAGGTCTACCAGCCGAAGGGCGACGATCCGATCGTTCCGCCCGACGACGTCGTAGAAGGCGGCGACCTCGACGGTGAGCCCGACGGCGGGAGCGACGGGGGTGGCGACGACGGCGAGGCCGGGGGTGAGGTCGGCTCCGACGGCGCCGCGACCGGGGGCAAGCGCACCAAGTACATCGTGCACGACGTCCCGGTCTTCGTGGTGGCCGAGCGCGTCCAGTACTACGGCAAGGACGGGAAGCTCATCACCGAGTCTCTCCGCGAGTACTCGAAGAAGGCGATCCGCGAGAAGTTCGCGAGCCTCGACGTGTTCCTCAAGACGTGGACCGAGGCCGACCGCAAGCAGGCCATCATCAAGGAGCTCGAGGAGCAGGGGGTCTTCTTCGACGAGCTCGCGAAGGAGGTCGCGAAGGACCTCTCGGCCTTCGACCTCGTGTGCCACGTCGCCTTCGACCAGCCGCCGCTCACGCGGAAGGAGCGGGCCAACAACGTTCGCAAGCGGAGCTACTTCACCAAGTTCGGGGAAGCCGCCCGGGCGGTGCTCGAGGCGCTGCTCGACAAGTTCGAGCGCGAGGGCGTCGACGACATCGAGAACCTCCGGGTGCTCCAGGTGCAGCCGATCGCCGGCCTTGGCACGCCCCTCGAGATCGTCGAGCGGTTCGGCGGCAAGGAGCCGTACATGAAGGCCGTGCGTGGGCTAGAAGACGAGCTCTACGAAGCGGACCAGGGACCCAAGAGCGCATGAGCATCGGCACGACGATCAAAGGCATCCAGGACATCATGAGGAAGGACGCGGGCGTCGACGGCGACGCTCAGCGCATCAGCCAGCTCGTCTGGATGATCTTCTTGAAGGTGTTCGACGATCACGAGGCCCAGAAGGAGCTGCTCGAAGACAACTACAAGAGCCCGATCCCCACGCGGCTCCGCTGGCGCACCTGGGCGAAGGACACCGAGGGCATCACGGGGGACGAGCTCGCCGACTTCATCAACAACGACCTCTTCAAGACGTTGAAGGAGCTGCCGGCGACGGGGAAGAACGCGGCGCTCGCGGGCGTCGTCCGGGGCGTGTTCGAGGACGCCTTCAACTACATGAAGAGCGGCACGCTGCTCCGCCAGGTAGTGAACAAGCTCGAAGAGGTGAACTTCAACAAGGCCGCCGACCGGCACGAGTTCGGCGACGTGTACGAGAAGATCCTCTCGGACCTGCAAAACGCAGGGAACGCCGGCGAGTTCTACACGCCGCGCGCCGTGACGCAGTTCATCGTCGACCAAGTGGATCCGAAGCTCGGCGAGAAGGTGCTCGACCCTGCCTGCGGGACCGGCGGTTTTCTCACGTGCGCCATCGAGCACGTGCGGAAGAAGTACGTGAAGACGGCCGACGACGAGGCCACCCTTCAGGGGAGCATCTACGGCGTCGAGAAGAAGCCGCTCCCGCACCTCCTCTGCGTGACGAACATGATGTTCCACGGCATCGAGGTGCCCTCGAACATTCGCCACGACAACACGCTCGCCCGCCCCCTGCGCGACTACGGCCCGAAAGACCGCGTGGACGTGATCGTGACGAACCCGCCCTTCGGCGGCATGGAAGAAGACGGCATCGAGAACAACTTCCCGGGGACGTTTCGAACCCGCGAGACGGCCGACCTCTTCCTGGTCCTCTTGATGACGCTCCTGAAGGCGGGCGGTCGCGCCGCCCTCGTCCTCCCGGACGGTACGCTCTTCGGCGAGGGCATCAAGACGCGCATCAAAGAGAAGCTCCTCGAAGAGTGTGACCTTCACACGATCGTCCGCCTGCCCAAGGGGGTGTTCAGCCCGTACACCGGCATCAAGACGAACCTGCTCTTCTTCACGAAGGGCGAGCCGACGAAGCACGTCTGGTTTTACGAGCACCCGTACCCCGCGGGCGCGAAGAGCTACTCCAAGACGAAGCCGCTCCGCATCGAAGAGTTCGCCCCCGAGAAGAAGTGGTGGGCGAAGCGCAAGGAGAGCGACCACGCCTGGAAGGTCTCCCTCGCCGACATCAAGGCCCGCGGCTACAACCTCGACATCAAGAACCCAAGGGCCGTGGACGACGGCCCAGGCGACGCCGACACGCTCCTCCGCGAGTACCGCGAGGCCGCCGCAGCCGCCGCCAGGATTCGAGACCAACTTCGCGACGAGCTTCGAGCCGCCCTCGAAGGAGCGCGGGGATGAGCGTCCAGGTCCCGCTGTTCGAGAAGGGCGACAAGAAGCCGTCGAAGGTTGCCACGAAGGTCGAGGAGATCGTGGGCGAGGGGTTCGATGTGGCGAAGTTCGTGGAGAACTTCGAGGTGCTCGCAGAAGCGTCAGGCACCGTCCCGAAGCTACGCCAGCTCATTCGGACTCTCGCTGTGAGTGGTCGTCTGACCAAGCAGCGGTCCGGGGAGGACGCCCGAGAGCTACTCACCGCACTCAAGACCGCGAACGCGGGAACGGTTAGGAAGAAGCTTCCCGGTGACGATGAGGAGATCGACGCACCGGCCCAACTTCCGGGCAACTGGTGTTGGGCCCGATTCCTGGACGTTGCATCGATCGACTCCAACCTGGTGGACCCAGCGAAGTTCCTCGACGCCCCCCACGTTGCGCCCGACAACATCGAGAAGGGAACTGGGCGCTTGATCGAATATCGAACCGTCCGCGAAGACGGGGTGACCAGCAACAAGCACCGATTCTTTCCGCGGCAGATCGTCTACTCGAAGATCCGTCCGAATCTCTCGAAGGTTGTCGTCGTCGACTTCGAGGGCGTGTGCAGCGCGGACATGTACCCGATAACGAGTCGGATCGACCGAGCCTACCTCCACCAGTTCATGCTTTCGCAGGTGTTCCTCGACCAAGTCGTCAAGGAGGACAACCGCCTTGCGATGCCGAAGGTGAACCAGGAACAGCTAGGGAGCACGCTCGTGGCTGTCCCGCCCCTCGCCGAGCAGAAGCGGATCGTCGCCAAGGTCGACCAGCTCATGGCCCTCTGCGATGAGCTCGAAGCGAAGCAGACCAAGAAGCGAGAGACCGGAGCCCGGCTCACCAAGTCGGCCCTCGACGCCCTCACCTCCGCCGAAGGGCCGGACGAGTTCGATGCCGCCTGGAACAGGGTGGTGGAGAACTTTGACGTGCTGATTGATCGGGCGGAGAAGGTGGGGGAGCTGCGACGCACCGTACTCGAACTAGCAGTTCGTGGAAGGCTCGTCGCCCACTCGACGTCATCCGTGGAAATCGAGGCGCTCCTTGCGACTGTAGCGAAGCAGCGCCACTCCTTGCTCGAAGGGAAGCGAAAGGGAGGGCGAGGACACGGCGACGACGACCACACTGAGTCATGCCAGCAGGACCCGTACGAGGTCCCGACCGGGTGGCGATGGTGCACCCTCCGTGATGTCGCCGGTCACATCGTTGACGGTACCCACCACACGCCGCGATACGTCGAACGAGGAATGGACTTCATCTCGGCGAAAGACATCCGTAATGGGCGGGTCACCTTTGAGGGCTGCAAGCAGATCAGCAGAGAGGAATTTGAGGATCTCACCAAGCGGTGCCGGCCGAAGCGAGGCGACGTCCTCGTCACCAAGAGTGGTTCAATCGGAGAAGTGGCCCTGGTGGAGACCGACCGTCAATTTACACTGTTCGAGAGCGTTGCTATGGTCCCAGTGGTCCAGGCCGTGAATTCGCAGTACGTGGCTTACGTCGTGTACCTTGGTGCGACCGGCCAGTTTGGCGCGGAGAAGCAGCGTGGCGTCGCCGTGCGTCACCTCCACTTGGTCGACCTCCGGAAGCTTCCCTTCCCCCTACCTCCTCGCGCTGAGCAGGACCGGATCGTTGCCAAGGTCGAGCATATGATGAAGATCTGCGACCTGCTCGAAGAGCGCCTCCGCCAGGCCGAGGACCGCGCCTCGAAGCTCGTCGAGGCCGTCGTCCGGGAGCTCGTGGCGTAGCTGGTCATGGCGAAGGGGGGGAAGATGAGGGTGAAGCCGGCGGGTGGCAAGGTCGACAAGGTTCGCCGCTCGTACCAGTTTCTTGCTGACAAAGAGAACGCGGGTACGGCTTTTACCATCGAGGACATCGTTCAAGCGACGGGGTGGAAACCGGGCACGATCGAGACGTATCTGCGAAAGAAGTGGGGCCAAATCGTGCATCAAGGCACGAGCGGGCTCCGATGCAAAGGGGTCTGCGGCTTCACGGAGACCGAGTACGTGCGGCTCATGTCGCAGAAGGACGAGGTGAGCGCAGACCCGCGCCGACCCGACCTCGCGCCCGAGGTGGAAGCGCTCGTGCGCAAGTCCCGCGAGTCCGCCCTGCTTGCACTTCACGTGTACAACTCGCCGGCCACGGTGTTCCGCACGGAGGGGTTCGCCGTGCTCATGGTGATCGCGTGGACTTCGCTCTTCCACGCGATCTTCGAGGAGCGATCCGTGAGCTACTTCTACACGGAGCCCGATGGCGTTACGCCGAAGGTCGTGGACGGCGACAAGAAGGCCTGGGAGCTCGACACCTGCATGAAGAAGTTCTGGGCCGCCGCCGATCACGCGACCCGGCGGAACCTGGAGTTCTTCATCCGACTCCGCAACCGAGTCGAGCACCGGTACGTCCCCTCGATCGACCCTCACGTTGCCGGTGAGTGCCAGGCCCTGCTGCTCAACTTCGACGAGATGCTCGTCGAGCACTTCGGGACCTACTACGCGATCCGCGAGTCCCTGGCTGTCCCGTTGCAGACGACCGCGCTTCGGGCCGCGGGGCAGACCGAGGCCCTCCGGAAGCTCCAGGCGAAGCACTTCGACGACGTGAAGGAGTTCATCGACGCCTACCGGACTGGGTTACCAGGGACGCTCTACGAGGACCCCAAGTTCGCCTTCCGGGTCTTCCTCGTCCCGAAGACAGGGAACCACGCCAACACGTCGGACCTCGCCTTCGAGTTCATCAAGTACGATCCGAGTCGACCCGAGGAGATGGCGCAGATCCAGAAGCAGATCGCGCTCGTGAAGGAACGACAAGTTCCGGTAGCGAACGCGAACCTTCTATCGCCGAAGCTCGTGGCCAAGGACGTGGCGGCGAAGATCGGCCGGCCATTCAACCTCCATCACCACAAGCTCGCCTGGGTTCGGTACAAGGTTCGGAGATCCGGCTTCGACCCCGGGGGCTGCAACCCCAAGTACTGCGTGGCTGATCCTCGGCATGGGGACTACGGCTACACGCAGGACTGGGTGACCTTCCTCGTGGCCAAGCTCTCGGACCAAGCGGAGTACGACGCCCTCGTGAAGAGCAAAGGGTAGAGCTGTAGGCCTGAGGTTGCGAACGGCGCGACCGCTCAGCGTGTCTCGCCGCCGCGAGCTTCCTCGTCGCTCGGAAGCTTCCCGAACCGAGAGTGCGAGCCTCGGCGCCTCGGACTTGCCTCTCTCTTAGGGCTACCTCCTTCACCCACGGCAGAACGACCCTAGGCCGTCACTCGGGACGAGGCCAGATCGCTCTTGCCTTCGCGAAGACGAGGTCCGTTCGCTCCCGGAGCTCGGCTTCGGTCCACTGCTCACGCGCGGCGATCCACTTGTTCATCTCGAAGTGGCTGTCGCGAAGAAGGGCCCGCTTCCTCGGAAAGGGGTCGTTCGAGAGCTCGCTGTTGTACCCAGTGAGGGTGAGATTTCCGAGAAGGTCGAGCCACCTCTCGTGAACATCGGCAGCGTTGGCCCCCAGCATCGTCCGCCACTCGTCGTTCAGCGTCTGCGGCATCACGTGCTCGATGGTCGCACCCTCGAAGGTGGCGGGCTCCTTGTGCCCGTGGTGCAGTTCGAGCGTCTCGAGTAGGAACTTGCAGCGGTCGATCGGGTGGGCGTAGGCGCGGTAGCGAAGAAGGGACTCCTTGAACTCCTCGTCCTTCGGCCAACGTCGCCCGCTCGTCCCCGCTGCGAGCGTCTGGCTTAGCCAGTCGGGAATGCCGGCGTTGGGCATCTCCTTCGCGATCGAGAGGAAGATGCGCTTCAGTTGGTTCGTCGCGACACCGCAGACTGTCCGGCGCACCGCGAAGGACTCGATCGTCGCGAGGCAGCTCGCGACGTCCGCCGACGAGACGGTTCCCTTGGTGCTCGCCTCGAGGATCTTCAGGACGAAAGGGTTGGCTGTCGCGATCTCCCACCGTCGCAGGCGACCTAGCCCGGCGGCGATGTTCTCGTCGTCCGGCGTCTTGAGCCCGACGATCTGAGCGTAGAGCAGCGACGCCTGTTGCATGCGTTGCAGCTCGGTGGCGATGGTGGCGTCCGAGACCAGAAGGAGCCGCTTCTTGAGGACGCTGTAGATCGTCGACTTCGCGACCTCCTCGCCGGTCATCATGAGGAACTGCCTCATGAACTCGGTGAGGTGCTCGCCGGGCAACAGCGCCTGCATCGGCAGCCACGCTTCCTCGTACGACTTCTGCTGCGCGTTCGAGTGCAGGCGTAGGAGCAGGTAGTTCCGAATGAGGTCGGCTTGGGTGAGAGGTGCGCCCTTGGCGTTGAGGCTCTCGAAGATGAGGTACGGGTCGTCCGTGTCGCCAAGATGGATAGCTACGACGGTGAGGCGGTTCTGGATGGCGTTGGTGAGCCGATCGAGGTCGAGCTTCTCGCCGTCGGAGTCGGTGCCCGCAATCTTCTTCTTGAAGAACTCCAGCGCCTCCGTGAAGCGCGTGCCGGGCTGGGGCTTCGCGTCGACCAGCGCCTGGAAGGCGCGGCGGTCCGGCTGCGTCGGCAGGAGCTTGAAGTAGTCGAGCTCGTCGTAGTCCTCGTTGATGAGCAGCTTCGTCAGCCGTCGGTACTCCTTCGACTCCGGGTCGAGGAACGTCCGCATCGCGCAAATGAGCACCGCGATCGTCGTGAGCCGCTGCTGTCCATCGATGACCAGGAACTTCGACACGCCGACCGGAACGGAACGCGCGGGCGCGGTAACGATCGCGCCAGTGAAGTGCGCGCCGACCGTGTCCTCCTCGCTCCGCTCGTACTGTTCGAGGAGGTCGACCCAGAGCGTCTCCCAATCCTTCGCGGTCCATTCGTAGGAGCGTTGGAAAAGTGGCACCATCATTTGCTTGGTGCCGTCGAAGAACTCCGTGATCTTGCTTGGACGCGCTTCCATCCGAGACCTCGTGGTGATGCAAAACTCCGAGACGAACCCGGCGCGAGGATGCGACCACCCCCCACGCGCCATCAGGCTATCACGCGTTCTCCTCGCATGCCCAGGCGCGCCGAGCCCGAGGTGTCGCCTCGGATCGGCATCCCGCGACGACCAGGAATGATCGACGTTTCGCGTGGGCAGTACGGTCGAACGGACGGACGAATGAGCAGGCCCGCCAGAGCGCGCCTCGAACGCCACCACCGCGCCCGGTGACCGCCGTTGACGACGAGCCCCAGCCCAGGTAGCCACCACGACTCCCGCTCTGAAAACGCGCGATCCCACGACCGCCCCCGCCCCCACACGAGCTCTCGGTCGCGGCCGATCGCCGCAGAAACCACAAGAAGGTATCCATGCGTAAGTTGGTCGTGTCCGAGTTTCTCTCCCTCGACGGCGTGATGCAGGCTCCCGGGGGCGCCGACGAGGACACCGAGGGCGGCTTCCCGCACGGGAGCTGGACGCTGCCGTACTGGCACGACGACATCGGCGCCGCGTTCGGCGCGCTGATGCAAGACGTCGACGCGTTCCTCCTCGGCCGCAAGACGTACCTCATTCATGGCAACGCCTTCGAGCCGATGCCCGCCGGCGATCCGTTCGGCGATCTCATGAACGCGCCGGCCAAGTACGTCGTCTCGCGGACGCTCGAGACGCCCGTGTGGCGCAACACCACCATCATCCGAGACGACGTGGTCGAGTTCGTGCGCAAGCTCAAGGCCGCCCCCGGAAAGACCATCATGACCGACGGGAGCCACGAGCTCGTGCACACCCTCCTCCAGCACGACCTCGTCGACGAGCTGCACCTCTTGCTGTACCCGCTCGTCCTCGGCACCGGCAAAAAGCTCTTTCCGTCGGGCCCCGCGGGCGCGCGCCTCCCCTTCCGCCTCGAGTCGGCCAAGCCCTACCCGAGCGGCGTCGTCGGGCTTCACTACGTCCGCGCGCGCTGACCGGAGAGAAGGGCGCAGGGGCCCGCTTCCCCTACACCCCAGGCGGCTGGCGGGTGCCCACCAAGGGCACGCACACGCCAACCCCGTTGCCACATCGAGCCGCCACCGGTGCCCACGACACGGGCTTTTTCACGAATCGCTCGAGGCACGGAACCTGCTTGAGATGGCGCCGTGCGCCCCCCTCCTCCACACGCCGAAGCGTGGCCTCCGATGACCCTCGTGCGACGCCTCGGGGCCGCGCTCGTGGGCGCGTTGCTCGTGGCGATGGTGCCCTCGTGCCAGTCGCTCCCGGCCGCGCGATTCTGCGTGTACGACGGCAAGACCTACGCGATCGGCGCTACCTACCGGGACGCACAAGACTGCAACACGTGCACGTGCCGGGACGTCTACGGGGGCCCTATAACGACCTGCCAGACCAGCTATTGCGAGCCGGCGCCGCCCTCGAGGGACAAGGTCGACCTCCTCTTCGTCGTCGACAACTCCGCGCTCATGGCAGACAAACAAGCCTTCCTCGCCGACGCGGCGAGCCGGCTCGTGCTCGACCTCGCGAGCCCCGAGTGTGTCGACGCGTCGGGGGCGCCCACGGGCGAGCGCGCCCAGGCCGCACGTCCAGCAGGACAAGAATGCCAACGAGGGACACCTCGTCATCCCCCGGTCGTCGACCTGCACATCGGTGTGGTCTCTTCGTCCCTCGGAGGGTACGGAAGTGACCAATGCCGAGCCACCGAGACGGACCCGCTCGACCCGACGCTGAACGCGCACAAGGACGACGCCGCGCATCTCCTGAACCGCGCCGGGCCGAAGCAGACGCCGCTCCTGAACGCGGGGCCGTCGAACGTCCTCGCCTGGTCTCCGCCGGCCACGAAGAACGAGACGACGCGGCCCTCCCTCGGCACGACGCCGTACGAAGACCTCACCGCGCTCGCGCGTGATACGGCGAGCCTCGTCGAAGGCGTCGGCCACGCGGGTTGCCGGTTCTCGTCGCCCCTCGAGGCGGCGTACCGGTTCCTCGTCGCGCCCGACCCCGACGATCACATGGCTCCTACGCCGAAGCTGGACACGACCCTCTTGGCCCAACGCGCGACGTTCCTCCGCCCCGACTCCGCCCTGGCCGTGGTGCTCGTGACCGATCAAGACGACGTCTCCCTCGACCCAGACTCGCTCGGCGGGCAGGGCGCATCCTATTTCGAGAGCACATTTCCCCTCTCGGCCAACGTACCAGGAGCCCAACGCGATCCGTCCCGTGGGGGCTCGACTGCCCCGCGCGGCACCACCATCTGCCGAGGCGCGCCCGGCTCGGTGGATTGCCGACCGTGCCGCTCTCGAGGAGAGCCGAAGGTCACCGCCGACCCCGCGTGCCCGGAAAATGAGGGATTTCATCGAAAGGACGAGGACGATCTCGCGGTCCGCTTCCACCATGTCAAAGAGCGCTTCGGTGTCGACCCGCGCTTCCCGATACGGCGCTACGTCGACGGCTTCGCTCGGCCCCGCGTGCCGAGCTCGCGCACGCAACACGACGCGAGGGGCGGCTACGTCGGCGGTGATTCGTGCCAAAACCCGCTCTTCGCGGAGAAGCTCCCGCTCACCGCGAACGGGCTCGACGACCCGACGCTCTGCAATCTCGCGCGTGGGCCCCGTCGCAAGCACGACATCTTCGTCGTCGTCCTCGGGGGTATACCGGACGATCTCGTGGGCGAAGGTCGACCGACGGCCGAACAGTGGATGACCATCGTCGAAGGCCCGACCCGGCTCGACGCTCCCGGCCTCGACGTGCGGATGTTCCCGTTCGTGGCCCCCCGACACGGTCGCCCCGCATCGACATCCCCTGCCGATCGCGAATTCGACACGAAGAAGCTCGAGCTCCAATACGCGTGCACCTTTCCCCTCTCGGCCCCGCAGGCCTGCACGGGAAACGACCCTTCGTGCCCGTGCGATGGGCTCACCGACATCCCGATCTGCAAGGTGGCGGAGCGCACCCACGGGAAGGCCGTCCCTTCGCAGCGGCCCCTCGAGCTCGCGTCGGCCCTCTATGGGCAAGCGCTCATCGGCTCGGTGTGCCCCGTGTCCACCACGCTGCCTCGCGAAGGGGAGCCCGAAGAGCCCTACGGCTACCGAAAGACCATGAAGAGGCTCGACGCCGCGCTCGGTCCCCGCTTGAAGAGCCCCTGATCCTGCGCGCTTCGCCGCGTCCGCGCCCTCGCCGCCCCTCCGCGGCAAACCCTACCCGAGCGGCGTCGTCGGGCTTCACTACGTCCGCGCGCGCTGACCACGAGGGGCTCGCGAGAAAAAAGAACCGGGCGTGACGATTTCCACGCAACGAACCCCGGCCGATTGCCGAACGAGCGGGACCAGGAGGTTCCATGTCCCGCTCTCGAACGCGTTTTTCCTCACCCGCTCTCCTTCTTCTGCTCCTCGCGGGGGCGTCCGCCGTCGTCGCTTGCGGCGGAAACGACGGCCCGGCGCCGCTCCCCCTCGCGAACGATCTCGGCGCGCGGCTCGAGGCCGACACCGGCGTCGCGTGGGCCCTCCTCGCCGAGCCCGGCGCGCCTAGCCCCCGCCTGCTCGGCCCGACGACCCCCGTCGCCCTCCCCGGCGCCACCCACGAAGAGCAGGCCCGCGGCTTCTTCGCCCGCTACGGCGAGGCGCTGGGCACCCACGGCGCGCCCGCGTTCGTGCCGCTGACCGACAGCGACGAGCCCGATGGCGCCCACGAGACCGCCTTCACCGAGGTCGTCCCCGGGACCACGATCCCCGTGTTCGACGCCATCTCGTCCGTGCGCTTCGGCCAAGACGGGAAGGTCCTCTACGTGCAATCCGCGCTCGCGCACGACCTCTCCGCGCTCCCGCGTTCGCCCAAGCTCACCGAGCCCGACGCCGCCCGAAAAGCCGCCGAGCACGTCCTCGCCTCGTGCGGCGAGAGCCCCACCGTCACGCCGAAGATCTCCCTGGGCGCCCTGCCCGGAGACGCCCCGCACCTCGCCTACCGCGTCGAGCTCGAGGAGGCCGTGGGCACCTGCTCGGGCCCCACGGTCTACGTCGACGCCACGGGCGGAGCCGTGCTCGAGATGCGCCAGCAGGCGGCGAACCTCCGGGATCGGAGCCATGGCGCCCGCTACTACTATTGGCGCGACCCGAGCGACGTCAAAGAGCTCGACGTCTCGCAGAACGCCGACTTCTCGTACGACCTCAGATCCACTTCGACGCCTACGGTGTCGACCTTCGCGCTCGACGCACGCGGTGCGATGCAGCCCATTCGCGTGTCCCAACTCGGCACGTGGGACTCGTTCGACAAGGGCGTCTCGGTCGATGCGGCCTACCATGCGCAGAAGGGGCTCGAGTACTTCCGCGTCGTCCACGGAAGAAATGGCCTCGACGGGCGTGGGAGCCCCGTCGTCGTCGTGACCCACGACACCGCCCTCGGGGACAATGCCGCCTACCGGCCGTGGTCGAAGGAGATCCACTTCGGGGACGGAACGGTCGGCGGCGCGTACTACCCATGGACGCTCTCGTTCGACGTCGTTGTGCACGAGCTCGCGCACGGCGTGATCGCGGCGACGTCCGGCCTCGTCTACGCTGCGGAGTCGGGCGCCCTCAACGAATCGTTCGCGGACGTGATGGGCGTCTCGGCCGCCCACTGGTTGCCGGAGCTCCGAGAAAAGGCCGACATGCGTGTCGGGCGCCTGATTCACAAGAATGGGCAGGGTATCCGCGACCTCGCGGCACCACGGATCTTCCAGCAGCCCGACTACATGGCGGGCCCGATACCCTGCAAGGGGCCCGCCGACATGGCGAACGACAACTGCGGTGTGCACTACTACTCGGGAATCCCCAACAAAGCCTTTGCGCTCATGACCATCGGCGGTGGCCTCGGATATTACCAGGTGCCGAAGGCCCTCGGTTTCGAGGCGACCCGCTACATCTGGTTCCGAGCCATGACCTCGCTCCGAAACCCGCGAGCGAGCTTCCGCGAGGCCGCGATGGCCCAGACGTTCGAGGCGGGCCTGCTAGGCCGGGACTCCCTGACCAGCGTGGGGTGCGCATGGATGGCCGTCGGCGTCCTTACCCCCACCGACTTCGGCCCGTGGGGTGGCATCACATGCGGAGATCGCTCGCGGCTCTCGGACTGCGCAAAGATCGTGAATGGGTACGCGTGCCATGAGTCGGCGCCCTACGCCGCTTACGTCTGTCGAAACGGAGCCATCGCGGGGGGCATTCTGTGCGACAAGCTCGAACAGCGCTGCATTCGTCGTGGGCCGTACGACCTCGAGGCCCGCCTGGACACGTTGGGTCAGCTTGCGTGCGAGGACATCAAATGAAGACACCCCTCTGTGCGCTCGTCCTCGCCCTCGTCGCGACGGCGACGGCCTGCGTCCCCCACCCGCCGGCACACGGGCCCGTGCCCGCCCCGGCCGCGGTCGAAGTCGACCCTCCGCGGCTCGTCGCGTCGCTGCGCCGTGACTTCCCCGGGGCCACAGTCGACCCGTCGACTCCCCGTCGAATCGTGCGAATCCGCCTCGGCGAAGTGGCCGCGGTCGGCGATCCCAGGAGCTTCGCGAAGGGGATCCTCGAGAGGCACCAGGCAGAGCTCGGGTACCTCGAGCTTGCCAACTACACGTCGTTCCACGATGGCCCCCTCTTGGTCGTGGAGCAGAACGCGACCGCTCCGCGGGACACCGGGTGCCGGCGCGTGCGCTTCCGGGTGGGGTTCGACGACGGGAGGGCTGTCTTCGTCGAGCGCGAATGCCGCCCCTTCGAGCACCGCCCCCCGAGCTACCGCGCGCGCCCGCTCCCCTCGACGGCCACGGGCGACGTCGAGATCCTCGCGCGAAAGGGGCCCTTTGGTGGGCACTCCGCGACCGCCTTCTCGGGAGTCATCCTCGACCGCTACGGGGACGTGTATACGGCCGTCGACAGGGGGTCGTTCGAGTCCTCGGACTACGACCTCCTCGACTACGTGCGAACGCTCCCGCCCGCCGAGGTCGAGCAATTCATGTACGACGTGGCGCTCTCTCGGTCGTCGAGCGAGGAGAGCCCGAGCGGGCCGCCTTCGCCCGACGAGCCGTCCCATGTCATCGACGGGTTCCTCGCGAAGGGACAGGCCGTGAGCCTGGCGCATCGCCGCGGTTCGGCCGCCTCCCGAGCCCGCGCCTGGGCCGAGGACAACCTCCACGAGTGAAGCCTCGCGCCCGTGGCGTCCATGTCGAGGTCGCTTCGTCCGAAGCTTCCTCGCGCGGGGAGCTCGGTGGTGCTTCGGAGGTCACGCCGCAGCGAGCACGTCTCGGACTCCCGCGACGAGCCACGCGGCCTCTCGGGCGTTCGGGAGCCCGGCCACGTCGCGGAGCTCGTCGCTCGGCTCGTCGCGGAGGGACGCCTCGAGCGCGGCCCACGCCTCTTCGCGTGCGCGCTCGACCTCGCGGCGCTCCTCGGCCGTGAGCCGTGGAGCGAGGAAGGCGTCGACGGCCCAGGCGAGCTCGGCGTGCCGGGCCTCGTCACGGGCGATCACCGCGAGGGTCGCGCGCACCCGCGGATCGCTCGCGCGGCGTGCTTGGAAGGCGGCCTGCGCCGCGCCGTACGTCTCGCCCACGCAGCCCTCGCGCGCGTTCTCGAGCGCCATCGCGAGCACCGAACGCGGGCTCGGGCTCTCGACGGCGACCTCGGCGCATTCCCCGCCGAACGCCTTGGCGAGCGAGCGCATCATCGTCGTGTGGCGGATCTCGTCACGAGCCGCTCGCCGCGCGGCCGCGAGGAGCTTCGGCCCCGCCCCGAGCGCCCGGAGCTCGCGCTCGAGTGTACGGAACGCAGGCACGCTCGCTTCTTCGAGGTGCGTGCATTGCGCAAAGAATCGACCCGCCGACGTGAGGCCCGCGAACGTGTGCACCTCGCGCAGCCCCTCGGGGCGACGCCCACACACGCCCACCGGGGGCGAGACCAAGACCTTGGATTTTTCGGTGACGACACCGCTCGCGCTCACGTCGAGGGTGTAGCCGTATTTGCTGCTGCATGGAGGGCCGTTGACCGCGCGGACCACGTAGCCACCACCCGGCGACGCGCTCGGGGTCGTCGCGTCGCACAGCGCGCCGTAGCCTTGGAGGCGCGCGACGAGGGCGGCTTCCGAGGGCGAGTCGACCGGAGCGAGGAATGGCCCGACCGCGTTCAGCTTGTGGAACGACCGAAAGGTGTCACCCTGGTTCACCACGAGCGACTCGACCGAGCACTGCCCGAACTGCGCATTGCACGGGAAGCCGAAGCGAGTGCCGATACCCGCGTACGCCTCGAGGCAGCGCGCCTTGTCGGTCGCGTTTCCGCACAGCGCTCCCTTCTTTGCGCGGATCTCGAGCGCTGGCGGCCCCGCGTCCGGAGCCCCGCCGCCATCCCCGAGGCTCGTCACGACCTCGTACCGGAGCTCCATGTAGTCGTACGGCTCGGAGGTGGTGAGAGCGCCGAGCAACGATGCCGCATCGCACGTGGGAGCCGAGTAGTCGCCGCCATCGGGGGCGCCACCGTCGCTGTCGGCGGTGGTCCCGTCGCTGATCGAGCAGGCCGCGACTGCCGAAGCACCAAGGAGGGTGGACACGAGCGCAGAGAAGACAGGGGCAAGGCGACGCATACGCGCGACTGTTCCATGATTCGTGCCAGGCCCGCGGGTGCGGAAATCTCGACGAACGCTCGAGGAGCGGCCCGGCCAGCTGAGCCATCGTGCGCCACGGCAGGCAGGGGTGGCACGGTGGGCTGGGGCGGCGGAACGCAGGTCACGCACGCGCGGACGGTCTCAGCGCGTTTTCCCGCCGCGCCTCATTCGCGGGCGCGGCGTCGCATGGCCACGATGCCCATGCCCAGCGCCACGAAGCCCACGGCGACCTCGCCGGGCGAGCCCCTCCCGGTCGCGCCTGACGAACAGCTCGAAGCCTCTCCGACCGAGCCTTCGACTCCACCTGCCACGGGGCTTCCGGTAGGCGGAGCGCCGGCGCCTCCCGGCGAAGGACCGGTGCCGGCGTCGGGTGTCGACGCATCGTCGCTCGTGCCGCTGTCGTTTGCTCCCGCGTCCGGGGCAGGGACCACCGGTGTCTCGGAGACACGAAAGAGGGTATTCGCCATCGCAACGTGCCAGAGACCCCCGAGGCTGTACGAGCGTCCTTGCGCCGTGCTCACCCTCCGAGGTGCCAAGGCCGTGCGCGCTTCGTAGCGGCCATCCGGGCGGAAGTGCATCGTGTGCCCGCGCGCGTCGACGGCGTCGAGGGTCGTCGCTCCGGAGGCCCAGGGTGCGATGGAGAAGGCGGGCCTCCCGTCGCTCGGGGCGACCCACACTTCGCTGTCTTTCAGGTACGCGACCGAGCCGTGGCCGATGGTGTACTTCCACCTGCCGAAGCGGGCCGACTCCGTCACGGGAGGGGCTCCGCCGCTGCGGATGACGAGGAGCGCGAAGCTGTTCGGGGCGACGTCGTTCCCGGCGTTCGAGACGGTCACCGTCGCGTCGCCGCTCGGGTCGAAGAAGCGCGCGAGGCCGTTGTGGAGCCGCGTGAGCACGCCCGTGCGAAAACGATGAAGGCTGAAGACCTGTCCGCCCATCCACACTCCGACGATCGCGTCCCCGTTGCTCGCGACTCCGAAGCCGGAGATCACCTTGACGAGAGTCTCGTGCTCGACTCCGGTCACCACGTCGCGCGTGTGCACGACCTCGTCAAGGGTCGCGCTGGTGCCGGTGGTCCACGCGATGGTGGGGCCCGCCGCGGCGACGCGGGTGGCGCCCGTGGGGAGCGGCGAGGTGATGGTGCCGTAGCGGTAGGTGCCTGGGAGGCGCAGGGGAAGTGCGGTATCCACGCCGGTTGCGCGGTCTCGCACGTACTCGGGCCCTGCCGCGGTTCCGGTGAGGGAGTACGTGAGCGCGCTCTCCGTCACGTCGCCCAAACAGCCCGGTACCGTCGCGATGGGGACGAGAAACGGCGATGGGTCGACGCTCACCGAGCGGCACGAGCTCGTCTGGCCTCCGGCGGCGGTCTCGGCGTCTACGCAAATGGACGTCGCGCCTTCGGGGACCATGACGTCGGTCGCGAGCGAATTCCCCACGACCGAGACTCCGCCACGAATACCGAGCTTGGTGCACGGAGAAGCGCCCCCCGCGCACGCTACCTCGACACGAACCGTGCCCGCGCGTGGCATGAAGGTGCACGGACCCGGAGAGGCGAAGGTGATGGTCGGAGGCTCGGGCGGGGGCGGGGGCGGGGCTGGGGCGTCGTTCACGAAGGCGCGGGACGCGGTCGCCGTGTCGCCGAACGCGTCGGTCGCCGTCACGTCGACGGTGAACGCCCCATCGGGGACGGTCGCGAGCGGGATCGTGGCGCGGTAGGTCGTCGCCGTGATTCGTGCGAGGGGGTAGGTCGCCGCGCCCACCTTGGCGGTGGCCGTGAACGTGTAGTCGGAGGTGACGGTCACGTCCGTCGAGAGGCTCGTGCGCACCACCGCCCCCGCGGCCGGCGACGCGAACACGACCGAGATGGCCGCGGCCGCCGTCACCGAATAGCCGACGGCACCCACGACCACGGCGACCGAGGCGAGCAGCTTCATGCGAGGAGTACGCTCGTTGGCGGCCGGGGTCGCACGTGAAGGTTGCGGCCGGGGCAGGTGGTGGAGGGGGTCCGAGTCATTTCGAGGGGTTGGCGCGAACGTCGGCCCGCCGCTCGCCCGCCGTTTTTCGAATCCGCGGGCGCGACGAAGCGCCTCGCCCCGCGTAACGTCACTCCCCGCCCGTGTCCACGTCCTCGAACGGCGTCGCAGGGCTCATCGTATCCGGCGCGAAATCCGGGAAGAGCGTGGCCATGCGCGCGAATCCCTGCTCGACCCACGTGTCGCGCGAGCGCGGGCCCGTCGTGAGCGTGAGCCAGTACGTGCAGCCTCGCGATCGGAGCAAGAGCTCGAGCCACTCCTCGTACGTGAGGCCGGTCGGCGTGAGCCGCTCCCCGCAATAGTGGTAACATACACGCGCCGGACCGTCGCCCGGCACGGGGTAGAGCACCGCGTAGGCCTCCTCCGTGAAGCGGTCGATAGGGCGAATACGGGCGAACGGGTGATTCGGGTTCTCTTCGAGTAGCCAGTCGAACCAGAGCTCGTCCTCGTGGGAGGCGTGGTCCCACACGTCGGTGACCGTGGGAATGCGAATGGCCCCGCCGGACCCACCCGCGACGGAATAGGCAATGTCCACCGAGCCGAGCTCCGTGTAGAGCTCGGTCATCCCCTTGGGCCACGCCGCCCCCGCGACCTTCTGCGCGGCCGCGAGCACGGCCGGGTCCGTCGGAGGGCCGAGCCTCGCCTCGGTGAGCGTGACCTCGGGGTGGGAAGAGAGCTCACGGACTAGGGCCTCGAAGCGGGTCTTCCAGGGCATTCGGGACATGATGTCACCGGTACGGCGAGGTCACCGCGGAGGGATCGAGGAGCGCGACGATGCTCATGAGCTGCGGGGTGAACGCGGTGAGCTCGGCGTCTCCCAAGATGGTGCGCCACTCGACCGAGAGCCCCTCGTCGGTGAGCCAGACCCCGGCCTGCTTGCCGAGCGCCGTGATCGCGCGTCTGCCCTCCGTGTTGGCCGAGAAGAAGGCGCGGACTTGCGCCTCGTCGCGCCCCTTCACGACGAAGGTCGCGTCGAAGTCTTCGTCGCCCACAGTCACGTCGCGCGAGCCGAAGAGGTTCGCGACGAACTGGAACGTGCCCTGACGCGTGAGCCGGAGCCCGAGCTCGAGTGGCTTCGCGGGGGTGAGCGTGAGGCACGTAAAAAAGCGCCCTTCTTCGCTCTCCGTACGCATCTCCACGGCGACGCTGCCGAGGTGCCCGCGCACGGACAGCGTGTCCGCGTCGAGCGTGAGGCGCGTACGCGACGCGAAGCCTCGTAGGGCCTCGACGACGAGGGCTTCGGTCGCGTTTCGGGGGAGTGGGGGCCTCCGCAGCGACAGGATCGCGGCGAGCGCGGTGGCCGTGTGGAGCATGGGGGCGATCGCGGCGGGGTCCGCGGTGAAGTTCTCGAGCACCTCGACCGACGTGTCCGTCACCGTCACCTCCCTGCACCGCTCGGCCGCGGCGAGGAGGTGGTCGACCGCGTCGTTCGGGGGCGCCACGGCGCGACGCAAGATGGCGAGCGCCTCGTCGGGGTACGCGGCAACGAACGAGAACCGCCCGTCGAGCTCACGCTCCCCGGACATGGGGTTCGGAGGGCCGAAGAGCGGGTCCATCGGCCGGGGATTCGAGAAGAGGAGCCCGACGAAGAGGGGCCTCGGGATCCGCGCCATGACCCGGGTGTAGTAGTAGGTGTGCTTGTTGCCGTGCACGGCCTCTCGCATGACGAGCACGTCGAACGATCGCCCCACGGCCTGCACGTGCCACCGCCCGCGCATGTTCGTGTTGTCGTAGGAGGGCTCGTCGATGGTGTCGTGTGTGGCGCGCGCGAGCGACGAGAACGAGAGGCCCGGGGCGTAGTCCTTGCCTCGGCCATAGAGCTCGAGGCGGAGCGTCGAGGCGGCGAACTTCCACGCGTCGAAGGTCATGCGTCATTCTCCCGGGAGGGGCGCTCGTGGGCGCGTAGGGCGGGCGTGTCGGGGCGCGCCTCTCGATGGAAAGGACGGCCCACGCTCACCGTACCATCAGACGCCGACAACGAGTCGTCGGCTTCTCTCCTACCCAGGCGCGCGCGCGCCGGGCATCCCACACGTCACTCCTCGTCCTCGTCGTCGTCCTCGTCGTCGTCCTCGTCGTCGTCGTCTCCCCCATACCGAGCATCGAAGGCCGCCTCCTCTCTGCGCTCGAGCTCTTCGAGGAGGGCCCGAGCAGCTTCGGGGAACGCGCCGCGGAGAGCTGCGACGAGCTCTTCTTTCGCCTGGGGGCGCTCGAGGACGACGGTCGCCACGGCCGCCTGGAGCTCGGGACGGGTCGTGTGCACACGCAACGCGAGCGCGAGCGCGGAGGGGCCCGATCCTTTGCCGGCCTGCACGGCGAGCCAACCCAGGTCGGCGATGGTGTCGAACCGCGCGGCCCACTTGTCGAAGAGCTCGGGGCCCGCGATCGAGGCGAGGAAGAGGTCCGGTCGTGAGGGCTTCGTGCTCGGATCCAGAATTCGCGCACGTGCCCAGGCGGCGTCGTCGCTCACGAAGGCGTAGTCGCGCTCCTCTCGTGCGTGCCGCTCCGCCGCCGCGCGCCCGTTGAGCACGAGATCGAGCGCACGAACGACGTCGTGGTTCGGAGAATTCGCCTCGAGCCGCACGAGCACGGCCCGGAGACGTTCGCGGAGCGCATCGGCGCCGACCATGGTGCGAAGGAGAACGAACCCGAGCTCGAATACGGCGGCCGCGAGCGCCGGGCGATCCTCGTGGGCGACCACGTCTCCCTCTTTCTCCATGGCGTCGAGGAACATCGCCAGGGTGGCTTGCGGTCCTACGAGCGCTTCGAGGAGCCACACGAGCTCCGCGCCGACGTACGACGGTGGGCTCCAGGTCCTCGCGACGAACGCGCCGGCGAGGGCTCGGGCTTCGTCGACGAGGAGCATCGTGTCCTTCGTCAGCGCCTCGGCGACGCCTTGGTCCTTCGTGCTCCAGGCTTTCTGGGCTCCGCCGATCACGCGCGCCCAAATGCACGCCGTGCGACGCGGCCATGACGTCTGCATCACGAAGTCGGTGCATCCAAGGAGATAGGGCACGGTCTGTTCGGCCTGGCCCGGCTGATTCCACGCGCTCGCGTGCAGGAGCGACGCCCCGTGGGGATATCCCCGCTCGGAGACGAGCCACGAGAGGTAGGGGCTCGCGCCGATCCCGTGCTCGGGGAGCTCCGGCTCGAGGGGTGACTCGCCCTCGCACCACGCGTCGTTCCCGTCGTAGGCGCGAATGTCCGCGACGAACGGGGCCCAGTGCTCCGGGCGCGCATTCCCCGCTCCGACGAGGCGCGAGATCTTCTTTCGGCGCCGCAGCGCCTCGCAGAGGAGGACGACATCCTTGGACGACGACGCGGGTTGGCCCGCGCTGACCCACTCGACGTCGTCGAAGACGAAGAGCTTCACGGCGTCCTCGGGGAGGCCGAGCTTCTCTCGCAGACCCGTGTCGAACGCCAACATGTCGTCCTTCGCGCGCGCGCAGAGTTGAAAGAGGAGCCCCTCCAGTGGGGAGATCCTCCGGAGGCTCGGCGCGAGCTCCGGAGGCACGCTCGCGAAGGCACGTGGGAGCTTGTGGGATGCCTTCTGGGGCTCACCGCGCAAGCCGAGCGCGGCGCGCGAGACGGTGAGGAGCGCTTCGCCGTGCGGGAAGGGGAGCGGCACGTGGTGCCAAGCCTCGCCGTCCCAAAGGTGGGCCTCGTTCGAGATGCCACACACGTAGCTCGTCTCGTCGAGGAAGATGGGCTCGAGCTCGTCCTTCACGGGGTCGACGAGCTCCTCGGCGGCAGAGCGTGTCTTCGCGCCCGGTCCGTACGCCCTGGCCCACCACTCGACGACGGCGAGCGGATTCGGACGCGCCGAGAGGGTCTCGACGACGAGCACGTCACCCTCCTTCGACGCGAAGCCCGTGACGCGCATCGCGCCCGTCGTGTAAGCCGCGTTGTCCCAGAGCGGCAGCATGTACTCGCGCGCGTCGTCGTCGAGCTCCGCCACGGTCCAGAGCGGGCCACGCGGCACGTCGATCGTCGGAGCCTCGGCGAGCGCGGCCTCGATGGACGGGTCGAGCGGCGGGACCTCGACCCCGAGCTGCGAGAGGATCGCGCTCGTGCGCTCGCGCCCCAGGCCCGCCTCGATGGCCTCTACGACCACACTGCCGAGCGCGCTCGCTCGGTCGCGGAGGAGCTCCGTCGCGCGCGCGTCTCCTGCCCCTGCGAGCTCGGCGAGGGTGGCGTAACCGTGACCGTGCCGCGCGATCCACCGTCGCGCGAGGTCCAGCCCGACCGTGGGGGCCAGGAAAGCGTGACCCTCGAGCGCCACGGCCTCGGTGCCCGCGCCCTCCGCGAAGGCACCGGGACCCCCGCCGAGCGGCGCCTGGCCCGGCAAGAGCTCGTGGACGTCGTTCACGCGGAGCGCGACCTCGAGCGCGTCACGGGTGTCGATCGCGAGGAGGCACGGCACGATGCACCAGGGCACGTTGCGGAGGACGCCCCGTTCGTCGATGGAGTGCGCGAGCCAAGGGAGGATGCCCGCGCCGTACCGGGCAAAGGGGCCCGTGTTGTCCCGCCCGCGCACGTGAAACTCCCACGCGACGCGCTTGGCGTGGGTGACGAATTCCGTATCGTCCTCGAGGGAGAGCAACGCCGCCCACACGAGGTCGCTCTCGAGGACGAACGTGCCGTCCTTCATCTCGCCGCCGCCCTTTCGGAAGACGGACGTGGAGGCCACGATCTCCCTCGCCCGGGCGAGCGGCATGAGCCCACGCTCGTCGCGGACGGCGAGCCGCGCGTCCCGCATCGCCGTTCCGACGGGAGAAGCCGAGTCGACCGCGTCGAGGATCGCCTTGCCGAGCGTCCTCAGGGCGTTCGACGACGCGGGATCCGCGACCAGCGCCGCCACCGGGCCGTACACGGCCAGACCGAGCTTCCCGAAGCGTGCGGCGACGCGAGCGCGCTGGTCCGCGATGTCGTCGCGCGCCCAGCTCTCCATGCCCTCGAGCGCCGAGGCCTCGCGCTTCACCATGGCCGTCACGAGGGCCGGCCTCGGGTCGTTCGCGAGCACCTCGAAGAGCGCGCTCGTGTCCCCGCGCTCGGCGATGGCGATCGTGAACCGGTCGCGTGCCTCCGGCGCGAGCACTGTGCTTGCGCGCGCGACGAACGCCGCGTCGACCGAGAGCGCGAACGCGTCGGGCCACGTCCTCTTCCACCCACGCTCGGCGAGACCGAGGAGGAGGCGTTCGGTACGAGTCTCGCCGATCGCCCGAAAATAGCGCTCGATCGCCGCCCACGCGTGTGGCCGGACGAGCTCCCCTTCGACGAGCACGTCGCAGACCTCCGCCGGCGCCCGGCCCGCTTCGGCCGAAGCGCGGGCCGCCCCGTTCGCGAGGAGCGTGAGCGCCGATTCGTGGATTTGGGTCGAGCCGCGCCCGTGGGTCTTCGGCGGTCCCTGCGTGGCGATGCCCTCGGCCAGCTCCTCGATGCTCGACAGCGCGGCGGAAGCGCTCTCCGCGATCGCGGCCGAGAGGACCTGTTCGGCCGCGTCGCTGCGGCTCGGTGGCCCAGCGCTCACGAGCTGAAAGGACATCCCGTCGATCTTCCCGGTCCTCGCGCCTTCACCACCCCGCACGAGCACCTCGACGGCGATCGCGACCGCGCGTGGGCTCCTCGCGATGGCCGCGAAGTCTCCGTCGGCCAAACACTCGCGCGCGGTCCGCTCGGTGCCGTTCACCGTCACCGTCTCGTCGAGGGGGCCGGAGAGGTGGATGCCGAGAAAGGCGCGGAGCGCATCGGGATCGCCGGGCAGCGCGTTCTCCTCGAAGGCGGCGTAGAGGCCTTCGCTGCCGAGGAACGGGCGCCGGGCCACGGCTTCTGCGAAGCGCCGGAGCGAAGGTCGCAGGGTCTCCAGCGTCCAGCCCTCGGCGGGCGGAGGCTCCGGGGTCGCGATGCGGAAGAGCGGCCGCATCGCCGCGCCGGCGAGCGCGATTTCCCGGTCGGACGCGCGTTCGAGGGGAGTGCGCTCGAGGACGCCGAAGAGGATCGCGGCGACGGCCTCGGTGCGCGGGCCCGGAGTGTCACCCTCGCTTCGTGGCACGAGCTTGATGAGGTGCTCGAGCGCGAGCTGCCCGAGATCGCCGCGGCTCCACGGGAGCTCTGGCCACGTCGGTGGTGCGATGTCGCCCCCGAGCAGGCGGCGGTAGGTGCCGAGCGCCTCACCGTCGGCCCCGTCGAAGGGAGCGCGGCCATACGAGGCGACCACCGCGGACGCGAGCGCCACACCCCCCTCGCCGCCGAGCCGTGCGGCGGCGAGGTCCTGCACCGTGATGGTCTTCGTGTAGTTGTCTTGCAGCGCGACGCAGAAGAGGAGGCTCGTCGCCGCGAGGTCGTCCTCTTCGCGCTCGAGGCGTGCGCGTGCCCGAGTACGTACGCGCTCCGCGTGCCTCGCGAAGAAAGAAGCCGTGAACGCGGCCGCCGCGCGGACCGAAGGGTCGGCGTCGTCGAAGAGATCGAGGAGGTCGGAGAGGGACCGCTCCACCGCCTCGAAGGCGAGGCGAGCGGGCTCGGCCTCTTCCCCTTGGAACCATTGGCCCATCCCGGGCGCTTCGAGATCGAAGCCGGCGAACAAGAAACGGTCGGGGCGCCCCAGCGCGAGGTCGGCGAGGAAACGAACGATCCACGCGCGCTCCTTCACCTCCGGATCACACGCCGCCGCGACGAGGAACGGAACGGAGGGCGCGCTCGCCGAGTAGAGCGAACCCTGGTGGTGGATGCTCGCCGAGAGCCAGTACCGAGCGTCGGCCCGCTTCGCGTCGTCGTCACCCACGAGGGCGCGGAGCCGCGCGGGCGTGTCGTCCGCCGCGCCGTAGGCATGTTCGAGAGATGCCCAGTCGATGGAATCGAGCGCCGCGAAAGCTTGGCTGTGGTGCGTCATCGGTACCGATGAGAGCCAGGTTCGGGGCAGGAGACAAGGGCCGCGGGGTCGTCCCAGCCTGGCCCCCGAGCCCTCGAAGTGCCTGCGCGACGACCGACCCGACGAACCGCTCCTCGGGAAGCCGCCCTGGCCACACGGCAGCAAAAAGAAGGTGGAATCGCCTCGTCGGCTTCGGCGTACTGTAGAAAGGATGGCCCGCTCGACGACGGCTCTCGCGCTCTTCGCTTCGGCGACCATGGCCTTGGCGCTCGCGTGCAACGAGCCGGTGCGCACGGCGCCGCCCTCTCCCCGTGACGCAGCGCTCACGGCACCAGCGCCACCTTCCTCGCGCGACGGGTCCCTCGGTGACGCAAGCGCCGGCGCGGGCGCAGACGCCTCCAGGGCCGCGCCGTCGAGCGACGTTCCCGCCCCCGCGCTTCCATCCGCGTTCGCGGCTTTCGGGCCCGACGCACCCAAGGTCGCCTACCGCATCACCGACTCGGTGGACACACACGACCCCGACGCGAAGGGCCGGGCGGAGTCGAAGACGCGTGCCACCGCCCACGTGAGCCAGGTCGTGTACGAAAAGGGGGAATGGGTGAGCACCGTCGATTGGGAAATTGCCGACGACGAGACCGTCCCTGCCACCCTTCCGCACCGCTTCACGGTGACTCAGGACGAGCTCCGCGAGGGGGTCGAGCCTGGGGGCTTCGTGTTCCGGGCCTCCGAGCTCGTGAAGAAGCGCCCCGTGTGCCGCGAGGAGCGCGGCAAGGGGCCCTACGGTGCACAACGGAGGAGAATCTGCATCGACCTGCGTGGCCTCGTGTCCCTCCGCGAGGAGAACTGCCAAGGGCCCCGCGTGCTCCAGCTCGTGCGCGAGTGACGGGGAACGACGGCGCGGAACGCCCGTCACGGCCCCCGAGAGTGCGTGGTGTCGGAAGTGCGCGCGAGGAACACTCCGTACCTCTCGGCATGGGAGCGCAGATCACCGAGGATCATCGATGGCCAAGTCGCTCCGGTACGAACGGAGATGGAATACGCGTTGACGAAGCCTGTTGCCCCGCACATGACGTACGAAAACTACGGTTGGACGGTGCTCCTCACCAAGACGCGCGACGTGCTTCGGTGCCTGGGCCTTGTCGGGAGCGTCCTGACGCTCACCGCTTGCCATTCGGCGCGGCCGATCGCTGTCCTCGCGTCGACGTCTCCCCCTGCGCCCCCCGAACTCTCCCGGACGGCGAGCCTCTCTTGCGGTTGCCCGTCGCGGCGGGTGAAGTGGTCCTCTGCCAACAAGGGAACGCTTCGCCCAAGCCGCTCTCTCACTCCTACGACAACACCCGGCATGCCCTCGACCTCGCCGCGCCGGGCGCCGTCGAGGTCCCGATCGTCGCCGCGGCGGCCGGCACGATCGTGCGTGTCGTCACGGGGGCGGCCCCCGAGGGTGTCGAACCCGGAGGGGGATTCGGCAACCACGTCGTCGTCGAGCACACCGGTGGGTACTTCACTGCCTACTCTCACCTGGACCGGGTCTCCGTCGCTCCCGGCCAAGCCGTCGGTGCCGGTGCGCGGCTCGGCACGATGGGCAACACCGGGAAGGCCGGGAATCGGCACCTCCACTTCAGCCTCCATCGCTCCGCGGGAAGCGACGAAGGCCTCCCGTCGACGATCCCGATGCGGGGGCTCGTCGTCGCCGTGCCAGGGTCGCTCGCGCCTCGCGCGGAGAAGCCGTGGCGCGTCGAGCTGCGGTCGAGCCTCGAGCTCGCGTGCTCGAACGCGACCGTGTCGATGCGAGGGGGGTTCTATGGCTCCGACAACGAGCCCTCGAGCCCGCTCACGTTCGGCGAACCCGGCGCGAACCGCACCAAGGCCTTCGCGAGCACGCTTCGCGAACGCATCGAGGCGACGCCGCTCGACGTTCGCGGAGATACGGTGAACGCGGACGTCAAGGCGCTCGGTGCGAAGAGGGCTCTCGAGAACCTCGAGGCGATGCTCGAAGAGCACCCTCGTGATCCTGGCGCTCTCTACTGGGCCGCGGTGGTCGCGTCCCGGGATCTCCACGACGGCCCGAAGGCGCGGGCGTTCCTCGAGCGGCTCGACGTCTTGAAGGTGACGGAGCCACCATGGATCGCACCGTGGGCCACGCTGCGTCTCGCCACCCTCGCCGAAGAACGGGGAGACCTCGACGAAGCGCGTACGCGGGGCCGAGCGCTCCTCGGGATCTCTGGCCAGGGGGCGGACTTCGCCTCGCGCCGCGACGCGCTGGTCACGCGTGTCGGCCTCGCGCCGGCTCCTGTCGCGCCTGTCGCTCCCGATGCCCCGATCCCGCGCTGCGACCTCCGAGCTGCACGGCCCGAGGCAGCGTGCATCGCGACATCACGCGGGAAAAGGGGCCTCGTCGTGTTCCTGCACGGAAAGTTCTCGAACCGCGCCGACGCCGAGGTCTTGAGCCTCGTCGCCGCCCGCGCGGAAGCCGCGAACCTCAGCGTGCTCGCGCTCTACGGGGAGGCTGGCCTCTGCAGCTGGGAGTCTCGGCCGCAGGACTTCGTGTGCTGGCCGCAGGAGGAGTCTCAACTCGAGGCCGCGCGGCGCTCGACGGCCACCTGGCCCACGCTGGTGGCTCGCGCTCGTCGTGACGCCGCGACCCGCGGGGGGACGTTTCTCGTCGGCTACTCGAACGGTGCGTTCATGGCGGCGCGCGCGGCCGCAGAAGGCCTCGGTCCGGCGTTCGATGGCATCGCCGTGCTCCTCGGAGGGGTCTCCGGCCCGGTGGCGCGCCGCACGGGAGAGCCCCCGAACGTCCTGTTCTTGGCGGGCACCGACGATCCTCATCACCGGACGTCGGCGCTCGACGCAGCCCGCGCGTTCTCGGACGCTGGATACGCGCAGACCCTTCGGGTGCGAAAGGGAGGTCACGCGCTCACGGCCCCCGACCTCGACTGGGCGTTCGACGCTCTCGTGGCGCGATGACGGGTCAGGTCGATTCGCCTGTCTCGATCCAAGATCCTGACCGCGGCGTTAGACGGGTTGGCGCGGTGCGTGTTCTCGGGTACTCCTCGCAGGAACATCGAGGTCGTCTCGAGACGTTAGGGAGGATGAGATCATGAACCGCACCGTTTTCTCCGTGGCCGCCGTGGGAGCCGTTCTCTTGGTCGTCGCGTGCAGCAGCTCCGCGTCTGCCATCTGCAACAGAGAGAGCCCCTGTCCGAACGACGTCCCCGCCACGCAGGCCCAGAAGGACCAGTGCGTGTCCACGCTGAAGGCGAACGAGAGCAGCGACTGCTACAACGAGGTCGTCACCTACGTCGAATGCCAGCTCGACAACGTCGTCTGCGGCGGCGACCAGAAGACGGACGGAAAGCTCTCGGCCACGCAGGCCGAGAACAACTGCAAGAACCAAAAGGCCGACGCCGTCGCCTGCTGCACGAAGAGCCCCTCGGCCACCGCCTGCAAGTAGCTCCATCGTGACCCCGCGCGTCCTCGACGGGGCGCGCGGCGGGGATGTGGGTCGTCCTCACCGAGCCCCGAGCCCGTCGAGCCTCCACGCGTACAGCGCGCCTCCACAGACAATCTCGAACCAGGCAACGTCGTCCGTGGGGTCCCGCGTCGGCCAGCCGCTTCGTGAGGGCACGCTCCCTCGTGCCGACGTTCTCGGTCGTCGCGGTAGCCTACGGGCGAAGGTGGCCGACCGGCAGCTCGGTCGGCCCACTGCGGTACCCCGGTTCGAAAACGTCACTTTGGAGTGAGCAGCCTCAGAGTCCCTCCTGATACCACGATGAGGTCTCCCGTCGGGCTCGCACCCATCACGTTCGCGTCGGGCCCCACCATGAGCGGTCGTGCCTCCGGCGCCCCGTCGATCGCGTGAGCGACGACGCTCCGGCCTGCGGGCGACGGTGTGGTCCCAGCGTCCGGATTGGGCGAGGACGCTGTCCCTCCTGCCGAAATCGCGAACCGTCGTCCGTCGAGCTCCACGGCGCGCGGGGGGAACATTTGCCCGGGGACCTGGCGCACGACTCCCGACGATGTGCCGGAATCGTCGAACGCCTCGAGCGTCGTGCCCGACTGCGTGTCGTACCTCGTCAGAAGTCCCGTGTTCCCGCGGCGCCCGAGCCAGCCCGATGTGAAGGGCAGCCCCGACTCGATGCGCGTCGTTCGCGAGCCGTCCGGGAGCAAGCGCGTGAAGACGAGCCTCGAGTCGTTCGTCTGCGCTGCGAGCAGGATCGTGTCGCCGAAAGAGAGCGCGTGTTGGTCGGAGGCCCCTGGATACTCGACCCTCTGGGGCGCGTACGCGTCCGTCAGATCGGCTCGCAGCCATCGGACCTCGGTCACGATTCCCACCTGGCCCACCTGCCCGGTCAGCAACGTGCCCTCCCCTGCGCTCCCGTCGGCCGAGCGGGTGGCGAGCCCCGCGAGGCCGAGGCCTGGGAAGTGGCGTGTCCCGAGGAGCTTCGCCGACGGATCGAGGCGAAAGACGTCCGTGCCGACTCCATTCGAGTAGGACGTCATCAGCGCGAAGCCCTCGGTCGTCGCGACGAGCCCCATGCGAATCGGTGGCTCGGAGCCGAAACAAACGTCGGACTCGACGAGCTTACGATCGACGACGAGCCCGAGATGGATCCGGCCTCTGTTGATGCTCCACGCCACGGCGACGGAGGTTCCGTGTGTGGCCGTTGCCGCGAAGCCTGTCGCGTTCGGCGTCAGATCGATCGTCGCGAACCCATCACGGGTCGCGTTGCATCCTGCCACCTCGACCCTGCAGCCCGAAGAGCACCGGAGCGAACCGCCGAGGTAGCCTCGTGACGCGCAGGTCTCCCCGCGAAAATCGGTGCTGTCGCATTCCTCTGCGCGCGTGTTGCTCGCGGGCCCTTGGCCGACCGTACACGTATCGGCGCGGCCGTTTCCGCAGAGCCCATCGCAGACCGCGCTCCCCGTCGATTCGCTCGGGCACGCGCCGACCGCCGGCGCTTCGGGCTTCGTCGCGGCGTCGCTGGCGTCGTCCGTGCCGCCCGTAGTCCCTCCGCACGCGCTGGCGAGAGCCCCCGCACCCGCGGAGAGGGCGAGCACGGTCAGGAGCGGCGCGGCGCGGAGGCACAAGGATCTAAAGGATTCCATGGACTTACGCGATGCAAGTCACGTGCCGCGCGAGCGCCCTTGGTTTTCGCCGGGGATTTCGAGATCGACCCGCCCTCGCGTGGTCGACGTCGCCCGAGTGTGGCGGAAGTGGCGCGACTTGGCACGGGTAGGGCGCTCGCGCACGAGTACCGAACGACGGAACGAGGGGGAGCTTCCCCTCTCCCGCCGAGAAGCCGCTACGCTCGCCGTGGGCTGCCGAAGAGACACGCCCACGCGCGGGGAGGGCAGAGATGGCGACCAAGAAGAAGAAGGCCTCGAACGAAGGCGCGATCTCGAGCCCCGCGGCGGGGACGACGCCGGACCATGTCGACGGCGCGATCGTCGCTCTGGCGTTCGATGCGGGGCGAAGGCTCCATGCGATAGATGGTCAGGGGCGCGTGCTCCGGCTCGCCGAGGACGGTGACCGGTTCGCGACGGCACGCGTCCTCCACGAGGGAGATCCGGCCACGGCGCTCGCGGCGTGGGGGAAGCGCGTGGTCGCGGCGATCGGCGCGCACCTCGTCGTGTTCGGCACGGATGGCACGCGCGAGGCGACGGGCGAGGTGAACGCCGGGCCCGTGGCGGCGCTCGTCGTGCGCGGCGAGACGGTGTTCGCGCTCGGTGGCGGCTACGTCACGCGCTACGAGCTCGAGGGGAACCGCCTCGTCGCGGGGTCACGGGTCAAACACGGCGCGGGGGTCGCGTTCGACCTCGACCTCGACGACACCGCGAAGCGAGCTTTGGTCCTCAGGGACCAGAAGGTCGTCGAGATCCTCGATCTCGGGGCGAAGAAGGTGCTCTACACCTGGGAGCGAAAGGGGCTCGGGGGCTCGCGCGTCGAGGACGTCGGCGCGCGGTTCCAACCGGGGAAAGACGCCGTCATTTCGGTGTCCGACGCCGGAGGGTACTGCATCGATCGGGTGGCGACGAAGACCGGCCGCGTGACGGGCAAAGCCCACGACCAAATGGCCTCCTCGGTGCTCGGCCCGCTCGTGCTCGACGTGAGCCGTCGTGTCGCTGCGGTCGGCGTCACCGGTGAGGATGTCGAGGTCGTCGAGCTCGACGGGGCCCGCTCCCGCTTCTTGCTCGACCCGGTGCTCACGGAGGCGATGGAAAAGTCCCTCGCGTCGCTCACCCGGGTCCCCAAATTCAAGCCGTTCGGGCCGGGCCTTTGGAAGCGGAGCGGCTCCGACCCTGCGCCCCTCGCGCCGAGCACCCTAACGGCGATGGCGGTCGACGAGGGCGGCGCTCACGTCGCTGCCGGGTTCGCCTCGGGTGAGGTCCTGCTGGCCGACACCATGACCGCGCGCATCGTGTCCACGCACCGCGCGGTGCTCGCCGAGGGGCGCTGCCGCGCCGTGATACCGATACCGAAGTTGATCGCGACGGGTATCGACGGAAACGACCTGTGGTTGGTCGGCCCGGAGGGTACACGTATCGTCGACATCGCGACGTCGACGTTTCGTGACGGTCCACGGCTGCTCGTGCCCCGAGAGTACGACGAGCGATCCGCAGCGAGCGAGCTCACGTTCGAGGGCGGCGTGGTCACGTGGTCCGAAGGAGCCGAGATCGTGAGGTTCTCGCGCAGCACGGGAGAGATCGTCTCGCGCACCACCCTTCCGGATACCGAGGGCTGGCAGACGTGCCTCGCGCACGGAGGCGAGATGGTGTTCGTCGAGAGCGCCGACGTCGAGGTCTCCGGCTTTCCGCTTCGTGCGCTCGACCTCGCCACGGGCAAGGTGCGCTCGCTCGGCCGGTTCGTGCGCGACAAGAAGCGATTTCCGTTCGGAGATCCGGACTGGAAAGATTGGTTTTCGCTCGGCTCGCTCGGCGGCGAGCCCACGATCACGCTGTGGCCCGGGAAGGGAATGGTCGTGGCGCAAACGCACCTCTTCGATCTCGAGACGCTGGCCGTGGGCAAACGACTGCCGTGGGAAACCGACGAAGCCCAAGGCCGCCTGCTCGTCACCGAGACCGACGAGACCGATGGCGTGATGGTGCGCGACGTCGTCGCCGGCAAAGAAATCCTCCGCGTGGCGTTCGAGCCGGGCGAGCGGTATCGGAGCCGTGGCCGCTACGACGTGGCCTCCGGCACGCTCGCGAGCACGGTGTC
Organism: Myxococcales bacterium; assembly: GCA_016712525.1. NCBI lineage: Bacteria > Pseudomonadati > Myxococcota > Myxococcia > Myxococcales > Myxococcales bacterium. Next base: position 1,413,443 of record JADJQX010000001.1, read on the forward strand.
GAGCTCGCGCATCGGCGTGTGGGACGGCGAGGGCAAGCGCCGGTTCTCTTTGCCAGGCCACCGCCACGGCGACGTGCACGCGCTGGCGGTCGGAGGTAAGGGCGTCGTCACCCGTGACCGTTACTGGCTGCGCTTCTGGGATTTGAGCTGAGGGTTACGACTCCGCGGCACCTCGGACCCGCTCTCGACGCCGTTCATCCATCCGTGGCGTCGACTGCGCTCCGTGGGCTCGGTGGCGCGCTCGCCGCTCGCCAGGTGCCGCTTCGTGCGCTACGGGTCCACTGCCCACGATGATGAAGGTCCCTCGCGCCGCGTTCCTCCTCGCCCCCGTCCTCGTCCTTGGAGCGTGCAGCCGATCGTCGTCCTCCCAGCGAACCGTCCTGCCCGAGGAGCAGGCGCGCGTGGATGCGCTCGCGGATGAAATGTTGGCGGTTGCGCGCGCGGCGGACAAGAAGCGCTCGGTCGCCCTCGAGGCCGCAGCAGCAAGCTTGGTGCCGCGCGCCGACCTCGGGCCGTGCCCCATCAAAGTCCCCGTGGTCGGGACGGAGGACATGACGAAGCTCGGACAGAGCGAGCCCAAAGACGCGCCGGTCGATTGGCGCAGCGTGCGCGCGGACCAGATGATGGTGGCCACGCGCGCGGAGCTCGCCACGAAGAAGAGCGTCCGGCTGAAGCACGTCGAGGAGATGATCGCTTTCCAGCGCGGGCGCCTCGAAGTCGAACCCCTGGCCGACGTCGAAAAGTGGATTCGCTACTACGGCGATCTCAAGAACGCTTCTTGGGAGATGGTCGTCGTGGCGGTGGTGCGCGACGACCCGGAGATCAAGGACAAGGAGTCCTTCAAGGCTGGCACCATCCTCGGTCGGGCCTATGTCTACAGCTACGTCGACGACGCGGTCGTGTGCGCGGGCACGGTGGTGGCCCAGTCGTCGGAGATCTTGCACGACCACAAGGTGAAGACGGCAGACGGCAAGGACTTCGGCCTCGTTTTCGACCTGGAGAACGAGGCGTTTCGCGCCGCCGCGCGCACGATGGTTCGCGCCGGACCACGGCGTGAGGAGGACGCGGGCGCCGCCGACGCCTCGACGAAGGCGGACGCGTCGACCAAGCGAGACGCTGGGGCAAAGGACCGCGCGAAATAGGCCAACCGAGCGCTTTCGTTGCGCATCGTCCTCCCCGCGCCCAGTCCGGCATCGGCGTGGACGCCTCCATCCCGTGGTCCGCACGGCGTGACGCGTCAGGGCGGAGTGACCGAGAGTGCCGCGCGGGTGGTCAGCCGACCGGTCAGGAGACACCGTCCTCGCGCCGCAGGGCGAATCGCGCGGAACGCTTCGGCTTTCTAGGAAGGTAACGCTGACGTCGGGTCGTTCGGTGCGTCGACTCGCCGAACGCAGCCCCATCGCGAACGATTTCTCTGGCTCTGTCGTACCCGTCTGGACGACCCTCTCGGGTTCCGTCTCGCGATACGAGACGAGAAACGCGAGGGAGGACTCATGCGCAAAGCACTTCTTGTGGCTTCGGTGGCACTATTGGCACTTTCGGCGACCGGCACGGTGTCGGCTGGGCCCACGGATGGCCTCGTCAAAATGGACCCGTCGATGCGCGTCCGCCTCTCGGGGGGCATCCTTCGAGATTCGCCGAACGTCGCGATGTTCGTGAAGACGTCGGACGTGGCCGCCACACGCAAGGAGATCGAGCGTCTCGGGGGCCGCGTCGGCACCGTCTCGGGGGACATCCTCACGGTTCGGATGCCCAAGTCGGCCGTGGCCTCGCTCGCCGCGCGCAGTGAGGTCGCGAGGCTCGAGGCCGCGCACAAGGTGACGAAGCGCCTCGACAAGGTGCTCACCGAGACCAAGGTGAACCAAGTCCACTCGGGCGGTGCGGGCACGCCGTTCAAGGGAGCGGGCGTGGTCGTCGGCGTGATCGACTACGGGTTCGACGCGGCGCACGAGGCCTTTCGGAAGCCCGGCGGTGGCCCCTCGCGCGTGGTCGCCTTCTGGGACCAGACGGCGCAGACCGGCAACAAGCCCGCAGGGTTCACGTACGGCGCCGAGTGCACCACGGCCCAGCTCACCGACAACACCTGCGCCCACGCCGCCGCCGACAGCCACGGAACGCACGTCACCGGCATCGCGGCGGGGGGACCCGTGCAAGGCACTCCGTACCTCGGGTTGGCGCCCGAAGCCGACATCGCCTACGTCCACCTCGGCACCGCCCCCAACGCGGCGGATGACAACGAGGGCCTCTCGACGGCCATCTGCGACGCGACGTCGTTCATCTTCAAAGCGGCAGCGGCGCTCGGCAAACCGGCCGTCGTCAATATGAGCCTCGGAGAGCACTCGGGCCCGCACGACGGCACCTCGCTCGCCGATCAGTGCCTCGACAACCTCACCGGTCCCGGCAAGATCATCGTCGCGGCCGCTGGAAATGAAGGCCAAGGCTCGCAGAGCGGCGCGCCCGGAAATCCGGCCGTGTTCGTGCACGCGGGCGGCACGGCGAGCGCCACGGCGACGTCCGTCCGCTTCCATCCTTCGGTCTCGAACAACGTGGTGCAGGCCGAGCTCGTCGTGTGGACCGACAGCCCGGGAGATCTCACCGTGCGCATCGGCGCGACCGACGGAAACGCGACCACGTTCAGCGCCCCGGTCACACGCGCGCAGGCCCTCGCTCCGACGCAGCTCACGGTGGGGGCCCTCACGGTCGGTCCCGTGGCTGCCGCGGGTGGCGAGCTCCCGGGCGGCGCCCGAGGCATTCAGATTCGCGTGAACGACGCGAACACCGACCAAGCCGAGCTCCAGCAAGTCACGTGGGTGCTCGAGATCTCGGGGAGTGGCAAGTTCGACGCCTTCCTCGACACGACGAACGCGGGCGGCTTCGTCCAAGGCGGAGTCGGCGCGGGGGTGACGGTCGACAACATGATGACCATCGGATACCCCGCGATCGCCAAGAACGTCATCGCCGTCGGCTCGTACGTCTCGCGGAACGAGTGGACCCCGCTTACCGGTGGTCCGCAGCAGCAAATGAACGGCAACCAGCAGGTGACCCTCGGGGCGCTCAGCGGCTTCTCGAGCCGCGGCCCGGCTCGCCGCGCGACGGTCGTCACCCAGAAGCCGGATATCGTGGCGCCGGGTGAAATCGTGGTCTCGGCGCTGAACTCGCGCAGTACGGTGGCGGCCGAGCGCATCATGAAGGCCCCGCCGAGTGGCTTCTACCTCGCCGAGGGCACCAGCATGGCCACCCCCGCGGTCGCCGGCATCGTCGCCCTCATGCTCCAGAAGAACCCGCGCCTCGGCGTGGACGACGTGCGGCGCATCCTCGCGACGACGGCCACCGCCGTGCCCGGCGAGACGCTCCCGAACACGTCGTGGGGCGCAGGCAAGGCCAACGCGCTCGCGGCGGTCATGGCCGTGACCCCCGGAGCGCCGGGTGCCGACGCGGGCCCCGAGGCGGACTCCGGCGCGACCCCTGGCCCTGGACCTGCGCCCGCCCCGTCGACGCCGGGACCCAACGGCGCGGCCCCCGCGGCCGACTCGGGCGGCTGCAATGTAGGTATGGGCGCGGGAGGCGCGGGTGGCGCGCTCGCGGCCGGCCTCGGCCTCGCCTTCGTGTTGGCTGGTCGCCGTCGTCGGGCTTCCGCCAAGTGAGCGTGCGCCCATCGGCGCGCGTCCGTGAGGGGAGCACGGGGATTTCGGTCCTCGTGCTCGCCCTCGTGGCGTGTACCCCCCAGTCTCCGGTACCAACCTCGCCCATGCCTCCCTCGACCCCGGAAGCCGGATCCACGGCCGACGCGCCCAGCTCGAGCGCTGCCGCGAGTGCCTATCTCGTGCGTGAGCCGAATGGCCATTTTGCGCTCGTCGAAGGTGTTTCTTCCGAGTCGGCGGCGGTGCGTGGTGCCGTGGTCGCATCGTTCGCGCCTTCTGCGAGGGCCAAGCTCGGGAACGCGTCGATGGTGCTCGCGCGGCTCGAGCGCGCGCGCCAAGGCGAGCCCGTCTCGCTCTACGCGAAGCTCGACGGCGCCACGGCACCGAAGGGCGAAGACGCTCGAAAAGAAGGCCTTCGGGCCACAGGAGCCGTGCCCCAGACCATAGCGGGCGACGTGGCGACCGTGCTCGTGACTCCCGAGAAGCTCGGCGACCTCCTCGGCCTCCCTTGGGTGACGGGCCTCGAGACGCCGGGGATCGTCGTGCCACGCTGAGGGCGAGGAGAGCGCCGTGTGCCCGAACGGCATGATGGCGGTGTGTCCCTGGTGGGTTCTTTCGGCTCGCGGCCCTGCGCCGCTCTGCCATACTCGCCGCCCCCATGGCTTCCCTCTCTCGTCGTTCGTTCGTCGTGTCGCTCTTCGGGCTCGCTTCGGCCGCGTGTGGCCTCAAGGTGGGCCGCGTCGGGGGCGATCCGTACGGCGGCGCCAACACGAACATGACCGCCGCGGATCGCGAGAAGGGCCGCGCGAACCTCGCCCGCATCGCGAAGGAGGCGTACCTGCCCGACTACGAGCGCCTCCGGGCCAAGCTCGACGCGGCCCTCGCCGCCACCGGGGGCGAACAGCCTGCCTCCCCCGCGGGGCGCGCGCAGCCGGCCTCGCGTGTCGTCAAGGCCCTCACCGCGCCGAAGGGCTCTGTGGCCGTCACCCCGCACATGGGTGGCCTGTTCTTCACGGTCACGGGAGATATCGCCAATACGAGCGATCTCGACGTCCTCGTGCGCCTCGCGAGCGACGCCCACCACGAAATCAGCGACCTTACCCGCAAGCGGCACTTCGACGTGGTTCTCTCCATCGTCGCCTTTCGCGCCCAGTTCGGCGAGCTCGAGGACGTCGACTACGAGCGTATCCGCGCCGAGATCGACGTCGTCCGCGCGATGGACGAGCTCGCGGCGCTCGCGCTCGCCCACGTCGCGGCGTACCAGTCGGCCGTCGCCACGCGCGACGTCCGCGTGCTCGAGTCCTTCCCTCCCAAGGCCCGAAAGGCGCTCGCCGCGAAGCTCCCTCCGGCCACGCGCAAGGACGCCGAGGCCTACGTGGAGACGGCCGCGGGCTCGCTTCGCACCGTGAAGGCCGAGTACGTGAAGTACTACCGCGCCACCATGGGCGACGAGGCGTTCGCCAAGGTCGAGCGCTCCGTGAATCAGATGTTCGACCCGTACATCGCGATGGCCGAGCGCGACGCGAAGGGCACCGACGTTCGCCTCATGGGTGAGCCGCACCCGGGGCACGACGCTCCTCCTCCTGCGGGCGCAGGCTCGGGCTCCGGGCCGAAACCGGACGTGGGCGCGGCGCTCGCGACCTACCTCGACGCGACCTCGGCGGCCTTCCCGGTCATCGGAGTGGTGCTGCGCGGGCTCGAAGGCGCGCGTGCGCTCGCCAAAGGCGACTCCAAGGCCGCGATCGACGCCGCGGTCTCCATGATCCCCGCCTCGGGCCTCGCGAAGGACGCGCTCACGACGGCCGCGGCCCTCGTGAAATCGAGAATATGAGGCCACTTTGGGTCCGCGGGCCACGCGCCCGTTTCGAGCCGGTTCAGGGGGCCGCGTACCGCGCCTGGATGACCGCGGGGGACGGCACCCCGACACGCTTGAAGGCGTGGCACAGCGCGGCTCCGGACGAGAAGCCGACGTCGGCGGCGACCTCCTCGACGGACGACGAGCCGCGGCTGAGGAGGGCGAAGGCCCCGGCCATCCGCCACCCGGCGGCGAACTCGCGGTAGCTCCGCACGGACGCGAAGTACCGCCGAAAGAACTCGTTCGACGTGCGTACGACCTGCCGCTCGCCGCGGAAGAGGCCGCGCGCGAGGTCATGGAGCGTCGTGCGTCGCGCGAGGGGGAACACGGCCGCGGCCACGAGCTTCGCGAAGGCCCGGTCGACCTCGCGCACCTCGTCGCACGCGCGATCGACCTCGTCGCGGAAGACCGGGACGCCGTGCGCGCCGAGCGCTTCGGCCACGGTGCAGCCCCGCGCGCGCGCGTCCGCGTCCGACGTCGGCGCCGACACGAGCGCGTCGTGCACCTCGGAGAGGGCGGCCTTGGAGAGGCGAGACACGATCGATCGATCGATCCCCGACCTCGCGGACCTTGGGCGAAAGCTCGCCTTGATGCCGACGCTGTTCCTCTCGATGGGGTAGAGCGGCGCGCTCGCCCACGTCGGCGACGTGAGCACGTCCCCGGGCTCGAGCACGATCGGCGCGCCGTCGAGCGTCGTCGACATGGTGCCTTCGATCACCACGACCGCCATGGCCCACTCGCGGCTGCGCGGGTTGGCCCCCGTGCTGTGGTCGAAGAAGCGGCACCCGATGTGGCGCGCCCGCGTGACCGCGAAGCCGGGCGCGCGGAGCTCGAGCTGCTCGATGCATGGCTCGCCCGTCTCGGTCGCGAGCGCGTAGTCGAGGACGATCATCGGTACTAGGGTACACCGCGGTCGAGAAACGACGGAGACTAGGTGAGCGAGCCGCTGCGGGCGCCCACGGGCGGATGGGTGCGGGCGGCGAACGAGTCACCGGTTCGCGCCGCGATGCGATTCATCTGCCCGTCGACGCGGCGAGGGACGCGAGCGCCCCGAAGACGCCCCATGCGCCGGCGGTCATCGCAGCGCAGAGAAGCAGTCTCTTGGCTACGGGTAGGGACGTGTCGCGCGAAAGCTTGGTGCAGCCAGCGGCGCCGCCGAGCCCGATCACGGTTGGAACGGCGCCGCCCTGGCTCACGACGGGGACGAGCACGCACGTGAGGATGAAGAAGTAGGCCCAGCCCGGAATGGGGATGGCCGCCGACCCCGGGACTGGTTTGCCGTTCACGTAGACGTGGAGCTCCTCCGCGTATCCGAGCGGACCACGCTCGCGCACGAGCTGCACGTGCAACGCCGAGCCGTCGGGGAGGGACAGCTTCTTTCCGAGGCGGATCTCGTCGTAGCCCCCGTCGAGCCTCCCGATCTCGAGGCCGTCGAAGCGAACGACGCCGTCTCTCCACCCGACCGACCACGAGACCTCGAGCTGCAGCGGCAAGCCCGGTCCGAGCGCGTAGCTCTGCGACGGCATGGGTTGCTAGGCCGCAGCGTGACGACGCGAAACACGCGCGTCGATGGCCTCTGCGCAACGAACGCAGGAGTCGACCAGGCGCTCGAGCGACGCGACGTCTTTGGGCATCGCTTCGATCGTGGCGGTCACGGCCGTCTCGGTGATGGCGGCCTGCCTCGTGTCGCGCAGGAACGCGGTGACGACGGGGCCGGTCGCCGCGTCGGCCAAGACCGGGTGGTGCGTCGGTTTTTCGACCTCGTCGGCGTCGAGCCGGGTGGCCTCCTCGAGGGGCGCGCCGAGGTAAGCGATGACGCGTGTGTCCGAGATTTCGTAGCGCCCGCGGCGTTGGAGCGCGATCGTCCCCAGGAGCTGCATCCCGATCTCGACGTCGGTGCCACGGTACCGCCCGGCGATCCGGGGCGCATCGCCCACGTCGAGCCCCGACACCTCGAGCCCGTGAGCCTCGGCGAACTCGGCCCAAACGTCGCGCGAGGCGCCGAAGCTCCACACGATGTAGCCGATGCCGAGCGCGCAGAACGTGAGCAGCCCGCCGATGGCGAGCAGGGCCGGGTTCACCTTGTCGATGGCGTGGAGGACGGAGTCGATGGGGCTTTGCATGATGAAGGTGGGGTGTTGGAGGAGAGTGGGTCTCGGGCGTGGCGCGCGCCCGCAGACGTTCGCGGGCGGCGAAGCGGAAGAGCCACGGCGAGCACGACGAGCTGCGCGAGAAGTCGCGTCGTCGTCGACGAATCGATGGGGCCCGCCTCGCCGCCGAGGTGGAGGGAGCGCCCCTCGCGCCACCGAGCCGGGTTTTGCACGCCCGAGGGGGCGATTCAAGCGCCCCACCGGCGAATGTCACCTCGCATCAATCCGTGTCGCCCTCGGAGCGCGGAGCGGTGCCACGGTGTCTGCGAACGCGCGGAGCTCGCGCGAGAGCTCCGCGACGGCGGCGCGGCGCTCGTGGATCAAGCGCCACATGAAATCGCCGCTTGCGCGGGTGTAGGTCCCGTCGGGACGGACCCCCACGAGGCGGCCCGTCCACCCGAAGGGAATGCGCACCTTCTCACCGCCGCGAAACGCGAGGACCAAGCGTCTGCCGTCCTCCACGCTCGTCTCGGTCACCTCGTCGAGCGAGAGGAGAGTGAGGCCCGCGCGTCGAACCTCGAGGACCTCCCACGGGAAGAGGTACACGCCCTCCGGAAGGGGGAGCTGCCGGCGTTCGTGGCGCTCGCGCGCTGCGACGACGGCCCCGACCGCGAACGAGGTGACCGCGACCGCGCCGGCTACCAGGTCGAGGCCCCGCTTCGTGCCGTCCGAGAGCATGGTTCGGAGCACGTTGCTCCAGTTGAGCCCTGCCACGAAAAAGACGAACACACCGATCGCTCCCGCGACGGCCGCGACCCACGGCCAGAGTCGAGGCGGATCCTCGAAGCTCCAGATCGGTTTCCCCAGGCGCTCGGCGCGTTGCCGGGCGAGGATCACTTCGTCCTCCACCTCGGGCTCGCGCTTCACCTGGAGGGTGGAGAGTTGGTCTTTGGCCTGCTCGGGTAGGTCGCTCCACGCGTACGTCGTCGCCATCGGTTCTTCCCTTTTGCCTTGCGCGCTCGACGCGCGGTCGAACGCTGCGGTCGTGCACGAGCCCGCCTTCACGCGTCGTGGTCGACGCCGAATGGCCCCTTGGCTCTGCATCGGCGAGCGGGATGTGGCATGAGGCCCGGGCTCGTTCAAGGCGCGGGCGCCGAATGTCACTTTGCATCAACGCCTTGGCGGAACCTCTGCGCTTCGCGAACCTCTGCGGCAGCGTGCCCGGGGGACCTCCGACGTGGATGACCCTTTGGTAGCCGCGTAGAGGTTCGTCGGGGACGGCGCCGACTCCAGGGAGTACTTGGGGAGGTCCACCATCGTGAGGCAGGGCTTCGCGGCGGAAGGACTTCGCGGCGGTTGACGCCGTGGGGCGCGCTCGACGATGGTCGTTCCATGCTCACCGTGGAGACGCTCACCGACTCGGACGGCCCGTTCGACGTCACCGTGGCCGCGGGCCCGAGCGACGTTCCCGTGGTGCTCTTTGCCGTGGGCGGCGGAGGCGATCCCAAGCGCCACGCGCCGCTGCTCGAAGCGCTCGCGGCGAAGGGTCACGCGGTCGTCGCGCCACATTTCACGAGGATCGGGCCCGCGGTCGAAGAGGCCCATCTGCTCGTCCGCGCCCGCCGGCTCACGCAGGCGCTCGATGCCTTCGTGCCCGGCGCGCGACGCGCCGTCGGGATCGGACACTCGATCGGAGCGACGACGCTGCTCGCCTTGGCAGGCGCGACACCCTGGCTCGGCCCCGGTCGCCCTGTGCCGATCGCCCCCGCGTCGAGGCTCTCCAAGCTCGCGCTCCTCGCGCCGACCACGGGATTTTTCAGAGCGCCCGGCGCGCTCCAAGGCGTCGCGGTGCCGCTCTACGTCCACGCAGGCTCGGCCGACGCGATAACGCCGCCCTCGCACGCCGAGCTCCTGCGTGACACGCTTTCGGATCGTGTGGGCGTCGAGCTCCACGTGACGTCCGGCGCCGGTCACTTCTCGTTCATGCACGCGCCGCCTCCGGGCACGACCGAGCCGCTCGCGGACCGCGACGCGTTCCTCGGCGGGCTGGTACGAGATCTCCAAGCGTTCGCCGCCTCGTGACGGCGCGTGGAGCTGGCCGTAGAACGAAAGGAGCGCCTCGAGCGTTCGAACGGCATGCCCTCCTGGTCCCTCGCTCCCCTCGTGTTGGCGGCCCTCGTCCTCGGGGCGTGCGCGGTGAAGCGTCCCGAGCGCGCCGAGGTCGTGCTCGGGGCGCCGGCGAAGGGTACGGCGCTCGTCGTCGCCGCCGCACCCCCGAAGGCGAAACCGAACGAGGCCCAGGCGTGTTTTCCGCCGGGTAGCCGCGATCTGCACCTCACGGCGGCGTGGCTCGAGCGAGGCCGCGCGCACTACTGCCTCGAGCCGGACTCCGACGAGGGGGAGACCGATCCGGCGATGCGGTCGTGCTGGAGCACTGGCCCGGAAGGGGACCTTCGCCGCGAGGTGCACCGGATCGTGCCTTCGCCGCGCCTGCCGACGGAGCCCTTTCGTCGCGAGAGCGCCGACGGAAAGCTCACCTTTCGCCTCGAGGGAGGTCTTCTCTCGCCGAAGAAGGCCGTGGGGGTGCTCGAGCAGAAGAGCCCTCGAAAGGTGCTGAAGCGCGCGCCCATCGACTACGACGAGCACCTCGCGTTCGACGGGTTCGTCGGGAGCGCCATCGTCCTCCGAACTTGGGTGGACGAAGGGCCGGGCTGCACACTCACCCTCGTGGACCCGAGGAAGGCGTGGCCCTCGGGCCTGAACCTCGACGCCGGCACGCACCTCGGGAGCTGTTATGGCGGCACGCACCTCCTCCGCACTCGCGCGGACGAGGTCGCCGTGCTCGACGCGGGCGGCTCGGGGCTCGTGTTCGTGAACGAGGCGGATCTCACGACGACCGAGCTCGATCTGGAGCGCCAGGCCGGGCCCGAGATGGGCACACCCTTCGTGGGCTTCCGAGAGGGTCAGACGCTCACTCTTGTGTATGGTGCACCCATCGCGGGGGACGTCGTTCGCGTCGATCTGGGCGAAAAGCGCGTGACGAGCACCCATTCGCCGAGCCTGTGCGAGCCCGCAGAGAAGGCCGAGCCTCCCGCGGGCGAACCCGAGGTCGACTTCTAGAGACCCGGGGAGCCGTACGACGCGTTCGTGGCGCCGACGTTCACGTGGTGCTGGAGGGCGATGTAGCCTTTGGCGCCCGCGGCTCCGACGGCGGCGGTGACCCCGAGGACGATGGCCACGCGCGAGAGCGTCTTGGTGGTGCGACGTTCGGCCTCGAGCGGAGTCTTGTCCCCGCAGAACGGGCAAGCGGCTTCGGACACGTGGCGGTGGCGGCTACATGTGGGGCAAACAGCGAGGCTCACCCCCTCACGATAGCTGTCGCCCATGCGCTCGCAAGCGAGGGCGCGCGGGGTCGGTGCACGCTCTCTCGTCGGTGGGGTGCACCGACGCCGTGGGGCCGAACAGCGGTCGCGCCTTCGACGACGAACGTCGTGTGGAGGTCTTCGTGGACTACGGTCATGTCCTGCGAGGCGAGCGCGTCGCGATGAGCAGGAACGTGCCTTGGCGCGTGGCCCGGAGGCCCTGGCGAGGGGCTTCTCGGGACCGAGCGGGAGCCGAGTGGCGCACGAGAGCCCGAAGCTACCGTCGCGGGAGCTTTCGAGGATAAGCTCCGGTCATGTGGACCTGTCCGGCCTGCCGTGGAGAGCTCGTGCGTGCTCATCCCGTTCATGGCGTGTACGCGTGCGGCGCGTGCCGCGGCATGTGGACCGACCACGCCGCCAGCTTGGCGCTGCGCGCAGCCGACGCGGATCCGGCCTTTTCCCAGATCGCCCGCCAGCTCGACGAGGGGGCGCGGGGCTCGGCGCCATCGGGGAGCGCGAGGTCGTGCCCGGAGTGCGGGGCCGCGCTCGCCCCCACGAAGCTCTTCGGGGTGGACCTCGACTACTGCCAAGCGCACGGGACGTTCTTCGATCGAGGTGAGGTCGCGAAGCTCCAGGAGGCGGGGGTGGACGGGAAGGGCAAGGCCCTCTCGGCCGGGGCGATCGCCCTGGGAGTGCTCGAGATCCTGTCGTTTTTCGGCTGATCTCGGCGCATTTTCGAGAAAAGAGATCCTCCGCGGGCCTCGTGCGTACGAGGCTCCCCATGCGCACTTTCGCTCGCGGGCTCTTCGTCTCCTCCCTCTTGCTCGGGCTCGCCGCGTGCTCGCCGCCGGCCAAGGCGCCGGAGCCGACGATCGCGAAAGAGCCGGTTCCGGTCGCGTGTGATCCCGCGAAGCCACCGGTGAGCGCGCCCGCGACCCCTTCCACGACCACGGCCAGCGCCGTGGAGGTCTCGCGCGCCCCTCGCATCGACGTGACCACCGCGACCACCCCGAACCTCGCGAGGGCCGAGAAGGAGACCGAGGTCACCGTCCGCGTGCGCGTGCGCGGCCTCCCCCTCGCCCAGACCCAGCGCCCCCCGCTCGACCTCGCCCTCGTCGTGGACACTTCGGGCTCGATGGATGGTGTCGCGATCGAGAAGGCCCGAGAGGCGGTGGGCCGGCTCGTCGACCTGCTCGCCGAGGGAGACGTCGTCTCGATCGTGACCTTCGGCTCGCACCCCAAGGTGGTGGTCCCCACGACGAAGATCGACAAAGAGACGCGGCCTGGCGCCAAGGCTGCCATCGCGCAAATCAAGGCCGAGGGGACGACGGACATGGCCGGCGGCCTCGCGACGGGCCTCGCGCAGCTCCGCGGGTCGTGTGCTCCGCCGAACGCGATCCACCGCCTCGTGCTCGTCGGTGACGGCGTACCGAACGACAGCGCGCCGGTGCTCCAGATCGCCGATCAGGCGAAGGCCGCGCACGTCCCGATCACGACGCTCGGCCTCGGCAACGACTTCGACGAGACGCTCATGGTGGCCGTCGCTCAGCGCTCGTCGGCGACGTTCCACTTCGTGGAGGACGGCGCCGGGGTGGCGGCGGTCTTCGAGAAGGAGCTCACGCGGATGGAGCGCGTGGTGGCGCGCGGCACGCAGCTCGAGATCGTCGGAGGCCCGGGCGTCACCATCCGAGAAATCGTCGGCTTCGGGGCCGTCTCGGGCTCGCGCGTGGCGCACCTCCCGTTGGGCGATCTGGCGGAAGGTCAGGTGCGCGACGTGTTCGTGAGGGCCACCGTGAAGGGCATCAAAGACGGCCGCAACGCCGAGCTGCTCGACGCCAACGTGTCGTACTCGGCGCCCGAGCTCGGGGCCATGACGGCCTCGTCCTTCGCGAAAATGCCCATGTCCGCCGACGAGGGGCGCCTGAAGGACGCGAGCGTGAGGGAGATCGAGCACGGGTCGACCACCGTCCGGGTCGCCGACGGGATCGTGAAGGCCGTGGCGCTGGCCCGCGCCGGGGATCTCGCGGGCGCGCGGAAGATCCTCGACGCGGCCCAGAAGCTCGCGAAAGAGGGCGAGACGAAGTTCGGGGACAAGGCCCTCGGAGAGAAGGTCGCCGAGATGGCGAAGCTCCGAAAGACCTTGCCCTCGCTCCTTCCTCAGGTCGACGACACGATGCGCAGCGGCATGGGGGGTGGGATGGGTCGGCCGATGGCGCCGAGGCCCGTCGCGGCGAGCCCCGCCGACGCGATGAGCCTGCGGGCCTCGCACGGTGAGGCGATGAAGCAGCTTCAGGGCCTCTGAGCCTTCGCCGCCGCCACGCGCTCCGCTTCACGTAGCAGCTCGCGGAGGCGCTTTTTGTCGGGGATGTACGCCTCCACGGCCACGTGGCCCCAGCCCCACGGAGTCTCCCCCGCGTGGTGCTTCGCTCGGTACGCGGGCGAGGCCAAGCGGAGCTTCGTGAAGGCGCACGTGCGTTCCCTCGGGTTCGGGAGCTCGTAGGAGAGAGGCTCCGTCGCCACGTACACGAAGGCCTCGCCGCGGCGCACGAGCCATCGCCCGTCGGCGAGGGGGCGATGATCGCGCGAGGCCCGCTGCTGCCTCGCGAGCTCACGGAGCAGCCCCGTGCGTGGGCACACGTAGAGGACGCTGCGCCGCCGCCGGTAGAGCCCGAGGGCCGTCCCCTGCGCGGTGAAGAGCCTGCCATCGTGTTCGATCACGTGGAGCTCGACGAAGTCGTCGACGTGGTCGCGCACGTGCTGCTTCACGGCGTTGTTCGGAGAGAGGTGCTCCGAGAGCTCGGAGTACACCCGGTCCCAGGGCCTACCGACCTGCTGGCCGAGCCATCGACGGAGCGGCGCGAGGTTCTCGGCCAGCCATTTGGTCCGGTATCTCGTGCCGTAGGGCTCGACGAGGGCAGAGCCGTCGAGGGCCCCCGCGCTCATTTTCGCGCGGGGGTACGAAGGAGCCTTTCGCCCGTGGCGGCCGCGGTAACCCCGAGGTCGCTCGAGCAAGAGCTCGAACATGTCTGAGCGCATGACGTCACTCCACGCACGCGCGCGGGGCCGCCCTTGGGCAGCAGGCGCGCGTGCTTGCACACGTGCACACCTCTCCACGGCGTGACTCGGCCAACGGGAGCCACGGGAGAGACGTTCAAAAATGAGGTGCGGGGAGGATGGCCACCGAGGGCGGCCGCATGGGAGTCTCGCTTCGACGAGGGCCTGGGGCGAAGATTCAACCCTTGGACGAGATTCGTCCGCGGCCGTGTGTCAGCCGGCGCGCCTGCGACGGACGAGGCCGGCGGCGAGGGCGAGGCCGAGCGCTACGAGTGGAAACCGGAGGGCGCTCGTGCCTCGATCCGGGGCGCCGCTGGCCGCGCACGCGTTCGTCGGGCCGTACTGAACGCTGCCTGGTCCCGTGCTCGCTGGCGGGGTGAGGAGGGCCGTCGTCACCTCGCCGCCGCGCCGGACCTCGAAGGTGCGGAGGTTCGTCCGACGTTCGAGAGCGCCGAAGAGGCACGCGCGCTCGTTGCAGGCGCCGGTCATCGGGCCCTCGACGCCGAGGTCCGTGAGGTTTGCGCCGACGGCGGGCGCGCCGGCCGTGGCGCGCTCGAGCGCGTTCCACGAGGTGTCCGTGAGGCGCGCGTTCTCGTACCGGAGGACGTGGACGTCGGGTCCACCCGCGGAGAAGGCGTCGGCCACGAGCCCGACGGTCCCGGCCGGGAGCTCCCGCGCCGGGCCGACGGTGCCGTCGACGTCGAGCCGCACGACCTGCGTGGGCTCCGTGAGCGGACTTTTGGAACGAGCGACGAGCAGCGCACCGCCGGACGTCGCGACGACCTCGAGGGCGCGGCCCGTGGCGGCGATGGCGACGCGTGTCGGTGCGGCTCCGGAGGGCCTCCCATCGCTCGTGAGGTACTCCACACGGGCGCCGCTGCGGGTCGGATAGACGAGCACGACTCGATCGCCCAGCCGTCCGAGCACGGCCTCACCGGTCGCCTCGGGGGTGTCGAACGCGCCGCGGGGCCCGTCCACGTCTCCGACCTGCACGTTGCCCGTGAGGCTCATCGCGATGACCGTGCGCGCGCCGAACGTGAGCGCCAGTGCTCCACGCGCGCCCCACGCGGACTCGCGACGGTCACGAGCCCCCCACGAGGGCGGCGCGCCAACGTCGGCGAAGAAGGTCGTGACCGCCCCGTCGGCGCTGGCGTACGCGAGCTGCAAATCGCCGCCCGGGCTTCTGGCGAGGACGACCTTCGTCGCCGAGCCGGGCGGGCTCGTGATGCCTGGCGCGCCGTCCGTTCGCTCGCGCCCGGTGGCGAGGGAGTAGGTCGCGCCCGCCGAGGTGGTGAGCGCCACGAAGAACGCGTCGGGGCTCGCGCGCTCGATGGCGAACGAGCCGATCGTCTCGCCGCGATCGTCTCGGACAGGGGAGTCGGCGGAGGCCGGGGAGGCCGCGAGCGCGGCGAGCGAGAAGGCGAGGAGAGAGACGCGAACGGAGCGCATACCGGCCACGTTTGCACCCTCCGTGCCCGCTGGGGCTCTTCCGAAATGTCCCGTGGTATTCGTGGTTTACGGCGAACGTCGGCGACGTGGAGGGGGCATGTGCCATGCGTGGCACACGCGCGTGGGCGGCGCTCGTCGTGCCCCACTCCGGAGCGTCGAGACGTTGTCGCCGGGGAGATCGCGGCTCAGAGTGCCCCATGGCGAAGCGGAAGCGGGCGAGCGACCTCGTGCCCCACCCACGGTACGGCGCGGAGTCGGTGGCGTCGGGCGAGGGGCTCTCCGAGGCGACGGTGCGTGCGTCGTACTGGGGCTACCACGACGCGGTGCTCTACCCCGAGTCGGCGATCGTCGCCGATTGGAGGCGCCAGAATTTCTCGACGTTCCCGCGAGGCACGTACGTCGATCTGCGCGAGCGCTGCCGTGACTGTGGTCGAGAGTTCCTCTTCTTCGCGCGCGAGCAGAAGCACTGGTACGAAGAGCTCGGGTTCTACGTCGACGCGCGCTGCGTCCGCTGCCCCGCGTGCCGCAAGACCGAGGGGACGCTCCGGCGCCGCTTCACGCGCTACGCCGAGGCCGTGGCCAAGCGTGAGCTCGACGACGCCGAGCTCCTGACCGCGCTGGGAGACGCGCTCTTCGTGTGGGAGGCGGGGCTCCTCCGCGACGCGGGCAAGCTCCGGCGCTGGAAGAACCTCGCCGTGCGCAGGCTCCCTGCGGCCAAGGTCACGGCGCAGCTCGTCGCGACGGTCGCCTCGCTGCCCAGCGCGTGAGCCCTCGACGCCGTCGGCAGGAGCGCGCTCGGCCTTGCCGGTGGGTTGCACACTCCGAGGCGCGCGCGATACTCGCCTCATGGCGCACAGGCTCACGTCCCACACGGTCGACACGGAAGAGGCGCTGGTCGCCCTGCTCGGCGAGCCCACGAAGCTCGTCCTCGCCAAGCTCTCCGATCGGCTGAACCCGCTCACGCGCCCCTTCATCGAGCGCTCCCCGTTCGTCTGCGTGGCCACGAGCGACGCCGAAGGTCGGTGCGACGTGAGCCCCCGAGGCGATCCGCCGGGCTTCGTGAAGATCCTCGACGACGTGACCCTGCTCTTGCCCGAGCGCCCCGGCAACCGCATCGCCGATACGCTCAAGAACCTGCTCCAGCGGCCGCGCGTGGGGCTCCTCTTTTTCGTCCCCGGCGTCGGGGACAGCTTCCGCGTGAACGGCCGCGCGACCCTCACCACCGACGAAGCCATGCTTGCCCCGTGCGAGGTCGAGGGCAAAGTCCCGAAGCTCGGCATCATCGTCGACATCGAGGAGGCCTATACGCAGTGCTCGAAGGCGTTCCTCCGCTCGTCGCTCTGGGATCCGTCGCGCCACGTCGACCGCTCGGAGCTCGCCACGAACGGGAGCATCTTGCGGGCGATCCACGGCGAAGGCTTCGACGCCGAGGGGTACGACCGCGAGCGCGCCGCCCGCTACGCGCGCCGTGAAGGCTTCTACTGACCGTGGGGTGGCGCCTGCTACCCTCGCCATACGGAGCGATCGGAGCGTAGCCACGAGCCGGGCCCCCGCGAGGCTCCGAGAAACGAAGGACGATGATCTACGAGCTTACGATTGCGGGCGCGGGGCGAAACGCCCTCGGGACCGACGTGATGAACGAGTGCCTCCGAAAGATCGGGGAGGCGGCGGGCCGCCCGCTCCTGCTCACGGGGGAGGGGCCGGCCTTCTCGGCGGGGCTGAACCTGAAGGAGGTCGCGGCCCTCGATCGCGCGGGCGCCGAGCGGTTCCTGGAGGTGCTCGATCGTCTTGTAGGTGCGCTCTACACGTATCCGGGGCCGACCGTCGCCTGGGTGAACGGGCACGCCATCGCGGGCGGGTGCGTGCTCGCGCTCGCGTGCGACTACCGCGTGGCCGCGCCCGACCCGAGCTGCCTCGTGGGGTTGAACGAGGTGGCGCTCGGACTGCAGTTTCCACCGCGCATCCTCGACCTCGTGCGCCGTCGTGTTCCCTCGCAGCACCTCGAGACCGTGGTGCTCGGGGCCGGGCTCTTCGCTCCGGTCGAGGCCCTTCGGCTCGGGCTGCTCGATGCGGTCCGCGAAGACGCCGAGGCCCACGCGAGGGCACGCCTCGCCGAGCTCGCGGCCCATCCGCTCGAGGCGTACGCCGCCGCGAAGCACGCCATTCGCCCTCCCCTCGGTGCTACGGCGAAGGAGCTCGCCGCCTTCGACGGGACGGGCCTCGCGAGCTGGGTCTCCCCGGAGCTCAAAGCGAGGATCGCGAAGGTGCTTCGGCGCTGAGCGCGAGCGGCTGCCGCGAGCCGATGGAAAGAGGCCGACGATTCGACGTTGGCCTCTCCGCGCGGCGCGACGACGACAAAAAAAGGCCCGCTCGGTCGCGCCGGAGGGGAGGGGTGGCGGACCGAACGGGCGGTCTCTCGTGAGGGGCACGAGAGAAGAGATCGGCAGGCATCGAGCGGTTGGGGGGGGATGACCGCCCGACGCCTACCTGGCCCTCGTTATTGCGAGGCTCGTGCCACATCCGCGGCTCGAGATATCGAAGGGTTGGAGCGCCCCACGACAGCCGCGAGTTGCGAAGCTGCACGGAGGAGGATTGCAGGTTGCAGTCCCGCAACGCCGAGAGCTGCGTCGCCTGCTCCCCACGATCGTGTTCGCGGAGATCCGTTCGCTCGGAACGCGACGGGGCGCGCGCAAAAGGACCTTGACCCCATAAAGAGTCATGGTAACTCTTTCTTCGTGAATCGCGCAGACCTCATTCGCCGTACCGCTGCCGGAGAGTCGTTCAAGTGGCTCTTCTTCTGGGGGCACACCCCGAAGACCCCCGGGCGTGTCGATGCGTCCTGTCTCAGCCAGTGGTATCCGGCCTCCTTCGAGCTGGACGGTGTTCGATACGCGACTGCCGAGCACGCCATGATGGCAGAGAAGGCGCGCCTCTTCGGAGACGACGAGGCCGTCGCCCGTGTGCTCGTCGCGAAGTCGCCAGCAGAAGCGAAGGCCATCGGACGGGAGGTCCGTGGCTACGTCGATGAGGTGTGGGCAGCCAAGCGCGAAACCGCGGTACTGCGGGGAAACGTGGCCAAGTTCGACGCGAGCGACGCGCTCCGCGAGTATCTGCTGTCTACGGGCGAGCGGATCCTGGTCGAGGCCTCGCCGCGCGATACCGTATGGGGAATCGGGCTTGGTGGCGCCAACCCAGCGGCGCAGGACCCGTCACGCTGGCGAGGTCAGAACCTGCTCGGGTTCGCGCTCATGGAGGCGCGGCGCATCCTCCGCGAAAGGACAAAAAAAGACCCGCTCGATCACACCTGAGGGGAGGGGTGGCGGATCGAGCGGGCGGTCTCTCGTGAGGTCACGAGAGAAGAGATCGGCAGGCATCGAAAGGTTGGGGGGGGGAAAACCGCCCGACACCTGCCTGCCCACGGACATTGCGACGAACATGCCACCTTCGCGCGCAACAAAATCGCGGGCTTGAAGGCCGTCGAATCGGGCTCACCTTGCGATCTTGCAGGATGCTCGATTGCACCTTGCACTCACGCAAGGCCGAAATGCCGTGTCGGCAAGGTGAGATTCGCTGGCTCCAGCACGTACCGGCCGGTGGGCGCTCCGTAGAAATCGGCGTCTCCCTCGTAGCTCATGCCGATGTTCGCCGCGACGCGGAGCGACGCGGTGTTGCCTGGGTCGATGTGTGCGTAGACACGCGAGGCGCCGAGGTGCTGGAACGCGTAGGCCGCGGCGGCGTGTGCCGCTTCCGTCGCGATGCCCTGCCCCCAGTGAGCGCGCACCACGGTCCATCCGAGCTCCACGTCGTCGGGCGCCGTCTCACGGAAGAAGGCGCCCACCGTGCCCACGAAGGTCTCCGTCGCGCGGTCCTCGACGGCCCACCATCCTCCGCCCGTGAGGAGCCAAAGCCCGACGCTCGAGGTGAGCATGCGCCACGCCATGCGGCGATCCACGACGCCTCCCATGTGCGCGGTCGCGATCGGATCGGCGAAGTTTGCCGCGAACGCGTCGAGGTCGCTGGCGCGGTAGCCGCGGAGCAGGAGGCGGGGCGTCTCCACGCGAGGGACGATGGCCGCGATCTGGGCGTCGGTGGGGAGGATCATGGCGTCTCTCGAGCGTAGCGCCTCGGGCTGGGGAGAGGACCCGTGAGCGCTCGTCTACGGCCCACGACACGGAAGCGGGGGCCCGACGGGGCGCTTCGTACGTGACGATGTGGCATCGGGTGGTCGTTTCGCATCGACTCGGCCACCTGGCGGTGATTTCTGCTACCGCGCGAGGCTCGGATCGTCCGCGTCTCGCCGGGAGCGTGATCATGAGCGAGATGTGGGTCGCCACTTCGGGGCCGTTCCCCGGCATCGGGTGGCTCCGCGACACCCTCGGAGCCGTCGTAGGAGAGGAGATCGCGTGCGAGGGGGTGACGATCGCAGAGGCGGATCGGACCACGATCTCGGCCGTGCGCGCGAGGCTTCGCCGGACGAGCTCCACGTTCGAGGTGGGCACCGTCGTCGTGCTGTCGTCCCCCGACGCGGAGGCCGTCCTCGCGCTCGGAGAGCGATGGATCTCCCTCGCCGGCGGTGCCCTCCTCGCCGGCGAGGGCGAAATCCTCGCGAAGCGTGCCGCCCCGAAGCGCGGCGCCGCATCCAAGCGGTCCCCTAGGGTGAGGTCGCTCGATCTCTCGATCCCTGACGCGGTCCTCGCGGGGTTCGCCGCCGAGAAGGCCGACACGGAGCTCCATCCTCGGCGTGAGCCGCGCGTGTCGTCCGCCGCGCTCGCCTCGGCCCTCCCGGAGCCCCGGCCGGCCGTCGGGCACTCGCGGTTCGTCCCGTGGGAAACGACGACGCTGGGCTCGGTCACCCTTCGTCGTCGCGCCGCGCACTTCTCGCTCGAGCTCCCGTACGCCGACCTCTCGCATGGGCACGGGCCCGAGGTGGACGAGGCGACGTGGACGAGCGTGCTCCAGTTTCTATGCGGGCTCGCGCGCGCGACGGACGGAGTTCTCGTACGGTCCCGTGGGCTGCCAGACGAGCGTCGGGTCGATTTCTCGCCCGAGCTGCCGCTCCCCGCGAGCCTCACCCCGCCCGTGGTCGCCTCGCCGCCGCCTGCTGGCTACGGAGCCATTCTTCCTCGGATCATCACGGCCGGGACGGGGCGCATGATCGTCACGGGCCATCGCGTCCGCATCTCGTGGAGGGTCGGAGAGCGCGCCGGAGAGGACGTGGTCGAGGTCGGGCCGCCGCTCCTCGAGCCCCTCAACGGCACGAAGGTGGGAGCCAAGATCGTCCTCACCGTGATCTCCCCGCGCAACCTCGGAGCGGGTGTTCCCCCCTGCCCGGACGCACCGAGCGTCGACCTGGAGCTCGAGCTCCTCGCCATCGTCTGACCGGGCCCACGAGGCCGTACCGGCCTCGCGACGCTCTACGCGAGACCGAGGAACACGCGCACGCGCTCGAGCTCGTCGTCGAGGGCGCTCCGGAATGCGGCACCGCGCGGACGCGCACCGACGAAGCCGACGTCGGGCACGAGCCGGCCTCCATCGACCGAGAGGTTCACCCACCCCACCACGTGCTCGTGCCACAGAAGGGGGAGCGCATAGTGCCCGCGCAGCCGCTTCTTTGCGGGGGTGTAGGCCTCGAAGCGGTACGCCCAGCCCCAGAAGCGCTCGAAGCGCGCGCGATCCCACACCACGGGATCGAACGGTGCGAGCAGCCACACCCGCTCTTCGACGTGGTGCTTCGCGGAGCGAGGGCGCTCGTTCGCGGGAAAATACCAGGTCGTGCCGTCGACCTCGGCGCGGGCGAGCCGCGCGCGCGCCCGTTCGAGAGCCTCCGCCCTGTGCTCCCGCCACTGCGGTACGCCCCCGCACAAGAAGCGTGCAAGCTGCACCAATGTCACGGCGGGGACGGGCGCGTACGTGCGGACGACGAGGTCGAGCAGGGTGTCGAACGCGGCGTCACGATCGTGGGCGGGCGTAGGCTCGCGGACCTCGTAGAGGCGCGTCGTGCCCTCGCGCCGGGCCACGCGCACGAGACCCCGGTAGTGCATGCCGTCCAAGAGCTCGGTGCTCGCGTTCGAGGTGCCGCCGAACCAGTTTTTGACCTTGCCGTGCGCGAAGTGTGCGTCCACCTCGCGCGGGTGCACGACACCACGTTCGCGCACGAACGCGAGGACCTCGTTCGCTTGGGCCCGGCGTTTTCGGTCCCAGGGTCGCCTCGGCTCGCGCGGGTGCATGAGCGCCTGGGTGTCGCGGTGCACGTACCCGTAGTTCACGAGGAAATCCTCCTCGATAGGCAACTTCGGATACCGCCGATCGAGATCGCCCGCGCGGTAGCCCTCGACGCGGTGGCGGAGCGTGAGGTCTTGGGCGCGGGCCGGGGCGCGGAGCGGATCGGCCTGGACGAACCCGAGGCGCGCGAGGGCGCGGGGGAGCGTCGTGGGCGCGAAGAGGCTGCGAGCGATGGCGTAGCGGCGGAGGTCGTCCAGGGTCGTCGCGGGCATGTCGGGCGATTCCGACCGTACCGGGCTTCGGCGCGGGCATCGAGCGGCGCAGCCGACGGGTCTGCTCGCCCGGCCTTCGAGCTCGCACTCGTCGGCGTGCGCGGCGGTAGGGAACGCGTGACCCGCGCCCCGACGAGGACGAGCGGGGGACCAGATGCCTCCTGTCAGCGCAAGGCGAGGCCATCCACCCCAATGGTACGAGCGTCTCGGTCGGCCGCGTGGCGAGCGAGCGCTGCTGCGACGAGGTGTCGAACGGGTACGCCGTGCGCCGGGATCGTGTGCGCCATCGGAATGCCCTGCTACCGTGAGGCGCGTGACTTCTCTTCGGGCTCCCTATGCTCTCGCCTTCGCCGTGGCGCTCTCGGCCATGGTCGCCTGTCAGGTCTCGGTAGTGAACGACCCCGACACGAGCGCGAGCGACGCGGGACCCGAGGATGCGAGCGACGCGGGCGGTTGCGTGGTCGAGAACGTGCCGGGCGATAGAGCCTGCGTCCCAGAGAAGGCGCGCGCAGGGGCACAGCTCACTATCGACGTCGCGGGGACGGGCTGCGGCACGCCGAACGCGCCGTGTGAGGTCACCGTGAGCGGCACCACCGTGCGCGTCGCGATGCGCATCCTGCACTGCCCGCCCGGTGACGCCGCGCCGATCTGCGTGATGCCGAAGGCGAAGTGCGGGCTGCCTGCGCTCGCGGCGGGGACGTACACGGTGGAGGTCGAGGGGGAGCCCACGGGCCGCCCGCCGCGCACGCTCGTCGTCACGGACGACGGGACCGCCACCTCGTGCACCCTGCCGTAGGATCTGGTCTCCTCGGGGCGACGAGGCGGGTCCTGCTCCGAGGAGCGGGAGCCCTGTCGAGAGGGATGGGCGCCCTGTCAGGCCTAGAACGTCTGGAACGTCGTCGGGATGGCGTTCGTCGTGGCGTTCAGGCCGAAGCCGACGTAGGTGGCGCGCCACATCGGGTTCGCGCTCGGGACCTCGCCGAGGCCGACCGTGAGGCAGTTCTTGCTGCCGACCAGGGTGAGCGTGCCCGTCGCGAGGTCGAGCGTCTGCGAGGAGATGCTCACGACGCCGTTGGTGCAGCGAATGTCGGCGATGCTCCCGACCGCGGCGCCCGTCGCGAGGGAGCGCATCGACGCGCGCACGAGCTTGCCCGAGACCGGGTTCGGAGGACCGCCCCACCACGAGGTCACGAGGTTCGAGACGTAGACCACGTTGGCGCCGGGGGCCGCGATGACGCGCCCGGTGTTCGAGCCAGCAGGAGAAACCGAGAGAAGCCCGTTGGTGACGAGCTGGTACGCCGGGACGCGACCCGCCGCGCACGGCAGGATGCCCATGGGGTCTTGGTCGACCTTGAGGAACATGCTCACGTACTGCTCGCGGGGGACGGGGCCCGACACCGGGCTCCACGCCTTCATCGCCGACACGATGCACCCGCTGCGGTTCAGCGTGTTGAAGAGCGTCTGCTGCGTGCCCGTAGGGGCCGTGCCCGTCCACGCGAGGTCGACGCCGTCCTCGAGGCTGGTCGGTCCGCTTTCCATGTCCGTGGTCTCCGCGGCGCAGCCGACGAAGAGGGGGAGACAGGTGACGGCGAGAAGGGCGCGGAGCGTGGACGAGTGGGACATGGGCCTCCAAGGTTCTGCCCCGACCTCCGGGGCTCGAGCGGGGTACGTGGCGCCGAGCGAAACGTCGCGAGCTCCCGCACTCTTTTTTGCGCGCGCTGCTTGGCGCCGCGCAGACCGGGCGCCCGTGTGACGCTCGATGCGCCGTCGCGCAGCTCCGGCCGTCGTGCCCCGGTCCGAAGTCGGCCATCGCCACCGTGACCGCGGCGGACCGTCGCTCCCGCGTCGGGCGAGCTCCGCACGACGCCTCGTCGTGAATCGGTGCCCGCCTCTCGGACAGAACCGTACTTTCGGCCGAGGCAGGCCGGGTTCGGCTGACGTACCTTCGCGGGGTGCCTGCGCCTGCCTTCCTCTCGTTCCTCGACGAGCCTCGCCCCGTCGCGCCGCGGGGTGTCCTTCCGAGGGATGTCGCGCTCGTGCTCGCGCTCGTCGCGGCGGTGCTGCTCGAGTCGACGTTGCGGGCGGGGATCGACCACAGGCTCGCGCACGCCGTCCACGGGGTCGCGCTCGTCCTCCCGCTGCTCGCGCGGCGCGCCCACCCGCTGCGCGCCCTAGGGTCGGCTTTTGCCCTCGCGTCGCTCGTCCCGCTCGGCACGACCCTCTCGGGCCAGGCGTGGACCGACCTGCACACGACCGCCGCTATCCTCCTCCTCCCGTACACGCTGCTCCGCTGGGGCTCGGGGAGGGAGGCGCTCGTCGGCCTCGTGGTCGTCGCCGCCCTCTACGTCGTGAGCCTCGCGGGAGGCCGGTTCCGCGACCTCGAGAGCGCGGTCGGCGCCGCCGTGGTCATGGCCTTCCCGGCCCTCCTCGGCGTGACCGTGAGGCTCCGCGCGAGCGCCCGGCTCCGTCAGCTCGACGCCGCGCGCATGGCCGAGCGGGCCGAGATCGCACGGGAGCTCCACGACAGCGTCGCGCATCACCTCTCGGCCATCGCGCTCCAAGCGCAAGGGGGCATCCTGGTCGCCGAGGCGAGGCCCGCAGACGCCGTGAAGGTGCTCCACGTCGTCGAGGACGTCGCGTCGAAGGCGCTCGACGAGCTGCGCACCATGGTCCGCGCCCTCCGCGCCGACGCCGCGCCTGCCCTCGCCCCGCAGCATACGCTCGCCGACCTCGCCGGCCTCGCCGATGGCGCGACCGACGAGCTGCAAGTCACGGTGGAGGTCTTGGCCGAGGCCTCGGACGTGCCTCGGCCCGTGCAGGCCGCCGTCTACCGCATCGCCTACGAAGGGGTGACGAACGCACGTCGGCACGCGGTCGGCGCCGCCCACGTCGACGTCATCGTGCGCGCCGCGGATCGCTCGCTCACGGTCGCGGTCGTGGACGACGGTGAGGGGCGCGCTTCGCGTGGGCGTGGTGGGCTCGGGCTCGGCCTCGTCGGGGTGGCAGAGCGCGCGGAGATGCTCGGAGGGAGGCTCGACGCAGGCCCGCTCCCTGGGCGCGGCTTCCGCGTCGAGGCTACGTTCCCGCTGCGAAAGGGCGGTCGATGACGATCCGTGTGCTCCTCGCCGACGATCAAGAGCTCGCGCGCCAGGGGCTCACGATGGTGCTGGGCTCGCGCCCTGGCGTCGAGGTCGTCGGCGCCGCGAGAGATGGCGTCGAGGCGGTCGCGCTCGCGCGGAAGCTCCGGCCCGACGTGTGCCTCTTCGACATCCGCATGCCCCGCATGGACGGCATCGCCGCGACGCGGGAGCTCGCGGGCCGGGGCGTCCGAGAGCCGATGGCCGTGGTCGTCATCACGACGTTCGATCTCGACGAGTACGTGCACGGGGCGCTCGCCGCGGGCGCCCGGGGCTTCCTCTTGAAAGACGCGGGGCCGGCGCTCCTCTTCCAGGCCATCGAGGCCGCGGCGGCGGGAGACGCGCTCATCGCGCCCAGCGTGACCGCGCGGCTCCTGGCGACGTTCGCCGCCCAGGGCAGGCGCGGGCCGGTCACGCACCCGAGCGAGCCGCTCACGGAGCGCGAAGAGGAGGTGGTGCTCGCGGTGGCGCGCGGCCTCACGAACGCCGAGATCGCCAAGGCGCTCTTCGTGAGCCTGAGCACCGTGAAGACCCACTTGGCGAGCCTCATGCGCAAGCTCGACGCCCGAAACCGCGTCGAGATCGCGATGTGGGCCTACGACACGGGCCGCGTGGAGAGGTAACGGTCTCTCGCGCCTCGGCCGAAAGGACGACCCGTTCTCGGCCGAAAGACAGGGAAAATTCAGCCTTTTTGCCGATGTCGCCCGGCGCCGTGCGCGCGCAAGGTGCGAGCATGAGCCCATCGCGCCACGCTTCCTCCGGCACGACCTCGTGGGTCGCGCCCGCGCTCCTCTTGCTCGGCGTCGTCCCGACGATCGCCGGCGCCCATCGCCTCGCCATGCTGGCGTCCGTCGTGGCGCCGAGCGAGGGCTCGGCGCGGTTCTTCGCCGCCGCCCCCATGATCGCGACGCACATCGTGAGCGCGTGCACGTTCGCGCTCGTGGGGGCGTTCCAGCTCGCCCCGTCCGTCCGCGCGCGGCACCCGAAGGCCCACGCGCTCGCGGGCTACGTGGCGGCGCCGATGGGCCTCGTGTCGGCGCTGTCGGGGCTCGCGCTGACGCTCACGTTCGCGCCGGGGCCGCACGACGGCGCGGCGCTCTTCGCGATGCGGCTGGTCGTCGGCGTGGCGATGGTGGTGGAGCTCGCGCTCGGCCTCTTCGCGCTCCGCCGGCGGCGGTACCTCGCGCATGGGGCCTGGATGCTTCGAGCGTACGCTCTCGGGCTCGGCGCGGGCACGCAGGTCCTCACGCACCTCCCGCTCTTGGTCGCCAAGGTGGAGATCACCGTGGGGAGCCGCGCGGTCGCCATGGGCGCCGGTTGGCTCGTGAACGCCCTCGTCGCCGAGTGGGTCGTTCGCACGCGACGGAGCGCCCCCACGCGAGCCTCGGCCCTCGAGACCAGGAGGGCTCCCCTCGGGGAGACATGAACGCAGGGACGCGAAACGGCCGCACCCGAGCAGGCACGGCCGTTCGCGTCGAGAGGCGTGTGCCCCGTGGCTACTTCTTGAACACGACGACGCGGGCGTCCTTCACCGTGCCGGCCGCCCAGAACTTGCGGTCGTCGCGGGCCTTCCACGTGGTGACGAAGGAGAGGTCCACGGTCTTCCCGTCGTACTTGGTGATCTTCACGATGCGGGCGTTGTCGCCGTTGTAGCTCGTGGTCTGGCGATGGCACTCGGCGGTCGTGCCCTTCTGCGGCACCTGGAAGTAGCCGCGGTTGTTGCCCATTTTGTCTTCGTAGGTGGACCCGGCCTTGGGCTCGCCCTTCATGGAGAGCGAGGGCCCGAGCAGCACGCCGTCGTTCGTTCGGAGCGACCACTCGCCGGACTTCTCCGTGTACCAGAGCTCCACCTTGGGGAGCTCGAAGGTCTTGCCGCCGACGTTGGCGTAGGCCTTGTCCTTCGGGGCCATCGCGAGCGTGGGCTTTTCGGTCCAGGTGAACGCGACCTCCGAGTACTTGAAGTCGGGTGCCTTGTTGTTCGCGGGGCACGCGTTGGGGTCCTCGGGTGCTGCCGAGGCCGAGGGCGCCGCCGCAGCGCTCGCGGAAGCCTTGGGAGCCGCCGACGCTGCCGCCGAGGCGCTGGCTGCCGCCCCCGCGCCGTCCTCGTCCTTCTTCTTGCAGGCGACGCTGGAAACGACGAGCACGACCGACAGACACGAAACGACCGAAGAAAGACGCATCGATGACCTCCGAGCACGCAAGGGTACCGAGGTCTCCACGGCGAGGCGAAGAAATGCGCTCCGAGGCCGGTGTCGATGCGTCCACACACTCTCTCCCGAGGCGCTCGTAGCCGTCGCTCGCTCTCCGTAGGCCATTTGGCCTATGCGTGGCGCCGGCCTGCTACAAACCTGGTGTGCGCGGATATCCCACGAAGCCCTCCGGGGGTGCGACCGTGAACCGACGTGGGCGTGCGTCGTTCGTCGCTACGGTCGGTGCGAAGACCGTGCGGGCCGCGCTCGTGGCGGCCGAGCGCGCCGGGCTCGACGTGCCTCGTCTCGCGGCGGACGTAGGTGTCGAGCTCGCACGCCTCGCCGATCCCGACGCGCGCGTCCCCCACGACTCGTGGGTCGCTCTCTTCCGTCACCTCGAGGACCGCACGGGTGATCCGGGGATCGGCCTTCACCTCGTCGGGGCGCTCCCGTTCGGCCACTTCGATGCCGTCGACTACCTGGTGGCCTCGAGCGCGACCGCCGAAGAGGGGCTCGCGAGGCTCGTCCGGGCATTTCCGATCGTGAGCACCGCCGCCGAGCACACCGTGCGTCGGGTCGGCGCGGAGCTTCGAGTGGCGCGCACGTCACGTCCTGGCGTCGCGACGACGCGCGCGGGGACGGAGCTCGCCATCGGGGGCATGGTGCGCCGCCTCGCCGAGCTCTCGGGAGGTGCGTTCGTGCCCGAGCGGATCGAGCTCGCCCATCCTCCCTCCGTCTCTCCCGAGACGTACGCGCGCGTGCTCCTTTGCCCCGTGCTCTCCGAACGCGAAGCCCACGTGGTCGTGTACCGCGCGTCGTCGGGCTCGGTGCCCATGCGGGACGCCGCGCCGACTTTGTCCCTCGCGCTCGACGCCCACGTCGAGGCGCTCCTCGCGCGGCTCGGGGAAGGCCCCCCGGGGACTACGGAAATCGTGCGTCGCGCCGTGGCGCGCGATCTCTCCGCGGGCCCGCCACCCCTTGCCCGTGTCGCGAAGGCGCTCGCGATGGCACCGCGGACCCTCCAGCGAAGGCTCGAGGCCGAGGGTACGGACTACCGCTCGGTCGTCGACACGACCCGCGAGGAGGCCGCACGCGCCTATCTCGCCGACGGTCGCTATGCGGCGGGCGAGGTCGCGTACCTCGTGGGCTTCTCGGACCCGAGCGCCTTCCAGAAGGCCTTTGCACGATGGACCGGGAAGAGCCCCGGAGCCTACCGCGCGGCCCTCACGGCTTCGGCGCAGCGCGACGCGCGAGCCCCACGGCGACCGCCGACAGCACGTTGACGAGACCGAACCCGAGCACACCCACGTTGACCCCGAGCATGCGTCGTTCCGTGCCGTCGGTGTGGAGCATCGATCCTCCGTACGCGTCGCGCGTGAGATAGGCCACGAAGAAGCCGCCGGTCACGATGGCGGCGATCGCGACGGCCCGGCCTGCGCGACGTGTCCTCCACACCGACGCGACCGCGACCGCCGCGAGCGTCGAGTTGGTGGCGAGCTGCCACGCCTCGTGGAGCCGCGCGTGCGAGGGCCACGCGGGGTTCAAGAGGTGCGTCGTGTCGAGCTCGAGGATCGGCACGGCGAGGCCGTAGATGGCAGCGCCGAGCGTGAGGGCCACGCACGCGGCCCAAGGGAGACGTGGTTCGTCCATGCCCGAGGGGTAACGCGCCCCTCGCCGCCCTCCGAGGTCGCGCGGCGCCATCGTCGTGTCCGGCGGCGCCAATCGCCCGGTCGCGACGACTGTGGCGACGGAGGGAGCGGCGGTGGTAGAGCGGCCCCATGGTCGACGCGACGAAGCAGAGCTCTCTCCTCGGCGGAATGTCCACCGCGCGGTTCTTGCGCGAACACTGGCAGAAGAAGCCTCTGCTCGTGCGCGGCGCCTTCCCGGGGTTCGTGGATCCGATCGACCCCGACGAGCTCGCAGGCCTCGCGTGCGAGGACGGGGTCGAGTCCCGCATCGTGCGCGAGAAGGGCGGCGCGTACCCCTGGCAGGTCACCTGGGGGCCCCAGGAAGAGTCGATCTTCGCCGGGCTCCCGAGGCGCGGATGGACCCTCCTCGTCCAAGAGATCAACCGCTGGGTCCCCGAGGCCGCGCTCCTCCTCGAGCCGTTCTCCTTCCTCCCGAGCGTGCGCGTGGACGACGTGATGACGAGCTTCGCCGCGCCGGGCGGCAGCGTAGGCCCGCACGTCGACAGCTACGACGTGTTCCTCATCCAGGGCCGCGGAAAACGGCGCTGGAAGTACCACACGAAGCCCACGAAGGACCGGCGCATCCTTCCCGACCTCGACCTCCGCATCCTCCAAGAGTTCGACGCGCAGGCCGACGAGGTGCTCGAGCCCGGCGACATGCTGTACCTGCCGCCCAACTTCGCGCACCACGGTGTCGCGGTCACGCCGTGCCTCACGTACTCGATCGGGTTCCGATCGCCGTGCATGGGCGAGGTGTGGTCGTCGTTCGCCGCGGCGTCCGCGAGGCAGAGCCCGGCGTCGTCGACCTTGCTCGTGGACCCGCCCTTTTCGCCTGCGTCGAACCCGGGCGCCATCCCCGAGGAGCTGCTCTCCCGCATTCGTGCCATGGTGCGCTCGCTCGACACGTCGGACGAGGCCATCGATCGGTGGTTCGCGTCGTTCGCGACGCGCCTCAAGCCCGGACACGAGCTCGAGCCGCCGCGGCGCGCTCCCGAAGAGAAGGCGCTCTTCCGCAAGCTCGAACGGGGCGCCGTGCTCGCGCGCTCCGAGGAGGCCCGCTGGGCGTTCTTGCCCGGCACGAAGGGGGCGCTCCGCCTCTACGTGGGCGGGGTGGAGCTCGTCGTGCCGCCCCGCGCGACGGCGCTCGCGAAGGCCCTGTGCTCGAAGCGACGCCACGCGGGCCCCGAGCTCGTGGCCGCGACGAAGGACCCCGCCGCGCGCGCGCTGCTCGTGCGCCTCGTCGCGATGGGCGCTTTGTTTCTTCTCCCGTAAATACTGGAAACGTCCGAGGATTTCGGTGGCGGCCGGATCGTCACCGCGTAGGCGCGGCCTTGCAAGTCGTGACCGCGGGCACGAGCGGCGAGGGGACCTCTCCGCACTCGCAGGGCAGGTACACGCTCCCGACGTACGCGCGGAGGTCGCGCTTGCCGACGAGCTCGTCACCCTTCGGGCCCACGGTGAGCGTGAGCCTCCGCGGGGTGAACGTCACGCCGATCGCGCCGTACGCGTGCGTGCCCGAGAACGACGGGTGGTCGAACGCCCCGAGCAGCGCGAAGAGCCCCTCCTCGCGCAGCGAGACGCGCGACGGAGAGCGAAGGCCCTTGGCGAGCGGCAAGAGCGGCTCGAGCTGCGGCACGTCGCCCTTCGTCGGCAGTCGCCCGAGGCGCTCGAGCGAAGGCTCGACGAAGTAGTGGATCCCCGGTCGCCCGTAGAGCCTGAAGAAGTAGGGGATGTCGCCGCGCGCGAGCTGCTCGGCCTCCGCGTCGAGCAAGGGCGGCCACACCGGCGCCGAGCGGGCGCGCACGTAGTCGCCCGTGCCGCGGAGGAGGACGCGGATGGGCGCCTCGGAGAGCCCCGGCACGTTCGTGAGCACGTCTGCGACGCGGCGTCCGTGGCGCTCGAGCGTCCTGAGCATGCCGAGGTACGCGTCGACCATGGCCACGAGGTCGGTGACGTCGACGGGCTTGCCGAGGAACGGGAGCACCCGTCGCACCCCACACGCGTGTCGGTTCACGGCGCCGTACTCCGGGTCGGCCTCGGGCAAGAGCTTCGTCGCCGTAGGGAGCGCGAGGTCGTCGAACACGATCTCGACGTCGAGCGGTGCGAACACGATGCGCCCGCGATCGTCGAGCCCGAGCGCCATGTTCTCCCAGTGGAGGTCCGAGAGCCCGAGCCAGGCGAAGAGCGCGGTCGCGCGCCCCACCACGATCGCGAGCTCCCTCTTTCGGGTGGGAGAGAGCGACCCGAGCGGCGCGAGCGCGAGCCTCTCGACGGTGCCACCCTCGCGCGAGGTGGGCGTGGAGAAGCGGAGCTCGGGCAGGAACGTGAAGGCCTCGGGCTCGCCGAGCTCGTCTTTGGCGATCGTAGCGAGGAGGGTGCGGAGCGGGCTGCCTTCGCCCAGCACGAGCCACTCCCAGAGGAGCGTGCGTGGCTTGTGGACCTCGGTCTCCCGGATCGTCACGTGGCGGCCGAAGTTGTGGGAGTCTCCCGCGTGAGCGGGAGGAGCGGGCGCTCGCGGTGGGCTCGGCTTCCGAGGACGCGTGACCATCGACCCACCATATCCCACCTCCGGGTCGACCCGCGCTGCGCGGGCGCTCGACGGCCCCGCGTCCCACCGTACCGCCCGCGCTCCTGGGGCAAGGTGTGTCAGCGAGCCGCGAAGGCGCCCCATTTGTGCGGGGATTCGTCCGGCACCGAGCGCCCACGATCGGGGTTTGCGTGGAGTCCGTTCCTTGGGTACGCAAGGTCCGTGCTCTCGACTCGCTCGCTCGTGTCCGTCTGGCTGCCGATGCTCGCCGCGTGCGCTACGCCTCCCCCCGCGTTGCCGCCTCCGCTCGTCCCCGCGAGCACCACGCCCCCGCCCACCGTCCCGCCGCCGCCGCCCGCGCCGGCGACCTCGGGCGAGCCTGCGCGAGTGGCCGTCCCGATCGACGTGCCCTCCTCGGCGTGCACCATCGACGTCGCCGCGGCGAGCGGCTCGAACGCCGCGTTCGGCATCGCGCACGTTTACGTCGGGGCTGCCCGCATCGCTCACCCTCGCACCCTCGGGGCTCTTCGCCGCGTCCGGCTCGTGTTCCGAGAGGAGAAGCCGGGGGTCGTTTTCGTCGCCATCGACGGGGACGTGGTGTCGATCGTGGGCGGGGTCCCCCTGCAGGTGGGCACGACCGACGACCTCGTCCTCTATCCGCGTACGCGGGTCTTGCGGGATGGCTGGCTCGACTACGATCGCCTCTCGATCGCTCGGATCGGGAAGAGCACCCTCGGGCCGACGACCGAGCTCGATCCCAGCGTCGTGCCCGCCTCGACGACGACGTTCGACGTGCCCTGCACCGAGCTCACCCCGTTCGACGGGTCGAGACCCGAGCCCGCCTTCACCCACGAGCTGCGCGGCAAAACGATCGCGCTCGAGGACCAGCAAGGAAAGAAGCTCGCGACGGTCGAGGCCGAGACGCCGATCCCGCCCGCGCCCGGACAGGCGAAGGGACGGACGGAGGGGAAGCCCGTCGCCGTGCTCGCGCAAAAAGGCCAACGCACGAAGATCCGGTTCGAGGCGGGGCGCTGGCTCCACGCCGAGGGGTGGGTAGCGTCGCGCTCGGTGAAGGCAGCGTCCTGGGGTGGCCTAGGCTATGGCACGGGCACCGGGCGCATGCCCAAGCTCGACGAGCTCACGTGCGAACGCGACGTGCCCCTCTGGGCCGACGTGCAGGGCACCACGTTCGCCGTGGGCACGCTCCACGCGCACCGCACGGTGTCAGGCAAGCTGGACGACAAGAACGACTTCCGCGTCGATCTCGGGTCCGGTGCGCGCGTCTTCGGCTCCGCTCAGCCCAAGAAGGGTGATCCGGTCGACCCGTACGTGCCGCGCCACGAGCTCTCGGCGTGCAGCGACCCGCATGCCCCCAAAACCGAGCCGGCGCACGAGTGAGGCCGCAGCGCACGTACGAGGGGCGTCGCGACCCGCGGTTCGTCGCCGTTCACCGCGGCGGTCGGCTCGACGACACCACCCACCGTCACCTGGCCGCGTGGGCGGCGGCGTGCGCCGAGCGTGTGCTCCCGCTCTTCGCGTCGCGGTGCCCGGGGGACGACCGTCCCGCCCACGCGGTCTCCGTCGCGAAGGCGTGGTCGCGTCACGAATCCTCGGTGGGAGAAGCTCGAAAGGCCGCGGTCGCAGCTCACGCGGCAGCCAGGGCCACGACGGACCCGGTCGCCCGAGAGGTCGCTCGCGCGTGTGGTCACGCGGCCGCGACGGCGCACATGGCCGACCACGAGCTCGGCGCCGCGTACTACGCCATCCGCGCCGTGGGTCTCTCGTCGGCGCCCGCCGAGGCCGACGCCGCGTGCGCGCGCGAGCGCCGTGCCCAACGTGAAGTGCTCCCCGAGCCGATTCGCGCGCTCGTCCTCTCGGATCAGGCGCTCCGTCGCGCCAAGTTCAAATCGGCATTCGAGGAGTGAAGGCGCGAGGTGGCCGACGTCGACTCCCCGTCCTTCGCCCGGCGACCTTTCGGGTACACTTCGGGCATGCGCGCGGTCTCCGAGTCGAAGAGGGTGGGACGTCGTTCGGTCGTGACCTTCGTCGTGGGGGTAGTGGGATGTGGGCGTGCGGTCACCGCGACGGCGCCGACCGAGCCACCGATGGCCTCGGGCGACGCGGGCGCCGCACCCGGAGCACCGTCGCAGCCCTCGGCGGCGAGCGCCCCTCGTCTCGAGCTCGCGTGGCACGATCTCAGCGTGTTTCATGGTGACGGCGAGCGGATCGCGTTCCGGTCCGATGGATATGCCCTCTACGAGCGAATGCGCCGAGACGGCCTCCTCCGGTGGGAGGGCCCGGTGGACGCCGAGGTCGCGACCAGAATGCGCGCGGTCGCCGCCCGCTTCGCCGCCGAGCGCGTGGAGGTCCCGTCGCGCATGGGCATCCCCGACGAGGTGAGAGCGACTGCCCATTTTCGCGATGGGCGTGGGGCGCTCGGCGAGGTGGGCCTATGGGCCGACGACATCGGACGACTCCCACCCGGGCACGCGATCCACGACCTGCGCGACCTCGTTCGTGTCGCCGCCGCGGCCCTCACGAAGGGGCGACCAGGCGCGCCCATGAGCCCCGAAGACGCCGGTGCCCGCTGGCCCAAGGTCTTCGCGAGCTGAGCGCACGCGAGGGATGCGCAAGCTCGGGCTTCGGGCCCGCTCGGCTCACTTCGTGACCATGGCGATTCCGACCTCCGTCCCGAAGTAGACCGTGGTGTCGTCGAGCGCCAGGGAAGGCCCCGAGAGGGCGAGCTTGTCTTCGGCGACTCTGGTGATCTCCCCGGACCGCAACGACAAGCGCAGGAGCCGCTCGCCGACGAACGTGTAGAGGCCCGCGGCGTCGATCGCCCAAGAGTTGCCTTTGGGGATGTTCCCGAGCACGGTGGGCTCGCTCCCACCCCGCGCTATGCGCCATGCGCCCTCCCGCCCCGCGAAATACAAGTAGTTGCAGTCGGCTGCGACGAGCGATCCGGAGGGCAATTCGAGCCGCTCGACGGCGCCACCTTTCGTCGACACGCGTTCGAACACGGTGTCAGAGGAGGTGCTGTACGGGCTGTACGGTGTTGGCCATACGACGTGCCCGACGGCGAGGCGCGCTTCGGGAGACACCCGGTCGGCCAACACGGTTCGTTCGGCATCGTTCGTTTTGGAGACCTTCTCGAGTCGGTAGGTATCGTCGCCTCGGACGACGAGGTAGAAGTGTGTCGTGTCGTGACCGACGTACTCGCCGTTCTCGGGATAAGGGTAGAAAACCGTCGGATCGGCCTTCTTGCGTCGTCCTCCATCGACGTGGAGCCACGGCCCGTCCGAGACGAGCGAGCCCGGTGTCACCCCGTCCACGAGGAGTCGCGGTTGCCCGCCCCGCTTGTCGACGGCCCAGAGGCCGTATTGCCGGGTGCCGCGGGAGAAAAAATAGAGCTCCGTCGCGTCGACGGCCAAAGCACCGCTGACGGTCCCCTTGAACAGATACCCAGCCCACGTGGGGGTGCGGTCCTCAGCCGCCGGGATTCCGTCCGTGCACGTCGGTTTCGGGATGCCGGTGCCGGCGTCCGCCGCGACGCCCTCGGCCGTCCCGCAGCCGAGGTTGGCGCCAATGAGCACCCCTGCCGCAAGGCTAAGTACTGCCCTTCGAGAGGCCATGCGGCTCAGGATACCCCCGGAGACGAGCGCTTCCAATGGTGACTTGTGGGTTCTTACGATCTGCTCGAACATTCATCGTGTGCTGCTAGGCTACGTCGATGCCTTTCGACGCGATGAGCCCCGAGGCCGAGATCACCGCGGTAAGAACCCACTTTCGTGCCGTCTTGCAGTTTCTCCGCGCGAAGCGACCGAGGGGCCTCGACCCGGCCCAGCGCGAGGTACGTCGCCTCCTCTTGGACGAGCTCGAGGCCTACGCCGCGCGGGGGGTGTTCCCCCAAAACCGCCACTTCCCTGGGGAACGGCGCCCGATCTTCATCGACGTCGACGGGAGGCACTGCGCGGTCGCGCACCTCATGGACCTCTCGGGAGAGTCGGCGCTCGCACGTTCGATCGCGGAGCGCGCGAACTTCGCGTCGGTCGGTGAGCTCGTCGACGACCCGCGTGTCGTCACGTGGCTTCGCGCTGCGGGGTTCACGCCCGCGGAGATCGCGCTGGTTCAGCCGAGCTATTGCGATGTCGCTCGCTCGGTGTGCGTGTGCATGCACGCGGGCATGAGGGACGCGAGCGTGGTCGTCATGCGGCGGGCGGGCTGGGGCTACGAGATCGTCGAGATCCACCAGAACGGCGCGAACCTGG
Organism: Myxococcales bacterium; assembly: GCA_016712525.1. Taxonomy (NCBI): domain Bacteria; kingdom Pseudomonadati; phylum Myxococcota; class Myxococcia; order Myxococcales; species Myxococcales bacterium. The sequence continues at coordinate 1,449,197 of JADJQX010000001.1, forward strand.
CCGTCGGGCAACGCGTGCCCCTTACGTCACCCATCCGCGACGAGGCCGACGGCACCGAGGTCATCGCCCAGATCCTGGTGCCAAGCACCGCGCCCGCGGACGGTGGTGTCGAGCCCTACGTGGTGAATCGCCTCGCGATCCTAGCGAATGGCCTGAGCGAGACGTGCAGCATGTGGGGTGCGACCTCGCTCCCGCTCACGAAGGCCGACGCGATCAAGGCGCTGCTTTCGCCCACGCCGAACGCGTGCACCGACTACCTGTCTTCCCTCGACGACGCTTGGGACGACGAGCCCAACTGCGGCGCGCTCGGGTGCGACGCTACGGCTCCATCGGTATCGGCGCCCGCGAGCCTCGCGATCCTGGCGGCGGTCGTCGGAGCGATCGCCGCGCGCCGGCGTAGAACCTGACGTGTTCTTGCAGGGCCATGGTCGGGTCGGTTTTTGACCGACGTAGGGCGACCGAGGGGCGTTACGCACCCGGGAGGGGCAGCGTGGAATGGCCCGGCGAAGCCGCGAGACCCGCCGGTATGGAGTAGGGCACGGGCGACCGCGCACCAGCTCGACGACGTTTTTTCACTTTTCCGTGGGACGTCGGGCGTGGCGCCGTGTCACCCGGGTATGAAGACCTTCTTCTCCCTGCTTTTCGTAGCTTCCACCCTCACCGCCATGGCCTGCTCGTCGAGCGATGGTGACACCTCGCCGGACGCGTCCCCCGATGCGTCGGCCGACGCTACCCCCGCACCCGACGCCGCGTTGCCCACCTGCGCTGCGAAAGGAGGCTCGTGCACCGCGGTCGTTCCGGGCGCCTGCGCCAACGGTACGGTCGACTCGGCCGTGTCCGACTGCGGGGCAGGGAAAGTGGGCGCGGCGTGCTGCATCCCGAACGCGAAGCCGTCGTGTGCGTCGCTCGGAGGCACGTGCGCCCCTGTCGCCCCGGGCGCGTGCGCTGGCACCGTGGAGCCCCGCGGCGACTGCGGCGGCGGTGTGGGCGTCGCGTGCTGCGTCCCGCCGAAGCCTACGCCGAAGCCGTCGTGCGCCTCGCGGGGCGGAACGTGCGTGCCCGTCGTCCCGAACGCGTGCCCGGGCGGTACGATCGACGCCAACGCCGACTGTGGGAGCGGCGTGGGCGTCGCGTGCTGCGTCGCAGCCGACGCGGGCTGAGTCGATCCCGTGGGTCGTGCGGTCCCCGGTGTGACGCGACGGAGCCGTCGGGTCGCGTTCGCCTACGGGGCGCGGCCCACGCGTTCGCGCTCGTGCGCGGGGGCGGTTCGGGGTAGGGAGTCCGCGTGTCTCCCGATCCTCCGGACGCCACCGCGAGCACTCCGTCCGCCGCGCCGCCCTCTGCGCCTGCGCGCGGGCGTGAGGTGGCGCGGCTCGTCGCGCAGGTCGTCGTGCCCCTCGGCGTCCTCTTCCTCGGCGTGAGCGTCGTCGCCACGCTCTTTCGGCAGGAGCTGCGCGCCTTGGGTGAGGCCTTCGTGCACCGGTTCGGGTACGCGGGCATGGCCTTCGGGGCCTTCATCTCCGACGCCTTCAACTTCCCGATTCCCCCACAGTTCTACATGCTTACGTCCGTGGCCGCGGGCGCGCCGCAGGTGCCTTCGGTGCTCGTGGTGTGCGTCGCGTCGGTGCTCGCCGCGAACGTCGCGTACTTCGTCGCGGGGACGCTCGCGAAGGTCCCGTTCGTCGCGCGTCGCATCGAGGCCGCGCGGCCCACGATCGATCCGCTGTTCGCGAAGTACGGGTACTACGCGGTCGCGATCGGCGCGATGTCACCCATCCCGTTCTCGCTGCTCTGCTACGTGGCCGGCCTCTACAAGGTGCCGTACCGCATCTACGCCGTGCTGGTGCTCATGCGCGTTCCGCGGCTCCTCGTGTTCTATGCGTTGATCCGGCTCGGCTGGGGGTGACCGTCTGCCGGCCAAAGAAGGTGGCGCGACCGAGAGCACTTGCGCATCGGGCAACACGCAGACGTCCGGCGTCTACACCGAGAGCGGTGGAAGGCTCCTCACGCCGTGACGGAAGGCGGTCCGAGAGGCGGGAGCTTCAGGTCCTGTCGGGTCGAGCCTTCCCCGCCGACGCTCGCTTGCGTGCCGCCTCTCTCCCCGCGTATCGTCACGGGATGGCCGCTTTCATCCCCTGCCCGCGCTGCAATCGCCACGTCAAGTCCACCGAGTCGTCGTGTGTCTTCTGTGGCGCGGCGCGCGTGGTTCAAGCGGGCGCGGCCCTCTCCGTCGTGTCGCTCGCGGCCCTCGCGCTCGCCGCGTGCGATCCGAAGCCCGAAGCCCCGACGACCCCGACCGTCGAGGTCCCCTCGGCGAGCGCCGCGCCGAGCGGTTCGGCGCCCGTCGTCACGCCGGAGCCCTCGTCGAGCGCGCCCCCGGTCGCGTCGGTCCCGCCGCTTCAGCCGGGCACCGGCACGCCGCAGGAGCCCCCAGTGCGCCCCGCGATGCGCTACGGCATCGCCCCGAACAAGAAGCCCTGAGGCTCGCGTGACCTCGCGCCTCCCGAGCCTGCCCGTGCTCGACTCGGGCCCCGGGAGGCGCAGGCATCTGCCGCTCGCGCCCTCTGCTACGGACAGCGATCTCGCGGCCCGCCCTCGGTACGTCGTGTGGGAGCTCACGCTCAAATGCGACCTCAAGTGCATCCACTGCGGCTCACGCGCCGGCAAGGCGCGCCGGGACGAGCTCTCGACGGATGAGGCGCTGCGTGTCGTCGACGAGCTCGCCGAGCTTGGCACGCGCGAGGTGACCCTCATCGGCGGTGAAGCCTACTTGCACGAGGGCTGGCTCGATGTCATCGCCGCGCTCGCCAAAAAAGGCATCGAGGTCGGGCTCCTCACCGGCGGCCGTGGCATGTCGCGCGAGCGCGCGAAGCTCGCCAAAGAAGCGGGCGCCACAACCGTGAGCGTCTCGGTCGACGCCCTCGAGGCGACCCACGACGTGCTGCGCGGGCGCAAAGGCAGCTACCGCGCCGCGCTCGAGGCCATCTCGAACGCGCGTGACGCGGGGCTGCGTGTGTCGGCCAATACCCAAATCGCGCGGCCGGCGCTGCGTGAGATCGAGCCCATGTTCGAGGGGCTGCTCGACCTCGGTGTCGTGGCCTGGCAAGTGTCGATGACCGTGCCCATGGGGCGCGCTGCCGACCACCCGGAGCTCTTGCTCGAGCCGTACCAGGTGCTCGAGGTGCTCCCCATGCTCGCGCGCCTCGCGAAGCGCGCCGAGGCCCGCGGCGCCCGCATTTTCCCCGGGAACGACATCGGCTACTTCGGCCCCCACGAGACGGTCCTCCGCCCCGAGGGCCCGCGCCTCTCGTGCCAAGCGGGTGTGCTCGGCATGGGCCTCGAGGCCGACGGCGCGGTGAAGGGCTGCCCGTCGCTCCCCTCGCGCGACTACGTGGGAGGCAACGTGCGCGACGCCTCCCTCCGCGACGTGTGGGAGCGCGCCGAGCCGCTCCGCATGAACCGCGGGAGGTCGCCGGCCCTCTGGGGCTTCTGCGCGACCTGCTACTACGCCGAGGCCTGTCTCGGTGGTTGCTCGTGGACGGCGCACGTGCTCTTCGGCAAAAGGGGCAATAACCCGTATTGCCATCATCGCGCCATCGAGCTCCTTCAAAAAGGCATTCGCGAGCGCATCGAGCAGGTCGCGAGCGCGCCGGGCGAGCCCTTCGACTACGGCGCGTTCCGCTGCGTCGAGGAGCCGTGGCCCGAGGCCGAGCGAGCCCGCGCCGAGCGCATCGTCGCGACGGGCGAGGGGTTCTTGGGCGGAGGCGAGTGAGGCCCTCGCGGGCGCCGTCGAACCGTGACCGATCGCGGACTGCGCCGCGCCGCGCCTGTCACGAAGGTTTCAGCGCCGACAGATCGATGTGGACCCGGTAGTCGGCGCACGCGCCGTCGGCGAACGTCACGCGATTGACGTACGGCACGGAAATGGAGGTGCCGTCGGGCATGCGGTAGACGGCGTTGGCCCTCCAGAGGAGCGCCTCGTCCAGGTCGTAGACCTCGAGGAGCTCGTGCTCGAGCGCGAGGAAAGGGCTCTGGGCGAAGAACCCGCCGAGCATGCCCTCGACCCCGGCGCGCGTCGTCACGGGGGGCATGGCGCCGATCTGAAAGATGGCGTCTTCGGCGAAGTGGGACGCGATGCGCGCGGCATCCTTCGTGCCGTCGCCCTGGAAGAGGTCGGTCAGGACGGCGCGGCGTTCGGGGCGAATCGCCTCGAGCTTCGCGAGGTTCGAGGCCGAGAACGAGATGTGGAGCGAGGCTTCGGTTCGAGTCATGACGATCTCCGTGGAAAGAGGAGGTGACACGAAGAACCGTAGCCTCTCGAAACATTCACACCACTCACGTCGATGAACTCAATACATTCACATCATGAAGGATGATGCGACGCTCGCTGCGGTCGACCTGAACATGCTCCGCGCGCTCGACGTCCTCCTCGACACCGCGAGCGTGGCCGCTTCGGCCGAACGCCTCGGCGTCACCCCTGCTGCCGCGAGCAACGCGCTCCGGCGACTTCGCGACCACTTCGGCGATCCGCTACTCGTGCGGATCGGTGCGCGCCTCCAGCGCACCGCGGTCGGAGAGCGTCTGAGGGGCCCCGCCGCCGACGGCATGCGCGCGGTCGCGAGGGCGCTCGTCGTCGGGCCGAGCTTCGATCCGGCGCGTGCGGCGGGTGAGGTGAGCGTGTCGACCTCGGACCACGTCGACGCCGTATGGCTCGAGCCGCTCCGTCGACGTTTCGAAGAAGAGGCCCCTAGGGTGGAGGTGCTCCTCGTCCCTTACACGAACGAGGCCCCTCGCCGCGCGCTCGAAGGGGGTATCGACCTCGTCGTCGCCCCTCGCACGCGCTTCACCGAGACGCTCCGGGTGTCGCACCTGGCCGACGAGCCCTTCGCTCTCGCCATGCGGCGCTCGCACCCGCGCGCCCGCCATCGCCTCGACGCCGAGCTCTTCTCGGAGCTCTCGCACCTCGTGGTGAGCCCTACGGGCGATTCGGCCGCCACCGCGGTCGATCGGTCCCTCGCCGCGCTCGGCCTCCGGCGGAGGATCGTTCGGCGCGTCACGAGCTTCTCGAGCGGGCTGCTCGCCGTGGCGACGTCCGACCTCGTAGTCGTCGTGCCGCGTAGCTTCGCGTCCCTGCATGCCTCACGGCTCGGCCTCCGGCTTCGGGAGGTCCCGTTTCATGTGCCTCCTGCTCGCCTCGACCTCGCCTGGAGCCCGCGGGTCCACGACGAGCCGCTCCACACCTTCGTGCGTCAGCGCCTCCTGGAGCTCGCCCGCGCGCGACCTCGCGAACGCGGCTCGGCCCCGTGAGCCCCCGAGGTGCGGCTCGGCGCATTCGCCCCGACCGCCCCATAATTTCTGCCCGGAGCCTCCACTCACGAGAAAATGGCCCATTTTTGCCCTTTCTTGGTGCGTCGTGGTCTCTTCGTCCTCTCGGTCGTCGTGGTCGGGTGTGGCAGCGATCCAGGTGCTTCATCGGAGCCCGGCGCCGCTCCGAGGCCCGGTCCCGGGGCTCTGGTGACAGCCGCGATCCCGAACGGGACGTGCGCGCTCACCTTGGTCGACGGCGCGACGAGGACGCGCTGGGAGGGGACGGCGAGGCCTTCCATGAACGGCTCCGGCAACCTCCGGATCGTGTGTCTCGCGAGGTCGGGCGACGACCGCATGGAGATCGCTTTCGGCAACGGGACCTTCGACGGACCTCGCACCTACATATCGGACGAAGTCTCGAGCGACGGCAGCGTGACCTACGAGACGTCGGATCGAGGGAGCTACTCGAGCCGTACGAAGGGTGCAGGATGCACGCTTGTCCTCTCCGAGGCGAAGCTCGACGGGTGGGGTACGTCCGTCCCCGTCGGAGAGCGCATCGCAGGAACCTTCACGTGCAAAGCGATCGTCGCGCAGAAGTCGAGCGCGACCCCGCGGTCGTACATGGTCGAGGATGGTGAGGTCGCGGGGCTCGTGGAGCGCTGAGTCAGCGCGGCGGCGCCACCCTCTGGGTGCTCGTCAGCGCGCGTGCCTCGTCCTCGCTGCGAAAGCGTGCCTCGTGCGACGCGAGCTCTGCGCGGAGACCGAGGCGCTCGAGCAAGCCCACGACACGCGCACGCGCGCGGAAGAAGTCCGCGGTCGGCCCGAGCGACGCCGTGGCCTTTTTCCACGTCTTTCGTCGGCCGGGGCTCTCGCCCCACGCGGGCCGGTAGAGCAGCTCGCCCAGGTCGGAGAGGGGAGTCTCTCGGCTCGAGAACGCGACGTCGAGCGAGGCTCGTGTCACACCTTCATCGATCGGCGCGTCGAGGAGCACGTCCAGATCGTGGAGATCCTTCGGCCGCCAGCGCCCGCGTCCCCACTCGACGAGGCCGTGGAGCTTCCACGCGATCATCGTCTCGCGGCACACGGCGCGAAGCGGACCCACGCCGTGGAACACGATCGTGTCGAGCGGCGCCACGATCGGATCACCCCACCCGAAGTCGACTTGGAGCTCGTCGCGCACGCCCGCGATGTCGGCCTCGACGTAGGCGCGTATCCCGGGAAACCGGGTCTCCTCCCAGATGGGCACGGCGCGCACCGTTCCGAACGCGACCGCGTCGTGTCCTAGAGGGGACCTACGGAGCACCGCCTCGACGCTCGCGACGACGTCGTCGGGATTCCACGCCGGGGAGGTCACGACGTAGTCGAGGTCGACCGGATCGCGCCCGCGCGGGTTGTGGGCTCGCGTGACGACGCTGCCGCGCAGCGCCCACGTCTCGGGGAAAGGTCCACGCGCGAGGAACGCGAGCAAGAGCGCGGTGGCGGGCGGGACCTTGCGCGCCGGGGGGAACGTGCGCTCGGTCACGTGGCCATCCAGCCCGCGTCGACGGCGAGATCGGAGTCGACGACGGTGTACTCGCGGAGGCGGTTCTTGAGCGGGAAACCGAGGCCCTCGAGCGCATCGAGCAGCGCCTCGAAGCGCGCCTCCGCCTCGTCCCGCCCCACGTGGTACGAGCGGAGCGTGACGAAGCGCTCTTCGGAGCCGTCGCTCCGCACGACGTTCGCGTTCCGCGAGAGGTGGGCATCGTGCCGCGCGGCCACGGAGGCGACCCCGTCGAGGGACGCTCCTTTCGGAAGCACGACCTTCACGTGGTGCTCGAAGTAGTTCTGCGGTGGGAGCCTCATGGCCTCTTCGCGCGTCCGTGGCACGTCGGCGTTCCGGCCATGGGCCTCGATCTTCACGCGAGTGACCCGGAGCCCTGCACGAACGAGGGCCCGCGCGAGGTCGTTCACCTCGTCCTGGACCTCGCGCAGGGTGCCGCGGTGGTAGCTCGCGGTCATGGGCTGCACGGAGGCCACCCCGTGTGGAAGCACGATGCGCACGCATTTCACGCCGAGCGCGTCGCACGAAGCGGCGAAGACGCGCATCTCCTCGGCCGAGCCAGGCGCGACGGTGACGTGCGCCTCGAAGGAACCACCGAACGCCCGCCCGAGCACGTGATCGGCGAGGTCGAGATAGGGCCTCTCCCGCATGTTCACGAGAAACTTCGAGCTCGCGAGCTCCGCGAGCGTGCGCGTGTAGCCCTCGGGGACGAAGATGCGATCCCACCCGTAGCCGTGGTCGCCCCGTGGAGCCTCGGCGATCGTGCCGGAGATCTCGCCCTCGAACGTCATGACGTCGCGTGGGCGTGGTCCGGTCGCGAGCGCGACGACGACCCGCGTGTCGGCGGCGAGCCCACCGTACCGCGCGGTGAGCTCCGGCTCGCCCAAGGTCTCGAGGAGGCGCTTCGCGGCGCCTCCACGGATCCCATCACGCAGCCCGTGCTCCGCCGTCGCCACCGCGAGCTCGGTGTTCTCGACGAACACGGGGACACCGAGCGCCTCGTAGGCCGCGGCGGCGCGCGCGCGGGCCGTGTCCTCGAGCGAGAGGCCGCGTGGGGAGGGGAGCCCCTCGCGGGACCAGTGCACGTCGATGCTCGAGAGGAGCCGCCTCGCCTCCTCGTGCTTCCAGCCGTTGGGGGTGACGAACGTGAGCGATTTCATGTGTTTATGGGCGAAGTGGGCGTGCGAGTGCCGCGAAGAACGAGGCCGTCCCGCTCGCCCCGTCGGGGTCTTCGGAGAGCGCCGCCTGGAGCCAGGCAGAGCTCCCCGGCCACGTGCAGAATACATGGTCCTGCCCCGTGTGGTCGGCGAGCAGCGCGCCGTCGAGCTTCCCGGTGCGCACGACCTTGGCCACGCTCCGGCACACATCGCCCTCCTCTTCGCGGTAGACGAGGCCCTCGGCGACGTCCGCGCCGTGATGGCCGCGTGGCCCGAGCCTCCGGTCGGCCTCGGCGATCGCGAGGGCACCTCCGGCGTGCACGAGGTGAGGTACGACGAGGCCCACCTCTCCGCACCGGCGCGCGAGCACGGGGCGCGAGCACCGCCCTTCGCCGCGGAGGATGTCGAACGGGACGAACGGCTCGTGAGGTAGCTCGTAACGCGTCCCGTGGGCGACGGCGAGCCACTCGCCTGCGACGCGCTCGCCCTCCGCGAGCAGCTCGGCGAACCGCCGTTCGTTCTCGCGGACCCAACGGGCGAAGAGCCTTCGCCCGAGGTTCCGTGAGCCTACGGCGAGGCGTCCCTCGCGACCGTACGCGACGATCGTACGGCCCTCACGGACGACGACGACGGAGCTCCCGTCGAGCTTCTCTTCCACGGTCACGACGACACCGCGCCGTGCGACGTCCGTGTACGCGCGGGCGCGGCCCTCCGAGACGTGGGTGTCCGAGGGGCCGGTGCGGGAGCCCGGGAGGTGCGGGATCTTGGGGAAGAGGGCTGCCATGTCGTCGCTCCGATCAGGCGCGCCCTCGGCTCTTGCCGGTGGTCACGCCCCCCGCGACGAGGTGGGCGAGGCGGAGAGGCTCGGGGAGGCTCCCGTGGAGCGTCGTCGCGCGGAGCATGGCGCGCGTCTCTTCGAGCCCGATGCCCACGCGCTGCACGTATACCCCGGCCACCGCGTCCATCGGGCCTGCCGCCTGGATGAGCGCCCACTTTCGGTCGGCGCCCGGTGTGCACGAGAAGAGCGCGTGCCGGATACGCGACCAGCGCGGCTCGCGGCGCGTGATGGCCACGACGGGCACGCCGAGGCCCTCGTGGAGCGCGTGCACGTCGACGACGTTGAAGCCGGCGACCGCGATGCCTTGGAGGAGCACGGCGCGCACGTGCTCGCGGAACTGGCTCGTCCGCACGAGCTCGATCATCACCGACGTGGAGTTCCGCCCGTCCCGCCGCACCTTGCCCGAGAGGACCCCGTCGAGCCGCGTGCGCGAGCACACGATGCCGACGAGGCGCACGTCGCCGCGGTGATCGTGGTCGAAGGGGGCGTCGTCGAACCCGACGACGTTCGTGATGGCCTTGGTCACGCCCGAAGAGTAGCAGCCCGCGCGCCTTCGCCCGCCAGCTTGGGCCTCGTGCCTCGCGCGATCAGCCTCGGTCTCGGAGCACCCACCCGTGGTCGAGGGGTCCGTGCCCGTGCCCCAGGCCTTTGGCGTTCCGGATGGCGCCGCGCACGTACTCTCCCGCGTCGCGAACGGCGTCCTCGAGAGCGCTGCCCTGCGCGACCAAGGCGGCGACGGCAGAAGCCAGCGTGCAGCCCGTGCCATGTGTCGACGTGGTCTCGATGCGCTCGCGAAGAAAGAGACGCTCCCCTTCGGGCGTGGCCAAGAGGTCGGAGAACGTCGCGCCGTCGAGGTGCGCGCCCTTCACGAGGACCGCCTTGGCGCCCATGCGGAGGAGCTTCTCTGCGGCGCGGCGCTGCCCGTCGAGCGAGTCGACAGGGGTCTCGGCGAGGCGCGCGGCCTCGGGGGCGTTCGGCGTCACGAGCGCCGCCCCGGGCACGAGCCTCGCGCGCACGGCCGAGATCGCCTCGTCCGCGAGGAGCGGGTGCCCACCTTTGGCGATCATCACGGGGTCGACGATGCGCGGCGCGTCCCCGGCGTGGGCGTCGAGGGCGTCGGCGATGGCCTGAACCACCTCGGCCGAGCCGAGCATGCCGGTCTTCACGGCGTCGACGCCGAGGTCCTCCGCGACCACGCGGATCTGGTCGACGACGACGCCCGTGGGCACCCCGTGCACGCCGAAGACGCCGCGCGTGTTTTGCACGGTGATCGCGGTGACCGCGGTCATGGCGAACCCGCCGAGGCAAGTGATGGCCTTGATGTCGGCTTGGATGCCCGCTCCGCCGCCCGAGTCCGACCCGGCGACCACGAGCACGCGCCCTTTGCGCGTCGCGCTTCGTTCCGTCATGGCGCCTCTCCTTACCAGGCTCCGGGCCCTTGCGCGTGTGCGTCGTCGGTGCACGATGAGCCCATGCGTCGGGCCCTAGTCGTCTCGTTCGGTCTCGTCATGACGACTTTCGCCGCGTGTGGCGGTGCCACGACATCGGGCGACCCTCTGGATGCAGCGCTCGGGGGCGATGGCACCCAAGGCCGTGACGGGGCGCCAGGGATCGACGCGAGCGCCGACGCGCAACCCGTCGTCGAGGCCGGAACCTGCGCGCTCCCCAAGGTGGTGGGCCCGTGCGAGGCCCTCGTGCCGCGCTTCTGGTTCGACGCGACAACCGGAAAATGCGAAGCGTTCACCTACGGCGGCTGTGGAGGAAATGCGAACAACTTCGGTACGTTGGCCCAATGTGTGGGGACGTGCGCACCCTCCGCGACGAACGCCTGCGACGTCGCGCGTTGCGCTCCGGGAGAGGCATGTGTGTTCGTGAACGCGGCTCCGGTCTGCGCGGCCGACTGCGACGACGCGGGCGCATGCCCTCTCGCGACCCAAGCCTGCACGTGTGGATCGAGCTGCGCCTCGTGCCGCGACTGCAAGAAGGTATGCGCCGCGAAGTAGGTGGGCTGGCGCGCGGAGGCCGGTGGTATCATGAGAAGGATGTCCCGTGCGTTCGTGGTCGGTGGTGCGTTCGTGGCCCTCGCGGCGTGCACCTCGTTCGGGAGTGACTCGACCGACGCGCCCGTCGAGGGAGGCGCGGACGCGTCTTCGTCAGGGGACGCCGGGCGCGACGAACCCGATGGGATCGACGCTACCGACGACGTCCGAGACGCATCGGTCGACGTCGGCGCCGAAGGCGGCGTCGAGGGCCCATGCCTAGGCGAGGTCGATTGCCCGCGCCTCGTCTTCGTGACGAGCGAGACCTTCTCCGGCGAAGACCTCGGTGGTGCGATCGCCGCCGACCAAAAGTGCACGGCCCGCGCGGTGCTTTCCAGCGCGTTGCCCGCGCTTCGCGTTCGAAAGTGGAAGGCGTGGATAAGCGACGACGACGCCAGCCGATCCGCGAGCTCGCGGCTCACGCACGGCACGCGCCCGTACCGCCTCCCGAGCGGCGCGCTCGTCGCGAACGACTGGGTTCAGCTCACGACCGGCGCCTTGCTCCACGCGATCGATCGCGACGAGACGGGCGCCCAAGTGGGCCAAGAGTACGTGTGGACCGGCACGCAGACCTCGGGGCAGGTCACACCTGCGAACTGCACGAACTGGACGATCGGCGGGGCCGAGAACAAGGGCACCGTGGGGCTCGCCAACCGCGCGGACAGCGTGTGGACGAACGCCGGTCTCGCCGCGTGCGGAGCGGGATATCGGCTCTACTGCTTCGAACAGTGAGCGCGAACGGCTCCCTCGAGCACCTTGTGTAGGAATCGGAGCGGTGAGGTCCGAGGGAGCGTCAGTCGTTCGCCATCCAGGAGATCAGGCTGTCGAGGGCCCGCGCCTCCGGGTCTCCCACGTAGGTGTGGCCCACCTTGCCGAGCGAGCGGAACTGCGCCGGATACCCGGCCTCGGACAGCAACCTCGCGCTCTCGGCCAGGTAGCCATGGGTGGCGTCGTAGAGGCCCGCGGTGAACCCGACCTTCTTCACGCCCGAGCGCACGAGCACGTCCTTCTTCAGGCGCACGTTGGCCCCGACGAAGAGCGCGGCGCGAACCTTGTTCGGGTACGCCGTCAGGAGGTCCGCCGCCACGTAGGCGCCCTGCGAGAACCCGAGCAGCACGACGGGCGCGCTCGGATCGACCTCGGGCTCGCTCGCGACCTCGCGGACCGCCTGCGTCACCACCGCCCATTGTTCGGCGAGCGACCCACCCCACGAGTACTTCTGACCGTCGCGCACGTTGGCGTGCGGGCACACGAGCCACCCGTACGTCGGCACGGCGTGGGCGAGCTCGGCGCACCCTCGCTCGGGGCTCCCGGCGATGCCGTGCAAGTATATGAAAACAGGCTGCTTTCCGCCTCGGTTGTCCGGGGGGAAGGCGAGCACGGAGCGCTTCTTGGGCTCGGGGCCCGCGAAGCTCGAGGTGCCTCGTGCGTCCTCGGTCACGCGCGTTTCTGCGTGGGCCGCAGGAGCGCGAAGCACCATGAAGGTCACGAGCAGGAAGAGCGACACACGCGCGAGAGTCGTAGCGAACGCGCGCATCTGCGCACGGGCCGTCGAAGAGGCAACCATGGGTCACTCCGGGCGAAGCCGAGGCACCGCGTCGAGGGGTGCGTCGTCGGCGTTGGTTTCGAGAGGACATCGGCTGAGCCCTTCGATTCGTGACCCGCCCACGCGAATTTTCTTCGCTCGAACCGAGCGCCCGCCAAAACGCCGCGAGAGCCGCCCCGCGAGGGGACGACGTCAGCTCACTGTTCGCCGTCGTCGTCGGTCGTGCGTCCGGGTGCCGCCGAGGGCTCTTCCCAGGTCGTGTCGCGCGCCGCAAAATCCTCGGGGCGCTCGAGGGAGATGCGCCCGATGGCGCCCGAGCGAAAGTCGGTCACGACGGTGTGGGCGGCCTTGTTCAGGTCGACCTTTCCGCCTGCGCGGAGCGCGCCGCGCTTCTTCCCGATCGCGACGAGGAGCTCGTCGGGCGGACCGAGCTCTGTGAGTTTGTAGCGACTCTTCAGCAGATCGGGGTACCGCTCGCTCAAGAACGCGCACGCGAAGAGCGCGATGGTCTCGAACTCGAGCGCCGTCTCCGGGATGGCGCCCCCGAGCGCGAGCCGGAGCGACGAGCCCTCGTCCTCGATCTTGGGCCACAAAATGCCGGGGACGTCGGAGATGACGACGCCGCTCTTGAGGATGACCCGCTGCACCGATTTGGTGACGGCGGGCTCGTCGCCGACCTCGGCCACTTTGCGGCCCATGAGCGTGTTCACGAGCGTCGATTTGCCGACGTTCGGGATCCCGACGACGAGGGCGCGCACGGGGCGTTTGTCGAGGTTCGGGCGCGTCGCGAGGCGCGCGCACGCGGCCGGCACGCGCGAGAGGGTGTCGCCGTTCTTTTGGGTGGTGATGGCGAGCGCGGCCACCTCGGCGGACCTCGGCCCCGCCGGTTTCGCGAGGGCCGAGAGCCACGCGCGCGTGATCTCCGGGTCGGCGAGATCGCTCTTCGACAGCACCTTGAGGCAAGGCTTTTGGCCGCGCAGCTCTCCGAGCACGGGGTTCTCGCTCGACCGCGGCATGCGGGCGTCGAGCACCTCGATGACGACGTCGCACGTGGGGACGGCCTCGGCGATCGCGCGCCGCGCCTTCGCCATGTGACCGGGGTACCACTGGATGGCCATGCCGCGCCTTACCACTTCCCGCGGCGAACGGCTCGCCGAAGTAGCGTCTGCCACCCTCGCGCCTCGCCTGCGACCTGCGACGCGATCTCCCTGTCCACCGGCGCGGTGACGCGCGACCATGCGCGGAGGAGGAACGATGAAACGTCGAGGCAACGCGGGACCGGACACGAAAACGAAGGGCTCGAAGGCCGGTGGAGGGGCGAGCCCGAGCGCCCACCGTGAGGCCATCACCCGCATCGAGGCGAACGCCGCGCGAGCTGGCGTGACCCTCCCGAAGGGCGCGACGGAGGCCGCGATCTCGGCCGCCGAGGCCAAGATGGGCGTCAGGTTCCCGGCCGGGATGCGCGCGTTCTACCTCGCCCACGACGGCGGCCCGAGCGACGAGGTCTGCGACGGTCGTCAGCTCCTCTCGGTAGGGTCGATCGTCCACCAGTGGAAGATCTGGAAAGATCTCCTCGACGCCGGTGAGCTCGAGGACGACGACGTCGACCCCGACACGGGCGTCGCCCCGTCGTGGTTCCACGCGAAGTGGATCCCCGTCACGCATGATTTCGGCGGAAATCATGACGTCGTGGATCTCGCGCCCGCGAAGGGTGGCACGCTCGGTCAGATCGTGTCCGTCTACCACGACGACGGCGCGCGCACGGTGGAGGGCGAGGACTTCTTGTCGTGGCTCGAGGACAAGACCTGGGGCGAGGGGGACGAGGACGAGGATCGCGAGCCCGCGTACGACACGTCGAGCGCTCCGTCCCCGCTTCGCGAGGGCCCCTACGTGTTCCTCTTTCAGCTCGGCAAGGGCGCCAAGGCCGGAAAGACCCGCGTGCCTCGCGCCTTCACCACGGCGCCGTCCTACCTCTATCGGCAGGACGCGAAGTCCCACGCCAAGAAGCTCGACGCCATCGACGAACCGGACGTCCCGGAGGACGAGGCCGACGTCGTGTTCGAGGCCATCGACGCGTTCGTGGATCTCCACGAGCTGCGTCGCGAGCTCTACGAGGACGCGGAGATCGAGAGCGGGCGCGAGTACGCCGAGACCCGAGGGTTCCATGCGGGCGCGAGCTACGCGGACGCCAAGGCGGCCCTCGCGAAGGGTGGCTTCGTGGTGGTCGACTTGCAGGCGCCTCCGGGCGTCGGGGCCGACATCGACGCGTTGGCGAGGCACACCCGGCTCGGCTCTCTCCCGCTCCTCACGAAGGCCCTCCGCGCCGGCGACTGGCTCGTGCATGGCTCCGGGGCTCGCGACGTGCTCGCCGAGGCCCTCGCGAAGGGGCGCGCGGAGGCCTTGTTCCCGGCGCTCGCTCGGGCGGCGACCGGCTTCACGTCGAAGATGCGGAAGCTCCTCGTGGTGGCCCTCTACGAGGCGTGGGTGCGCGCGCGAACCGTGGAAGATACACATGATCGGGACGTGACGCGCACCTTGTGTGCGGCGCTCGCGCCCGAGCTCGATGCGCACGCCAAAACACGCCTCGCCGACCTCGGCCTCCTCCCCCGCGAGGCCCCCGCGAAGGGCAAGGTCACGGACGTCGCCCTGGCGTTCGACGCGGTGCTCGCCCGCGTGTCGGCCGAGGCCGACGAGGCCCGGGAGCGCGCCGCCGCGAAGAAGAAGCCCGCCGTCAAGGTGGCGACGAAGAAGGTCACGAAGGGCGACGGTGGAAAACCAGGAAAAAAGCGCGGCGCCCGGGCGAAAGGCAAGGGCGCCACCAAGGCCCGCTGATCCGCGGCGGCCGAGGAGCACGAGGTTCCCCGGGGGGGCCGCGCCGGTGCTCCACGTCCGCACGAACGCGCGTGCCGATTCAGCGCGGAACCGCCGAACGCACCTTCATGCGCCGCGCGAGGGCCGCGCTCTCGGCGCGATCGATGCGGGCCCGGAAGGCCTCGAGCGTGCGCCCGATCACTCCGTCTTTGCGCGTGAGCACGGCGTCGTTGGGGCGAGCTTCGGAGGTGAGCTTCCCGTAGTGGATGTAGCCGTCGTAGAGCTGCCCGCGCGTGCCCGAGCCCACGACCTCTTCGTCGGGCTCGAGCCCGAGCGGGTTCGTCTCGCACGTGGTCTGCCCGGGGCGGTTCGTCGCGACGAAGACGGGTTGAGCCGGCTCGTGGCCGAACGCCGTCGTGAGCGTGCGCGGCTCGCCGGGGAGGCGCTGATCGCGGCCGTACCGAATGACGCTCCCGTCACCGTAGGCGGGAGCGATCGAGAGCACCTTGCCCTTCGTGAGCGCGTACTCCTTGTCCATGCGGCTGCCGGCCGACGCGGCGTGTTTGTTCGTGTGGAACGCGCCCATGTGGAGGTACATGCGGTCCTCGGCCTTCGGCATCGCCATGCGCATGTTGTAGAAGATCACCTCCTCGCGCTTCGCGAACCACTCCTGCCCCTGGGCCGTCCCTTCGTCGTAGGCGAACGCGGCCACCCAAAGCGCGTGGGTCATGGCGACGAGCCTGTCGCAATCGGCCGGCGTGAGCTCCGCGCAGATCTCGTTCTTCTTCGCCATGATCGCGTCGAAGTAGGTGCGTGTGCGCGTGAGCTCCTCGGGAGTCGGCATGTCCGAGGCATACGTCGGCAACGTATCGAGCACGGCGCCTCGCTGTGTCGTGAGCTCTTGCGCGAGCGCGCGGAGGGCCTCGGAGGGGAGCTCGGTCGTCGTGGGCACGTCGACGGCGGCGACGTGGATCTTCTTCCCCGTTTCGCGCTGTTTGCGCGCGATTTCGGTCAGGATCGCGCCGAACATGTTGGGCGCGAGGCTCTGCACGACCTGCTCGCCCACGGGGTCCGTGCCCGAGTCGACGTAGCGCTGGATCGGCGCCTCGAAGTCCATGGGGAGCTCGTACCCGAGCACGTTCACGAGCCCCTTTTGCGCGAGCTCCTCGAACACGAGGCTCGACACGATGCCGATCTCGTTCGAGCCGTGCACCTCGCCCATCATGAAGATGCGCTTGTCTCCGTAGAGATCGACGAGGCCGCGCAGGTCCCAGAGGTTCTTCGAGCCGGACGCGCATCGAATGGGCTCTCCGATCCCCTTGAGGAGCTCGGTGATGGCGTCGCGCGCCTTCGGGGCGGGGCCGGTCGTCGGGCAGACCGTGGGCGCCGGCGGTCGCTCGCACGAGCCGGGCGGCTCGCCGTCAGGGACCTGACGATCGACCGACGCATCCGTAACGCTCGGATCCACGACACCCGCGTCGGTCACCGGATCGATCGTGGTCGAACCCCCACACGCGGCGCCCGCACCCACGAAAGCAGCCAAAAAACCGGCGATCCAACGATGCATAAGACCTCTTCGTCGCCTCGTGTGTGGCTCACCCTGACCCACGTTTCGCGAGGCACGAGCGCGTAAGCAACTCGGGTGCCATGGGCCGGCCGCGCCCGCCCCAGTTTGGTGCCCCGTGTGCCGAGGAGGCAGGTACGGTGAAAGGTCATGCGACTCTACTTCACCGTGCCCTTCGCCTTCAGTGTCGCCCTCGGTCTCGTGGTCGCTTGCGGTGGAGAGCCGTCCCCCGCCGACAACTGCCGGGAGTTTCTCGACATCAGCGAGACGTGCGCGAAAAATAGTGGGAGGACGTTGCCGACCAACTCGGCCGCGTGCGACGACCCGAGCGTCGCCGACCCGCGGACGCAGGCCCAGATGACCTGCGCCATCGAGCACGAGGCGGCCTACTGCGCCACGCTCGTCGCGGGCCTGTCCGGGAACGCGAACCCGGCGCTCGCCCGCGATCCGGCCGTGCTCAAGCTGAACGCATGCGTGGCTTCGCGGATGGCCGCCGAGCCGTGCAGGGCGGCCATCCTCGCCATGGGCGACTGCGGCGCGGCGATCGGGCTCGCGAACGCCGAGACGTGCACCGGACAGGCTGCCGCCGTCGCCAACTGCATCGTCCAGAACAAGGCCGGCGCGTGCTCCCTCGGGAACCCGAACCGCACCGCCACCACGTTCACGCCCGACGAGCTCGCCTACCAGAAGTGTGTCGTCGCGATCACGACCGACGCGGGGCGCGACTGAGCGGGGTCATTTCGGGACCACGGCCTCCCACGTGCCGTTAGCCGCGCGCGTGGTCACTTGGCTCACCTGCCACGTGTGCGTGTGGTGGTCGCCGCAGCCGTAGCCGCAGGTCGAGTAGGTCTGCCGAACGAGCTCGAGCTTCACGGTCTCGGTCGAGCCTCCGGCTGCGGGTACGAAGGTGACGTACGCCGAGCAGTGGCTCGGGTCCTCGGCGGCGCGAAACTCCGGCGAGCTCGCCGAGCTCGAGGGGCGTCGCGTGAGCTCGCTCGTGATCCACTCTTTCACCACGAGCTCGTGCTGGGTCTCGGCCGGCAGCACCTTGTGGATCTCGGAGAGCGCGATCTCGCCTTCGATGGCGGAATTTCGCAGGTACTCGAAGGGCACGATGGCCGCTTCGCGGTCGACGTCCCCGAGCACGCGTTCCATCTTGCCTCGCGCGGCCTCGAGCTCCTTCAAGGCCGACACGGGCGCGAAGGCTGCCTCGCGTCGGGGGGTCTCCTTACCGATCTCGTATTCGAGGCGATCTCGCTCGTTCAGGAGCAGCGCGGCCACGCCTCGGCGAATGCGCACGTCCGAGTGGTCGAGCAGGGGCAAGAACACAGCGACGCTCTCCGGCTCGTGAAACTGCTCCATCGCGTGCACGAGCGCTTGGTAGTCGTCGCTCTGGACGCGTGCCACGTTCACGCGCGCCGAGAGGCGATGCGTCGGCGCCACGGCGAACACGAGGGCGAGCACCAGCCCCGCCTCGAAAGAGCGACGGAGGAGCCACATGAACGTCCTCTTCCACGCGAGCTTCACGCCGACGAGGCCGAGCGTAACGACCACGAAGAGCGTTCCGGTCATGCCGAAGATGCGCGCGTCCGAGAGCCCGCTCGTCTCGACGTGGATCTCCATCCGGCGAAACGTGCCCACCGCGAGCACGAGGCCCTGGGCGAGCCACGCGTAGGCGAGGAAGCGGGCGTTGCGGGCGCGCTTCACGTGAGCGAGGCCACCCCGAAAGAACCAACCCACGACCACCGTCATCAGGCCGAGGGCCACGGTGAGCCAGGCCGCGCCGGCATGGGCGTACGCGCGCGTGCTCGTGCCGGGGGGAGGCGAGCCCGCCCACAGGTACATGGCGTCGAGCCCGTTGTAGGCAAAAAATAGCATGTTCATCGTCGCGAGCGACGAGACGGCGGTGACCACCTCGGCGCGTTCGGCCGTCGTGAACGGCGCGCTCTCGCGGGCTCGGCTCGGCGTGAACGCGGGCTTCGTCAGCATCACGGCGCCCGTCGTGAACACGAGCAGCGCGAAGAGCCGGAGGGCCGTCGGGAGGGTCACGCTGCCGAAAATCTTCTTCGCCACGTCGGAGACGACGGGGTTGGCTGCGGCGAAGATCCCACCGAAGACCGTGAGCAAGGCGACGGGGACGACGACGGGTGCGACGCGCGCGACGAAGCTCGAGGGGGCGCCGTCACGCCGTCGCGCGAGCGCTCGGACGAGGGAGGCCACGCGGCCCGGGAGCTGCCCGAACGTCAGGAACCCGGAGCGCACGACGTCCGGGAGATAGGCGTCGCGCTGGCGCACGAGCACGGCCGTCGCGCCGAGGAACACGAGGCCGAGCACCAGCGTGAGGAGCGTCGGGCCGTAGGCCGACCTGGCCGCCGCGACGAGGGTCCCGGTTACCGCGAAGCCGAGACGGAGAGACCACCTTTGGGCCTTCGGGAGCGCGACCAGCAGGAGCGTCGTCAGCGAGAGGAACGCGGCGGTCGAGAGCCCCCCCAACACGGGGATGTCCGTGTCGGTCGAGTACGGGAGGTCGACGTGGCGCACGAACGCGAGATCGGCGAGAGCCACCACGGCCGCCACCGCGGCCACGTCGCGGAGGCGCGCCACGGGCTTCGGAGGCTCGGTGAGGGCGAAGTCGATGGGCTCGGGCGAAGCGCGGTACGGGTGCCCTTGGTGGGGTGGTCGGGGCTCGGTAGTGGGGGTTCCGATCGTGGTGTGCATGACCGACCGTGTCGCGCCGGCGTCGCGCGCGCACGCCTCGAACCCCTCGATTCACCGACGTTTCATCGATGTCGATCGCGTGCACGCTCCTGTCCGAACGGCGTTCACACGGCGTTCATGTCGGCGAGCGAAGCGAGGACGTCGCATGTCCGGGGCGCGACTGCGACGTGCAAATCTTGCCGGCCATGGCCCGCTCGTCCGTCGCCGTCGTGGTGGGGAACGGATCCACCAGATCGGTCCCCGCCGAAGGGCGTCGCCGTTCGCACGTGCGCGTCGGGCTCGAAAAAAGACCATGTCGGATGGAGGCACACATTCTGCAAAACCATTGAAATCATGCGAAGACTCGCCCTCCCCCTCGCCGCTGCCCTTGGCCTCCTCGCCGCAGGTTCTGCGTGCTCCTCGAGCACCCCGGGGCCCGAAGCGTCGAGCGACGACATCATCGGTGGCGTCGACGCGACGGGCGCGAAGCTCAACGCGATCGGCACCGTGGGTCGCAAAGGGTTCGACGGCGCGTTCGACTACTTCTGCACGGCGACGCTCGTCGCGCCCAACGTCGTGCTGACGGCGAAGCACTGCGCGACACGCGATCCGAAGAGCGGTCGCACCATGCTCGACGAGGACGACGTCTACTTCGCGGTCGGGCCCGACAGCACGAAGCCGCTCAAGACCGTCAAGGTGAAGAGCGTGCTCACCGCCCCCCTCCACGACGGCGGCTTCGTGTCCCTCGGCTCCGACGTGGCCGTGTACTTCCTCGAAGAGAAGATCGAGGACGTGACGCCGCTCCGCATCGACGGCTCTCTCCTGAACGAGACCAAGGTCGGCTCGAAGCTCACCGCCGTGGGCTTCGGCATCCACGACAGGGACCGCAACTCGGGGCAGCGCAAGGCCGGGCAGCTCACGCTCCAGGGCGTCTCGGGAAAGCCCATTCAGCGCGTGTTCCCGACGTACGAGGCGTTCACCGCGTTCATCGCCAAACATGACGGCGAGGACTACGTGAAGCAGCAGGAGGAGCGCCTCAAGAAGTTCTACGACATGGAGCTCTTGAAGGGCTACGAGGCCTACCTCGGGCTCGGCGAGAACGACGCGCAGCCTTGCAGCGGCGACTCGGGTGGCCCCTTGCTCGCGCGCGTGGGCGACGAGAACGTCGTCGTCGCGGTGGTGTCCGGCTCGTTCAAAGGGCGCACGTACCCGTGCAGCGTGGTCGGCGAGGTGTACGCGTCGTTCGGCCCGCGCGTGGACGACCTCTTCGATAGCGCTGCGCCCGAGTGCAACGGCGTGCCCGTGTGGGGCACGTGCGACCGCGAGGGCAAGGTCGCCACGCGGTGTGTCTCCAAGAAAGAGGGGCCCCAGCGCGTGAACACGATCGACTGCTCCGTGCTCGGTCAGGCGTGCTGGATCGACGCCGAAAACAAGGCCTATTGCGACGATCCGGAGGGCCCCGCGAAGCCCTCGCCCGACGGCGGCGCCCCCGACGCGTCCGACGGTGGCCCCTCGGGAGACGCCGGCCCCGGCTGAGCCACGCCGCGCCTCGATGCGCATCGGCGACCGCCCCGCGTGTCATCCGTTCGGGCTCTCGGCGTCCGTCGCGGCGCGAGCTACCACGAGGGCATGCCTGTCCGGTCGCTCGCCCTCGTCTTCGTCGCTTGCTCCGCGCTCCTCGTCTCCGCGTGCACGATCACGACCGTGCCCTCGTCGGGCGGCGAGGGCGACGAAGGCGGCGAGGGGCCTCCGTCGGCCACCGCGGCGCGCTGCGTGGGCAAGCCCGTCGAGGCGTACACGATGCGCGACTCGGCCTCGTGCGCGAACCAGGGCTCCACGTGGAGCGACACGTACCTCGAGTGCCGCGGCACGTCCTTCGTGGTCAACTGCGCCCGGGCCGACACGTCCGGGCGCCCCGAGGAGGCCAAGAAGATCATGTGCCTCGACATGCCCGGCTGCGGATGGACGGAGCCCGACGGCACCGTGACGAAGCCCTCGGGGCGCTGCGAGGGCACGAAGACCCCGTGCTCCGCGTTTTCGCAGACCGAGTGCAGGAGTCAGCCCGGCTGCACGGTGGAGTCGTCGTCGTGCAAGGCGCGGAACGGCCGCTACTACCTCGACAACATGGGCTGCGAGAACCTCCAGATCTCGAACAGCGTCTCGTTCAGCGTCGTCCGCAACGCGTGCCAGCGCGCGAAGGGATGCACCTGGGTCGAGTGAGTGTGCTCTCGTCAGCTCACGAGCATGATCTTCCCCCGTCGCCCGGGCCGTGCGTGGTGCGTGAGCGCGGCTCGGACGTCCTTCAGCGGGTAGCGGGCCTCCACCTCGGCGTCGAGCACGCCGTCCGCGGCCAGCGCGGCGAGCTCCGTGGCGATGGCGGTGCGGCGCTCGGGGGAGAGCGCCTTGAGCCCGCGCAGGCGAGAAAACCCCGTCACGGTCACGTCCCGGAAGACGAGCTGCGCGGCGGGGAGGATCACGGAGTCGCTCGCGAGCAGCCCGTAGACGACGAGCGTGCCGCCCTCGGCCACGGCCCCGAAGAGCCGCCCCGATGCCTCTCCGGCCACGGCGTCGAGCGCGCGTTTTGCGCCTCCCCCGAGCACCTCGTGCACACGTGCCGCGAGGTCCGGGCCGTCGACCAACGCGGCGACCGCCCCGGAGGCCTCGACGCCAGGTACGGCCTCGGCCGATCGCACGACCCCGACGGCTCGAAGCCCTCGACGCGCGCAGAGCTTCAAGATCATTTTTCCCATGGCCGACGTCGCCGCATCCAGCACCACGGCGTCGCCCGGTGAAAGGCCCTCGAGGAGCCCAGCGGCCGTGAACGGGTTGACCGAGAGCATGGCGCCCTGCTCGATGGAGAGCGCGTCGGGGAGCGGGATGAGATCGGCCGACACGAACACCATGTGCTCGGTCCACGTACCGCCGAAGGGAACGGCGACGCGAGCGCCCACGGGTACGCTCGAGCCCTCGCCGACGGCCTCTACGACTCCTGCGCCTTCGATGCCCACCGGCCCCGGCACCGTGGGTGTGAACACGTGCCGCCCCTCGAGCAGCAAGAGGTCCGCCGGGTTTATCGGCCGCGCGAGGACGCGAACGAGCGCTTCGCCCGGCCCTGGACGGGGCACCTCGGCCTCGACCACGTCGATCGCCTCCGGCGCGGGGACGCCGGTCCGTGTCATGAGCACTCGGAGCATCGTGTTCCTCTTTCGTGCGATGGAAGCGCGGGCCGAGACAGCCTCCCTACGGCGACGCGCGCGTGAGAACGCCGTCGACCCGCCTCTCGTGACTCGAGCCTCGCGGCCCTTGTTTCCTCGACGCTACCATCGTCGTCGGTCGTGCTCTACCGCCGCCGGTGGCCTGTGGACGTGGCGTCGCGTGGCCGCCGACCATGGCTTTCCCGGAGGGGACGGTAGAAGACGCGACGGGCTGCTAAGGCCCACCGTCGGCGAGCGCGCCGAAGGTCTCGACGCTGAGCGCCTGAGGGATCGCGGCGAGCCCGGGCACCATCGCTCGGAACCGCAGCCTACGCGTCTCGCCGGGCGCGAGCACTCCGTCGAACAGGGTCGTCGTCTCGTTTCCCGGGACGTGGCGCACGTCCAATGGATTGCCGTCGACGAGGGCCGCTCCGTCCCACCAACGCGACGCCGTCCCGTTCGCGAGGCTATGAAAGGCGACACGCACGCGCCTCGCGGCCGCAGGGGAGACGGTGTTCCGCAGTCCGAGATCGACGTCGTAGACGTTCCCGTACATGCCCACGGCCTCGCGCGCGCTCACGTCGTAGTGGGTGAGCGCAGGGAAGGCCTGGACCTGCGAGAGCCCTCCTCCGGTCGCCGTGTTCACCATGAACGCGACGTGCTTCGGTCCGTCGGGGACCTCGACGTCGAACGTCGAACGCCAGGTGTCGTGCCTGTAGATCCCGGCCTCCCGACCGAACGGCGGCGGGGGATTGCCGCTCCGGAGGTATTCGCCGGGGGCATCGACGATGGGCTGCGAGGCGTCGAGCGACTTCTGCAGGGACCCATCGCTCGTCGCGACGATGTACACGCGGACGGCCGCGCTCGCCTTCACCGCGAACCGTGCGTCGATCTCTCGGTTCTGCCCCGCGGAGCTCGCCCAGAGCACGGCGCCTTTGCCCGGCGCGATCGTGATCGTGCCCGTGTCCGTTCGGGGGGTGCCCTCGATCCACTCCTTGGACACGCGGTAGTCCGGGCTCGCCCCGAGTGCGAGGCCGCCCGTCTCGTCCTGCGAATACCCCGACCCGCGCAACGACACGGTCACGTCGGACGCGTTCGGGTTCGTCACGAGAATGGAGACCCACTTCGTCGTGCCGGCCTGGTTGATGTGGTGTACGTAAATGCCGAAGTCGCCGGAGAGCGGATACGAAGTCCCTCCGCGCGTCGGAGAGGGGACGTTCGCGTAGAGCACGCCGTCCCCGGTGAAGATCTCCGGGTTGTTGCTCGTCAGCACGGGGCCACCCACTCCGCCCCCGGGGAGCGCGAGGAGGCCGCTGCGCTCGGGGCGAGGCGCGCCCGTCCCACCGGCTCCGGCCCCGAGCACCCCAGCGGCAAAGGACGTCCCAGGGATCACGGTCGACCCCGCGTCGCCCGGAGGACTCGCGTCCACGACGGCAAGTGCAGCGTCTCCACTCGGGGAAGGAGCAGTCGGGCTGCTCGGGCTGCTCGGGGCGCTCGGGCCCGAGATCTCCTCTTCGCCCTCGACGATGCGCGCCGAAGCCGTGCAACCCACGGCCACGAGAGTGGCCCCGACCACGGCCAGATAGGCTGTCCTGTTGCGCGCCATCGAAAACCTCCTCCGTGACCCGCCCACGTGCGAGTCGAACCTACATAGAGCAGTAGGCATGCCATCCGCCCGGCCGCCGGATGGGCGCGGATCCCCAGGAAAAATGAAGGGGTCTCGACGATCGTAGGGGGCTCGGGGCACCACCGAAGGAACGAACCGTACCTCGAGGGAACGAGGGACCCGACTACCCCTTCGTCGGGGCGTCCTCTCCGACCTGGTACCGGAGCTTGAGAAAGATCCGACCAGAAAGATCCGACCGACGTTGGCGCTACAGAAAGATCCGACCCAGAAAGATCCGACCGACGTTGGCGCTAACTTAAGTGGTTGAAACCACGTTGACGCCGAGCTCCCTAGCCGAAAGATCCGACCGACGTTGGCGCGATCCCGACGTCGACGAAAGATCCGACCGACGTTGGCGCTAAGTGGTTGAAACCACGTTGACGCCGAGCTCGCGAAAGAGGCGCCACGTCCCCGCTGGAAACAACACATCCCGCACCGCGTTCCTCAACTTCGCGAACGCCTCCCGGTACGCCCCCAAGAACGCCGCCCGCTCCTTCATCGCGCGCACGGCCATCTCGACGTTCCCGCCCGCCGCGAAGCTCGGGTTCCGCGCCCCTTCCTTCTCGAACGACGACGCACGCGTCGTATGCGGCACCGCGAAAATCCACTCGAGCGAGCGCACGAACTTCCCCGCCTTCCGCGCCACGATGCGCGCCTTCTCGACCGCCGCGTTCACCGCGGAGACGATGCGCTCCCGCGCCCCTTCGTGACCGGAGCTCGCCTCGAGCGAGCGCGGCACGGTGATCGCGATCTCGGCCATGGCAGGCCAACGCGTGTTCTCCGCGTCGAAGTACACCTCGGGCCGCGCCACACGGAACGTGCGCGTGCCGATGTCGGTCGCCGCGAGCGTCACACCCGGCCAATCCTCGGGGCTCGAGACGAGGCCGGCTTCGACCACGTTCGCGAGCGTGTAGCCGATCTTCTGCAGCACCGCGTCCTCGCCGTAGAGCGCGACGACGCTCGCTCCCTCGCGCGAGAAGACTTCCTCGGGCCATCCGCGAAGCACCTTGATGGCGTTCGCGAGCAGACGATTTCTCTGTGACAGGAATCTTGGCAGCTCACCGCGCGTGTCGGTCAGCACCTCGTGAAGGTGGTTCGACAGCATCTGCACCGCATGGATCTCGATGCCGAACTCCGCGGCGAGCACGGCCGTGGCGTACCAGTAGAAGGCGAGCAGCATGCGGCGCTTGTCCGGGTTCAAGAGGAAGTAGCGGCGCGTGGTTCTGCGCGTGACGAGATAGGTGGTGCCGGGGACGATGCGACGAGGGTTGGACATGCCGCCCACTAGGCACGTCGCGGGCCAACGCGAAATTGCGGAAAATGTCGGGCAAAATTGGATCTTCTGGGTGGCCCGGCCACGTCTTGGGGGTGGCCCGGCCAGGCCCTCGAGTGCCGTCGCGCACTTGGCGCCAACGTCGGTCGGGTCTCTTCCGCGTACTTGGGGTCAACGTCGGTCGGATCTGCTGGATCTGCTTCCCTTCCGCGTACTTGGGGTCAACGTCGGTCGGATCTGCTTCCCTCACTGCTTCCCTCACAGCTCGCGACCGCCCGAGTGCTTTCGAGCATTTGGCGCCAACGTCGGTCGGATCCACGGTCGGATCCACAGCTGGCGACCGCCCGAGTGCTTTCGAGCATTTGGCGCCAACGTCGGTCGGATCCACACACACTGCACGGGCCAGGTCCTGCGCGAACTGATCGAGTGTGATGTCCATGGTGCCTCCTTGCGACGGTGCCGGGCTTGGCAACGTCGACCTTCAAGGAGAGCACCCAGTCGCCCAGGACGCCGGGACCTGGCCCTTCCCGCTCGTCATGGCGCACCGGGCAAGGCAAAACCGCCGCGCAGCGGCTTCGTTCCACAGCGTCGGTCGGATCCACAGCGCAGGACCTGAAGCTACAGGGCGTCGTCGAAGGCGATGCCTTCCGGTCGGCACCGCTAGGGCCATCCTCCATTCGAAGGATTCTGCACCCCCCGCTCCCCTGGTATCCGGGCCGGGGAGGAGCAGGAATATGAGAGGAGCCATCGTTTCGGTCGCCCTGGGTATCGCGGTGTTCGGGGGGTATGCGTGCGTGGGCGATGACCCAGCGTCGAGCCCGGCCGCCGACGCCTCGACGACACCGCCCGTGGACGCGAGCACCGATCCTCCGCGCGACGCGAGCGTCGACGCGAGCCCCGTGCCCGACGCGAGCCCCGTCGACGCCGCCGACGCCGCCGACCCCTGTCCCTTGTCCAAGCTGGGACCGAACGGTCGCTGTGAGCCGGTCTGCGGGGTGCGGTTCACGCTCGGTCAGGACATCGCGCCGGGCGCTGCCGCTGGGCCCTCGGTCGTCAGCGTCGACGGCGTGGGCGAATCGACGTACGGGCTGGCGAACGACGGCTCGTTCATGTTCTTCAGGTCCGGCTACTGGTTCGCGAAGAAGACCGGCTCGAGCTTCATGGTCACCGAAATCCCGGCGGCCGATCTCTCCGGCATCGAGTTGCCCCGCGGGGGGCAGCTCACGAGCGACGGCCTCTCCGTCGTCTTCGTCCGCGCGAACAACAAGCTCGCGTGGGGCGACGCGAACGTCGCCAATGGCCGTGTCTCGAATTTCCGAGACGGCCCGTTCACCGACCTGAACCCGCTCCTCCCGGCCGCGCCCAGCTACGTGTCGGGCCCTGCGATCTCGGGCGACGGCCTCGTGCTCACCTACTCGATCACGAGCTCCGGCAACGGCAACGACGGAACGTGGCAGTCGCGCCGAGCGTCGAAGCAGGTGCCCTTCCCGCAGCCGAAGAAGCTCGCGGGAGCCCTCGCCGATACCAAGTACGGGATCGACGGGCTCTCCTACGACGGCCTCACGGCGTTCGTGTTCGACAACTTCACGACGCGAATCTTCACCCGCGCGGACACGGGCGACGAGTTCACGACGGACCTGGCGCGCTCCGCGATCCCTGCGTGGCGAGTGAACGTCGCCGACCGATGCGACCGCGCCGTCGCTACCCGCTCGACGGGCGGCTCGCAGAACCAACAGGTCGCCCAGGTCCTCGCGACTCCGTGAGGGCTGAGCCCGAGCGCCCTGGATAGGACGGAGGCCGACGGCGAATCGTCGTTGGCCTCCGTGAAAGGCGAAACGAGCCATGGCGGCGCCTTCTCGCGGGGGGGGCCGCCGTTCGTCTTTCGGGGGTCGAAGAGCCCGCGCCACGCCTGCGCCCAGGTCCCCTCGCAGACGCAGGCCGTGCGTTGACGGTCGAGACCCCCCGGGCTATGCCTGACCTAATGTCCGAAGGTCAGCCCAAGCGCCGCCTCGACGCGCGCGCCCTCGCGTTCGCCCCCCTCGCCGCCCTCGTCGTCGGAGGAGCCCTCTCGCACTTCGTCCCGGGTTGCTCCGCGGAGGACACGACCGAGCCCACGGGCGACGACGAGCCCGGCATCACCGAGGGCATGTACACCTCGAGCGGCACGTGCGACGGCCTGCCGAAGCTGAAGCTCGAGACGCCCCCCGGCGTGTGCGTGGGCGTCGTCGCGACGGGCTTCAAGTTCTCGCGAAGCCTGGGGCAGCTCCCGAACGGCGACATCGTCGTGACCGACATGGGCGGCTGGGCGAAGGACCGCGGCACGGTGTGGCTCCTGAAGCGCAACGCCGACAAGACCTACTCGAAGCGCCAGATGCTCCAGGCGATCGACAAGCCGAGCGGCCTCGCCATCGGCCCCGACGGCCTCCCCTACGTGGCGACGCCGACCGACATCTTCCGCTTCGATCCGGCCGATCGCTCGGGCGCGCAGCCGCGGCTCACCGTCGTCGCGAAGAA
Organism: Myxococcales bacterium; assembly: GCA_016712525.1. Taxonomy (NCBI): domain Bacteria; kingdom Pseudomonadati; phylum Myxococcota; class Myxococcia; order Myxococcales; species Myxococcales bacterium. The sequence goes on from JADJQX010000001.1 coordinate 1,477,343, forward strand.
CCTCGGCACGCGCGCCGACGCACGCCACCCGCTCCACCACATCGCGTTCGACCCGAAGAACCCCTGGCAGCTCTACGTCAACGTCGGCTCCGACAGCGACAACTGCGAGGTGAACGGCGCCTTCCCCATGCCGTGCGACGAGACCGAGCGCGCCCAAAACGCGCGCGGCACCATCCTGCGCGTCGACCTCACCGGCGCGAACAACGTGGAGCGCGCGCGCTTCGTCGTAGCCCGCGGCCTCCGCAACAGCATGGCCCTCGCGTTCCACTCGACCGGCACGCTCGTCCAGGGCGAAAACTCGCGCGACAGCATCAACAAGCGGGCACCGCAGCTCGCCGACACCGAGGGCGAGCTCCCGCACGAGGAGCTCAACGTCGTCACCCAGGGCAAACACTACGGCTGGCCCTACTGCTACGACAACGGCGTCCCCTCGCCCGAGTACCCGAACGCGAACTGCGCGAATTACCAGAACCCCGCGCTCCTCTTGCCCGGGCACTCGTCGCCGCTCGGCATGGAGTACTACACGGGCACGCTCTTCCCGCAGCCCTACCAGGGCAACCTCGTGGTCTCGCTGCACGGCTACCGCGAGTACGGTCACCGCATCGTGCTCGTCCCGGTCGACGGGCGCGGCGTGCCCGCGGGCGAAATCAAAGACATCGTCCGCGGCTGGGAGAAGACCGCCACCGACCCGCAAGGTGCCCCCGTCGACGTCATGGTCGCGAAGGACGGCTCCATCTTCGTCGCCGAGGACAAGAACGGCACCGTGCTCCGCATCTTCTACGATCGCGCCGCGGGCAACGGAGCGCCGCTCGCTACGAAGCCGCCGTCACGCCCCGTCGTGAGCCCCGAAGAGGCCGCGCGCTGCCAGGCGCTCCGCACGAAGTCGTCGCTCATGGCCGCCATGGAGCGTGACGTCATCGATCAGGCGTGTGTGAGCTGCCACGGCGCAGGCCCCGGCTACCCTGGCGGTCTCGCGCTCCTCCGCTGCGACGACGTGGGCAACCAGAAGCGCCTCACCGAAGCGCGCCGCACCGCGGGCCCGCTCGTCGTCCCTGGGGACGAACGCTCCGAGCTCGTTCGCCGCCTCAAGGGCGACGGCTTCCCGCAGATGCCCGCGGGTGGCGTGAGCCCCGAGCAGCTCGAAGAGGTCACCGCTTGGATCCGCGCCGGAGCGCGCGCAAACTAAGCTTTTTCTCGAACGAACCGAAAGGAACCGAAGCATGAACACGTGGCAGACGCCCGAGCTCGTCGAAGTGAAGATGGACGCCGAGGTCGGCTCGTACCAAGAAGACTTCCGCGACGACGATCGCCTCCCGATCGTCGAGACCGACACGACCGAAGCCTGAAGCTCGCCTTCTCGTGCACCGAGCCTGCGTCCTCGTGAAGGGCGTGGGCTCGTCGTGTTTCGGGGACTGCGTCCGCCTCGTGTGCCTCAGATTTCGAAGCCGAACGTCCCGAACACCGCGCCGTAGCCCGTGCGATCACCCGAGAGCAAGAAGCCCTCGATGCTCGGGCAGAGGACGACGGCGGTCCGCGTCGGGATGCGCACCCCGAGGCGCGCCGTGCCTCCGCCGACGAGCGTCGGCCCGCCACCGACGGTCGGCCCGAGCGATAGCTCCACGTACCGAATGGGTCGCAGACCCACCGTGCCGCTCACGACGCCGAGCAGGACCGGATACCTTGGGACGCCAGGGCGGAGCGTAGGCCGCGCCTCGGTCGTCTGCGTGTACGGGAGCGGAAACAAGCCGAGCGCGCCGCCCTCGACGGAGAGCGAAATCGCAGGCACGAGACGCACACCGACGCGCCCGAGGAGCGCCAACGGAATCGAGGGTTTGTCCCCGTGGAAGTCTCCCGTGCGGACGTGGGCCACGCCGACCCCGGCCCGCCACCCGAGCTGCACCGGAGCGAGAGGCCCCTCGGCCTCGGCCGCGCGGGCCTCGTGGGCCAAGCTCACGCCGAGGATCACGCCGAGGGCCACGCGCGCGATGTATCCCGGTCCACCGCGTGCGGAGTGTCGGTGCCTCGGCGGCCTAGCAGCACCCACCATGACGCGCAGCGTAGCACCGGTAGGATGGCGGTCGAGCGCGCCGAACTTTTTTTGCGCCATCGCCGGCCAAGCGACGCGCGACGTCTCTCGTCAGCTCAGCGCAGCGCCGACCGCGACGAGCACACCCACGACGCCGAGCCCCGCGACGAGCCCGGCGGGCATCACCTTCTTCGTCTTGGCGAACGCGGGCCCGAAGCGGCCCACGAGCGCGAGCGACACGAGGCCACCGAGCGCCGCACCCGCGATCGTGCGGTGCGTGCAGAAGAGCCCCGAGGCGCCGAAGAGGAGCGCGCCCGACACGAGCCCCGCGACGAGCGAAGGTTTGCTCTTCGCCTTCACGAAGCCCATGAGACCCCCTCCCGCCGCGACGAGACCGAAGACCGCGTAGAACGAAGAGGCGACGTAGCTCATGGCGCGTGGATAGCCGAGATGGGCCTCGGAGTCTCGCGCCGCGTCACGGTCGCGCTGTCGTGCACGCGGCGAATCTTCGCCAATCGTCATCGATGACGATCGCGTTCGTCAGCGCTGACGAACCAAATCCTCGAGAAATCTAGGCACTCCGTGATCGCGTCTTTTCCCAATCGTCATCGATGACGATCGCGTTCGTCAGCGCTGACGAATCTCGAGGGCCCGTTCGCCGGGGGGCCTCGGGCCTCCTCCCGTGACAGAGTCGCTGGCCGATCGCGGCCGCTCGCGCTCCGAGGCCGCCTTGAATCGGCCACGGCCGCGTGGTACCGCGCAGGCCATGCGTTCGAGCCGCCTCCATGCTTCGTCTCTCGCCCTCGTGTCGGTCGCGCTCTCGGGTGCTCTCGGCGCGTCGCTCCTCGCGTGTGGTCCGGGAGCGGCGGCCGAGGCCGTGCGCGCCGAGGCCCCGACGGCCAAACAAGCGATGGGCGAGGGCGAGGGCCCCGCGTGCACGGCCGTGCCCGACGTCGCCCAGACGCTCGTCGTCGATCTGCCCTCCTCCCAGCGCACCGATCTCGAGCTCGCCATGAAGTCGGGGCGCGCGGTCGTGCACTACGGCTGCGACGGCCTCAAGGTGCTCTCGAGCTGCGAGCTCGGCGGCGACTACAAGTTCGCCGGCGTGACCCTCAAGGAGGACGTCATCCAGCTCAAGTCGAGCGACGAGGTCCGCGCGACGCTGCCCATCTCGGGGGCCACCCTCGCCGGGGGGCTCGCGCGCGGGACGAGCCTCGACTTGGCCACGGCGATGGTCGGGCGGGCCACGGCGCTCGGCGTCTCGGCCACGAAGGGCGAGCTCAAGGGCGCGTGCACCGGCGCCACGCACTTCGTCCGCGCCGTGTACGTCGGCGCGTTCGCGATGAAGCGCGGCAGCGGCGCCTCCGTCACGGCGGCGGCCTCGGTCTTCGGTGCCTCGTCCGACGCGAAGAGCACGAGCGACAAACAGATCGATCTCCACGACGGCTCCCTCGAGGCCTGCAAAGCGTCGAGCCCCGACGCGCCCAAGCCGCCCGCGCAGTGCCAGAGCTCGCTCCGCGTGGAGCTCTTCCCCCTCGGCGAGGCGCGCGCGAACGCCGAGACGGGCCTCGCGGGCCTGCCTGTCCCGTGCCCCACGGGCTACGCCTTCGAGGGCGGGAAATGCACACCCGCCAGCAAGGCCACCGCGTTCCTCTGCGCGCCGACGGACGCCGCCTCGTGCCGCGCGCAGTGCGAGAAGGGCAGCGTCGAGAGCTGCTACAACCTCGCGCACCTCCTCACCGGCGTCGCCGACGCATGCAAGGGCAAGGGAGACGGGTGCATCGCGATCGGCGGCGGCGCGCCCGACGCTCCGAGCTCCATCGAGGCCGCCAAACTCTACACGCGCGCGTGCGATCAGGGCGTCGCCCCGGCCTGCTTCTACGTGGGGACGTTCGCCGGAGATGGCCTCTTCGGCATCCCCAAGAGCGACGCCGCCTCCGACGCAGCCTTCGACAAGGGCTGCGCGAACGGGCACGCTCTCTCGTGCATGAAGCTCGGAGAGCGCCTCGAGGCGCGCGACAAGGCCGCGCCGCGCGTCGTGCCCCTCGTGCAGCGCGCGTGCGACCTCGGCTACGCGCCGGCGTGCTTCTCGGTCATCTCCCGCTACCTGAAGGGGCAGGGCACGGCGAAGAACCCGGCCGCGGCGCGCGCCGTGCTGACCCGCACCTGCGCGGCGGGCGAGCCCAAACGCTGCGGCGAGCTCGGCATGCTCTCGCTCGACGGCACCCTCGGCGACGAAGCCAAAAAGGACGTCACGGGCGCCCTCGCCGCCCTCGCGCGCGGCTGCGATCTCAAGCGCGAGGACGTGTGCCGCCTCGCCGCCGTGGCCTACGCCGGCGAGTGGGGTGTCCCCAAGGACCTCGCGAAGGCCAAGGCCTTCTTCGAGCGCGGCTGCGCGGGTCCGTCGGCCACCAGCAAAGCCTGCACCCAGCTCGCCGACCGCCTCAAGAAGTAGCCCTGGCCGAGCCCTCGAGGAGCTCCGCGTCGCGCGTCGCGCTGCCACGCGCGGGGCGAATCTTCCCCAATCGTCAACGTTGACGATCGCGTTCGTCCACGTCGACGAACCAAATCCTCGAGAAATCTAGGCACTTCGCGATCGCGACTTTCCCCAATCGTCAACGTTGACGATTGCGTTCGTCAACGTTGACGAATCTTGGAGGCCCCTCCCTTGCGGGCCCTCACGCCCGAGCGACGGCATCGACGAAGGCGCGGAGCTTCTCCTCCGAGAGGGCGCCCTGGGTCCGCACCCCGCTGCAAATGTCGACGCCGTAGGGGCGCACGGCGCGGATGGCCTCGCCCACGTTCTCGGCGCGCAGGCCTCCCGCGAGGAACACCGGCACGTCGACGGCGCGCACGATCTCATCGCTCACGGACCAGTCGTGCACGCGGCCCGTGCCGCCGAGCTCCTTCACCTTCGCGCTCGGCCGGCCGCTGTCGAGGAGGAGCGCGTGCACGTGGGGCGCGGCTCTTCGTGCCTCGTCGATCTGAGCTTCGCCCTCGACGTGCAGCACCTGCACGATGCGCACGTGCGGGAGCGCCTCGCGGAGCGCCGCGTACGTCGCCTCGGGGACCGCGTCGACGAGCTGCACCGTGTCGACGTGGGTCGCGCGCACGTGGGCCACGACGTCGCTCGGCGCGGTGCGGCTCGTGAGCAAGAACCTCGAGACAGGAGGCGGCACGTGCGTGGCGATCGTGGCGATGAGGTCGTCGTCGATGGGACCGGGCCCGCTGGGCATGGCAGCGACGAGCCCGAGCGCCGAAGCTCCGAGCGACGCGGCGAGGCGCGCCTCCGCCACCGAAGCGATGCAACAGACCTTGATCCTCGTGGCCATGCCCTTCGCGTATCACGAGGGGAGGGCCACGGACATCCCTTGGCCTTCGGCCCGATGGGCCCGCGCGTGATCCCTACGTCGCGTCCGTCGCGGGTTTGGCTCTCCCGAGCGACACGAGGGCCGCGCCTACCCCGAGCGCGCACGCGACGAGGAGAGCTGCGCGGTAGCCCGAGACGAACGCGTCGCCCCTCGGGCGCGCCGTGCCCGAGACCCACGTGAGCACGCGCGTCGACGACACGACGCCCGTGACCATGCCCGCGTTGCGCGCGAGCGCGACGAGCGCCGAGGCCGAGCCGCGCAGCTTGGGCGGGGCCGCCGAGAGCAGGCTCGCGTTGTTCGGGGACGTGAAGAGCCCCGCGCCGAGCCCGAGCACCCCGAGGCAGAGCCCCACGACCACGGGCGACCCCAGGCCGAGCGTGGCCCGCATCGCGAAGGCCGCGAGCGCGCACACGAGCGACCCCACGACGACGAACGGTCGCGCCCCGCGCGCGTCCGAGAGGCGCCCCGCGAACGGCGCCACCACGACCATCACCGCGGGCTGCACCACCGCCACGAGGCCCGCGCGCTCGGGCGACATGCCGTGCTCGTCTTGGAGCAGAAAGGGGATCTGCGCGGAGACCGCGAACGTCGTGGCGTACTGCAGGTACGCGGCGAACGCGCCGCCCCGCACGCCCTGCGTGCCGAAGAGCTCCCGGAGCCCCGCCGCGCGGCTCGGGGTGCCCGAAGCGCCCGAAGCGCCCGCCGCGACCGGCGTGCGAAAGAGCGCGATCGCCGAGACCGCCGCGATGGGCACGAGCACCACGAAGATGCCCTGCGGCCCGAGCGCCCGCACCAAGAAGCCCCCGAGCACCGGGCCCGTCGTGAGCCCTACGTACGTGGCCGACGCCGAGAGCCCGAGCGCCCGCCCACGTTCGTTCGGGGGCGTGACGGCCGAGAGCCACGCCGGCAGCGACGCCATGAGCAGCGCGGCCGACGCCCCCTGCACCGACCGTGCGATCATCATCGCCCGGAACGACGGCACCACCGTGAGCGCGGCCGACGCGATCGCGAACGCCGAGAACCCGACGCGCGCGATCTTCACGAGCCCCACGCGATCGGCGACGAGCCCGAAGGGCAAGAGGCACACGGTCACCGTGATCGTGTACGCGAGCATGAGCCCCTGCGCGCTCTCGAGCGAGACGCCGAACGCCCGCGCGAGGCTCGGCAGCGCGATGCCCATGAGGCTCGCCCCGGCCGCCGAAAGGAACGAGCCCGTGCCCGCGAGCACGAGCGCCCTTCGCCCCATGGGTTCGCTCACGGCGCCGCTTTCCGCCCGCGAAAGAGGTAGCGCCGTGAGGGCTCGCGCGCGGCCCCCTGCACGAGGGCGTGGTCCGGCGAGAGCGCGCACGCCGGATCGGTCGCGGAGGCATCCCCGGTGAGGGCGAAGGCCTGACAGCGGCACCCGCCGAAGTCGCGCTCACGCTCGTCGCACGACCGGCACGGCTCCTTCATCCACTCCGTGCCCCGGAAACGAAGGAGGCCCGGGTTCGTCTCCCACAGGTCGCGGAGGCGCGCCCCGGCGATGCTCTCGAAGCCCATGCCGGGCAGCGTCGAGGCCGCGTGGCAAGGCAGCACCGTGCCATCGGGTGCAATATGCACGAACCGCCGCGCCCACCCGTCCATGCACGCGCGAGGCTTGCCGCGCACGTAGTCGGGCAGCACGTAGAGCACCTCCATCGTGCCGTGGTGGGCCTTCTTGGCGGCCATGGCGTGCGCGCGGGCCTCGTCGATGCGCTCGCGGGTGGGCAAGAGCCGCGCGCGGTTCTCGAGCGCGAAGCCGAGGTACTGCGCGCTCGCGAGCTCGAGCCGCGAGGCCCCGAGGTCCTTCGCGAGGCGCACGAGCTCGGGCACCGTGCCGATGTTCTCGGCGTGAAGCACCACGTTCACCGTGAGCGGCAGATCGAGGGCGCGCACGGCCGCGGCGAACGCGAGCTTCTCGTCGTGGGCCCGAGTGTCGGCGATGGCGTCGGCCGCGGTCGCGTCGGCGCCTTGGAGCGAGAGCTGCACCGCGGTGAGCCCGGCCTTCGCGAGCTCGGGCAGCCTATCTTTGCCGCGCGGGAGGCCGCTCGTGACGAGGTGCGTGTAGAGCTCACGGGCCTCGGCGTGCGCGACGAGCCCCTCGAGCCCGTCGTAGAGCAGGGGCTCGCCGCCCGTGAAGTGCACCTGCACGACGCCGAGGTCCGCCGCGTCGTCGAGGGCCTCGCGCCACACCGCGGGCGAGAGCTCCCGCCCGCGCGTGACGAGCTCGGTCGGGTTCGAGCAGTACGGGCACCCGAGCGGGCACCTGTGCGTGACCTCGGCCACGAGCGTGAAGGGGCGCTCCGCCGTCACGTGCCGGGCTCCAAGAGCACGCGCGCCCGGAGCTCCGAGAGCACACCCGCGACGTCCTTCGCGACCACGTCGTGCGGCGCGCCGTGGGCCTCGGCGAGCGCGCGCACGAGCTCGTCCTCGGTGCGTGTGCCGTCGCAGAGATCGACGATCTCCTTGGCCGACCCGTTCAGGAAGAGGCCCCGTTCGGGCGCGAGCACCATCCACTTGCCCTCGCGTGCGTCGAAGCGGAGGCGCACCTTCTTGGCGAGCTTCGGCCGCGCGTGGCCCGTCACGCGCCGATCCCGTATTTGTGGCTCACGGCGTCGAGCAGCGCCCAGAGGATGTTGCACTTCTCGACGAGCGCGCCGACGCACGCCTCTTCGAGCTCGGGCGTCGTGGCGTGCTCGGTGACGAAGGTGATGGCCTCGCGCGAGTCGCGCGCCGCGCGTGGCACCCGCGAGCGAAAGTACTCGAGCACGTCGGGCGCGACCCACGGGTAGTGCGTCTCCCACGCGAGCACGCGCTTCGTCATGATGTCGGGCGAGAAGAACTCGGTGAGCGACGAGGCCACCGCGACGACGAGCGGGCTCTTCTCGACGAGCGTGAGGTACGCGTCGCACGCGAAGCGCACGGCGGGCAGCACGTCGGCCTCGGCCCGCACACGCTCGAGATCGAGCCCCACGCCCCCGGCCAGCCGCTCCCACATGGCGATGCCGCCTTCGCCGGCCTGCGTGCCGTCGTGGTCCACGATGCGGCGGATCCACATGCGACGAAACGCGGGGTCCGTCGATTTCGAGAGCACGAGCGCGTCCTTCCGGGGGATGCGCGTCTGGTAGCAGTAGCGGTTCTCGACCCACGCTTGGATTTGGCGCTTCGTGAGGGTGCCCGCGTGCATCGCCACGTGGAACGGGTGGCGGTCGTGGTAGCGCTTCTCGCCCTCGGCCCGAAGGCGCGCGACGAGCGGGCTCTCTTCGCTCATAGGTCGATCTCCATCCCGTCGTACGCGATCTCGAAGCCCCGCGAGCGCACCTCGCGGGCGGCGGCGGACTCGGGGTCGAGCATGGGGTTCGTGTTGTTCACGTGCGTGAAGATCTTCCTCCCGCAGCGCACGGCCTCGAGGGCGGCGAGGGCCTCGCTCACGGGCAGGTGCGCCATGCTCGCGGCGGGCTTCTCCCCGCAGCCGCGGCTCGCCATCTCGTGCTCGGAGTAGAACGTGCCGTCGAAGAAGGCTGCCCCCGCGCCCTCGGCCTCACGCAAAAACTCCCCGATCTTCCCGTAGGTCGCGGCGTACACGAGGCGCGCGTTCGCGGGCGTGGAGAAGGCGAGGGCCACGTTGTCCTCGGCGGACGGCTCGGTCGACCCCTCGAGGTGGAGCGCGCGCTTGCCCGGCGCGGGAACGGCCTTCATGGTGAGCCCGAGCGGAGCGCCGCCCGCGTCGGCGATCGTCGTCTCTTCGCCGAGCACGAGGTCGCGGAACACCGTGTGCCCGGGGAATCGCGCGAGCGTCTTCAAGATGGCGTTCCTCTCGAGGCCCTCGCGCACCGTGCGCGTCGCGTAGATGGCGAGCGGCTGCGACTCCCGCAGCGAGAAGAGGCCGAGGGTGTGATCGAGGTCGCCGTTCGTGAGCACGATGGCGCCGATGGGCGTCGAGCGCACGTCGCGCGGCCAGAGCTCCCGAGTCCTTCGGAGCTGCTCCCCGACGCTCGGCGCGGCGTTCACGAGCACGTACCGCGTGCCATCGCCCGAGACGACGAGCGAGTCCTCGGTCCGTGGGAGGAAACCCGGCCGCCCCGCGCGCACGGCGCGGCAGTTGTCGCACCCGCAGTTCCATTGCGGAAATGCACCTCCCGCCGCCGATCCCAAGACACGCACGCGCATGCCGCGAGGCTATCCGAGCTGCCCCGGCGTGGCGAGGGGAGCCTCGGTCGTTGCAAAGTGGCCAGACCCACGACCTTCCACCGAGGGAGCTCGCTCTCGCCTCGATCGAGCGCAGGCAGCGTGAAGCGACACCTGAGCGCCTCGAGCCGCGCATCGCGTGACCCGGAGCCCGCTGGGCTCGAATCGCTGCGTGTCGCGGCCGTGCCCTCCTCCGGCGAGGCCGACCCGCCCCCTTGCCCGATCGGCCACCGTAGGACCTGAACCGGCCTCGTGCCCCCGTCGCGCCAGCCGGTCGAGCGCTGGCCCGCATCGAGACCCCGCGAATTCTCCGAAGTGGAAATGGAGAATGCGGGTGGGAAGCGGTGGCACCGTGTGTGCAGAGGGCTCCTCAAGGAGATTCCCCCGTGAAAAAAAGCCTCGGCACACTCGTCTTCGTTTCCTCTCTTCTCGTCGTCGCCCTCGGCGCGACCGGCTGCACGGCCGAGGCCGTCGACGCCGAAGACATCCCGTCCGAGGACATCGAGCCCGGCGAGAGCTCCGAGGCGCTCACCGCGAGCTGCAAGGGCACGGGCGCGAAGTCCGGCGAGGCCGCGCGCGCAGCCGTCTTCAACACGCTCTCGGCCGTCGGAGCGTGCGTTACTCCCCTCAAGTTCGCGACCAAGGTCGGCTGTTTCGGTGCCGGCGCCCTCGCCGCGTCCTCGATCGCCGATGCCCAAGCCGCCAAGCAGACCGCGATCAAGTGCGGCGGCGACGAGTACATCATCGCCGCGCTCACGTGCTCACCCGCGCGCTACCGTGAGCTCCTCGGGCGCATGCAGAAGGCCTGCAAGCCGTTCGGGAGCTCCGTCCCCGCGTGCGTGAGCACGCAGGCGATGTTCACTGCGTCGGTCGACTGCGCGAAGGCCGAGAGCGCCTTCTTGAACGGCTGCAACCTCACCGATCGTGGCTACTGGGACGCCTACGGCAAAATGAACAACATGAGCTACTGTCGGTAATCGCGCGTCGCTCGGGTCGAAGTCCGGCGAAGCGGCGACGAGGCCTTCGGGACGAGCCAGCGGGAAGACACCTTCACCGCGACGTTCGAGGGTCGCACGTTCGATTTCACCCTGCGCGGCATCGCGACCACGGGGAGCTGCCCGGTCATCGACCCCTCGTCACCGCGCCCGTAGCACGACCGGCCGGTACTCGAGCGACGTCCCCTCTCCTCGGGCCCGCAGCTCCGCCGCGGCGCGCCTGGCACGCGCCACTTCGTCGGGTGCCAACGCTTCGTCGAGGCTCTCGCAGATGCCCGCGAACTCCTCGTACAGGGCCTCGCGCATCGCGGGGTGCGCGTCGTCGCCGAGGAGGAGCACCTCCCGTGTCACGACGTCCCCGAACCCGGCCTCGCGCGCGAGCGCCTCGAGCCTTCGGCCGACGAAAGGGTCGCCCCCCGCCGCGGCCTGCGCGAGGTTCAACGCGTCGAACGTGTCGGTCAGGTCGGGGAGGGGCGGCCTCACGCGAAGCGATGCGTTGTCGACCTCGCACACGTGCACGAACCCACCCGGGGCGAGCACGCGCCGCGCCTCGCGGAGCACGGCGCACGGATCCGCGACGTGCTCGAGGAGCCACGTCGCGTGCACCCGGTCGAAGCTCGCGTCGGGGAAGGGGAGCCGCGAGGCGTCGGCGTGCACGTACGTGGCGACGGGGTTCTTCGCGCGCGCCGCCGCGAGCTGGGCCTCCGAGAGATCCACGCCCGTCAGCGTGATCCCCGGGTACCTCCGCGCGAGCTCGGCCGCCATGGCGCCTACGCCGGTCCCGAGATCGAGCACACGCGCGCCGGCCGGAGCGTCGAAGCGCTCGAGCGCGAAGCTCGCGACGAACCTCGCCTGCACGACGAGCCGCTCGACCTCGTGCTCGTCCGTGGAGCCATGCACGTAGGAGGAGGACATGACCCGTGGTGCCATCAATCTGGGGGAATCCCCGGTCCCAGGGCGTCGAGACGGATACGGACGACGTTGGGGAGTTGATCGGCCATCCTTGGGCTGCGGATCACATACACGTGCTCGCAAGTGACCGCGAGGGGGGTAGTGTATCCATACTCCTTCGACGCATCCATTTGACGCCGGAGAAACGATACACCGTCCGCGATGCGAATCACGCGGAGCTCACTGTGGTAGTCCTTGTACCCCCCTGATGCGGCGATGTGCCCGCAGCCGACGGTGGTATCCGGAAAGAGGAGGCTGCTGCTCCGCAGCCGACGTCCCACCGGCCGCGAACCGGGCGAAGGCACCTTCGCAACGTACACGTCATGGGACGAGCACGACCCGGCGGCCGTCGTGGTGCACCCCTCGTAGTGCACCCAGCTGAGGTCCGTGCCGTCGGTCGCCAGGTTCGACTCGTAGCCGTATAGATTCTGGGCGTTGTCGAACCATGTCTCGAGCCCTGCCCCCGGGCGCGCGATTTGGTAAATACGACGATTAACCCCTCCTGTAGTCTCCAAGTACGCCGTATCGCCCCGATAAAACATGATGAGCGGTTGCAACCGCGGGTCCGCTAACAAGAGTTGAGCGCGTGGGTTCGACCATGGGCCTTGGCCCACCGCACCGACAACCTGTAGACCGAGGAGTGAATCCCCCAGCACGAACGACGAGGCGCTGCCGGGGTACGTCCCGACGACCTGAGGAAGTGAGGGATCGTGAGGCGCGATCACGTACCCGGTCACCGGCCCCGGGGTCCCATATTCCCCAACGCGATAAAAGGTGCCGGTCGCGCTTGGCCACAACGGATTGGCAACCCACGCAGGTGACGCCGCCATCAGCGCATTCAGCGGCTCTCCGGTCGCCACATCGACGACTACCCACGTATAGTGGGTTCCAAACATCCGCATCTGCGGAAGCAGGAAGCGCCCGACCGGCGGCGTGAAATTCGAGAAGGCGGACATGGTCCCGGCCCCTGTCTGCCCAGGCTCCACAGTGGCCCACTCCTCGCACGCCGTCCCGCCCGGGTTGTCGGGGAAGAACGCAGGGTCACAAGGCTCCCACTTGGCCGGAGGCGGGAGCACGTCTTTCCGCTTAGGCAAGTAGATCTGCGCCGCCTTCTTGAAGCCAGTCCAAAGCTCCCAGCCCTCTGGAACGAAATCGGGGCGCGGCGGGGTGGGCTCGGGCACCGCCGTATCGGGTGCCGTGGCATCAGGCACACCAGCTTCCCGCACGTCTGCGACCGCGGCGTCGTTCGCCGGAGGCGAAGGAGTCACCGCAGGGTTGTCGCATCCGACTGCGCTCGCCACGACGATGGTCAGACCGGAACCAAACGCTGCCAAAAGGGTGGTCGTGGAGCGCCTCATAGGAGCTCCCCGAACGTGGCCTCGCACGGGCATGCCACTGCGGATCCCAGCGTATCCAGCTCGGTCGCGCGGCTCACCTGGAGGTGGCTCGCCGTCTCTAGGACGCTAGCGTAGTCCACGTCGTCGACCACGATCGGACGATGCAACTTGCCCGCGAGCGGCGCGATCCGCTGCGCGTGGTACCCTTGTTCGTCGTGCCAGAAGCGCGCCTGCCCCGTCTCTGTGGCGCGGGCCATCGAGAGAAGAATCGAACCATCCCGGTCTACCGTCAGGATCGGCTTTGCGCCCGTGCGGTAGGCGAATTGGTAGACCTCTTCGTGGGCGCCGTCCACGGGCGACAGCCGCTGCAAACGGTACCCCTTCTCCACATCTTCGGGCGCGACCACCATCCAGAGGTGCCGATCCGCGAACGAGTACGTCGCGGCGAGAACTGCGTCTCGGTTCTCGAACCTGGTCACATGCTGCCAAGGCCCAGGGAGAGGGTGGAACCAGACATCGAGAGAGGGTTGGGCGTTGGAAGCTTGCGTGCCACCCAACGCGTAGAAGCCACCCGCCGCGGGCGAGAACACGAGGAGCGGCGCCGTCACTCCTTGCGGCCCCTCCTCGCCGGCGATCGCCACGAGCGGCCCCGTGCGCTTCGGTACCTCGTCGAGCGTATCGCCGACGAGCCGCGCCGCGCGAGGCTCATTCGAGTCGTCCAGCCCCACCGCGATCAGCTCGGAGCCGAGCACGCTCGACCATCCATTCGGGTCGACGTTGCTTCCCCAGCGGACTTTGGTCGTGAGCTTGGCGAACGCGCCCGTGGCACTCTTGTCCGTACACGCAGGCTCCGGGCTCGCGCCCACGCCGGCCGCGAGCGGCACGACGAAGCCGTCGTCGCGCAGCGCCCCAATGGGGCCCACGCGGGCGTGCACCGAGCTCACCATGGGCACCGCGAGCACGCTCGAGCGGGGATCTGCGCCCATCCGCCCGGGCGCGAGCCCGACCCTTGCCTTCGAGCCCAGCACCACCTCCCACTCCGGAACGCCCACACCGCCCTCCGGCGAGGGATCTTGCACGATGATCCCTTCGGGAAGCATGGGGCAATAGCCCACCGTTCCACGTTCCGGCACCACGTGCGTGAACCGATTCGACAGGTCGGAAATGCCGCGCTCAGCCCGACCCACGTTGGTCTTCGCGTGCATCCAAAATACGCCGTCCAAACATGAAGCCGGGTTTGTGGTGCACGAATCGGGTAGGCGAATCCCGTAGAAGCCGTTCGTGGTAGAGGCGAACCAGGCCGCGACGTCGTCCTCGTGGCGCCAGCGGATGAGCGTCCGCGTGAGACCGTAGTCCCAGGTTCTGGTCGTGGCGGGTGTGGTCGCCCCAAACCGTACGCGGTGCCAGGGGCGCGCCGGGTTGTTGCTCACTTCTCCAAAGTCGAGCTGCTCGTCCTTCATCACACTCGGGTCGGCGCAGTTGACTATGTAGTTGGGTAACTCGACGCTCTTGCAGAACCGAAACTCGGTGACCACGCCCGGCACCACCGACGTCACCGGGTCCTGCCCAGGCGGATTCATCTGCGATGAGCCGACCGTCGGTGTACGAAACGTGCTCGCCCGCCGGCGCGATGTGCACTCGTCGTGGTCCCCCACACGAACGCAGTTCGTATCGGTCCATTCGACCTCGTCCGCGTTCCCCGCCGGGCACGGCACGGGATCGCACGCGTCGCCGACGATGTACGCTTCGCGCGCCCCAGGGCTTCCGAACTCCTGCGCGGCGAAGCGCGCCTCCTCGGCTGCGAGGTTGCAGTTGGCCTGAGACGGGTTCTTCACCTCGACGCAGTTGTCGCACACATCCCCCCGCCCGTCATCGTCCTGGTCGTCTTGGTTCGGGTTGAACGTGGTCGCACAGTTGTCGTGCTCGGTGTACCAGTGGTCACAATCCGGGTCGCGGACCGTATCGCAAGCACCGGTATAGTCGACCGCGCCGTAGGGCGTGTCCACTCCGAAACCGTGCCGGATGCGCCAGGTAGGCGTGCGCCGCGTCTCCCTCGCGTTCTGCTTCAGCCACGAGGCGTTGCCTGGCTCGGTAATGTCGCACCAGACGTTCGTGGTGCCCCCGGGGCCACCCCCCCTAACGGCAACGCCGAAAAGGCGCCGCCCCGTAGCTTCGACAGTATAGAGCGGCCGCCCGAGTTCCCGCCCACGAGATCGGGCGCCTCTCCCTGCCAATACCCGCCGAATCGAAGGAGCTCCGAGGTGGGGCCGCGACGGCGCTCCGGACTCTCCCCATTGAACCCCGAGGCTTCACTGTCCGGCCGCGGAGGAAACCCGAACACCACGGGAAGCAACGGCGACGACGGCCACGGCGCGGTCATCTTTCGCTCGAGCAACTCCGTCCACCAGGTGGCATCGGCCGCGGCGAGCGGCGCGAGATACACGAGGGCGAGGTCCGTCGCGTCGTCTTCCCCGTCTGCCCGCTTCTCGAACCGAACGACCGTCCGCCCGGGACTCGACAACATGGTCACACTCGACGGACCGCTCCCCTCAGGAAAGCAGTGCGCGCCCGTGACCAAGAGATCGGGGGTGAGGTACGTCGCCGTGCAGTTCTCAACCTCGGGGCCGGCCTCCGCCTTGAACCGAACCACGACCTTCGATTCGGGCGTGTCGGGATCGGCCACACCAGTAATCGCCTGCTGGGTGGTGCCGCGTGGTGCAGGCTCGAGAGTGATCGCACACGCCGCGAGGGCGGGAAGCGCAAGAACGGCGAGGCAACGGAGGGTACGCATGCGGATGTCCTCTTGGGTGGGTGCCCGGCAAGAGCGCGTCATTGATTCCATCACGATGACGTTCACCGCGGTCGATGCAAGCAAAATAGGCGCCGCATGCCATAATGTTATCAATCCCTACGCCACTTGTGGAGCGGTGTGGCGTGACACTTAGCCCTGAGCGACAACATGGCCGGGGCCGCATCGTCTTGGTCCCTGCTGACGCCGTACATCCGTCTTTCCATCCCAACGGCCGCCGTTGACGCTGCGCATCCGGGTCTTCCATCCAAATTGCCCCTGCTGACCCGGGTACATGGGGGTCCCTCACTCCAAATAGTCCATGCCGACGCCGCACGCCGCACATCGGGGGCGTCATCGAGGCGGGCTCGTCGGTGTGTTCTCCTTGGCCGAGGCTGCACCTGCGTTAGCCTTGCTCGCACCAACCGCCATGAGCGTGCACCCGGTCGAAGCTCGCGTCGGGGAAGGGGAGCCGCGAGGCGTCGGCGTGCACGTACGTGGCGACCGGGTTCTTCGCGCGCGCCGCCGCGAGCTGGGCCTCCGAGAGATCCACGCCCGTCAGGGTGATGCCGGGGTACCTCCGGGCGAGCTCGGCCGCCATGGCGCCCACGCCGGTCCCGAGGTCGAGCACCCGCGCGCCCACCTCGGCGTCGAAGCCGTCGAGCGCGAACCCTGCGACGAACCTCGCTTGCACGACGAGCCGCTGGACCTCGTGGTCGTCGGTCGAGCCATGCACGTAGGAGCTGGACATGGCCTCCCTATAGAGCGGCGCCGCTCCGTCACCCACCCCCATCGTCGTGGGAGCCGTCGGGATGTGCCGCGTCCCGATCGTTCGAGGGCGGCCTCGTCGGAGGTGTGCGTGAGGTGTGCACGCACGGTCCGCACACGTGCGTGCACAGGTGGTGCGGATGTGGATGATGAGTAGTTACGAGCAGTTACGGTTGGTACGGCCTCTGCAATGAAGGTCTCGCACAACGGCACGACGGGGAGAGCGGTTCTCCCCGGATGCCCACGAAGGAGACCATCGTCATGTCCAAGAAATCCCTCCTCGCCCTCGCTCTCGTCACCTCGGCCGTCGTCGCTTCGAGCTCGCACGAGGCCGTCGCCGCGCAGAGCCAGAGCCAGGTGATCTGCAGTGAGAACGCGCAGGTGTTCCCGGTGTGCACGGGGTACATCGGCGACAGCGGCTCGGGAGGAGCATCGGAGCTCGCGTACTCGGCGTGGCTCCCGAACGGCGGGTGGACGGAGGTGTACGACGACGGTGACTGGTGGGTCGATCACAACCCGGACGGGTCGACGACGATCGGTTTCGACGACGCCACGGGAGCGAACTACTTCGCGGGCCCCAAGCTCTTCGACGCTCCCGGCAACTACCAGGGGAAGAACAAGCCCTCCTCGGCAGGCAAGTCGACGTGGAAGGGCGCGAAGCGCAACCTCGCGGCGCTGAAGGCGTCGGCGACGGTGAAGACGGGAGCGTTCACGGCGCTGTCGCCCGCGAGCGGTCAGGTCCCGGTGCCCGCGAGCCCGATGCTCGCGCCGTCGGTGGAGGTGAGCTTCGCAGGGACCGGGCAGTGCAAGGGCTTCTTGCTCGTGAGCAAAGACGGCAAAGCGATCTCTGCGGCGGCGCAGGCGTACACGTTCCCGAGCAAGAAGGCGGTGCTCTTGCCCCGCGCGACCGGCAAGTACAAGATCGAGCTCGTGGGAAACTCGGGCTGCATGGGCCTGAAGCGCAGCACCGAGGTCAACGTCTACTTCCCCCGCGCCGCCGGCCGCTGACACCCGCGCCCTGATGTCCTCGGGGCAGACGGACCCGTAGCGCGCCAACGAAACCGGGAGAGGGCTCTTCGAGTGACGGAGGGCCCTCTCCGCCTTTCGCCGGGCCCATGACGAACCGGCAAGTGCTAGGTTCGTGGATTGATGGTGGAGCCTGTACCGGAATCGACCGCGGCGTTCGTGCCTCCGGAGCGTTTCGACTCGTTCGTCGTCGAGCGCCAGCTAGGGCGCGGGGGGATGGGGCACGTTTATCTCGGCCGCGAGGAGATGCTCGATCGCAAGGTCGCGCTCAAGTTCATCGCCCAGGCTGCGCCGACGCCGGCGGCCCGTGCCCGCTTCGTCACGGAGGCGCGGGCCATCGCGAAGCTCGCCCACCCGAACGTCGTCGGCGTGTTTCGCATCGGAGAGGTGTCCGGTCATCCGTACATCGCGTACGAGCTCGTGCGCGGGCAGAGCCTCGACAAAATCCAGCGGCCCCTCAAGTGGACGAGCGTGCTGCGCATCGCCACCCAGATCGCTCGTGGTCTCGCGGCCGCCCACCGCGCCGGCGTCGTTCACCGGGACGTGAAGCTCGCGAACGTGATGCTCTCCGACGAGGGCCAGATAAAAATCCTCGACTTCGGCCTCGCCAAGCTCGACGACGACCCCCCGAGCGACACGTCGGAGCCCGCAGGAGGCCGATCCGACCAGTCGGGGGCGCGGCACACGACGGGGCTCACACGCCCCGGGCTCATCGTCGGGACGCCCTCGTACCTCGCGCCCGAGCTGTGGCTCGGAGAGGGTGCGACGCCGCGCTCGGATCTCTACGCGTTCGGCATCGTGCTCTTCGAGCTGCTCACGGGTGAGGTCCCCGTCTCCAGCGCTGCCACGCGCGAGCTCGCCGAGCGGGTCATCACCACGGACATCGCCCCGATCCGCTCCCGGTGCCCCGACGTGCCCGAGTCGCTCGCGCGCATCGTCGACGGCTGCACGAAGCGCCACGCGCTCGAGCGGTTCGCGACCGCGGACGAAGTGAGGGTCGCGCTCGAGGAGATCGAGTCCGTCTTCCTCCCCGCCTCCATGGGCATCGACGCCATCTCCCTCCAGGGAGAGCCCATGACGACCGCGGCCTCGTTGGCTCGCCTCTCGGAGAGTATGGAGGCCGTAACCAAAGAGATCTACTCGGGAATCTTCGCGCGCCTGCCCGAGGCCCGCGCCCTCTTCCCCGAGGACCTCGGGGGCCAGCGCGAGAAGCTCTGGCACGCGCTCCGCCTCGCCGTCGAGGGGCTCCGCGAGCCCGAGAAGCTCGCCCCCGTGCTCCGCGACCTGGGCCGACGCCACGTGGGCTATGGCGTCGTGCCCGAGCACTACGATCTCCTCGGCGAGGTCTTGCTCGAGGTCCTCGAGCGGCACGACCCCGACCCGTGGACGGACGACCTCCGGCGCGCGTGGAAGCGTGCGTACGCGTTCGTCATGGGTGCGATGCGCCGCGGGGCCGACGACGGCGCCACCACCCGTGGTCCTTCGAGGGCCGTGTCTCCCCTCGCGACGACACCGTCCCCCAAGGACGACAGCGGGCCGCGCTCGCGGCCTTCACGCCCCGAGGGGCTCCGCACGCGCTACGCCAAGAACGGCGCGACGAGCCTCGCCTACCAGACGTTCGGCCGCGGGCCGATCGATCTCGTCGTTCTCCCCGGCTGGCTCACGCACGTCGAGATGGCGCACGAGCACCCGTCGCTCGCCGGTTTCCTCGGGCACTTCGCGCAGACGTGCCGTGTCACGATCTTCGACAAACGCGGCGCGGGCCTCTCGGACCGAGCCGATCGGGTCCTCACGGTCGAGGACCGCGTCGCCGATCTTCGCGCCGTGCTCGATGCCGCCGGCGTGCACTTGCCGGTGCTCCTCGGGATCGGTGAAGGGGCGTCGGTCGCGGCCGCCTACGCGATCGCGCATCCGGGCCGAGTCCGCGGCGTCGTGGCCTACGCGGCAACGGCCCGGCTCGTCCGCGAAGGCGGGTACCGCCATGGCCACACCGAGGCCCACTTCGAGGAGATCGTCGCGCAGGTCGAGGAGAGCTGGGGCGAGCCGGTCTTCGTCGAGCTCGAGGCCCCGTCGCGCGTCGGGGACGAGACCTTCACCGACTGGCTCGGAGCCTACATGCGCATGTCCGCGAGCCCCGGCAGCGCCGTCGCCATGCTCCGCGAGTACGCGGCGATGGACGTGCGCCTCGTGCTCCCGAGCTTGCTCGCCCCCACCCTCGTCGTGCACCGTAGGGGCGATCTGTTCGTCCCGGTCGAGGCCGGGCGTTTCTTCGCGAGCCTCGTCCCTGGCGCGACGTTCGTGGAGCTCGAGGGCGAGGATCACCTCCCGTACGTGGGTCACGTGGATGCGGTAAAGGGCACGATCGACAAGTTTCTCCGCGGTCTCATGCCGACGCGTGAGCTCGGCTGATCTCACGCCCCCGACGCGCTCGGGTCGCCTTCGTCGTCCTCGATGCCGAAGCGCTTCATGAGCCGATAGAGGGCGAAGCGGTTCTTGAGCCCGAGGGCGCGGGCCGCGCGTGTCACGTTGCCGCCCGCGTCTCCGAGGGCCGCCCGCACGCGCTCCTCGTCCGGCTCGTCCGTGCTCGCCGAGGTGGTGGCGCCTTGTGTGCGGAGCTCGGCCTCGACCTCGCGCGTGAGCTCGACGAACGCTCCGCGGCTCGTGGACACGGCCAAAAAGAGCAGGCGCTCGAGCTCACGCAGGTGGTGGGTGAACGTGTGCCGAAGGAGGCGCTCGACGAGATCCGGATCGAGCCGCGGCTCGGACGTCGTCGGCTCGAAGAAGCGATCGCGCAGCGCGGGAGTGCCCTCGGCGAGCTTGCGCACGATGTGGCCCACGAGCAGCGGGACGTCCTCCGTGCGCGTCGCGAGGGGCGGAAGCGAGACGCGTGCCGCCAGGCGCGCGGCGAAGTCGTGCTTGAGGTCCGCGGCGCTTCGGTTCGTCGCGGCGACGAGCCGGAGGTCCGATCGCATCGTGCGCGACTCCCCGAGCCGCTGGTACTCCCCTCCGGCGTCGAGGACGCGCAGCAAGTGGGCCTGGAGCCTCTCGGGGAGCTCACCGATCTCGTCGAGGAAGAGCGTCGAGCCGTCCGCCTCACCGACGAGCCCGGGCCTCTCGGGGCTGCCCGCGTTCGGGTACCCCTTGGCCGAGCCGAAGAGCTCGGCGTCGACGAGGCCCTCCGGGAAGGTCGCCGCGTTGCGCGCGACGAGCGCCTTCGAGGCGCGCTCGGACATCGCGTGGATCGCGCGGGCGGCGAGCTCTTTCCCCGTGCCGCTCTCCCCGAGGACGAGGACGTGGAGCTTCGACTTCGCGACGAAGGCGAGATCGTCGCGGAGCGCCCACGCGGCCGGAGACTCGCCCACGATCCCGAGCTTGTCGGCTCGGCCGAACGGATGCGCTGGGGCGTCGTACGCGCGGAGCTGCGGGAGCGTGAGCGTGCGCCGTGTCACCGCGATGACGAGGGCGTTTCGGAGGGTGATGGTGTCCCCGGGGCGCACGCGCGCGTCGTTCGTCTCCACGCCGTTGACCTGCATAGTACACCGACCGACGTTCTCGACGACGAGCTCGTCGCCGTCGGGCCGCACGCGGAGCTGGACCCGCGAAATGCGGCTCCCGCCGAGCGGCTCCCCGGCCGAAGACCGAACGTCGATCCCTGGCGGACGCGCGCGGCGGAACACGAGCCTCGTGGTCGTCGTGTCGTCGCTCGGGGGCCCTCCACGCCCCATCACCGACTCACGGGTCACGGACGCGATTTCGCCCACACGCGAGGGCTCCTCGAGGCTCCACGCGATCACGAACGTCGGCGCGGAACGAGGCGCGTGCGCCCTCGCCTTCACCCAGGGGAGCTCCCCCTCCTGCATCGTGGTCTCGTCGGCCATGCCCCGAGCCCCATGATACTCGAGGTCGCCACCCGTGGATCGTCTCGCGCGCGCCGCCATCTTCGATACGCTCTCCGCCGTCGGTGCATTCCCTCGTGCGTGAGGACGCAGGCCATGGTCACAGCTTCGGTCGACTGCGCGAAGGCCGAGAGCAACTTCCCGAACGGGTGCAACCTCACCGATCGCGCCTACTGGGACGCCTACGGCAAGATGAACGACCTGGGCTACTGCGGGTAGCGCCGAGACCTCGACATGGACGCAACTCGAAGCGCGGACCCGAGCTACTGTCCGGCGCAGGTGACGGTCGGGCGGCCGCCCGTGTCGACGCAGGAGGCGGGTACCGCCGCACATCGCGCCGGTCCGTTAGCCTGCACGCACGCGCACGTCCAGTCTCGCTCGCACGCCTTCGGGTAGTCCACACACGTGTAGGACGTCGTGCCGCCGTCGACGCCAGAGGCCTGCGCTTGGCAGTACTGCGTACCAGGGCACGTGCTCGTGCCGCACGGCACGACCGGACAAGCGCACTGCAGATGGAGCAGCTCCCAGGTGCCCTTCGTCGTGTCACACACGACCTGGGGCACGCAGCATCCGTCGATCTTCTCGCAGCTCTTCTGGCCGCCGGTGCACGCCGTTCCCACCACGGGCGATGGGACGCATGCGCTCGCGTCGCCGCCTCCCGCGTCGGAGACGGGTAGCGCGTCGGTCCCGCCATCCACTGACGCATCGGTCCGGCCATCCACCGATGCGTCGGCTCCGTCGTCCACGTCCGCGATGCTGGAGGTGCCGCATGCGGCGAGCGCGGTGGCGAGCGCGGTGGCGACGGCGATGGACAGCGCGTAGGGCTTCTTCATGATCGGCCGAGCTCCGCAAGAAACGGGCCGACCGAATCGTGGGAAGTTTTAGGTAAGATGTAATGCCAGGGTGTGCCATCTCTGACGGCGCCGTCGCGCCTCGGGTTGGCAACGACCGTGGTCACGCGCGTCGAGGGCGTCTCCGAGGCTCGTCCACACCGCAGACCGAGGGCGTATCGCCCCCCAGCGACGCCAAGATCGGGCACGGCCCGTCCACGTGACCGCGCGCGATGCGCTCCTCGATCGCGCGTCGCACGCGGCGAAGGTCCCGCACCTTGTCGTCGATCTCGGCGACCTTCGCGCGGGCGAGCGAGACCACGTCCACGCCGCGTGGGACCTTGCCCCGAGAGAGCGCGAGGAACGCGCGGAGCTCCTCGAGGGTGAAACCGAGCGCCTGCGCGCGCTTCACGAAGCGCACGACGACCACGGTCTCCTCCGGGAAGAGCCTGTATCCTGCACGCGATCGCGATGGCGTCGGCAAGAGCTTCGCGCGCTCGTAGAAGCGAATGGTCGTACGGGGGACGTCGGCGGCGCGGGCGACCTCGAGCATGGTGAGTCGAGCCATGCCCGAGGATCGCAGGTCGTGAGGCGCGTGGCTCACGGTTTTCGCACGGCGAGGGCCTGCGTCACGCCGAACGCGAGCTCCAAGAGGAGGAACGGGACGAGCAGGGGCGATGCGCCGTTCGCGAGCGCCCATATCTGCCACGCCGAGAAGACGAAACGCCCGACCGTGTCGAGCGCGTGGAGGCGCCGCGCGTGGGAGCGGAGCCGCAGGTACGACCAGAAGCTCACCACGGTGCCGAAGAACGCGACGAAGAGGAGGTGGGTCGGGGAAAACTCGGGCAGCGTCGGCCCGCCGAGACCGAGCGCGCCGTGGATCTTCCGAAACGCCGAGAGCACGAGCGCCGCCGTGATCGGCGTCGCGAAGGGCAGCGTGACGACGAGGTCGTAGAGGGCGCCGGCACGGAGCACCGCGCGCGCGCGTGGATCCCGAACGATGTCGTCGTCGGGTGAGCCGAGCGCGGAGAGGAACGAGCCGTGGGGAGCGTGCGAAGGAGACGTGAGCGTGTGCATACCCAAGTTGTACGGCTTGCACTTAAGTGCAAGGTCAAGGGCTCCCCTCACATTTTCTCTTCGCCTCCGGGGCCGCTCGATCAAGCGCTGGGCGCTCGCGGGGAGCAGCTTCACGCTACGATCGCGCCACACCCTCGAGCATGCGGCGCGCATCGGCCTCGGCGGGCACACGCATGCGGTACCGCGTGCCCTTCGCGTCGCGCACCGTGATCGCGTGCGAGAAGACCACGCCCGCGCGTCGCATCGCGATGAGCACGGGGTCGCGGAGCTCTGCGCGGCGGACCAAGAGGAGCTCGACCAACGTGGTCACGCGCGCCATCATCACCTTGGCGTAGAGGACGCCCGCGACCGCGAGCACGACGCCGAGCACGCCGGCCCCCACGCGCATGGCCTCCTCCCCGGGTTTGCCTTGGACGAAGAGCGCGAGCACGAAGAGCAAGACGCCCGACACGCTCATCGCGCCTCCGCCGACCGCGTAGGTCGTGCGTTGTTCCTTCGCGCACGACCGAATGGTGCTCTCGAGCTCGGTGCTCATGCCAATGGTCGCTCCCTCTCAGGAGAACGCCGGACCTCGGCGTCGTCCTCCCGAGAGTGTCCGCGTTTCTCGGCGCCTTGCCAGTCACCCGAACGGAGGACCGAGCACCGACGCACCTCAAGCGACGATGGCGATCGTGGCACTCGGGGCGAACGCGGCGCGACGTCTCCAGGCCTCCGCGGCCGGTAGGCCGATCGCCTCGAGGCCGCTCACCACCGCGTGCTCGACCGTTGCGTAGAAGAGCTCCCTCGCCTCGACGCCCGAGCAGAGACCCACCTCGTCTCCCCCCGGGGGTGCGCGAAAGGCCACGGGGAGGTGCGCGAGCTCGTGGCGCTCGAGGTGCTCGAAGGCGACGGGGAGGTAGGCGTGCACGGCCTCGCGCTCGTCCGCGTCGAGCTCGGGGAGCAGCGCCGCGACCGTGCGCCAACCGAAGCGCGCGTGCCTGATCTCGTCGGCCCAGATGCGGGTGAGCAGCTCACGAAGGGGCCCCTCCGGCATGCGCTCGCGTTCGTCACCGACGAGCGCGACGGCCACGGTCTCGGCCATGCACGAGATGGAGACGAGGTTTCTCACCGCGGCTGCGCGTGCGGTGGTGTCGGCGTGCTCCGGGAACGGCTCGTCCGGGCCGACGACGGCGCGCGCCTCTCCGCCAGCGCGAAGCACGACGGCGCCGCACAAAACCCCGTGGTGGCGCTCTTCGGTCGCGAAGCCGAGGCACGTGTCGACGACGTCCGTGGAGCACCCCGCGCGCGCGAGGACCTTCGCCGTGTGCTCGAACACGGCGCCCGAGCGATACTCGTTCACCATGCGCCCGAGCCACGTGGTGCGCGTCGCGGGAGCGAGCTCCGCGGGCACCGCGACGCCGAGGGACTCCGCGACGCGCGCGCACGGCGCGGACAGATCGAGCACCCCCCTCGCGGTCGCCGCGCTCACGCGACCCTCGCGGGCATGGCGGGCGGAACCGGCGGGCCCCAAGGCGTGCAGGCCGCACCCCAACCGGGAAACTCCACGTGGCAACAGCCCGACGCGCGGAGCACGTCGACCCGAGCATCCGGGGCCGTGGCGGCCTCGACGCGCTCACAGCACGTCACCAGCGCGGGGTCCTTCGTGATGGGAGGCTCGTTCACGAACCACGGGGCGCCACCGTCGGGGAAGGCGGCACGGAGCCGTTCGGCGCAGGGGACACTGGTCTCCGTGCCGCTCGTACCCGGAGCCGCAGGGGCCGTCGACGCTGTCGGTACGGGCGCAGGGCTCCGCTCCGAAGAGGCTTCGGGAATCGTCGCGGGTGCGGAGGGCGCGGCGCCGGACGTGGTCGGCACGGGCGCGGGGCCGTCGTGCTCGGGAGCCACGCGGCCACCACACCCGACGAGCATGGCCCCGCCGAGCGCGACACGCATGGCGGCCGTGAGGGCCCTGCGCTCGGGCGAGGTCGGATCGGAGAATCGTCGAGAGAGAGTCATGGATGGTCCTTCCGAGCCGAGGGACGACGAGGGCTCGTCACGGCTCTCGATCCGTGTACGGCGCAAACAGCCCTCGGACCATCCGTATGATCTGCACCTTATTGTATCGACGAGACGCTATAATCAGCGCAGCGGAATCGCCGCGAAGGCGCGCGCGATGTCTTCGTAGATCGCGCGCCGTGCGTCGTCCTTCCGGAAAACGAGGCGGAAGTGGTCGTGCAAGAGTCGCACGCGCGGGAAGAGGCGGACGAGGCGTCCCTTCGCGACGTCCTCGCGCACGAGGTACTCGGGGAGCACGGCCACGCCCGCCCCGGCCTTCGTCCGCATCCGGATGGCCTCGATGGTGCCGCTCCGAATCACCTTCGCGAACGCGAGGGCGGGGGCTCGCTCCGCGTCTCGGAAGTACCGAAAGAGCGGGAGCTCGGGAGAGACGTCCAAGAGCACGTGCGCCCCGGCGTGCTCGGGTTTCGTGAACGAGCGCGCCTCGAGGAGCTTTTTCGCGCCCACGAACACGTACTCCTCGCGATGGATTTTGTGGGCATCGAGCTTCGGATCGTTCAGGAGCGACGACGTGATCGCGCAGTCGATGTCGAACGATCGGACGCGCAACAGGAGGTCTTGGCCCGAGCCGAAATAGAGGTGGAGCTCGAGGCCCTTGACGCGCTCTTGCACGGCCTCGAGCGCAGGCACGACGAACGAGAGCCCGAGCTCGTGTCGTGTCCCCAGCGTGAGCTCGAGCGCCTGGTGTCCCTCCCCGGGACCGTCGGCGATGTGCGCGCAGGCCTCGGCGGCGAGCAGGCACTTTCGCGCGAGGGGCAAGAGGGCGAGGCCCGAGCGGGTGAGCTGCACGTGGCGCGTCGTCCGTGCGAAGAGCTCCACTCCGAGGTCTTCCTCGAGCTTGCGAATACGCTGACCGAACGCGGTCGGCGTGAGCGCGCACGCCCGGGCCGCCTCGCGGAAACGAAGCGTACGTGCGGCCGCCTCGAAGTACCGTAGCGAGTCGATGGATGGCAGCTCCCGGCGCGCGGACATGCCGCGAGTGTACCGGCGATCGTTCGTGACGAATCGGCTCGATGACCCGTAGAAGCTCGGGCCCTCCGACTCGCGGGCAGGTACAGGGGGCACGCGCTCCGAGGCCGACGACGAACCGTCGTCCTCCTACCAAGGCGCTCGCGGCGGCCCCACGCGCGCAGGGCGCGGACCGCCTAATACGGGAGAATCTCTAGGTTTTCTGGTCACGGGCCTTGTCACCCAAACGGAGGACCGGGAGAATCCCTCGGCGTCGTCGACGTCTTGCTTCTCCCATCCACCTTCGGAGGTTTCTCATGATCGCTTCTGGCTCGCGAACGCCCGCAAAGCTCGTCCACGCTCTCTTCGCCGTGGCGACCTTGGGCGCCGTTACCCTGGCCTCTGCCTGCTCCTCCGACCCGGCGGCGGGCGACGACGCGGGCGGTGGAAGCTCCACGGACGACAGCGGCGGTGGCGGTGGCGGTGGTGGTGGCGGTGGCGGGTTCGACGCCTCCATCCCGACGGCCAAGTGCGCTCCGTACACGGCCCCCGCCGGCAAGGGCACGGCGAAGACGGCGTCGGGGGAGAGCAAAGACATCCCGGAGGTCTCTTGCCAAACGCTCCGAAAGCGGGACGGCTCCGTGATCGGCTACGCGGCGAGCTTCGGTCGCTTCCAGCCGATCAGCACGACGCGGCGGGTCCGCTCGCAGATGGAGCGCATGGATCGGTTCTACGTGAAGGCGTACGGGTACTCCGGCGACGGCGAGATCGCCGACGCGACCTACACGATCGCCAGGGCCGACGGATCGAACAACAGCGGCGGCGGCAAGCTCGTGCTCTCCCAAGGGGGAAAGAGGGGCGTATTCACGGGCGGCGTAGGGAACGCCGACACGATCGAGTTCGAGTGCGACGCCAAGGACGACACCGCCGCGACGGCGGGGCCCGCGCTCACCGACGCCCCCGGTCGCGCGATCGTCGAACGCGAACGCGGGGGCGAAGCCTATGTGCTCGAGGGGATCACCTGCCGAGAGTCCGCGCCCTCGTCCATCGCGAACTTCCTCCTCACGCACCCCTATCCTTTCCTCGCCCAGCCCTCGGACGGTCCGTGTGTGCCCCACGAGACGCTCCTCGAGGCGAAGGTGAATGGCCCCGGCACCTACGACCTCGATCCGGGCTCGTTCGTGGTCCAGAACCTCGTCGAGGTCGCGTTCGTCGGGACGTCGGTGAACGGCCAGACGAAGGTCACCCTCACGGGAGTGAACCCGGCCAAGGGGACGTTCCAAGGCTCGACGCCGAGCGGGGCGGGCGGGAACAACTTCAACGGGTCGTTCACGTGTCCGAACCCGTGAGGGCGCGCGCCGCGAACCCGCGAAGGACCGCGTAGTCACGACCGAACCACGATCGTCAGGGCCACCCCTGCGGGGGTGGTGACGCGCGCTCCGCTCCAAAATAAGTTAGCAAATTCGGGAACTTTTGATCGACGAAAGCGGCCCGTGACGCCGCCGCGAGTCTCGCTCGGAGGGAGGTCGCGCACGGGAAGGCGCTACCCCCGGAGGCCGAGCGCGCGGCCGACGAGGATCAACGTGGCCCCCGCGAAGAAGTACACGATAGGCACCACCACGAGCGGCAGCAGGAGCTGCCACGGCCGCGCGCGGGGCTCCGTGGGCAACGCCCCGCGCACGCGCAGGTACGGGACGAGCTGACACGCCACGTAGTTCAAGACCACATAGGGCGACATCAGCAACATCGCCGGATTCGCGAGGAAAAACGCGTTTCCGTCTCCGAGCGCCTGCGCGAACGGCAGCACCAAGATGGCGTACCACACCGGGATCTTCGCGCGGCGAATCATGAGCCACAGCACGCCGAACACGACCACGTAGACCGGCGCGGTGAGCGCGACGTCGATCGCGGCCTTCGTGGCGCGTACCCGCGCGCCGTCCTCGGGGAGCCACCGCAAGCTCTCGTAGAGGGGCCGCGAGGGCATGTAACAGACCTCGACGATCGCCGCGCGCACGGCGCATGGGCCGATCCATCGTGCTACCGCCGTGCGAAACGAGAACCGCATGGCGCTCCCCGGCTCGTCGTTCGGCCAGCGTCGCCTCGTCGCCAGGGCGGCGACGACATCGACGGCGACCACGGCGATCACCGCGCTCCGCGTGAGGGTGTCGTCGGTGCGCCCTTTCATGGCGAACGTGAGCGCGACGACGGCCACGGTCCAGACGGCCGCTACGGACAACACGATACGATCCGTGCGGGTCACACCTCGAGCGTAGCCTGCGCCGTCGTGCGGGGCAGCCGTCGTCGCGCTCTCGCACCGGCTCGACCCGTCGCTCGCGTGCTGCGCAAAAGGTTTCCGGATCGTTTCGGGCCGCGGCCCGACGCGTGGACGGCGACGCGTTTTGCGCCTCGCGCGAGATCTGCACCTCGTCTCGCGAGCACGAGCTCGGCCATATCCCGGACATTTTCCCGCGCGGAGCCTGACTTCGCGCTCGTGCGGGCGTATGAAGGGCGCCGATGGCGAGTCAATTTCTTCAGCGAGTCCTCGAGCCTCCGGCCTACGGCTGGGAGCGCGATGGCGCCTTTTACAAGCCCACCACGCGCGAGATCATGTCGCACTGGGCGAGCCGTATGAACTTCTTCGCGACGCGAAAGAACTGGCTCCCGTTCACCAACTGGGTGTGGACGCTCGGCCTTTTGCCGTTCTTGGTGGTGTTCGCCACGAAGTACTTCTCGTGGCCCCTCCTCCTCGTGGGTTTCCTCTACGCGATGGTGGCGCTCGGCACGGTGAACATCGTGTGGCTGCACCGCTACTGCACGCACCAGGCCTTCACGTTCTCGCACCCCTTCTATCGGTTCGTCATTCGCAACCTGACGATCCGCCTCGTGCCCGAGGAGATCTACGTGGTCTCCCACCACGTGCATCACGCCTACACCGAAGAGCCGGGCGACCCGTACAACGCTCACGGCGGTCGCCTCTACTGCCTGCTCGCGGGTGAGCTCCACCAGCCCATCGCCCGGGATCTCTCGCCCGAAGACTACGCGCGCATCGTGGCGATGATGAAGCACACGGGCGTGGTCGCGAACTCGTACGAGCAGTACCAGCGCTGGGGCTCGGTCTGCCACCCGGCCCGTCTCTACGCCCACTTCGCCCTCAATTGGGCCTTTTGGTACGCGGCCTTCTACGCGATGGGCGGCCACGGCCTCGCGTGCGCCATCTTCGGTGTCTCGGCGCTCTGGGCCATCGGCATCCGCGACTTCAACTACGACGCCCACGGCTGCGGCAAAGACAAGCGCCGCGACGGCGACGACTTCAACCGCAAAGACCTCAGCATCAACCAGCTCTTCGCGGGCACCGTCTCCGGGGAGTGGCACAACAACCACCACGCCTTCCCCGGCGGCGTGCGGTCCGGGTTCATGTGGTGGCAGCTCGACACCGCGTACGGGCTCATCCTCCTCGTGAAGCTCTTGGGGGGCATCTCGTCGATGCGCGACTACAAGGCTCGTTTCATCGAGAAGTACGTGAAGCCCTACGAGGCCGCGAAGCGCGCCAAAGCGGCGGGCGAAACCTCTGGCCCGACGATCTCTCCACCCGACGACGACGAAGAGGCGACCGAGCTCCCGGGCATCCCCGACGCGCCCTGAGCCTCCCCTCGGGCGCGCCACGCCCGAGCAGCCTTAGGCCCATCCGCCCGCGCCCGAGCGCGGAGCGCCTCCGCCGAGACAACGACCGACGACGGCCCATCGAGCTGTCGTCGGTCGTTTTCCTATAGGCTTGCCGCGCTCGAACTTCATGTTAGTGTGACTAACATGAAGGCGAGAAGCTACCGGATGACCACCCGCGCGGAGGCCGCGGAGGAGACGGGGCGCCGCATCGTCGCCGCCGTCCAAGCGCTCATCGTCGAGCGGCCGTACCCCGAGGTGACGCTCGAGGCCGTCGCGGCCCGGGCGCAGGTCACGCTCCAGACCGTGCTCCGCCGCTTCGGCTCCAAGGCGGATCTCGTCGCGGCCGCGGCCAAGGAGGGCGCCGCGCGGGTCGAGGCGCAGCGCAGCGCGGCCGTCCCGGGGGATCTGCCCGGCTGCGTGGAGAACCTCTTCGATCACTACGAGGAGTGGGGCGAGACGTCGCTACGGCTGCTCGCCCAGGAAGAGGCGTTCGAGGCCATCGCTGCCCTCGTCGAGCAGGGTCGGGCGACCCACGCGGCCTGGGTCGAGCGCGTGTTCGCCCGCGAGCTCTCGGAGGCCCGCCGCACCCGGAGCGGTAAGATCCGCCGCGCGCAGCTCGTCGCCATCTGTGACGTCTACACGTGGAAGCTCCTCCGACGGGATCTCGGCCTAACGAGGGCCGACGCCGAACGCGCCATGTTGGGCATGCTCGAGGCGCTCTGCCGGAGCTCGTCCTGATGGCGAAGGTGCTCTGCTACACCTCGCCGGCGCGCGGGCACCTCTATCCGATGGTGCCGGTGCTCTCCGAGCTCCGCGACCGCGGCCACGACGTGGTCCTCCTTACGCTCGGCGAAGAGGTCGAGCGCATGGCGGCGCTCGGGCGCTTCCGTGTCCGCCCGATCTCCTCGGCCATCGAGGCGATCCCTCTCGACGACTACCGCGCCCGCACCACCATGGGGAGCCTCGAGCGTGCCGTGGCCACCTTCGCGACGCGCGCGGAGCACGAGGTGCCCGATCTGCGCGCGGCCCTCCGCGAGGAGCGCCCCGACGTCGTGCTCGTCGACTTCAACAGCTGGGGAGCGATGGCCGTCGCCGAGGCCTCCTCTGCTCCTTGGGCCGCATTTTTGCCCTATTTGCTCCCGTGGCCGCGGCCCGGAATTCCTCCCTTCGGTCCAGGGCTCGCGCCTCGCCACGACGTCATCGGGAAGCTGCGCGACGCCCTCGTCGGCAGGGTCGTGTCGGCCGTAACGAACCGCGGCCTGCCACGGCTCGACGCGGTTCGTGCGAAGGTCGGGCTCGGCCCGCTCGGCGCGATGTCGGAGCATGGGCGCGCCGCGCACCGGCTGCTCTACTTCACGGCGCCTCCCTTCGAGTACGAGGATTCGTCGCCCTTCGAGCGCCTCGTCGCGGTCGGACCTTGCGCCTGGGAGCCCCCGGGGGAGCGCCCCGCGTGGCTCGTGGCGGAGGAGCGTCCGGTCGTGCTCGTGACGTGCTCGACCGAGCTCCAAGCGGACGGGGCCCTCGTCCAGGCGTGCCTCGACGGGCTGGCGCAAGAGGACGTCCTCGTCGTGGCGACGAGCGGCGCCATCGACCCTTTGAGCTTTCGCGTCCCGCACAACGCGCGCGTCGAGCGCTTCGTCCCCCACACACCCGTCCTCGAGCGCGCGGCGTGCGTCGTGTCCCATGGAGGAATGGGCATCACACAAAAGGCGCTGCTCGCCGGCGTCCCGGTGTGCGTCGTTCCCTTCGGCCGCGATCAGCACGAGGTCGCGCGGCGGGTCGAGGTGGCGCGAGCCGGCGTGCGCGTCGACAAGGCTCACCTGTCGCCGGGGCGCTTGCAGGAGGCCGTGCGGGTAGTGCGAGGGCTGCGCGCCGGAGCGGCGCGGGTCGCGGAGGGTTTTCGCCGAGCCGGAGGCGCCGCGCGCGCCGCCCAAGAGATCGAGTCGCTGGTTCGATGAAGGAGGGTTCACCGATGGGGATGTTCGGCTTCGTGAGGTCCTGGGTGCCCGTGGCGCGCAAGGTGGCGTTGCTCGCGCTCCTCTCCGCCTGCGGGGGTGCGGGTGATGGTGGTGGTGCGTCGCCGGTCGTCGAGACACGACCCGTCGCGGACGCAGACGCGGGCGGGGCACGAGGCGACGCATCCGCCTGCGATCCCGCCGTGCGGTCGTTCTCGGTCCCCGACGTCTCGGCGGTGAAGGTGAGCCACGCACAAATCGACCCGGCGCAGGTCAACCCTGCAGCCAACGCCTTCCCCGACTCGAAGCACCAGGTCTTCCTCCCGGCCGATCCGGGGGCGAAGCTCCGCGACGAGCTCTTCGTCATTCTGCCTGGCACGAACAACCGCGCTCAGGGCTTCCAGACGTTGGGCACGCTCGCCGCGCGAGCAGGGTATCGGGTCGTCGCGCTCGCCTACGAGTCGGACACCCATCCCATCGGGAGCTGCGCCGGTATCACGTCGGAGACGGAGCTGCTCGCGTGCCGGGAGAGCGTCTGGGCGGAGAAGGTCTACGGGCAGGACAAGACCCCTCGCTACGCGGGCGATGTCCCCAACTCCGTGAGCGGTAGGCTCTCGGATTTGCTGCGCTTTCTCGCGAAGAACCAACCCGGGGTCGGCGCCGATCGGTTCCTCTCCGGCAGCGACGTGCGGTGGGACCGGATCGCCCTCTTGGGCTTCTCTCAGGGCTCGGTCGTGGCGGGCTACATCGGCAAGGATCAACGGCTCGCGCGCCTCGTCCTCGTCGCCGGGGGGTGCGACGACCTCACCGTCGACGGGAAGCGCTTCCTCGTCCCGTGGTGCAGCGCCTCGCGTGCGACGCCCGTCTCGAGGACGTTCGCGATCTCGCATGTGGCCGACGACACCAACGCCGACGCCCTCATCGCCAAGGCGTTCGGGCTCCTCGATCGTGGCGGCTACGTCGACATCTCGGCGAACGCCCCGAGCTACTGCACCGGGACCCACGCGCTCCTCTCCCACGAGCCGACCAACAAGGCCCACCTGTCGCTCGCCCTCGACGGCTTCATTCCTCTCGTGGGGGACTCCCCGCGCCTCGCGGAGGACTACCTCTACGCGTTCACGGCGCCGGTCGAATGATGCGGTCGATGTCGAGCTCGCGTTCGGCGCGGTCCTGACCTGTATGCGACGTGGCGCGCGAGCCGAGCGCACGGCCGGATGGCGTCATGCCGTGCGCGCGGGCTCGGCTCAGTGCACGAGCGCGCCGACCACGGCGAGCCCGCACACCACGAGCCACGGGGGTGCCTTCCACGACTCGAGCGCCCCGAAGGCGAGCAGCACGAGCGCCACGTCGACGCGCCCCGTGATGCCTTCGGTGACGACCGGCGTGTAGAGCGCCGCGAGCAACACCCCGACGACCCCTGCGTTCGCGCCGGCGAGCGAGGCCTTCGCCCAGGGCGCCTCACGAAGGCGCTCCCAAAATGGCAGCGCGCCGCCGACGAGCAGCCACGCCGGCAAGAAGATCGCCGCGAGCCCCAAGAGCCCCGAGGCCCACGCGTAAGGCCCCGGATTCATTGCGGTTCCAAGGAACGCCGCGAACGTGAAGAGCGGCCCCGGCACCGCCTGCGCGCCGGCGTACCCCTCGAGGAAACGCGCGTCCGTGAGCCATCCGCGTGGCACCGTCTCGGCGCGGAGCAAAGGCAGCACCACGTGGCCCCCGCCGAACACGAGCGACCCCGATCGGTAGAACGCGTCCACCATCGCCACCTGGCGGAGCCCGGTCCACGAGGCGAGCGCCGGCAGCACGGCGAGCAGCCCCAAGGCGAGGACGAGCGCGGCGATCGCCGCCCTCGGAGCGCGTGATGGATGCGCTGCGGGGGCGGCTTTGGTCTCGGCGCGGAAGAGCCGATACCCCACGAGCGCCGCGCCCACGAGCACCGCGATCTGAGTCACCGCCGAGGGGCGCGCGAGCAACACCGCGGCCGACATGAGCGTGATCGTGAGGCGCGCGCGGTCGGTGCACAGCTTCTTGCCCATGCCCCAAACGGCCTGCGCCACCACGACGACGGCCGCGAGCTTGAGCCCATGCAAAAAGCCGCTCCCGAGCACCCGCCGGAGATCGGCAGCGCCATACGCGAACGCGATCATCGCGAGCGCCGAGGGGAGGGTGAACGCGAGCGACCCCGCCAAGGCGCCCGCGAGACCCGCGCGCCGCATGCCGAGCGCGAACACGACCTGGCTGCTCGCGGGACCGGGCAAGAACTGACACAGCGCGACCACGTCGCCGTACTCGGCGTCGTCGAGCCACTTGCGCCGCACGACGAGCTCGTCACGAAAGTAACCGAGGTGAGCCACCGGCCCGCCGAACGACGTGAGCCCGAGCTTAAGAAAAGCGAGCCCCACCTCGGGCACCGTTCCCCGCGACGGCGTGATCTCGCCGCGAGGCTCGTCGCTCATGGCACGCCCGCGTCCTGGCCGTGCACGACCGACGTGCGCACCGTGGGCGGCGCCACGTGCACGAAGGGCACCTTCTCCGCGACGTGGCACGCGTTGCACGCGGTCGTGAGCGCCGCGAACGCCGTGTCGAAGTCTTTGTGATTGCGGGAGTTTATCGCGCGCATGAGGCCCTCTTTGGGGCCGTCGAGCAGGTGCGACGAGGGCTCGCGTTTGGGGCGCCGCTCCACGCCCCGTGTGATCGCCGTCTCGATTTTCTGGAGCTGGTAGCGCGCGTAGTCGTAGTTCTCGTCACGCCCCGCCCAATAAAGCTCGCCGTAGCGGTAGCCCGTCTCGACCATGGCCACGTCGAACCCACGGAGCTGCGAGGCGATCTTCACGAAGCGCTCGTCGCTCGAGCCTTGGACGAGCCACTTCGCCTCGTCGGGCACGGGCACACTCGGAGCGGCGCTCGGGGGTACGCTCGCGCTCGCGTCCTCGCCTGCCGGGGGCTTCGGTCGCTCCTCCGTGCACGCGACGACCGTGGCCAGCATCGTCGCTGCCGCGAGGCCGAAGAGCGCGTTCCGGGCGCGCATCGAGTCAGCCCGTTCGGCCCACGACCCGCAGGCGGTTCGCGCCTCCGTCCGGGAAGGTCTCGAGGCGCACGTGGGTGATGCGGCCCGCGGCGCGGAGCGAGTCCCCCTCGACGCGGAGCGTGCTCCCGGCGAGCTCTTTCACGCGAGTACGCGGGACGAGATCGCGCCACGCGCCCTCCGCCGGGAGCGCGTCTCCCTCGACGCTCGCGCCGAGGAGCCGCATTTCGACCGGGTTATTCAGCACGAAATAGGTGAAGTCGACCTCGACGCGCTCGACCACGCCGGCCCGCCCGAGCGCGACGACCACGTAGTCGAGGTGCTCTCCGCCGCGGCTCCGGCTCGTCTCCCACCCGTCGCCCATGCTCACGGGCGGGGCCTCGGCGATGAGGGCTTGGCTGTGTCCGTAGCGGTTGTTGCTCGTCGCGACGACCCGACCGCCGAGGGCCTCGCACGCGAGATCGGCCGCGGCACCTCTGGGGATCGCGGCCCACCGTGCGGCGATGGACTCCGCGCTCGGAGCCTCGTGGGCCTTGTCGCTCCCACGAGGGATCGGCGCCTCGTGGCGCACGCTGCGGGCCTCGGCGCTCCCGGGATCGAACGCCTCGGGGGCACGACCCTCGTAACAACGGAGCCGCGCGATGCCCCCGTCGGGGTGGTTCTCGAGCATCACGTGCGTGAAGCTCCGGCCCGCCCCGGTGGGTGTGCGGAACACGTTGTGCGCGTGGCCCGCGAGCGTGGTCGGCCCGAGCAAGCGCACCCAGCGTGTGTCGTCGCGACCTGGGTTTTCCCCTAGTTTTCCCTCGAGCGCGTAGAGCGCGCCCTGCTCGGCGTGGTTGCCGTCGTGCCAGTGCGTGTCGATGTCGACGGTGCCGATCGCGCCCGGCGTTCCAAGCTCGAGGATCGCCCAGTCTGGCGCGCTCGGGTTGTGCCGGCGGGTCTCCCACGAGTCGAACTCTTGGCCTTTGCCTGGGATGAACACGCCGAACCGAAACTCCGGCGCGCGGGTGGCGAGCAGGTTCTCGGCGGGCGCGAACCCTTCTTCGGAGCAGGCCACGACACGGCCACCGGGGACACGATCGATGAGGTCGGACATCTTGTGTGGGCTCGACGGTTCGGGGGAAGAAATCGAGCCCTGCACGCTACCACAAGCGCCGCGCGCGCTCACCGAACGGAGGGAGCGCGCGTGCCCGTCGAGACCCTCGTGGTCCCGAGGTACGCGCGCGTCGCTCGGGCCTCGGCGCCGACCGAGTGGCCCTCGCGGGTCACGGCTTCGTCGGAGGTGAGCGCGTCGACCTCGTTCACGAGCGCGTGGCACGCGAGCTCTCCCGTCGCGTAGAGAGCCCCGTACCGAACGTCCGGAGAAGGGTCTTGGAGCGCCCCGCGCAGCACGTCGACCGCCACGGAGAGACCTCCTCGCGCGCGCGCGACGATCTCCGGCCCCAAGTACCCGAGGCCGTCGGCGGCGTCGGACCGGACTGCGGGGGGAGCGCGGTCGTCGCGGAGAACCTCGAGCATCGTGCGCGCTGCCCGGCCCTCGAAGAGCCCTCGGAGCGCGTAGATCGCGGCGCTCCGCTCTTCGTCGTGCGAGCCCGACGCGCGCGCTACCTCGCTCAGCACGGCGAACGCGCGATCGCGCTGAGCTATTGGCCAACCCCCGGCAAACGAAGCTCGGTGCGTGAGCGCCTCGAGCTCGAGGAGCGCCGCGAGCCTCCCGTGGGGAGCACGAGCCACCTCGGAGAGCCACGCATCGACGATCTTGCGGCGACGCCTCATTGGCAGCGGATCGTACAGTGTTTCAGGCGGCACCCGCGAGGCACACGGCTGTTGGCGTCGCGCTGCGCGTCCTGCCGCGAGCCGCCGCTGCCCGACACGAACCCGCTGCACTGGCCCCCGCTGCCGACACCTCCCGACGAGTTTGCTTCGACGAGCGCGCAGTGGGCGGTGCACGTCTGGCCCCGCCGCTGCGCCGCGAACCAGTCGTTGGCGGCGCGCTGCGCGATGCGGAGCGCGTCTCCCGAGAGCTGCGAGAGGCTGTATACGGCGTACCCGAGCGCGGCGGCCACGGCGGTCGCGCACGCCGGGTTCGCGAGGCACGTCGCGACGGGGATCGCCGGCGCGAGGTTGTCCTCCGACTCTCCGACGGGCTCGGTCTCCAGCTCGTCGTCGACCTCCGCCGAGCACCCGACGGTGAACGCGGGGGCGGCAAAAACGAGGGCGCTGAGAGCGGTCAGAGTAGCGAGGGGTGTCTTCATGACGTCCACCTACAGCAGGCGCCATGCCATCGATCGAGGCCCGGTTTCGTCGGGAAATTTCCGCTCGAGCTCACGTCGAAGGTCGAGCGCGCGATCCACGCGAGGATCGAGTGATGCCTGCGTCGCGAAGGGGCTCGGGCGCGCGGGCCGCGGTCACGGCGCGGCGGGCCCTGCATCTCGAGGCTCTGCCGTGCCCGCGTCACGAGCGCCGGCCTCGGTGCCTCCGTCGGCCTCGGTGTCGTCCCACGCCTCGAAGAGATCGCAGCCGATGCCCTTCACGCTCACGCCCTTCTTCGAGACGGTCACCTTCGGGCCGGGCACGTCGGCCCTCTCGTCGTAGCGCCCTGGCAGCGCGCGCCGCACCACGAGCCCCACCTCGCGCTTCGCGTCGAAGAACGCGTCGACCCCGGTCACCGCGCCCGAGAAGCACCCGTGCATCACGCTCCCCTCCGTATTCAGGTCGCGCACCAGGGGGATCGCCATGTGGCCCGTCGCGTGGACGAAGCCGGGCGCGTCGGTCGCGAGCTCGAACGCGGAGTCACCGGTGCAGTGGTACGTCCTGTAGACGACGCCGAGCTCGAGCCCCCACGCGGCGGTCGCGCCCTTCGCCACGAGCCAGTCGTTCGTCGAGGCCGCGAGTCCCCCGCCGAGCCGCAGGACCTCGGGGGAGCTCGGCGCCGTCGCGCCCACGTCGGCGCCCTCATCGAACCCTTCCAGCAACGGCACGAGGTCTTTCAACGTCGGGGCCGTGTGCGCGACGTGGTCGCCGTACTTCAGGTTGGTCTTTTCGTAGCGCTCGATCTCCGCGCCGCACGGATCGGCGCCGTCGAGCTTCTTCTTCGCGCCCTCGTGGTGACCGAGCACGAGCGCCGTCGCGAACGCGGGATTGGCGCGATCGTCGCCCAGGTCCTTCTCGTCGACGAGCCCGCGCCGGTACCAGATCGTCCCGAGCAGCGCGGGGGATTTGGTCTTTCGTGAGGCGAGCGCCAAGTCCTCGTTCGCATTGGACAATTCGCCCGCGAGTAGCCACGCGAGCCCCCGCTCCGAGAGGGCCTCGGCGTCGTCCGGGCGGCAAGCGAGCGCAGCGTCGAGCTCCTCCCGGGCGACGTCGAGCTTGCGTTTTCCGAGCGCCGCGCGCCCCGCCTGGAGCTTTGCCTTGTACTCACTCTCCGGGCAGGGCGGGGGAGCCGTGTCGGCCACCGCGACGCTCGCGCTCGGCGTCGCGTCGACCGCCGCGTCGGGCTCGATGGCGAGAACGAGCGGGACGGGGTCTTCGTGGCGTGACGCCAGCACGAGCGCGACGGGGACGAGCACGGCGGGCAAGGCGAGCCACTTGAGGCTCCGCGCACGAGGAGGCTCGGGCGGCTCGGGCGGCTCCTCGGGCCGCTCGCCTGCGCTTCGGTAGGGCCCCTCGAGGGGCTTCGGGGTCGGCTTCGGTCGGCGAAAGAAAGGGAAGGGCATCTTCGGCCTTGGAACGCTCGCTCGGTCGTACCGGATTCCCGAGGGCCTACGGACTCGGCATGCCGTTTCCGCTACTGCTCCACGCAGAGAAGACGCTGCGGGATCGAACACGACGCCGACGTGCTCGTGCCGATCGACGAGCCGTCCATGCGGCCCGCGATCCCGATGGCGCCTGTCACGCCGGTCGATGCGTTGGAGCTCCACCCCTGGCACGTGCGCATCGCCGACGAGGTCCACGTGGTCGCGCGGATGCCTGTCCAGAAGTAGGCGTACGCGTTCTCGGGGGTGCCGTCCCACGGGTTCGTAAGAGGGAACGGCAAGAGCCCTTGGGGCGACGTGAGCCCCACGGCGAGCGGCCCGTCGGCCTGCAGGTAGTACCGCGAGGGCAAGAAGGGCCAGTCGCGAGGGACGAGCGCGTCGCGGTTCGTGGTGTCGGCCAGCACGGCCTTGTACGGCGCGGTGGACGGCCGCGCGCTCGATTGCATGCAGAATGCATCGGCCTTGGCGATGGCGTTCGCCCCCACGAGCCCGGGGTCGTTCGCGAAATCACCGTCGTGGCTCTCGGCCGTCACGAACACGCGCTTGGGGTTGGCGACGCACTGGTAGCTCGAGAAGAGGCCCGCGGTCTCTCCTTCGGGGCACGCGACGCAGCTTGCGGCGCTCGTCGCGCCCGGCGCGAGCGTGGAGCCTTCGAGGCACGGCGTGCACGTGGCCTGACCCGCGAGGCTCGCGAACGTCCCCCGCGGGCAAAGGACACACGTGCCCGCTACGTCGGGTACGGAGCCCGGCGCGCACTGGCACGCGACCCCGGTGCCCGCCGCGCAGCGCACGGTCGTGCTCTTCGGTACCGCGCGTACGCGATCTTTTCCGAGGTAAACCACGCTGTCGTCCGTGAGGTACATCGGGTGGCGCGCGGGCTCACCGCCCACGACGAGGGCCGGGGAGCAGTGGCCCGTCTGCGCGATCTCGGCGAGCTCGCATCGCGAGAGCCCTCGCTCGCTCCCGATGTAGAGGTGGGTCGCGTCGAGCGCGAACGTCTCTCCGAGCGGCCCGAGATCGGCCCACGCCGTGCACGCGGTCGCGACCGGGCACGCCTTCAAGGTGCCGCGCTCTCGGATGACCACGGTCGGATACGCCACCGTGGGCCCGCGTGGGCTCGTCGCGATGGCCGTCGGGTCCGATGCGGGGGGCACCATCGTCGCTCCGGTCACGGTCATCTCGGCCGGCGTAGGCACGAGATCCGGATTGTTTTCGGTCACTTGCAGGCGCACCTGTTTCGGGAAGTACCGCAGGATAGCGCCCTGGTTCTCGTGCACGTAGCGGGTCGTGTGACCGATGCGGTCGGGGTTCCCCGTCATGCCCGTCGGTACCTCGAGGAGCGTCCGGTACCCGAGCTCGCGCTCTCGGACGAGGCTCACGAGCTGCTCGATCCGCGTGAGACCCCCGTCGAGCGCGAGGGCCTCCACGTGCGCCCCGGCGGCCCCTCCCGCTGGGGCGAAGCGCGTCCGATTCTCGAGCTTCGAGCCGTCGAACGCCACGGAGTATACGTCGTCGATCGTGGACGGCGGCACGCGGGCCGCGAAGTACAAACCATCGGGCGTGATCGTGAAGCGGTTCTTGTGGTTCGCCGTGCCGGGTATGCGCGTCGGGTTCGTGCAAGGGAGCTCGCACGCAAAAAAGTCGCGCGCGACCCGGTAAACCAAGCGGGTCTGCGTGAAGTCGAAATCGAGCACGCCCGGCGCGTCGACGAGGGTCCGTGGCCCGGTCGTACCCGCGTCCGGCCCGGGGCTCGCGTCCGCGGGCGCGTCACTCCCCGCGTCCCGTGTGAGGGTCGAGCTCGGCCCCTCGGCGACGAGCGGGGCCCCCGTGTCGGACGGGGCGGTGGGCGAAGGGCCCGGAGGGATCGGTGCCGTGGGCGACGTGGGATCGGTGCCGCACGCCGCGCTCGTGGCGACGACGACCGCGAGCCTCGCCCACGCCGAACGGCGCGTCGCCCGTGGTTTCTGCTGCCCCCCGCCGCCTTCCCCGGCCATTACGCTCTATGGACCCACGGGGCCTTGTGGTCGTCAAGCGACGCCGCCGGAAATTCGGACGAGGCTCGCAAATTGTCTTCCTTACGGGAGAGTAAGGTCTCCGGCGAAGGCCTATCGCGGCGGCGGGGCCCGGGGGCGATCGTCTCGGGCGCGGGGCTCGCGGCCTCCCCCGTGGGCTCGCATTCGGCGCGTTGCGAGCGCCGGTTTCGTATGGTTCGCTCACCGGCCTATGCGCCCTCTTCGTCGTCCTTCGGTCTCGATCCTCGCGCTCGCGTCGATCACCTCCCTCGTAGCCGTCGCGTGCGGCGGCGGGCCCGCGGCCGTGGTCGCCGGCGAGCCCACCACGGTCAAAGAAGCCTTCGGCGTGAAGTGCGACGCGTTCCAGGCCCAGACCGCTCCCGACCTCATGGCGTGGGACGCCGCGGCCCGCGCGAACCTCTCGCGCCTCCGCGACAAGGGCATCGTCGCCGTTCGTTACGAGAAGCGCGGCTGCGACGTGGTGCTCGAGCTCCTCCCGAGCTGCAAGGGCTCGGGGTCGTACAAGTACACGCCTTACAGCGCCACGGAGAGCAAGGTCGCGAGCAACGAGAACGAGCTCTTCGCCGCCCTCCCGCTCGGTGCGTCGAGCTTCGCGGGGCGCGTGAAAAAGGGGCAAACGCTCCGCACCGACTACACCATGGTCGGCACCGACGCGCTCCCGGCCGACAAACGTGTCACGCGCGCGCAGCTCCGTGGCCCCGACTGCCCCCGCGCGACCCACGTCGTGAGCACCGTGTACCTCGGGGGGTTCGCGCTCGCCGCGGGCACCAAGGCCGAGCTCGGCGGCAGCGCGAAGGTGTTCGGGTTCGGCGCCGAGGGCGAGTCCAAGGCGGCGGGCGAGCGCCTCGTCGCCGAAGGCAACGCCGAGGCCTGCGCCGAGGCTCAAAAGACAGGAAAAGAGGCCAAAATGTGCGCGGTTCCGCTGCGCGTCGGTCTTCTCCCGCTCGACGGCCTCGCCTCCGACGGCACCGGCGTCGCGGCTCCCGTGCCGGCCGCCCCGAAGGCCACCCAGGGCCCGTGCCCCGAGGGCATGGTGCGCATCGCGCCCGGCAGCTACCAGCCGTCGACCGGCGGGGGTCGCGTCGACCTCGGGAGCTACTGCATCGACGCGACCGAGGTGACGAGCGCCGCCTACGAGGCCTGCGTCGTGAAGGGCACGTGCCAAGCCGTCCAACCCGTCCGTGGCTCGAACCGTGTAGCT
Source organism: Myxococcales bacterium (assembly GCA_016712525.1). Lineage (NCBI taxonomy): Bacteria > Pseudomonadati > Myxococcota > Myxococcia > Myxococcales > Myxococcales bacterium. The sequence continues at coordinate 1,519,246 of JADJQX010000001.1, forward strand.
TGCAACTACCGGCAAGCGGGTCGCGAGCAGCACCCGATCAACTGCGTGTCGGTCGATCAGGCGAAGGTGTACTGCCAGGCCCAAGGCAAGCTCCTCCCCACGGTGAACGAGCTCGAGTGGGCCGCCCGCGGCAACGTGATGCGCACGTATCCTTGGGGCGAAGAGCCCGCCGACGGTCGCGCGTGCTTCGGCAAAGACGCCACCTGCGCCGTGAAGAGCTTCCCCACGGGCGCGAGCCCCGAGGGCGTGTTCGACCTCGGCGGCAACGTCGAGGAGCTCTGCGAGTCGCCCGGAGGCGGCTACGTGAGCTTCGGCGGTGGGTACGGGAGCGAGGGCACCAAGATGGCCGGCAAGACGCGGCGCATGAGCACCGAGCCCTCGCCGACCATCGGGTTCCGCTGCGTCTCGCGCTGATTGTCGTGCCTCCGCGCGCACTTTTTCGGTATCGAGGGCCTCGATGCATCTCCTCCACGTCGGCGCGTTCGAGGCCGAGCACGCGTGCCTCCCGTGGCCTTGGGTGGCCGTCGCGCCCTCGGCGAAGGTGCTCGCGTTCGTGTCGCAAGGTTCCGTAAAAACACGTGTTTTTGACGGACGAAGCTTGGCGGACGGGCCCTCGTTCGTGCTCCCGCCCGGCCTCGCGTTGCCCACCTCCGACGCCCCCGACGCCGAGGGACTTCGGGGGCTCGCGCCGAGCCACGACGGCGCGCTCGTCGCGCTCGTGGGCGTCACCGCAGGCGAGAGCGTCGTCACGTTGCTCGATGCGCGCTCGGTCGTTCGGCACGCGCCCGTCGCGAAGCTCGCAGGTCCCGGGCTCTCGGCGCGCGCGGTGACCTTCGACCGCACGGGGGAAAACCTCTGGATCGCGTGCGAAGGCCCGTCGTCGATGGCGCTCGTGCTCGTCGACGCGAGGACGTTCGACGTCCGCGGTGTGGTCCCGAGCGCGAAGCTGCCCGCGCCCGCCACGATCGAGCTCTTCGTGCACCCCCAAGACGACGCCGTGCTCGCCCTCGCGGCCTGCGGGCAAGAGGGCACCTTCGCGCGCGTGGCGGGCTTCGCCGGCGGCCCCCCCGAGGCCATCCCGACAGCCCTCGACGAAGGGGGTATCCCCGCGGGAATGGTCGGGTTTTCGGCCGACGGAGCGCGCGTCCACCTCGTCGAGGCCGACGAGCTCCGCACGCACGCGTGGCCGACGCTCCACGAGCTGTCCTCGGTGGAGCTCGTCGACGACGTCGTGTCCGCCTACTCGGGCGTCGTGCTCGGCGATCGGGTCCTCGTCGACGCCCACGACGCCGACGACGGCACGCTCGATCTCGTCGTCGCGTTCGATCGCACGGCCCTCGTCGGGCGCCTCGAGCGGCCGCCGTTCCCTCGGGGCATGTGGGTCGGTCGCCTCGGCGCCGACGCCCTCGTCACGGTCGACGCGAGCGGCGATCCGGCGCGCGGCGAGGTCGTTCGGCTCCCCGCGAAGCTCTCCTGAAGGTCACCGCCGTCGGCGTGCGTGGCTCACGCGCCGAGCACCCCGGCCAGAGCATCCCTCAGCGAGCCGAGCCGACGAACGCCGAACAGCGCCGTGCGCGGGGCCGTGAACGCCGCGTCCACGAGCGCGTCGAGCGCGTCGATATTTGCATTCTGCAATTGATCTTCGAGCCACCCGAGGCGATCGCGCGACACCATGAGCTCGCCCCCGAGCCGTAGGCGCCCTACCTCGTCGCGTCCGGCAAAAATAGGCCCGATCGCCTCGTCGACCTTCGCCGCCCAAGGCGCGGCGCACGGCGCGCTCCGGGCCCCGAAGGTGCTCGGGACGGTGGCCTCGAGCCCGTACGCGTCGGCGAGCAGCCCCGCGATGCGACCGGGATCGACCTCCGCGCCTCGGAGCTCCTCGAGCGTCGCGGGGACCTTGCCCTCGTAGGCCGCGCGGGTCTCGTCGAGGGCGGCCTGGGAGACGGCGACGATCGCCTCGACCAGCGTGTTTCCCGTGCTCGCGTCGTGCGCGAACGACACGTGCGCGACCGGTCTCCCCTTGGCGACGAGCGCGTCTCGACCGAAGTAGTGCGTGAGCACCCCGGCCTTGGTCAGCGCCCGCAGCACGGGGCGAACCGCGCGGTTCAAGATCTGCGCTTCGGTCGCGGGCACGAGGGCCCCCGGGCTCGGCAAACGCAGCGCGGCGTAGAGCCTGCCCGGGCCCACCCGCACGGCGCCGCCACCCGAGCCACGGAGGTGCGCCTCGAGCCCACCCCAGGCCGCGGGCACCTCGCCCGTTCGCTGAAAGGCCCCGAGCCACACGGCCTCCTGCGAGAATCCCGCGACGAAGAGCTCGGGGCGCGTCACACGCTCCGAGAGCGCGTTCGCTGAAAATCCGGCCAAATCGCGAGGATCGAGGGTCGCCACGCTCATCCCTCGTGGCTACCACGGAAGCCGGCCCGCGCCCGCGGCCCGTCGCGCGAAACGAGACGCAATCAAGCCTCGCAAGGTCGCCCCGGGCGCGCCGAAGTGCGCGAAGATGCCCCTATGCCGACCGACTGGGGCCAAACGTGTGTCTCGCTTCTCCAAGACCTCATCCGACAGCCCACCGTGAACCGCGGGACGGCCCAGAGCGACGACGGTCACGAGCACCTCTGCGCGCGACTCTTGGCCGATTTCGCCCGCGATCGAAGGCTCGAGCCCAAGATCTTCGCCAAGGTGAAGAACCGCGAGAACATGGTGGTGCGCGCCAAGGGCAACGGAAAAAAGCCACCGCTCCTCCTCAACGCTCACATCGACGTGGTCGAGGCCGACGAGTCGCGTTGGCAGCGCCCTCCCTTCTCGGGCGACATCCACGACGGCTACGTGTGGGGCCGGGGCGCCATCGACATGAAGCACATGGCCGCGATGAGCGCGTGTGTCGTCGCGAGGCTCGTCGACGAGGGCGTCGAGCTCGATCGCGACGTGATCTTCGCCGCGGTGGCCGACGAAGAGGCCGGCTGCGCCCTCGGCAGCACCTACCTGGTCGACGAGCACGCCGACGAGGTGCGTGCAGAGTACATGATCGGAGAGGTCGGCGCCTTCTCCCTGAATTTGCTGGGCAAGGTGTTCTATCCGATCCAAGTCGCCGAGAAGGGCGTCGTGTGGACGCGCGCCACGTACCGAGGGTCTCCGGGCCACGGCTCCATGCCCGATCCGGACGGGGCCGTGATCCGCCTCGCCGAGGCGATCGCGAAGCTCGGCAAAAAGCGCTTGCCCATGCACCCGCACCCCGTCGTCGAGCGGTTCGTCGAAGGCCTCGCGAAGGCGCTGCCGTTCCCGCAAAAACAGGCCCTAGGTCGCCTCACGACGCCCCAGATCGCGGGCCTCATCCTCGACTACCTCGTCAAAGACCCGGATCAACGCCGGAGCTTCGGCGCCATGCTCGCCAACACGGCCTCGCCCACCGTGGTGCGCGCCGGCAACAAGGTGAACGTCATCCCGGGGCGCGCGTCGGTCGAGATCGACGGACGCACGATCCCCGGCCAATCGGAGCTCGCGTTCCTCGCCGAGCTGCGTGAGGTGCTCGGCCCCGACGCCGAAATCGAGGTCATGCACTCGCTCCCGGCGGTCGAGACCGACGCGACCACGCCGCTCTACGGGCACCTCGAGGCCATGCTGCGCAAGCACGATCCGCTCGGTGAGCCCTTGCCCTACATGGTGGTCGGCTTCACCGACGCGAAGGCCTACTCGCGCCTCGGGACGCACTGCTACGGCTTCACGCCGCTCAAGTTCGACCCGACGCTCGGCGTGAGCTTCCAGAAAATGTACCACGGCCATGACGAGCGCGTGCCGGTCGCGGGGCTCACGTGGGGCTTCGACGTCCTCTACGATACGGTCCGCAGCTTTTGCGAGCGCCGCCCCGGATGAGCGGGTTTTTCTTAGCCCCCGACGGCCCTTGCCGCCCGTAAAGCGTTCCGATAGAACCGTAGGTCTCGTGAAGATGCGGGTGGGATCGGGCGACGGAGCCCGGAGCACACGTTGGCTGCGGCGCGGGGCATAGCTCGCGGAGGACTCGGATGATCAATCCCCAGATGGTGATGTACGAGGAGGAGTTCAATCAGATCCAGGCGGTCGTCGACCGTTTGGTTCGAGACGCGAACGCCAAGGTCGTCTTCATCGTCGACAAGAACGGGCAGCTCATCGCGGCGAGCGGCGACATCGACAACGTCGACACGACCAGCCTCGCTTCGCTCACGGCCGGCAACATCGCCGCCACGGGCGGCATGGCCAAGCTCCTCAAAGAGAACGAGTTCGCGACTCAGTTCCACGAGGGCGAGAAGGCCAACATCCACATCCAGCTCGTCGGCAACCGGGTCATCCTGGTCGTCATCTTCGACTCGAGGTCCAGCCTCGGGCTCGTCCGCCTCCGCGTGAAGAAGGCCAGCGAGGAGCTCAACCACATCTTCGAGTCGCTCTTGAAGAAGGTGGCCGAGCCCGGCGCCGACTCGCCCTTCGCCGAGATCACGGACGAAGACATCGACAACCTCTTCAACGACTGAGCGCGCGAGGCAAGGCGATGAGCTTCATCAACTACATGGCGCGCGAGATCAACTGCAAGTTGGTCTACTACGGCCCCGGTCTCTGCGGAAAGACCACGAACCTCCAGTACATCTACGAGCGCACGAACCCCGAGGCGAAGGGCAAGATGATCAGCCTCGCCACGGAGACGGAGCGCACGCTCTTCTTCGACTTCCTCCCGCTGTCGCTTGGCGAGATCCGCGGCTTCAAGACGCGCTTCCACCTCTACACGGTTCCGGGGCAGGTCTTCTACGACGCCTCCCGCAAGCTCATCTTGAAGGGCGTCGACGGCGTCATCTTCGTGGCCGACTCGCAGATCGAGCGCACCGAGGCGAACCTCGAGTCCGTCGAGAACCTGCGCACCAACCTCGCGGAGCAGGGCTACTCGCTCGACAAGCTCCCGTACGTCGTCCAGTACAACAAGCGCGACCTCCCCAACGTCGCGTCGGTCGAGGAGCTCCGCCAGCTCATCAACCCGACGAACGTGCCCGACTACGAAGCCGTCGCACGCACCGGCGTCGGCGTGTTCGACACGCTGAAGGCCGTCGCGAAGCTCGTCTTGACCGAGCTCCGCAAGGGCGGGACCTGAAACGGCCGTCGTGGGTGGAGTAGGCGTCGCAGAGCTCGTCGTTCTCGGCGTGATCGTCCTCGTACCGGCCGCCGTCGCGGGGGTCCTCGGCTACCTCTTCTTCTACAAGGCCAAGTCCGGTAAGGCGCCCTGAACATGTGCGAAGCTTGCGCACTTCGGCGCCTTCGGGTATTGCCCTAGGCCCTTTTCGGAGCACCCATCATGTACCTCGTCCTCTCCAAGAAATCGCGCAAGACGAACCGCACGAAGAGCAAGCGCTACCGCGCGAAGCTCAAGGCCAAGGACCGCGGTCGCCGCGCCCGCATCTACCAGGGCGAGTGAGCCGCGCGCTCCCTGCGAGCCCGTCCTCGTAGCGAGGCATCCGTCCCCGGGTGCCTCGTTTCCTTTTGTGTCGGTCTTGCCCGCGTCGGCATGTGACGTTTCGCGGGGTTGCACCCGTTTCGAGGCCCCGTCGAGGCCCCGTCGAGGCCCCGTCGAGGCCCCGAGAGACGACCCACGTTGGCGCCAAGGGCTCGAAATGACTCACTATGAGGGCTAGCGGCCCCATGGGTTCACCTGGGGCGCGAGCGTCCTTGTGGCCGGCCTCGCGGGTGCACGACGGACCTGTCTCCAGGGCCCCCGGAAAACCGCCCACGGGCCCCGGAAAACCGACCGACGTTGACGCCAAGGGCGCGACATTCCTCGGTTTGAGGCCTCCGCCCCCCACCCCAAAAGCGAAACGGCGCGACCCCCAAGGAGCCGCGCCGTTCACCACTCTCAGCCGCTCGGGCTCAGTGCTTGCCGTGACCCTTCGAGGGGCTCCCCTTGCCCTTCGGGTGGTCGGCCTTGCCGTCGGCCTTGTGCTGGCCCTTCTTCTTGGTCTCGGCCGTCGCCTTCTCCTTCGCCAGCACCATCTCCAGCGTGTCGCCCTTGGCGCGCACGAGGTAGTTGGGCACGCCGTCCTTGAAGCTCACCGTGAGCTCGGCGCCGTTGCCGTCGTTCGCCACGCGGATGCCCGAGATGCGCGAGTCCTTCGCGGCGAGCGGCGAGGCGGCCTCGAGCGAGCGCCGGTTCGGGAGCACCACGGTGAACCCGGTCGGCTGCGGCGCACCCTGGAGGCGCTCGATCGGGCCGTCCATCTTGAGCTTCAACACGGTCCCGTGTCCGACCGGGCCATTCGAGAACGGCTTCGGCTTGCCCTTCTTGCCGGCAGGAGCGTCGGGCTCGGACCCGTCGTCCGCGCCCATCGAACCGGGCGGCATCGCCGCGACCGCCTGCGGAGAGGCGGCACCGGGCACCATCGCGCCGGGCATCGCACCCGGCATCGCGCCCGGAGCTGCGGCCATCGCACCCGGGGCCACCGCCGAAGCTTGCGGCGCCACGGGAGCCTGAGGCGCCACGGCCGCGGCCGGCTCTTGGGGCGGAGCGCTCGCGAGCGGAGCGGGCTCGTGCGGCTTGCGCATCGCCATGAGCCCGAGGATGAGCGCGATGCCCGCGGCTCCACCGATGGCGAGCTTGCGTTTGTCGAGCTTCTTCGCCGGCGGCGCCTCGGGGGCCTCGTCGGGAGCCTCCGAACGAACCACCTTGCGGCCCTGCGCCTGGAGGCGTCCACCTGGCGCCGGGGCCGTCGTCCGACGAACGGGGGCTTCGTCGCTGTCGCCGCCCTTCGAGGCGCTCTCTTTGCGCTTCTGCGCGAGCATCGCCGCGGCGGTCTTGGCGCGGGCGAAGAGCCCACCGATCGCCGGCCCGATCTTCATGATGTTCTTGCCCATTTCGGCGCCGATGCCCTTGGCGCGTTCGCCGAAATCGTGCTTCGGATCCTCGCCGTCCTCGCGCGCCTCCGGGGGCTCTTCGCTGGTCGCGTCGGCCGCGGCGCGTGCGCTCTCGTCCTCGTACTTCATGGTCACGACGAGCTGCGGAATGGCCGCCTCGTTCGTCTCGACCTGCACGCTGTGGATGCGGGCCGGGCGCTTCTCGCCGGTCTCCGCGTCCTCGAGCTCGAGCTCCTTGCCCTTCTGGAGGTAACCGAGCTCGCTGAACGTGGTCACCTTCGCGACCGAAGCGTCCTTCACGCGCGCCTTCATCGGAACGCCGAGGCCCTCGATGTGCAGGCGAACGCGCCCCACGGGGATCTTCGGGGCCGCCGCGCCGGGCTCCTCGGACACCTCGAACAGCTGCTTCAGCGCCGAGGCCGAGGCCGCGTCGAGCTTGCCGAACGAGAGGCCGAACTCTCCGCCTTCGGACCCGTCCTTGCACCAGGTGACCTCGCCCGACGCGAGCACCGACGCACCCTCTTCGGTCTCGAACTGGCACGTGAGCGGCTGCCCGACCGCGGGGAGGTATCCCGCACGGAGCGCCATGCCCGCGACCGAGACGTTCATCGCTTGCGCCTCGAACGAAGGGCCCTGCGCACCGCCGACCTCGACCATGCCGTCGAACGGGACGCGCGGAGCGTCGGGGGCGCGCCTATCGGTGTCTTTGCTGCTCATCGAATCCTCCGGCAAACGTGCGGCAGGTGTCCCGGGAGGTGCCACGGGAACGTCACCGCGTCCGCTTTCCGGATAAAGGGAAGCCGTGAATCGGGCCAAATTTGTGCGCGCCGATTTTTCCCCGTCGCGCGCGGATCGCAGCCAAAATCGCGTCGTTTCGCGCGTGCAAAGCGCACGCATCGAAGCCGCTCGCGAGGCGCTCAGCTCACCCCGTCTCGCTCCGGCGCGCTACTCGCACGCGCAAGGCCCCACCTTCGTACGGCTCTCGGCGAGGGTCTTCTTCGCGTCCACGCACCGCGCGTCCTCGGGGCCCGTGAGGTCGCAGAGCGCCTCGACCGATCGCCTCATCGAGCCGAGCGCGCGGCACGGGCTCGAGCACGGCGTGCCGTAGGAGGGCGCGTCGGAGGTCGGTGACGCGCTCTGTGGCCGAGGCTCGGCGGGAGCCCCTGCGGGCGTCGCGGGCGCTTCCGGCGCGGGGCGCGGGGCCGTCGCCGCGTCAATTTCCGAACGTGCGCGTTCGATACGGCGGGTGGCCTCTTCGACGGTTCTCGGCGCGTTTTCTGCCGGCATGGACGGTGCAGAAGCGGGTGGCGCGGCGGCACACCCCACGGCGAGAAACCCCCATGCGACGACGAGTGACCTCTTCACGCCCGGATCTTCGGCTACATCGCGCGCCGCCGCAACCCTGGACCCATGTGGGGAACGCTCGCCCTTCTTCGCAGAAATCGGCCCACGCCTTCCGACGCGCAGCTTCCTTTCGGCGCGCGGCGCCGGTGTACTGGATCGTACGGGCCCAAACGAAACGCGCGAGGTGACGACTCCATGAAGCCGCTTTCGATCGCCGCACTCTTCGCCGTGTTGCTCGCTTCTCTCGTCGGTTGTGCCTCGGCCAACGAGCCGCAAGCCGACACGTCCGAAGGCGAGCTCCGCCCCGCGCCGAGCGCGCTCTCGATGTGCCCGCGCACCTTCACCGACGCGAACGGCGCTACGTGCGAAGCGGGCCTCTCGTGCCTCTACTCGCTCGAATGCGGCGCCACGAACCAGCAGACCCGTTGCGAGTGCGAGAACGGCAAGCTCGCGTGCGTCGATCGTGTCGGACCCATTCCGGTCGGCGAAAAGCAGCTCTGCGCGCCCGGCTCCACGGCCGACAAAACCGAGTGCCCCGTGAGCCAGGCGGCCGCGCTCGGCACCTCGTGCACCACCGCGGGCCGCGTCTGCGCCTACCGCGGAAAGGCCTGCCACACCGTGCCCGGGCAAGTGCTGCTCGACTGGTGCCGGTGCAGCCCCGATGGCGAAGGTGGGTTCAAGTACAACTGCGGTCAGGCGCTCTGCCCCCCGCCTCCCTGAGGCTCGAACGCCGCGTCGACGCGCGCTTCGGCTTCTGCCTCGTCCACTCCGAGCGCGCTCGCGATCTCGCGCACGAGCATGCCCTTGGTCGCGTCGAGCACGCGGCGTTCGCCGTACGCGAGCGGCTTCTGCCTCTTCCGCCACTCGAGCTCGCGCACGATCTCTCCCGTGTCGGCGAGCCTCCCTGTCTTTTGGCGCTCGGCGAACGCGCGGGCCCGTCGGTTCCACGTCTGCGTATCGAACGACGTAGGGCGCACGGCGAGGGCCGAGAGCAACGCGTCGATCTCGGCGGGGCTCGCGAGCCTTCGCAACCCGATGGCCTCGGCGTTCGTGGTGGGCACGAGCACCTTGCGGTCCGCGCCGACCACGGCGAGCACGTAGAACCGCTGGCGGCTCCCGCCGATCTCGCGCGCCTCGGTGGTCAGCAGCTCGACCACCCCCAAGACCGGGTAGAACGCGCGCTCGCCGACCCGCAGCTCCCCCTCGTCGATCACTGATCCCTCCCGCCTCACGGAGACTACACGAAGTCCCGCGGTCGGAGCGATGGTCAGCCTGGCTTCGTGACCAGCGCCTCGGCGAGGCCCCAGCGCACGCCCCGGTCCGAGACGCGCACCTGGCTCTTTCCGAGCCTCCGAAGCACGGCGAGCGCGAGCACACCGCCGGCCACGATCACGTCCGCGCGCTTCTCGTCGAGCCCCGCGACGCGCCTCCGTTCGGCGAGCGGTAGCCGCGCGAGCCGCGTGACGACGGCCTCGATCTCCCCCACCGACATCGTGGCGCCGTGCACACGCGCCCCGACGTACGGCTCGAGCCCGAGGTGCACGGCACAGAGCGTGGTCATCGTGCCCGCGATGCCGACACACGATGCCTCGTCGGGGGCCTTGGTGACCCCCTCGAGCAGCTCCTCGGCGAGGCGCTGCGTGGCCTCGAGCTCGGGGGTCGTCGGAGGGTCCGAGGGAGAAATTCTCTCGGTAAGTCGGACACTTCCGACATCGTAACTGCGGGCCTCCTTCGTCGCGCCGCCCGGAGCCCCGAGCACGATCTCGGTGCTCCCGCCGCCGATGTCGAACACGACCACCTCGCGGCCTACGTCGGCCATACCCGAGAGGGCCCCGCGAAAGGTGGCGCGAGCTTCTTCTTCGCCCGAGAGGACCCGCGCCGGCACCCCGAAGAGCCCGCGGCACGCCTCGACGATGGCCTCGCCGCCGCTCGCGTCCCGCATGGCGCTCGTCCCGACGATGTCGACGGCGGTCGCCCCGCACGCGCGCACCCGCTCCGCGTACCGGGAGAGGCAGGCCGTGGTCTCGGCGATCGCGTCCGTGGCGAGGGCCCGGGTCTTGTCGACCCCCCGGCCGAGCCGCGTGATCGTCGCGTGCTCCTCGACGGCCACGAGCGCGCCCTCGCGCCGCTCCGCGACCAGCAAGAGCACCGTGTTGGTCCCGATGTCGATCGTGGCGACGGGCATTTTTCTCGTCCTTTCGTGCACTTCGGGCAAAACGCACACGCCCCGCGAGCCCGAGGCCGGCGGGGCGTGCGACCGTGACAGGGAGCCTTCAGCGAATGCTGTTGAGCTGCAGCATCTCTTCGACGTTCGGCTGAACGACGAGCTCGACGCGGCGGTTTTTCTGCATCTGGTCCTTCGTCTGCGCGGCGACCGTGCCCTCTTGCGGGTCGGTCTCGCCGTAGCCGGCAGCCGACCAACGGCTCGCCTCGAGCCCGCCACCCTCGCCCGGCTTCTTGCCGACGGGGTTCACCATGAAGAGGAGGACCTGGCGCGAGCGCGCGAGCGAGAGGCCCCAGTTGTCGTGGAAGGGCCCGCCGCCGTACTTGGCGTTGTCGGTGTGACCCGCGACGACGAAGTAGCGGCTCGCGAGATCCTTGTCGCCACGAATGATTTCGGCCACTTGCGCGAGCGCCTCTTTGCCCTGGGGCTTGAGGGCGTCCTTGCCCGAGTCGAAGAGGATGTCGCCCGGGAGCTGGATGACCATGCGGTTGTTCCGCACGACCACCTTGAGGCCGATGGAGTTGAGCTTGTCGAGCTTGGTGCGAAGCTCGCGGAAGCGGGCCTCGATCACGGCGAGGCGATCGGCGCGCTCCTTGTAGTCCTTGAGCGCCTTCATGAGGTTCGCGGCGTCTTCCTTCGTCTTCGCGAAGTCTTGAAGCTGCGCCTTCATGGCGTCGATCTGGGACTGAGCCTCGGTGAATTTGGCCTGATCGGCGGTCAGCTGGTCCTTCGCCGCCTTCAGGTCGGCGGAGAGCTTGTCGATCTCCCGCTGCTTCGCCGACATCTCTTCGTCGCTGTGCCCACAACCGACGGCCATGAACGACGCGAGCCCCGCTGCAAGCAACCACTTCGAACGAATCGCGAGCACGGCATCCTCCTTTGGTGGGTGGCGCTACGCACACCCGCGCGACGACGGTACGTAGGTGCCGTTTCTTCGTCAAGGAGCTCCGAGCGCGCCAGGCGACCGACCTCGAGGGTCAAGAAACAACAAAATCCTAGTCGCCATGTTTTTTAAAAACATAGACAACGCGATGAACAGGGCGCCAGAAAAACCGCGTCATTTGCCATGGAAGGCAGGGGATAGAGTAGCAATCTCCAGTGGTTACGCGCGCCCCGCCTCGGCCCGACGCGTCCCGCCTGCGCACCCATTCAGCCTTTCAGGACGTCAAGTTTTTTAAGTTTGACAACTGACGTAGGTGACCATATAACCAGTGACGTAGCTGACCATATAGGTCACGTACATCCTCAGCAGGAGGGATTCCGTATGGCTGCAAAGAAGAAGGCCGCTGCCAAGAAGGCGCCCGCGGCAAAGAAGACCACGACCAAGACCGCGAAGAAGGCCGCCCCCAAGACGGTGAAGAAGCCGGCGAAGAAGGCTGCTGCGAAGAAGCCCGCCGCCAAGAAGCCGGCGAAGAAGGCCGCTGCCAAGAAGCCGGCGAAGAAGGCTGCTGCCAAGAAAGCCGCCAAGAAGCCTGCCAAAAAGGCTGCCCCAAAGGCGGGTAAGACCGGTCCTCGAAAAGCAGCCGCCAAGCGCCCCGCCGGGCGCTCGAAGGCTGCCGCTGCCCCCAAGGCCCCGGCTGTCTCGTCCTCCGCTGGTCCGATGGACGACGGCGAGGAATGAGGTAGGGCCAAGCTAACTTGTCGCGGATCCGGGCCCGTCCTGACTGCGAGAAGAAGGCACGGACCGGAACGAAGGGCGCACCATGTGGTTGCGCCCTTCGCGCTTTTTGTCGCCCCGACATGAGCCGACCTTAACACTGGTCGTGTGTTCAGTCCATGGGGGCGGTTCCTCCTGATTCGTTTGGCGCGCGAAGCGACAAGCCGCGGTCAGTCGCCCAGGTAGAGCTTGAGCGCGAGGGCGGCCTCGCGGCGGTCGAAGGGGAGGCCCTTCAGCTCTTCGCGGGCGGAGATGGCCTCGAAGAGGTCGCTCAAGAAGACCGTGAAGCTCTCGGCCTCGCGCACGGCGTCGCCGAGGCGGTCGGGGCTCGTGAGATCGGACTCTTGGAGAGCCGAGAGCGCCTTCAAGAACGGATCGAAGCGGGGATAGTCGGCGGCGCGCAGCAGCGGGTAGCCCATCGACCGGAAGTAGGCGAGGAACTCGCGCACGAACTGGAGCGACGACGCGCCTCCCCATCGCTCTTCCGTGTCCGGGAGCGCGCGTGCCTTCGCGCCGAACGCGCGGAGGATCTGGGCGAACATCCAGATGTCGCGCCGTAGACGGACCGAGAGCGCGCGGCGGGCCGAGGCGTCGTCGAAGACACCGTGCTCGTCGAGGCGTTCGCCGAGCACCTTCCCGAGCACGAGCACCGCGTTTTGGAGCGCGGGGCGGAGGGTCCCCGTGACACGCGCGATGGCGACCTTGAGCTCGGCCTCGGTGCGGCCCGCGTCCGGAGAAGGGAGCTCGTGCTCGAAGGCGCGACGGAGCTCGAGCTTCAGGTTGGCGGCGATTCCGCCGAGCGTGGCCTTCAGGTGGACGAGCCGCTCTCCCTCTTCGCGGAGGGCCTCGTAGCGCTGCACGAGCTCGCGCGCGGGCCTCCGAAAGAGCTGCTTTTCGTAGGCTTCCGCGAGCTGGACGCCGGCGCGCGTCTGGAGGTGGGTCGTGAGGGCGCGGGCGTCGGAGCGGAGCACCGCGAGCACGAGGTACGTGGGCCCCGGACCGAAGCCCGCGTCGAGCAGGTCGAGGTACTTCAGCATGCGGAGGAGCGACAGCACGGTGAGCGCGACGAGCCTCCGCGCGCTCTCGTCGCTCACTTGCCGCGTCAGCTCGAGCAACCTCGCGTTCGTGATGCGGTCGAACTCGGGCCGAAACTCGAGCGCCGACAGCGGGTTGAAGAACGCCGACGTCGACACCTCGCCGTGCGCGACGCCGAGCACGGCGAAGAACGTACGGAAAGGTACGCGCGGGAGCCTCGAGATGCCGCTCACGACCTCGAGGAGGTTCGTCATCGCGTGGCGCAGCTGAAAGAGAGACTCTTCGGGGGTGTCTTGCACCCGCGTCTCGCGGACGAGCCGGGTGCGCGCGCCGTCGTCCGGGAGGACGGTCTCGAGGTACCGCTGGAACACGAACGTGCGCTCGTGCTCGCCGAGGAGGAGCCGGCAGAGCCCCACGACCTTCGACAGGGCCTCGCGGACGAGCAGCGTGGGCTCGCGGTAGTCGTTCGCGACGATCGACACACGGCGCGGCTGACCCGGGTGATTTCGGGGGTTCGCGAAGCACGCGAGCCCCTTCATGAGCACCTCGAGCTCGAAGAGGCGCTCTTCTTTCTGCGGCACCGTGATGCGCGAGAGCCAAGCCTCGCGCATGATCGAGTGCTCGCGCCGAAGGCCTCGGGTGTCGCGGAGGAGGTCGGCGTAGGCGTCTTGCCCGAGCTGGCTGCGCGGCGCGAACGACGCAAACGAGCGAGGGGGAACCGACACCGCGCGCGGCGGGATCGAGCGTGGCGGGATCGATCGCGGTGGGATCGATCGTGGCGGGCCCGACCGGGAGCTCACCCCGAGCTGCCTTCTTGGGTCTTGATGAGCGAGTCGAGCCTGCCGACGCGCGCGCCGAGCATGCGCGCCATGACCGCCTCGGTGTTCTTCCCGGTGCGCTGGCAAAGGAGCGTGATGTCGAGCGCGATCTGGCTGGCCGCGAGCTCGGCGATGGCGGCGGTCTCGCTGAGGACGGCGTTGTCCGAGGGGAGCTTCTCGGTCGCGCCGATGAGGCTCTTTTCGTCATCCGCCACGACCACGAGGCGGTGCTTCCAGAACGTCTCGAGGTCCCCCTCACGGAGCCCGTACGAGAAGAGCTCTCCCGGGAGCTGGCCGAGCTCGGCGTGCGAGAAAATGACGATGTAGACCTTACGTTTGGCGGCCTTCTTCAGCTCGGCCGAGAGGGGCTCGAGCTCGCGTGGCCAGCCGCTCACGACGAGGCGATCGGTCGCCCCTCGGATGAGCCGCTCGGCCTCCTCGAGGATGCGCTCGTAGCCGCGCACGCTGAACGCGTCGGGCACCTGCGGAGCCGTATCGATGCGCGAAATGGCCGTCTCGAGCTGCTCGACCGAGGCGTCGAACCGCTTGCGCAAGAGATGCATCACGTCCTCGGCGGGGCTCGGCGCGAAGCGCTCCGGCGTGCCCGCGATGGAGCGCGCGGCCCCTGCCTTCACGAGGCGACGGAGCACGCCGTACACAGCCGAGCGCGGGATTTGGGCGCGCACGCCGATCTCGTAGCCCGTGGCCGGGCTCTCCTGCAGAAGGGCCGCGTAAGCACGAGACTCGTTCAGGCTGAACCCGAGCGCCACGAGCGCGGGAACCACGTCCGGATCCGACATAGCTCTAGGTTTTCCCACGATTTTCGGCCGACGCGCGAGCATTTCCCGTGCTCGCCCAAAAACGGTCAAAAACTTAACTATTTCGATTGGTTGCGCATGGCACGAAGCCGGGCGTCGATCTTGGCCTCTTCGCCGTGGGAGGTGGGCGCGTAGAGCGTCGTGCCCACGAGGTCGTCCGGGAGGTACGTCTCCCCGGGGACGAAGCCCTGGTCGAAATCGTGGGCGTAGCGGTAGCCGTCGCCGTGGCCCTCGGACCGCGCGAGCTTCGTGACGGGGTTTCGGAGCTTCTTCGGGACGGGCAGCGCGCCGAGCCGCTCGATGAGCTCGCGCGCCTGGGAGAACGCCTTGCCGACCGCACCCGACTTGGGCGCGACGGACAGGTAGAGGCACGCGTGCGTGAGCGGGTAGAGCCCCTCGGGCATGCCGAGCCTGCGAAACGCGGCGTCGGCCGAGGTCACGACCACGAGGGCTCGCGGGTCGGCGTTGCCCACGTCCTCGCTGGCGAAGATGATCATGCGGCGCAGGAGAAAGAGCGGGTCCTCTCCGGCCTCCACGAGGCGCATGAGCCAGTACACGGCCGCGTCCGGGTCGGAGCCGCGCATCGACTTGATGAACGCGCTCGTGACGTCGTAGTGGGCGTCGCCGGTCTTGTCGTGGAGGAGCGGCGCGCGAGCGTCGTACGCCTCGAGATCGGCCAGGGTGAGCTCGTGGGCTCCTCGCGCCGCGACGTCGTCCGCGATGGCCTCGAGGAGCGTGAGGGCGCGCCTGCCGTCTCCCCGGGCGGAGCGCGCGATCGACTCGAGCACCTTCGTGTCGGCGTGGAGCTCGAGCTCGGCGAGGCCGCGTGGATCGACGAGCGCCCGCGAGAGCAGCGTCACGAGATCGGCCTCGGAGAGCGGCTCGAGGCGCACCACCTTGCACCGCGAGAGCAGCGCGGCGTTCACGGCGAACGCCGGGTTCTCGGTCGTGGCGCCGACGAGGGTGATGGTGCCCGCCTCGACGTGAGGCAAAAAGGCGTCTTGTTGTGCTTTGTTGAACCTGTGGATCTCGTCCACGAACACGAGCGTTCGGGTGCCGGTGTAGGCGCGATCGTCTTTGGCCTTGGCCACGATCTCACGGAGCTCGGCGAGGCTCCCGAGCACCGCGCTGAAGAGCACGAACGAGGCCTTGGTGTGCTCGGCGATCACGCGCCCGAGGGTGGTCTTCCCCACACCCGGCGGGCCCCAGAGCACGAGCGAAGGGACGCGGTCGGCCGCCACGGCGCGAGCGAGCGGCTTGCCCTCGGCGAAGACGTGCGTCTGCCCGACGTAGTCCTCGAGCTTCGTGGGGCGCATGCGCTCGGCGAGGGGAACGGCGCCGTCGCGAGCGGAGCCCCGCGCGAGGCTCGCGCCGAAGAGCGTGGGGCCGGGAGGGGGCGGCTTTCGGGCCATGCGCATCGCTATACACCTCGTCGTGCTCGGCGGCCGCGCTGACGCGTCGCGTTCTTTCGAGAGAGAGGTCGAGCTCGGGCCTTCGCCGCGCTTGTTTCGGCGCCGACCCTCGGCAAGGATGAGAGCGAATGGGGCGAACCTCTGCGCACGCCGACGGCCGAGCGCGCTACCCACGGGCGGTGGTGGTGCCGTTCGCCGTGCCCGACGAGGGGCGAAACCTCGGGCTCGGCCTCGCGGCGCTCGTGCACTCCTTCGTACGGGTGTTCGGACAAAACGTGGCGCTCGCGCAGCTCCTCTCGCGAGACGACGAACGCTCGGAGCCTCGGCCGGTCGAGGCGCTCGTCTCGCCGAAGGCTTGGGGCGACATCTCCGGCTCGCCGCGGGGCGACGTGTCGTGCGTGCTCACGGGGCAGCTCGAGCCCCCGTCGGACGGGCGTGGCCTCCTCCGCGTGGTGGCGTTCGAGCCGGCGAGCGGGAAGGTGCTGTGCGACGAAGAGGCGAGCCTCACGCCCGACGATGCCGGGAGCGAAATCGTTCGTCTTTTCAAGGACATGGCTCCGCCGCTCGAGGGGGAGCTCGGGCTCCTCCACGAGATCGAGGGCCTCGCGTGGGACGCACTCGAGAGTGTGCTCTTGGCCGAACGAGGGGTGCTGCACGACCCTGCGCGGCGGGGCCCCCACGACGGCCTCGCGGCGCTCCTTCACCTCGGTCGTGCCGTGGCCGAGGCGCCCGAGGCCGACTATCCGGCGGGGCGCCTGGCGGCGGTGGGGCTCGACCTCGTCCTCTCCAAACCCGACGACGAGAAGCTCGCCGCGGCCGTCGATCGGGCGCTCGCGCGTGCGGTGGCCGATGCCCCCGAGCACGCCGTGCTGCACGAGGCCCGAGGGGCTCTCGAGCTCCGCCGGGGTGGCGTCGAGGCCGCCGAAGCGCACGTCCGGGCGGCGTTGGAGAGAGAGCCCCGCCGTCCGAGGCTCCACGTGCTGCTCGCCGAGGCACGCCGAGGCAGCGGCGATTTTGCGGGCGCGATGGACCTGCTCGATCGTGCGCTCCTCGAGCTCCCCGGCGACCCGCTGCTCGAGACCGAGCGTGCCGTCACCGTGCTCGAGAGCGGCGACCTCCCGCGCGCCGCCGAGCTCCTCGGCGAGGTCCTTACGGCCCATCCGGGGTTCCCTCCCGCGTACATGGCGCTCTTCGCGTGCGGCGCCCGCCTCGCCGACGCCGACATCGTCGAGCGCCTCGCGTTCGACGCCGCGAACGATCCCGACCTCCCGAGCGAGGTCACGCGCCGCGTGCTGCGGCTCTTCGCGTCGACCCAGCCCGAGAGCGCCGAGGGTGAGCGATTCGTGCGAAAAGGCGCGCCTCGCCCCGCGCGAGAGCGCGCCGAGTGCATGGTCTCCCTCGCCGAGCGGCTCGCGGCCGAAGGGAGCGACGCGTGGGCCGAGCTCACGCTGGCACGCGGAAAGATGGCCCTCGACGACTTCGACGCGGCGCGCGCGCACCTCGCGAGGGTCGAGACTCTCGCGCCCGCGTCGGCGCTCGCGGCCGAGGCGTGCCGTACGCGGTTCGCGCTCGACGAGCCTGGGGTAGCACGCGAGCTCGAGCTCGTCGTTCGCACGGCACAGGCCCCATCGGCCGACACCGATCTCGCCCAGCTCACCGCGCGCGCGCGCACCCTCGCGGGGCATCACGACGTGTGGCCTGCGCATTTCGCCCTCGGCGCGACCGAGCGTCGTCGCGAGCGATGGGCGGAGGCGAGGGAGGCGCTCGAGGCGGCCGTGCGTCAGAGCCCGGGTGCGACCCCCGCCCACCTCGAGCTCGTGGCCGTGCACGTGGCCCTCGGGAGCGCTGAAAAAGCCCTCGAGCACGCCGATCGAGCCTGCGCCCTCGAGGGGGAGACCGCCCGTACGCTCGCCGTACGCGCCACCGCGCTGCTCGCCGCCTCGAAGCACGCCGACGCCCGCGCCACGATCGATCGTGCGCTCGCGCTCGACGCGTCCGAAGCGAACCGCGCGATCGAAGAGCGCATCCGAAAGAGCAGCGAGCCACCCTCGGCGTTCGCGCGGCTCCGGATGGCCCTCGGGCTCGGAAAAAAGCGCTGAGGAGAGCGGTCGAACGCCCCGTCAGTGCCGGCGAGAAGGGCGGGGCCCCGCGTTCGGGCGCGGGCGATGCCGAGGCTCGGGGGCGGGCTCGACGGGCCCGAGCTCGGCGCGCATCGTGTGCACCATGTCGGTCGGGCGACCGCGGGCGAGCAGCTCGAGCTCGAGGGCATCGAGGGCCGGAGCCGCGAGCTCGGTGCGCGCGAGGCGACCGAGGCGACCCTGGGCGAGCTTGGGGAGCACGGCCATGATCCTGCGGACGCCGTCGGCGATGCGGCGGGGCATGGCGATGCGCTCGACCACGAGATCGAGCAGCTCGAGCGCGGCGGCCTGAGGATCGCGAACGCCGGTCGTGTACTCGAGCAGAGGCTCGGCGAGCAGCGCGCACCACGACGCGAGGTCGTCGGGGCTCCCGCGCTCCTTCGTCAGGCGGTCGATCGCCCCCATGCGACGGTAGAACCGAGCGCCCGCTCCGGCGTTGCCCTCGTCGTCGTCGAGGAAGGCCGCGAGCTCGGGCAAGAGCACCCCCATCGCGCCGCTCTCCCAGAGGAGCCACATCGAGCGGTGGGCCGCGCCGCCCCGGAGGAGACGCGAGATTTCCTCGAAGATACGGGGCCTTGCAGCGCGCGCGAGCTCTCCGCGGTTGTCGACCATCGACTCGTACACCTCGGGCGAGATGCCAACGTCGAGCCGAGCGGCGAACTTGATGGCGCGCAGGATGCGGACCGGATCCTCGCGGAAACGCACCGTCGGATCGCCGATCGTGCGAATGACGCGGCCGCGGATGTCGGCCATGCCGCCGCACCAGTCGAGCACTTGGCGGCGCTCGAGGTCGTAGAAGAGCGCGTTGATGGTGAAGTCCCGCCGGAGGGCGTCCTCGTGGGCTTCGCCGAAGACGTTGTCGTTTCGGATGAGGAGATCCTCGCCCTCTTCTTCTTCTTCCTGCGGCTTTCGGCGGAAGGTGGCGACCTCGACGATCTTGCCGCCGCCGAAGAGCACGTGGGCGAGGCGGAACCTTCGGCCGATCACGCGGCAGTTCCGGAAGAGCTGGCGGACGTCCTCGGGGCGCGCGCTCGTCGCGATGTCGAAGTCCTTCGGGGCGCGATCGAGCAGGAGGTCGCGGACACAACCGCCGACGAGGTACGCGTGGAAGCCCGCTTTTTCGAGCCTCCGCACGACGCGTGCGGCGTCTTGGTCGATGCGCGCCTCGTCGAGGGTCACGGCGTGGCGGGTGATGCCGGTGTCGCCGTAGCGCTCTTCGATGTGACGAAGCTCGTCGGCGTCGGGCTCGATGGTGAAGTTGGGGAGCTCCGGTGGAGGGGGGAGCGAATCTTTGGGTCGACGCATCAGGGCCGATCGGCGCCCGCGCGGGCGGACCCGGGGCGCGGAGAAAGCAGGAGGGCCGTGGAGGCCCAAAAAACAGGAACTAGCCAGAGCCTACCAGGAGACGCCCCCGCGGGCAATGCGCCCCCAAGTGACTGTAATGATGAATGAAATTTGCACCGTCAGGACTCTCCGGGCCCCCGATGGAGGTACGTCTGGCAGGGGCGGGCGCGACCGGTCAGGGCCGTGATGCGTTCGACGACGCGGCGCCCGAGCTCGTCCCCGACCGGCCCCTCGAGCGTGGCGACAGGGGTCGCGGCGTCGACCGTCGCGATGCTCGCCCCGACGAGCCGTGCGACGATCGAGCCGGTCTCGTCGCGCACGAGGCGGGTCGACACGAGGTCGTCCTCGTAGCTATCGCCCGTGCCCGGGAGCAAGCACCCGTAGACGAGCTCGCCCGTTCGACCCTTCCGTGCGACGAGATGCCACGCGACGGGGCTCCGATCGGGCATGGCGTCGTCGAGGATGGCTCGGAACGCTTCGTCCCACGTGGTCTCGTGGGACGTGTGGACGTCCTGGATGCCGAGGTGGTCGCCGAGGTGCTTCCACTGGACGGCCGTGACCTCATGGAGGGTAGCGAGGATGCCCTCGCGCATCTCGGGCTCGGAGCGCAGGATCGGGGATCCGTTCAGAATCGTGCCCACGACCGCGTCGTTTGCGCCGCCCGCCAGCGACTTCTCGTCTGTGTGGGACAGAGGGATCTCGAAGGCGCCATAGAGCCCTGCTCCAGGGAACTGCGGTCCGAAATCGAGGGCTCCCTCGGCGACCTCCCGCGCCGTCCCTGCGATGCGAGCCGGGTCGTCGTCGCGGACGCGCCTCCCGTAGACCCACGCGAGCTCCGCGTAGCTCGGCACCGCGGCCAGCGCCGCGGGCGGACGGCCCTTCGGGCGTGGGCGACGAACGGCGGTCGGGCTCAGCGCCTCGTCGTCGAGCCGCGCGCGTAGCTCCCCGAGGTCGCAGAAGCACGCGACGAGCTCACGTACGTAGGGTCGCGAGAGCGGAGCGGCGCTCTCGCGCGGCACCACCCGTCGACGGCCCGGCACCCATGGAAAAGCTCGGGCGTCCGGGTGCGCGGGCCAGAGGACGTGGTCCCCTTCGGCGTCGGTTGCGACGACGGCGGGGCTCGCGTCGCCGAAGAGATGGAAGTAGCGCGCGAAGATGCCGGCCCAATCCTCTCTGCCTCCCGCGAGCCCCGCGCGGACGAGCAGGCCGCCGAGGCCGATCCTCATGGGGCCGCGCGCCGCGGCGTGCCTCGTGACGAGCGGCGAGAGGTCGTCCTTGCAGATCCCGAAGCAGATGAGGTCGAGCGCCGCGCTCCACTCGGGGAAATAGCTCGAGCGAAACGGCGTTCCGCTCGTCTCTCCGGGCGCCGAGACGCCGTCGAGCAGGAGCTCCAGGTCGGCGAGGGTGCCGTGCACGACCCCGCTCGCGAGCAGGTCCCATAGGGCCTCGGATTGACGCTCGACGAGGCCCGCCCCCACGAGAGCCCAGGCGATGGCGCCCAGGTCGGCGAAGTCCGGTCCGAGCTTCAGGCGTTTTGCGAGCTCCTTTCGGTACGCATCGAACGGGTCTCGGGTCGCCGAGGCGCGTCGATCCTCGAGGGCCGCCGCGAGGCCCGTTCGGGTCCGTTTGGGGAGCCCTCGAACGAGCTCGTCGGCCTGCAGGCGGGTCTCGATACGCATCGGCCCAGCATACCCGAGCGCCCAAAGTCAGGGAAAATACGGGGTTTTTGGACCTGCACATACGCTCATCCACGTTTCGTGCCGACGCGTCGTTGACGTGACGGACCGTGTGATTAGCTTGCGGTCGTCGAGGACAGGGTGGCCCGGAAAAAAACGGGCCAAGGCCAATCCGGTACCCGGAGCCTCGGCGTAGCCAAAAAACGATGGCTGGTGTTCAGGCGCCAGTCGCTCTATCGAGCACTCGGGCTTTTCCAGGGAAGGCCCGCGCGCAAGGCGCCCGTCTCCCTGGTCCCGAAAGTGAAACGTGTTGGAGGATAGCCATGGGTAGGATCATCGGCATCGACCTCGGAACGACGAACAGCTGCGTGGCTGTCATGGAAGGCCGTGAGGCCAAGGTCATCGTGAACGAGGAGGGCGCGCGCACCACGCCGAGCGTCGTCGCCTGGGACGACAAGGGCGAAATTCTCGTGGGGCAGATCGCGAAGCGCCAAGCCGTGACGAACCCCGAGAACACCATCTTCAGCGCCAAGCGGTTCGTAGGCCGGCGCTTCGAAGAGGTGCAGGAAGAGATCAAGCGCGTCCCGTACAAGGCGGTCCGCGCCTCGAACGGCGACACCGCGATCGAGGTGCGCGGCAAGCCCGTGTCGCCGCCCGAGGTGAGCGCCAAGGTGCTCCAGAAGCTGAAGAAGGCCGCGGAAGACTTCCTCGGCGAGAAGGTGACCGAGGCGGTCATCACGGTGCCGGCGTACTTCAACGACGCCCAGCGCCAGGCCACGAAGGACGCGGGCCGCATCGCCGGCCTCGACGTGAAGCGCATCGTCAACGAGCCCACCGCCGCCGCGCTCGCGTACGGCATGGACAAGAAGAAGGACCAGATCATCGCGGTCTACGACTTCGGTGGCGGCACCTTCGACATCTCGATCCTCGAGGTCGGTGACAACGTCGTGCAGGTCATCTCGACCAACGGCGACACGCACCTCGGCGGCGACGACGTCGACAACCTCGTCATCGACTGGATGCTCGCCGAGTTCAAGAAGTCGGCCGGGTTCGACCTCTCGAAGGACAAGATGGCCCTCCAGCGCCTCAAGGAGGCCGCCGAGAAGGCCAAGATCGAGCTGTCGAGCATGCAGGAGACGTCGATCAACCTGCCGTTCATCACGGTGGGCCCCGGCGGCCCGGTCCACTTGGACCTCCGCCTCTCGCGCGCCAAGCTCGAGCAGATGATTTCGCCCCTCGTGGAGCGCTCGATGGAGCCGGTCCGCAAGGCCCTCCAGGACGCGAAGAAGAGCGCGAACCAGGTCGACGAGGTCATCCTGGTCGGCGGCTCGACGCGCATCCCGCTCGTCAAAGAGACGGTGAAGAAGTTCTTCGGGAAGGACCCCGACCAGTCGGTGAACCCGGACGAGGTCGTGGCCGTGGGCGCGGCGGTGCAGGCCGGCGTGCTCTCGGGCGACGTGAAGGACATGGTCCTCCTCGACGTCACGCCCCTCTCGCTCGGCGTCGAGACGCTCGGCGGTGTCATGACCGTCATGATCCCGCGCAACACCACGATCCCGACCCAGAAGAAGGAAGTGTTCTCGACCGCGGCCGACAACCAGCCCAGCGTCGAGGTGCACGTCCTCCAAGGGGAGCGCACCGAGGCGCGTTACAACCGCACCCTCGGCAAATTCCACCTCGAGGGCATCATGCCGGCCCCGCGCGGCATGCCCAAGGTCGAGGTCACGTTCGACATCGACGCGAACGGCATCCTCTCGGTCCACGCGCGTGACCAAGCCACGGGCAAAGACCAGAAGATCACCATCACGGCGAACTCGGGCATCACCGAGGCCGACATCCAGCGCATGGTGAAAGAGGCGTCGGAGCACGAGGCCGAGGACAAGGAGCGTCGTGAGCAGGTCGAGCGCCGCAACAAGCTCGACAGCCTCTGCTACACGATGGAAAAGACCATCTCCGAGAACAAGGAGAAGCTCGTCGGCACCGACATCGCCACCCTCGAGTCCCTCATCAAGGACGGCCGCGCGGCCGTCGAGAAGCAGGACGACGCCCAGGTGAAGGACGTGCTCGACAAGCTCGAGAAGGAAGCCCACAAGCTCGCCGGCAACATGTACGGCGCGCAGGGTGGGGTCGACGGCGGCCCCGGCGCGCCCCCTCCCGGCGCGGGTGGCGCTCCCTCGGGTGGCAAGAAGGACGGCGTCATCGACGCCGAGTTCGAAGAGTCGACCTGAAAGAGACCCGTGGGTCACGGCGCGCGGCGGTTCCTCACGGGGCCGCCGCGCGGCGCTTTGTGCGATCGTCTCTAAATTGCTGAAACCTTAGGGGTTATTCGGCTCCATGTACGGTGGACGGGCCGTGAGGTGGAGGTGGGCGAGGCGCGCTTCGTCACGTGCCGTTCCCTCGTTGCGAAGGGCGAAGAGCGCCCCCGCCTCGCCGAACAGCGTGAGGAGCCGCACGGCGCGGAGGGCCTTCGGGCGATCTCCTTCGCGGGCCTCGGCCACGAGCTTCGCGCGGAGGCGTGAGCGCACGAGCGTGTGCGGCCCGCGGTCGTGGGCCTTCTTGCGCGCCTCGTAGACGAAGCTCCCGAGGGCCGTGCCCGCGTCCCCTTCGGTGAGGGCGGCTTCGGCTCGGAGGTTCTCGGCGAGGCGCGCGAGGGCGTCGAGGTTGCGTTCGTCGTCCCCGTCGAGGAGCTGCGCAGGCACGAGGGTCTCGAGCGTCTCGTACGTCCGGAGGTCGGGCTCTCCGAGCGCGGCGTGCACACGCGACACGTCCTCCGGGCTGCCCCCGAGCAGCAGCGCGAGCGCCGCGTACGCGCCGACCTCCGGCGTCGTGACCCGCGCGAGGAGGGCCTGGGTGGTGGTCGGGTCGAGCCCGGCGGAGCCGATGACCGTGGCGAGCGCGAGGCCGTCCCTCGACCCTTCCCGGAGCGCGTCGACGAGGCCGCGCGCGCTCGGTGTCGGGCGCGTCGCGAGGAGACCAACGAGGGTTCGAGCCCTCTCGGCCTCTCGCGTATCGCTCGCGACGAGCTGCTTCGGCAGATCGGCCACGAGGCGCGTGAGCTCGGCCTCGGAGAGCGTCCAGAGCAGGGCGCGGCACGCCTCGCGTCGCGCACGCACGGGGGAGCGCGTCTCGTCGCACGCGCGGGTGAGCGGACCTATCGCCCGCGGATCGCCCCACGCGGCGAGCCCGCGCGCGGCCCCGGTGCCGAGCGCGTCGAGCGCCACCACCCGCGCCGTGTCAGCGCCGTGGAGCAGGTCGACCCGCGCCGCATCCAGGTCCGCGGGCCGCCGGTCGAGGGCCTTGACGAGCTCGTCGAAATCGCGTGCATCTTGCATGTACCCGAGCGCGGCGAGCGCCGGCTCTGCCCGCACGAACGCCTCCGGGAGCGGTCCTCGCCCCGTCGGGAGCTTCGCCGTGGGGAACGCCCAAGGGCGCAGAATCTCGCGGGACGGGGCGGTCCGCGTGAGCCCGAGGAAGCGCACCCCGTCGGCGTTCGGGTGCTTGGCGAGCCACGCCTTCATCGGTCTTCCGGCGGCGGCGGAGAGCTGCCCCCGCGCCTCGGGGCGCATCACCGCGAGCTCGGCGAGCGCGCGCGCGACGGCCTCGCGCTCGGTGTCGTCGCGGCGAAGCTCGGGGTCCTCGTCGGCTCGGTAGAGCGTGAGGGGGTCTTGTTCGAGCCTCCATACGAGCGTCGAGAGCGACGAGAGCGACCCTGCCTCGGCGACGCGGAGGGCGGCCTGGGTGCGCGCGTACGGAGGTGGGCTCGTGCCGAGGTAGGTCAGGAGCTCGGGCACGGCCGACGGATCCGCGAGATCCTCTATCTCTTTGAAAATAGACCGAAGTTGGGCCTTCTTGCGCTCGGG
This sequence comes from Myxococcales bacterium, assembly GCA_016712525.1. Taxonomy (NCBI): domain Bacteria; kingdom Pseudomonadati; phylum Myxococcota; class Myxococcia; order Myxococcales; species Myxococcales bacterium. Next base: position 1,544,433 of record JADJQX010000001.1, read on the forward strand.
TGGGCTCGGATCGACCGAGGCGAGCGCGCGCACGAGCGACGCGCCCCCATGCCGGTCGCGGAGCTCGCCGAGGAGGCGCCCGCGCTCCTCCTTGTCGGCCTTGGGCAGCGCGGCGATCCGCTCGCGCTCGGAGGGAGAGCCCGACGCACCGAGGCGAGCGCGCGCCTCGAGGGCGTACACGAAGTAGCGCTTCTCGACCGTGGCCTTGGCGAGCCCGGCTTCGAGCGCGGGGGCGGCCCGTTCGAGGGCCTTCGGGCCGAGCTCCACGAGCGCACGCGCCGCTTCGCCCCGCACGCCTGGATCGTGGCTCCCGAGGGCCGCGACGAAGAGCGGCTCGTCGGCCGGATCGCGTACGAACGCGAGGGCTCGAAGCGCAGCGCGGGCGGCCGCGGGATCGTCTTCGCGGGTGGCCCACGCGCGGTAGTGCGGGAGCGCCTCGCGGAGCGGAAGGCGAGCCACCGCGTCGCGATCGATCTTGGCGGGCGACGCGCTTCGAGGCGCGTGGGGCTGGGGTGCGGGGGGAGCGATACGAATGGGGGCCGGAGGGCTCCCCTGGCACGCCGCGCAAAGGACGGCGAGCGCGGCGAACGAGACGACGGAGGCTCTCACCCTCCGAACGTACACGAAGGGATCGCTCCCCGCGCGCGCCGCGAAGCCGGTCAGTACGTGACGACGATCCGCTCGGTCGTGGCCGAGGTCCCCGCACACTGGAACACGATCTGCCACTCGTGTTGGTCTTCGACCTGGGTGGTCGCGGTAGAGCGGTTCCACTGCGTGGTCGTAGCGCGTTGGCCGTACGCGACCTCGCCCTGCTCGAGCACGGCATAGCCGCTCGGGCACTTCTCCCGCATGAGCACCTCGGCCTTCTCACGCGCGCTGTCGCGCGAGCCCCGCAGGGCAACCGTGCCGCCCGTCTGGGTCTCTCGGACGATGCGCGCGCTCGAGCAAGCGAAGAGGGGCGTGGCGGCGAGGGCGACGAGGAAGAAGAGACGCAAGCGAATCATGAAGGAGGCCTTTCTGGTCGCCTCGGAGCGGCGACACGAAGAACCCTTCAGCACGGCTCGTGCCTCGCTCGAATGACGAGAAAATAAGGCGATTCCGAAGGTCGACCCCGCGGCGTGTGAACGCTGGGTCGCGCGCCCGTCGAGACACCGTTCGTGCCCCGCGGCGCCTCGTGTGGGACGCCGTTCGACGAAGGGCGCGCCTTTCGGTAAAGGGGGAGCCATGCGCTCGTTCTGCGACGTCACGCTCGAGGAGCTCTCGGAGATGCGCCCCCCGGGCTCGCCGAAGCACCTGCTCGGCCGTCTCCATCGCGTGACGAGGTGGGTGCATGATGCAGGTTCCGGGGCTCGCGGGCCCGAGCTCGGCAAGGAGCTGCGCGCGTTCGTCGCGGAGCGGTTCCACTTTCGGCTGCCCGAGATCGTGGCCCAGAGCCCCTCGGGGGACGGCGCGACCAAGCTGCTCGTGCGGCTCGCCGACGGCGCCACGGTCGAGACGGTGCACATGCCTCGCGCCGTGAAAAACCCGAGGGTCACGCTGTGCATCTCGAGCCAAGTGGGTTGCGCGATGGGCTGCACGTTCTGCCGCACCGCCGAGATGGGCCTCGTGCGGAGCCTCACGCCCGACGAGATCGTGGGCCAGGTGCTCGCCGCCATGCTCGCCCTCGGGCCCGAGGATCCGGGCCGTGTGTCGGTCGTCTTCATGGGCATGGGCGAGCCGCTCCACGCCGGCGCCATCGGCAACGTGACCCGCGCGATCGAGATCCTGTGCGAGGAGCACGGGCTCGGCCTCTCGCCGATGCGCATCACGGTGTCGACCTCGGGGCTCGTCGACGGCATCGACGCCCTCGCCAAGGCCAAGAAGCGCCCTTGCCTCGCCTTGAGCCTCAACGCGACGACCGACGAAGGTCGCGCGCGCATCATGCCCGTCACGAAGCGCCACGGCCTCGAGGAGCTGCGCGAGGCCATCTTGCGGTACACCGCGAGGCCGCACGAGAAGATCACCCTCGAGTACGTGCTGCTCGCCGGCGAGAACGACACCCGCGAAGATGCCGAGCGCGTCGCGGCGTTCGCTCGCGGCTACCGCAGCGTCGTCAACGTGATCCCCTGGAACGCGTTCGACTCGGGCGGCTTCGTGCGCCCCTCCGAAGAGGCCGCGGGCGAATTCGTCAAGATGCTTTATGACATGGGGTGCCTCGTCACCGTGCGGAAATCCCGCGGTCGTGACGTGGGCGGGGCCTGCGGGCAGCTCGCGACCGACGCGACACGCGAGAAGAAGCCGCGCCGCCTCAGCGTGGTGCCGGGCTGACGGGGCTGCACGCGCGGGTGTTGGGCTCGCCCGGTCCGAGGCCGAAGTCGGGCATGCCCGAAAGGCGCTCGCTCTGCGAAGCGGGGGCGCACGTCATGGTCGACGGGCAGTCGGCGTCGGTCTCGCACGTGGTGGTGCACACGGCGCCCGTCTTGCGCGGAAGCATCGTGACCGACGCCGTGCCGATCGTGAGGGTGTCTCGCTCGTAGAGGCTCATGCACGAGCCCGACGCGCAGTCGTCGTTGTTCGCGCACGCGGCGCCGACGGGGGCTCGCTTGGTGTAGGCGATCGCGCGGTCGGCGCCCCACAGGAGGAACGGGAGCGCGAGCAAGCCCACGGCGAAGAACGCCGGCCGGGTCTCGCGGTTCTTCCACAGTCCCACGAGCGTCGTCTTCGGGGTCTCGGGGGCGCCCTTCGGCGGAGCAGGCAGGGTGATGGCGAGGTAGAGGTCCCCGGCGTCGTCGCGGGCCGACTCGTGCCCTTTGCCGGCGAGGCGAAGCTCTTGGCCTCTCTCGACGCCCGGCGGCACCACGACGAAGAGGACCTCGTCTCGCGAGACGAGCCCTCCTTCGCACGCGTCGCAGCCCGGGCCCGCGCGGTAGGTCGCGAAGCATTTCGGGCACCGCACGATACGGGAGATCTCGACGCGCTTCTTCACGCCCGTCGCGGCCTCGTCGGCCGTGACGGGCAACGTGAGGGTCACGTCGAGGCTACGTTTCTCGGGCATTCGGCGCTCACGAGCGGCGGCGACGAGACGTGCGCACGGCGATGACCGAGGCGGCCGCGACCAGCAAGAACGCCGACGCGCCTTCGCCCGAGCCGGGCCCGAACGAACAACCGACGCCGGCCTTCGGCGGGGTCGGGCCGCCCTCTTTCTTGGAGAGCTCGTCGAGCTCGTCGTCCTCGTCGGCGACGTCACGGGACGGGTCGGCGAGCTTGGGAGCGCCCGAGCGCGGGTCGACGTCGGTCGAGGGGGCGGGGGACGGTGCGGACGAGCCCGAGGGCGCGGCGGCGGGGCTCGTGCCGCCGGCTGGGGCGTCCGAGCAGCAGCGGAAGCTCTGTTGGTAGGCGACGAAATCTTCGTTGTGCGCCCGGGTCGAGGGGCGGCACCGCGCGCGGACGGGGCCCCAGTACCCGCCCTTGAGCACGGACGCGTAGCCGCCGGCTCGGGCCGTCTTGGTCCACTCGTCGACGTTGCCGGTGAGGTCGTACACGCCGAAGGGGCTCTTGCACTTGGGGTGCGAGCCGCTCGGCGTCCCTTGCCAGAGGCGATCGAGCTCTTCGCGTGCTTTTTTGCCGTCGCGGGGGGCGAGGCCGTTCTCGACGAAGGGCTTCCACGGGCGGTCGACCACGCACGCTTCGGCGTCGCGCCCGTAGCCGTACGGGTAGGGGACGGCCTCTTCGCCCTCGCACGCGAACGTCCACTCGCTCTCGGTGCAGAGGCGCTTGCCCGACGCTTTGCAGAGCGCGGCCGACTCGTTGTACGTGACGACGATCATCGGGTTCTCGCCGGCGCGGTTCGGGTACTCGAAGCGGTCGATGCAGTAGTGCATCGGCTTCGTGGGGAGCTTCTGCGAGAGCGAGAGCCAGCCGTCGCGGTCGAACGTCTTGCAGCGCGCGGGGAAGTCTTTGTTGACCCAGTCGACGCACGCGCTGTTCTGGAGCTCTTCGACTTCGCCCGAAGATTCGCGGCCTTGGGCGTCGAGTTTGAACTTGCCGACGACGTCGACCATCCCGGGCGGGCACGCGCCGCGGTTGCCCTCACGCGCGTCGGTCGTGTCGGTCGCCTCGCTCGGCGTGGTGGAGACGGCCTGCCAGTGTTTCTTGTCGATGCTCTTCCACTCGAAGCGCGGGGCGGGGCTGCCGGCCTGGAGGTTGAAGAGCGAGCCGCCATGGGAGGCCGAGTAGTGCTCGAGCGCGGCGACCCCGACGCCGAGGAACGCCGTGGCGCCGAGGCCGAACATGGCGAAGAAGGCGAAGCTGCGGCGGCGCGCGTGGGGTTTCTTCATGGGTCGCTTCGTCGACGATAGTCGAGCCCAGGATGGACGCGCACCTTCGCGCCGCATTCACCGCGTTCGTGCGCGCGCTTATGAACGGCCGTTCAGGCGCCGCGAACGGGCGAACGCGAGGCCGAGCAGGGCCGCCAACGTGAACGTGGTGGCCGCAGGTCCGATGGGCGTGTGCCCCTGGGTCGAGCAGCCCCCGGCGGAGTCATCTTCGGCCGCCTCGGCGCCACCGTCGGCCCCAGCGTCGGCTCCGCCCTTGGGTGGGCTCGACGCGCTCGGGGCAGGGGTCGGCGTGGAGGCGCTGGGCGCCGGGGTGGAGGCGCTCGGGGCGGGCCCGGGCTTCGCGGGCACGACGCATCGGAGAGCGTTGGTGATGCGCCCCGCGTCGCGATCGTCGCAGAGTCGGCTCTCGCAGGTGCCCGGGGTGCCCTCTCGGTCGCACGTGCTGCCCGGAGAGGCATCGGCGCACGCGACCACCTCGGGCGCGTCGCATGCGGGGGGAGGAGGCGCGGTCTCGGCGTAGAGGCGGGCGGGACCCGCGGTGAGGACGAAGGCGACCGTGCCGGCGTACGTGGTGAGGAGCGAAGCGAATCGCAGGGTCTGGCTCATGCCAGTTGCTTAGGCAACCTGCATGCCGGTCGAAAATGCCCATGCCCTCGTGCGCCACGCGGGCCGAACTGTGTCACGTGCCTCCGTGCGCGACCCTGGCGCCACGGTTCGCTGCCCGGGGTGCTCGTGATGCTTCTCTGCGGGATCGCTACATTTTCGGACACGTCGAGCCGAACCGGCGCGTCGCGGTCAGCGCCACGACGACCCCCAGGGTTGGTACGGCAGCACGTAGGTGAGCGAGCACGACTCGGCGCTCGGTCCAGGGCCGAGGCGCTCGCGGTCGACGTCGTGGAACGAGCCCTTCCGACGGTCGCCGGGGACGGGGGGCGTCGTCGCGCTCAGGATCTTGGCGCACTGATCGAGCGTGTACTTTGCAGGTTTCCCGCTCGCCTTGCATTTGTCCATGATGTCGCGGCACTCGGCGACGGCGCCCTCGTCGGCGCAAGACGACATGATGGCGCTGCGCATGCACGCTCCGAGGGCGGGCGAGCGGCACGCCTTGACCTTGGCGAAACACGCCGCGAACGCCGCTGCGACCTTGGGGCGGAGATCGTCGGTGAGAGAGCGGCACTCGTTCGCGAGACCCTCGCACGTCGGCGAGACCCCCGCGCACGCGGTGACCATGTCGACCGGTCCGTCGGCGCACGCTGCCGGAGCGGGCACGGGCACGGGCACAGGTACGGGCACGGGGGCCGGGGTGCCCGAGGACCGAGGCGGGGACCACGGGCGGTAGGTGGGGGCCGGCGCCGTGTAGATCGGCCCGTGCGGGGAGGGCCCGGGCGCCGGGGCGTTCGGCGGGGGGACGAGCGAGACGTACTGGCCGTTGGGGGCGCTCTGCGGAGCACCGCAGCCCGCGGCCATGAGCAACGTGAGCTCCACGAAACGAGCCTTGTCGACCTTCATCGGACACCCCCCACAGTACGGGTCAAACGGCCATCTTCAGGGCGCTCTCTCGCCCTGTCCAGCCCTTCGTGACCCACCCGAACGACGCGGGGGGCTCTTGGCGCGTCAGCTCGTCGCGTCGCCCGGGGCCGCCTTCTCGCCGGCGGGCACGACCCCCGACTCGACGAGACGGAGCGCGAGGAAGAACGCGAGCAGCATGCCGAACGTGGAGGCGATGTAGGGCGCGAGCGAACCCAATGCAGAATACAAGAAACCGCCGAACGCCGGCCCGAAGACGCGCGCCAGGCTCGCCATGGCCTGGCTCACCCCGAGCATGGCGCCTTGTTCGCTCGCGGCCACGCGCTTCGACACGTAGGCCGAGGTGTTCGGCTGGGTCAGCCCGTTGCCCACCGCGAGCACCATGCCCGAGACGTAGAGCAGCCATCGGCCCGCGAACGGCGACCCGCAGAACCCCGCGAACGCAACGGCCTGGAGGAAGCTCCCGGCGCGAATGAGCTGCGCCTCGGTGAAGCGGCCCGAGAGCTTTCGCATGCCGCCCTGCACGACGGCCGCGGTGACGCCGATCATCGCGAGCAGGTAGCCCGTGTCGCGGGCGCCCATGCCGAAGGTGTCCTCGTTGAAGTACCGGAACGTCTGCTCCATGCCGGTGAAGGCGAAGAGCAGGACGAAGTTGACGACGACGGCCGTGCCTACGCCGGGCAGGGAAAACGCCTCGCGGAAGGCCGCGACGTCGATCGGGGAGAGGCGGCGCTTCGACGGCGCGCGCTTCTCGGGGGGGAGGCTCTCGGGCAGACCGAAGACGACCCACACGAAGTTCACGAGGCTGAGGCCCGCGGCCACGAAGCAGGGGACGGCGCCCGCGCGCCCGTGGATGGTGATCTCGGCGAGCGGGCCGCCGAGGCTCGGGCCCAGGATGAAGCCGAGGCCGAACCCGATGCCGATGAGGCCCATGCCCTTGGCGCGGTCCTCGGGGCCGGTCACGTCGGCGATGTAGGCCGACGCCGTACCGAGGTTGGCGGTAGCGATGCCGCTGAACATGCGCGCCACGAACAGCCAGGCGACGCTCTGAGCGAAGACGAGCGACGTGCCGAGCCCCACCATGCCGATGGCCGTGGCGAGCACCGACCACACGAGCACGGGCCTGCGGCCCACCCGGTCGGAGAGGCGCCCCCACACGGGAATGAAGAGAAACTGCATCGCGGAATAGACCGCGGAGAGCAGCGTTCCCGTGAACGCCGAGACGTGGAAGGTCGCCCTCGCCTCGGCCGCGAGGAACGGCAAGACGAGCCCGAACCCCAGCAAATCGAGGAAGATCGTGAGGAAGATCGCGCCGAGGGAGGCTTTTCGCACGGCCATGGACCGCCTCGCTCCTAGCACGGAAGGGCGGCGCTCGTCGTCACGTCGGGCCACGGAGACCCGCGGAAAATCGCGTAAGGCGGGCTGCGTTTGCAGAATGCACGCGTGCGACCCCACGCGAGTTGACACCCGAAGAGGCGTAGCTGAGCCTTCGGGCATGCGAAATGGGTCGGTCGTTCGCCTCCTCGTGCTCATGCTGGTCGCGCTGGTCGCGCTCGTCTCGCCCCGCGACGCGAGCGCCGAGCCCATCGACCCGAAGGTCGTCCCGCCGGAGCTCAAGCCGTGGGTCCCGTGGGTGCTCGACGGCCAAGCCGAGGCCCTCTGCCCGGTGACGATGAAGAACGGCGCGCAGTGCGCGTGGCCCTCGCGCGTCGAGCTCGTGCTCGACGAAAAATCCGGAAGATTCAGCCAAAAATGGCACATGGAGGCGGCCGGGTGGGTGCCGCTCCCGGGCGACGCGAAGCGCTGGCCGCTCGACGTGAAGAACGGCGCGCAGGGAGCCACGGTCATCGAGCGCTCGGGGGCCCCGCACGTGCGCCTCGAGAAGGGGGACCACGTGCTCACGGGCACCTTCCAGTGGGACACGATGCCCGAGTCGATCGCCGTGCCCAAGGAGACGGGCCTGCTCTCGCTCTCGCTCCGTGGCACCGTGATCGCCTCGCCGAACCGCGATCCGAACGGCACCGTGTGGCTGCAAAAGGCTGCCAAGAACGAAGAAGGCGACGCGCTCGAGATCGTGGTGCACCGTAAGGTCACCGACGACATCCCGCTCCGGCTCGTGACGCGGATCGAGGTGCACGCTTCGGGCAAGAACCGCGAGGAGCTCTTGGGCCGCGCGCTGCCCGACGGGTTCTCGCCGCTCGCGCTCGAGTCCCCTATCCCGGCCCGCGTCGAGCCCGACGGTCACGTTCGCGTGCAGGTTCGCCCGGGCGTGTTCACCGTGGAGCTCACCGCGCGTTTCGAGGGGCCAGCGACGAAGCTCACGCGCCCCAAGCCGAACGGCCCGTGGCGCGAAGGTGACGAAGTGTGGGTGTTCGAGGCCAAGAACGACTACCGCGTCGTGAACGTCGAGGGGGTCCCTTCGATCGATCCTGCGCAGACGACGCTCCCCGAAGCGTGGAAGCGCCTCCCCGCGTACCCGATGAAGCTCACCGACACGTTCTCCCTCGTGGAGCGCCGCCGCGGTGACGCCGATCCTCCCGAGAACCAGCTCGCGCTCGAGCGCAAGCTCTGGCTCGATTTCGACGGCAAAGGGCTCACGGCGAGCGACAGGCTCACGGGCACCCTCTCGCGCGACTCGCGCCTCACCATGGCCGAGCCCACCGTGCTCGGTCGTGTGTCGATCGGCGGCCGCGACCAGTTCATTACGAAACAGGAGGGGCTCGGCGCGGGCGTCGAGATTCGCCAAGGGCAGCTCGCCGTGGACGCGGACAGCCGCATCGCGAGCGGGCCCACCGACGTGCCCGCCGTGAGCTGGGCGCACGACTTCCACAGGGTGCACGCGTGGCTCAACCTGCCGCCGGGGTACAGGCTCCTCCACGCGACGGGCGTCGACGAGGTGTCGGGCACGTGGGTGAAACACTGGTCGCTGCTCGAGCTCTTCTTGGCGCTCGTGCTCACCGTGGCGATCGGGAGGCTCTACGGGCCGCGGTGGGGCGCGCTCGCGCTCGTGCTCTACGTGCTCACGTTCCCCGAGCACGATGCGCCGAAATGGGTGTGGTTTCCGCCACTTGCATGCGAGGCGATTTTTCGTGCCCTGCCCGCTGGCAAGGCCAAGAAGGTCTTCGAGTGGGCGCGCACCTTCGCGGTCGCGGTGGTCGCGCTCGTGGCCGTGCCGTTCCTCGTGCAGCACGTGAGGGAGGGCGCGTTCCCGGCGCTCGCCGAGCCGAACCAGGTGTCCGCTTCGACCTTCGAGCAGCTGGCGGAGCCCTCGGCCGACAACAAAGAGGGCGGCACGGGGACCCGCGCGAAGGGCGAAGAGGGCTCGATGGGGAACCCGAACGCGTTCCCGGTCGCGCCTGCCGCGCCGCCGCCTCCGCCCGCCGGTGCCGCCGTGGGTGCGGGTGGCAAGGGCGGTGAGCTCTCGGGCAACGTGAACGACATCGAGGTCGCGCAGGCGCAGGCCACGCAGCAGAAGAACGAGCCGAAGAAGCCCGCGCCGAGAGGGTGGGATCCGACGTCGAGCGTGCCTTCGCGTTCGTCCTCGAAGTACGAGCTCCAGTCGAACGCGATGGAGTACGACCCGGCGGCGATCGTGCAGACGGGACCGGGGCTGCCGCGGTGGAGCTGGACGTCGCTCGAGCTGAAGTGGAGCGGGCCCGTCTCGGCGGCGCAGCGGCTTCATTTGTACCTGCTCGGGCCGCGGGAGGGCTTCGCGCTGGCGATCCTGCGCGCGCTCTTGCTCCTCGTCGTCTTCGCGCGGCTCTTCCCGCTCACGGCGAAGAGGCTCCCGAAGGGCTGGGGGCCTGCCGTGGCGGCGGGGCTCGTGCTCGCGCTCGTGGGGATCTCACCTGCCGTCGCGCGCGCCGAAATGCCGTCGAACGACACGCTCGAAGCGCTCAAGAAGCGCCTCGTCGACAAACCCTCGTGCAGCCCGGACTGCGCCACGAGCGGCCGCATGGCCATCGAGGTCCGCGGGGACGTGCTCCGCGCGAGGCTCGAGGTCGACGCCGCGGCCACGGCGCCGTTCGCGCTGCCGGGGTCGATCGGGCAGTTTTCGCCGCGTGACGTGCTGGTCGACGGGCAGCCCGCGAAGGCCCTCGCGCGGGGCGCGGACGGGGTGCTCTACGTCTTGCTCGCGCCGGGGAAACACCAGGTGGTGGTCGAAGGTGCGCTGCCCGAGCGGGAGAGCGTGCAGCTCGCCTTGCCCGAGAAGCCGCACAGGGTCGAGGCCTCGGCCGAAGGGTGGACGGTCGAGGGCATCCACGAGGACGGCCTCGCCGACGACAACTTGCAGTTTACACGTAAGCGCACGCAGGGCCCCGGAGCGACGCTCCAGCCGGGTCAGCTCCCGCCGTTCGTGCGGGTCGAGCGCACCTTGCGTGTGGGCCTCAACTGGCAGGTCGACACGAAGGTCGTGCGCGTCTCTCCGCTCGGGAGCGCCGTGGTGCTCGAGGTGCCGCTCCTTCTCGGGGAGAACGTGACCACGGCCGACGTTCGGGTCGTCTCCGGCAAGGCGCTCGTCAACATGGGCCCCCAGGTGAAGGAGATCGCGTGGCAGTCGGTGCTGGAGCAGAAATCTCCGGTGAAGCTCGTGGCGCCCAAGGGCGTCGCGTGGACCGAGGTGTGGCGCCTCGACGTCGGCCCCATCTGGCACGCCAAGTACGGCGGGATCCCGTTCGTCCACACGCAGCCGGTGAACGGCGTGCGCACGCCGGAGTTTCGTCCGTGGCCCGGGGAAGAGGCGACCGTCGAGCTCACGCGGCCCGAGGGTGTGCCAGGCCAGACGCTCACGATCGACGAAGAGACCCTCGACGTGCGCCCGGGCATCCGCACGACCGACGTGAAGCTCACGCTCACGCTCCGCTCGAGCCGCGGCGCGCAGCACACGGTGACCCTGCCCGACGGCGCGACGCTCGAGTCGCTCCTCTTGAACGGCGCGACGCAGTCGATCCGTCAAGAGGGCCGGAAGGTGACGTTCCCGGTCTCCCCGGGGGCGCAGACGGTGGTCGTCTCGTGGCGCGAAGAAGCGGGAATTTCTTCGTACTATCGCGTATCTACGGTCGACGTGGGCGCGCCGTCGGTGAACGCGCGGGTGAACGTGAGCCTGCCGGGTGGGCGGTGGCTCCTCTTCGCCGGTGGGCCTCGGCTCGGCCCTGCGGTGCTCTTCTGGAGCCTGCTCGCGGTGCTCTTGGTGGTGGCCGTGGTGCTCGGCCGCAACGAGAAGACGCCGCTGAAGACGTGGCACTGGCTCCTCCTCGCCGTGGGGCTCTCGCAGGTCCCCATCGTTCTCGCGGCCTTCTTCGTCGCGTGGCTGCTCGCGCTCGGGTACCGCAAAGAGAGCGACGGGGCGAGCCTCTCGCCGGCCACCTTCAACGTGAGGCAAGTGGGGCTCGTGCTGCTCACGCTCGTGGCGATGTCGGTCTTGTTCGCGTCGATCTACAAGGGGCTGCTCGGCGACCCCGAGATGCAGGTGCGCGGCAACGGCTCGTCCCTCGACGAGCTCCGGTGGTTCCAAGACCGCTCCGAGGGCACCCTGCCGACGCCCTGGGTGCTCTCGGTGCCCATCTTGGTGTACCGCGGGCTCATGCTCGCGTGGGCGCTCTGGACGGCGCTCGCGATCGTGTCGTGGCTCAAGTGGGGCTGGGGCGCGTTCGGGGTGGGCGGCATGTGGAAGCCCTTCCCCAAGCCTGTGCCGCGGCCCGTCCCGGGGTGGGTCGTGGCCCAGGGAGCGGCGTACCAGGGCGCCGCTCAGGCGCAAAACGTGGACCCTCGGGCGGCCGCAGCCGCAGCCGCAGCCACGGCCACCGCAGCGCCTCCCGGTGCGCCCGCCGCACCGAACGCGCCTCCGTCGTCGCCCGAGGCCGCTCCGGCGCCTGCCACGGCCGAAAACGTGCAGAGCGCATCGAACGAGGAAGGCCCCGAGGACGACGGCGGCGCAGGGGGCGTGTGACGACCCTCGGGGTCGACTCGGCGGTCTCGATCGAAGCCCACGTCCGGCGATTTCGACCTCTCCGACGTCCATTCGTCATTGCGTCTCCGAAGAACGGCCTCAAGGTTGGGCGGGCCTCGAGCCGGACCTGCCTGCCTCCCGATCCGTATGCAACCCGCAGCATCCCTCGAACGTCTCTTCTACGCAGGTGAGCACGAGCTCGTCCTCGGACGGACGATCGACTCGGCGACGGGGGACTTCCCCGATACGGACGTGCCTTACGTGGTGGGCGCGCTCGTCTTCTCGGGGCGCGCGGACGAAGCGCAGGTGGTCTATGGGTCGTGGGCTCGACGGCGTGGGAACGTCGACGTCGACGCCGACGCAGCGTGCCGGTTCCATCTCACGGTCGCGGAGTGTCGTGCGGGGAAATACGCGAGCGCAGAGCGCCACGCGCGCGCCATGCTCGCGCGCCTCGGGGCGACGTCCTCGCCGACGGCGCGGTACTACTTCCATCAGGCGATCGGGCTGGTTCGTCATTTTCAGGGCCGCGTGGTGGTCGCCGTGCGGCACGCGACGCGATCGCGCAAGTACGCGGTGGAGGCGCGGTTCTCCTATGGCCGAGTGCTGGCGCTCGATCTCCTCGGCCACGCGCTCGTGCTGCGTGGGGCCTCGTTCGCGGGCCTGACGGTGCTCGAGCAAGCGGTGCGCCTCGCACGAGGTATCGGCCTCGAGGTCTTCGCGCGCACGACGGCGTCGGCAGTCGTCGTCTACAAGGCGCACTATGGCCTCTCCGGACCCGATCCTCGGGAATCACTCGAGGAGCGCCTCGCGGAGCTCGGAGACGCCGATCCGTACAGTCGGCGTCTCATCGTCACCGAGCTCGCGCGCTCCCATGCTCTCTTCGGCGAGGGCAGCAAGGCCGAGGAAGCCCTCGCCCAGGCTCGCGCCGTCGCGTTGCCGGACGGTGATCGTCGCGCGAGGGTGCGCCTCTTTCTCGCTCACGCCTTCGTCGCGGGACTCCGTGAAGGCGAGCAGGCCGCTCGGCTCTGGCTCGATCGCGCCGCGGCCCTCGTCGATCGCGCGGTCGACCCGGCGCTCTCGCTCGAGCATGCCTACTGCCAGTACGTGGTCGCACCTCTCGCCTTCGCGTGTCGCCCGCCCGACGAGCTGCGGCGGTGCGCGAGCGCCACGGGGCTCGCGCGTGCCGTGGAGCTCGCGCGCGGCGGGGACGGAGAGAGCGCGCCGACGACGACCGAGGACGCCGTGCTCGCGCTCGTCCGTGAGGTCCGTGGGCGCCCTTCGTCCGTGGGTGGCCTCGTCGCCTCGGGGAGGCTCGGCCTCCTCCCGGTGTGCCTCGGTCGGCCCCCGGGCGAGAGAGTCGTGCTCGACGCCGCGCTGGGGGTGATGCTCCTCGAGTCCCGGGGGGAGGTCATGCGCGCTCCGATCCCGACCGAGGCCTCGCTCGCGCTCTTGTTGGCGCTGGGTGGAGGCCCTCGAACGAAGGAGCGCCTCGTGCTCGAGGTGTGGAAGCAGCGAAGGTACGTGCCGGAGCGGCACGATGCGATGGTTCATAGTGGGATAGCGCGCCTAAGAAAGTGCCTCGAGCCACATTCTCGGTGGGTCGTCGCGGGTGACTTCGGGTATCGACTCGCACAAGGCGTCGAGCTCGTCGACGTTCGAGTGTCAAATAAGGAATCGGACGAAGTGGCGTGTCCGGATCCGGTCGTGGCCAGTCCTCCCCAGGCTGCGGCGACGTTCGAAGCGAGGACCGAGAAAGTCCTCTCGTTGGCGCGCCTCCCTGCCGGCACGGCCACGCGCGAGGTCGCAACTTACCTCGGAATCTCCGACGTATCGGCGTTTCGACTGCTCGCCTCGATGGTGTCGGAGGGGCTCGTCGAAAGGACGGGACAAGGGAGAAACTCACGCTATGTTGCGCGCACATGACCTTAGCGCGACATGCCGTGTGCGTCGTTTCGATCCTCGTGATGGTCGGATGTTCGTCGAGTGACGACGAGCTCCTCGGGAGTGACGAGCAGGCCCAAACGACCTCGTTCGAGGCCGTGTATTCCGTCCCCGTGGACGACCCGAGCCTCGAGGCCTTCGCCGACTATCCTGTTCGTGTCGCCGTGCAAACGCTTCGGTCCGGGCGGTCTCGCATGCACTACGCGCTGCCTCGGGAGCTCGTGGGGGCGACGACGAAGGTCGATTTCGTCGGTCCGGGCGACGGCGCACGCCTCACCGGGCGCGCGGGTACGGCCTCGTGCGACGGGCCTCCCGGGCAGGACGGCGTCGTGTGCCTCGAGCGCTTCGCGCCGCTGGAGGTCGACCTCGCGCGTGTCGATCGGGCGTTGGTCGACAGGGGTGCTTCGGACGAAGAGCGAGCCGCGCGGCTCCTCGTGTCCGAGCGCTTCGGAATCGACCCGATCGGCGTGCTTCGCTTTCCGACGCGAGCTCCTCGGCGTCCCTGAACGCCTCACGCACGGGGGCGGGCCTTCGAGCGCACGAGCCCCGCGAAGGCGAGCGCGATCCCGAGGGCGACCCCCGACCCCGTATGGGCCGCTTCGCCGGGCGCGGCAGCGCAGCCGTACTCGGGGACGGGTGGCGCCTCGCCGGCAACGCCCCCGTCACCGCCCGCGGCGTTGGGGTCGGCGCCGCTCGTCAGCTCGGCGACGTCGGGAACGCCGTCGTGGTCGCTGTCCTTCTTCTCTGCGGCGAGGGCGTCGAGTGCCGTGCGCAGCGTCGATTCGTCGTACGCCACGAGGCCGCGTGAGCGCATCGTCGCGCCGAACGGCGTCGTGACGGTGCCACGGCCCGTCTGACCTCCCGCGTGACAGAGCGCGCACGGCGGTGGCTCCCCGAGCCCGAGGTGACCTCGGATCGCGCCAGGGAACGACGGGGTCGCGCTCGCCGGTCGCGCGATCGTCCCCGAGAAGGCCAAGAGAGCGGCCAAAATGATTCGCTTTTTCATATGGTTACAGAAAGATGTGGAGCTGCGTGAGGAGCGCGCTCGAGGTCGCACGCGACGCCCCGACGTCCTCGTCGCGGTAGACGAGATCGACGCGCACGTCGGCGTGCGGGAGGAAGAACCACGCGGCGCCGCCCCAGATCCCGAAGCTCGCCGACGCGTCGCGGAACGACGTCGTGCTCGCCTCGAGCATCGTCGTAAAATGGACCCCTTGGAGGGGCTCGAGGTCCGCCGAGAGCATGCTCACCAGCCCGACCTGGATTCGCTCCCGCGGCGCTGAGGCTCCGAGCACGTCGACCTCGCCCGAGAGGACGAGCTTGCGCGTGGGGACGAAGCGAACGAAGGCCCCGTGCGCCTGCCGGAAGAGAGGCTTCCCGGTGCGGAGGCCCGTGCCTGCATGCGTGACCAGGCTGCTCACCCCGACCGCGATCTTGGGCGAGGGCGCGAGCTCCGCGTAGGCCGAGTACCCGCGTTCCCGAAAGGTGTCCGGAGAGACCTGGAAATTCCCTGCGATCGCCATGACCTCGGCGCGCAGCTTCTCGCCTCCGTATGCGAGGGCCACGCCGTGTTGTTGGGCCGCGTTGATGTCGGTCCCCGTGAGGCTGCGCACCCACGATGTGTGCTCGAGGGAGCGGAGGCCGAAGGGGAGGTTCATGCGACCGGCGCGCAGGAGGAGCTCGTCGTCCTTGCCGAACGCGAGGCCGAGCCAGTGGTGGCGCGACACGAGATGGTGCTCCTCGTCGCCACCCGCGAGCCAGGTCGTCGGAGCACCCCGGTGCACGTAGCCGACGCTCACGTTCTGCCGAAGGGGCCCCGTCGTGAGCTGCGCGACGACGTCGGCTTGCATCTGGACGAACCGCGTGTCGGAGGGAGCTCCTCCTGGTGAGACGTGCAAGAGCAGGTTGCGCACGTCGGACTGGACGAGGAGCGGCTCGGGCAGCTTGAACGCCCCGAACATGAAGTCGCCCAACGTCCCCGGGTCGCGCTCGGTCGGGTCTCCTTCGCCGTAGTAGGTGCGGAGGAGGATCTCGCTCTGCGCGCGCCCGTAGGGCGTAAGGAGGCTACCGCCCGAGGGGTCGGCGTGGCACTGCGCGCAGGCCGTGTAGTCGTGCCGGATCATCCACGGGTAGGCCGAGGCGTCGCGCGGCGCGAGGACGAGAGCGACGAGGCCCGCGAAGATCGCGAGCATCGCCCGAATGGAATGGGACATCGTCGCGTCTCAGGGCAGAAAGATGCGCCCGGGGGCGCCGTTCCGTCCCGCCTCGGTGTGGCAGGAGTTGCAGTCGCCGGTCGATTGCGGTGTGGACATGGCGCGTTCGCGCCCGTTCCGCACGACCTTGGCGCGAATGGGGAAGGTGATGCCAGGGACGTCGGACGAGAACGCGTAGAAGTTCCCGACCTCGTTCACGGGGAGATCGAACGTGCGCCCCGTGGCGTCGGTGAGGACGATGGTCGCGTCCCCCGGCGCGCCGTTGCAGAGATCCGGCTCTCGCACCGTGGGGTACACCGTCCCACCGATGCGATCCGGTGCGCGCACGCGCTCGCGGCGATCGTTCTCGCGCTGATGGCACGTGAGGCACGGGAGCCCGGGGTTCATGCGGGGGGACTTCTCGTTGCCCGAGGACCAACGCGTCCCGCTCGTGCAGACCGACACGATCGGCGCCTGCGTGGCCCCGTCGGCGCCGCCGTCGATAGCGCCGCACGCGCCTCGCGGGAGCCCCGCGCCGACCCACCCTTCGAGGACACCGACGTCCGCCTGGGGAGCGGGGCCGCTCGGAGGCATGGGGCGCGTCGCGCTTCGCATGCGCTCGATGGCGACGTCGACGACCTTGCGGCTCGCGTCGGACCTCGACGGCGCGACGAGGTCCTCGTAGGTGAGGAGCGTCATCGGGGCCGCGAGCGGGGTGGCGTGGCACGATCTGCAGCGCGCTGCGAGCACCGCGTCCACGTCGCACGGGAGCCCCGACGTCGGGTTCGCGCCCCCGCCCTCCGCGCCGGGCGTCGAGGGACCGCGGCCGTCTGCGCCGGCTTCGGAGCGCGAGACGTCGGACCGCGCACCGTCGTCGTCGGCGAGAGGACCTACGTAACACGCCGCGACGGACGCGAACGCGACGGACGCGAGGAGCCAAGAGCCAGCGACCGCGCCGGGCCTTGCGCGGAAGCGCGCCATCGCGGGGCGGTCCCCGTCGCGACGGTCGTGCCTCGTGGTCTCGGTGCCGCCGGGGATCTTCGGAAGGTGGGGGCGCGAAGGGCTCATCCGTCACTCACGCCGAGCTTGGCCTTCACGTCGACGTCGGGCTTCACGGTGACGCCCATGTAGCTCGGCACCTCGATGCCGAACGCCTTCATGTCGAGGTGCACGGTGCCTTCGACCGTGAGCCCCGGGCCGCCCTTCGCGGCGGTGTAGCCGAACGACACCGGGCGAGTCTGCCCGTGGATTTTCATGGTGCCCTGCGCGGTGCCGCTCCCCTCGCCGACCTTGAGCGCGCTCCGCGCCACGGTAAGCTCCGCGGTCGGGAACTTGTCGACCTCGAGGTACTTCTCCCGCATGTGTTTGTTGCGGAGGGCGATGCCCGTGTCGAGCCCCGCGAGCGGCACGGTGACCACGACGTTCGCGCCATCCTCCCTGACCGTGATCTGGCTCGTCGTGCCCACGATCTTGAGGCCGGCAGGGCCCGTCGCGGTGAACTCGACCGAGCCCCCCGAGCCCGAGAGCTTGGCGTGAGCGGAACCTACGAGCCCGAGAGAGACGACGGAAGCGAGGAAGAAGGACGTACGACGTTTCATGCATCACCTGCGGGAAGAAGCGACACCGCGTCCACGTGGACGCAGGGAGCGAGTGGCTCGCGGCGCATCTTCCTCACGGGGTGCCCTTCACTCCACAAACCGCCCCTGACGAGAATCCCGTCGTAACGCGTAAGTGGTTGAAATGACCGCGATAGTTCGAGTCTTGCCGTCGCTCTTCGTGCCGCTCCGACGTGAGTGGGCGCCCATGCGCGAGGTCGCGACACGCTCGGGACCTTCGGCGATCTCGCGCTCGACACCACGACGACGAGCCTCGGGTTCCTCCTCTTGGGCGATCCGACGCTCCGCATGGACCCGGTGAGCCTCCTTCGGCCGTGTCGGCGCGCTGCGTACGTCCCCGGAGGGGCCGCTTACGCAAGGTGGCCGCCCCGCGCCGCGCTCGCGAGGTCGTCATGGACGGCTACCGCCGCTACGGCCGCGACGAGACCGACGCGCGATCGCTCGTATGCGGTCGGGCCACGGCTCCGAGCTCGCGTCACCCGGTGTCGTCGCTTCAGCGCGCGGGGCCGTATTTCAGGTCGAAGAAGGCCTCCATGGCGCGCACGAGCGCGTCGAGGTCGGCCCCTTCGGAGACCGAGATGCGGCAGATCTGCACGTTGTCCTTCTTTTGGGCGGCCTTCGTCTCGGCCGAGAGCGACCCTTGGGTCGACTCTTGCGGGTTGATCACATACACGTAATCGGGCCTGTGCTCGCCGGCGTACTGGCCGTAGCTCACGCGGTTCTTCACGAGCGTGGGCGCCGTCGTGAGCAGGTGCTCCACGAACTCGTCGACCAGGTCGGGCGCGGTGGTGGGCGCGGGCGGCAGGTAGAACGAGAGGAGCCCCGTGGCGAGGCCCTGGGCCATGCCCTCTTCGCTCACGTGGTAGAGCGTGACGCTCTTGCCGCGGGCCGTGATGGCGCGCTCGATGCGCCCGGCGAGATCGCGGGTCTTCTCGGCGACGCGGGCGAGGCGCGGGCGGAGGCCCGAGAGGCCTCCGAGCGCCGCGGCGAGCTGCGCGGGCCTCGCGAGGGTGTCCATGTCCTCGCCGTAGGTGCGCGCGCGGCGCATGATGGAGAGGGCCATGGGCTCGTCGGCCGAGAACGCGACGCCGAGGGTGGCCTTGCCGCGCGTGAAATACTTGGACCCGCTCTTCACGCAGAGGAAGGGCCACCCTTGCGCGAAGGGCTGCGAAAATAGGGGGTAGAGCGGCGCGAGCGTGGTGTCGACGAGCACCGGGATGGTCACCCCGTGCGCGTCGCGGTAGGCGCGGAGCGCGGCCATGAGCGTGTCGAAGTCGTGGAGCTGGAGCTCGGGGTTCGTGGGCATCTCGAGGAAGAGGCACGCCGCCTTTCCGCCGAGCGACGGCAGCGCGCGCACCACACGCTCGACCAAGGTCACCGTGCGGCCTTCGGCGTCGCGGTCGAGCACCGGCAGCGGCGCGGGGCGAATGGCGCTCGTGCGCGGCAAAATGTCGCCGAGGAGCTGGCCCGTGCCGCCGTAGCCGTTCTGCGCGTAGAAGATCGTGACCTCTCCGACCTCTTCGGCCACGGCCTCGAACACCGCGGCTTCGGCCGCGAGCCCCGTGCAGAAGTAGAGCGCGTCGCGCACCTCGGGGAAGAGGCTTCGAAGGAGCGCGTCGCACTCGGCGGGCGTCGTGCTGGGGAGGTCGACGGGTGCCGAGAGCCCGGCCACGCGCCGGAGCTCGACGAGCGCGCTCGACGCGAGGAGAGAGCCCGCGGTGCGCTTTCGCAGCACCCGAATGGCGGCGACGTCGATGCGCGAGGAGCGCACGAGCAGCACGCCGCCCTCGAACACCGAGTAGCACACGGCGTCGACCTCGAGGGTCATGAGGTCGGGGGTGTACCCACCTTCGGCTACGTACACCGTGAGGGTACCCTCGGGTCCTGCGGGAATGGGCCCGCGGTGCCCCTCGTGGAGCGTCGCGCCCTTCTCGCGCAGGCGCGCCTTGCGGCCCTCGGAGAGCGGCAGCGTGCCTTCGGCGAAGACACGCACGGGGCCCGCGGCCGCGTCGATCACGGTGAGGTACGGCTTGGTGCGCGAGGCGAACGAGACCACGTGCGAAGCGCCGCTCTCGGCCGCGACCCACATCTCGAAGAGCGTCGAGAGGGGCTGACCGAGGCGCGCGTAGTCGTACGGGAGACCGCACGAGGCGAGGAGCTCGCGGACTTGTTCGGGCGCTTCGACCTTCTCGGCGAGGAGGCGCTCGGCGACCGCGTAGAAGCGCTCGGCGAAGGTGGCCTCGTCGTGGAAGCGCGTAAGGTCGTACGTGGTGGCCTGCACGTCCCAGTCATCGGGGAGGGCGCCGGGCGTGCCCAGGAGGCGAGGCAGCACCTCGCGAAGCACCGAAATACGGGGGGACGGAGTCGTGCGGGTGCTCATCGTGTGTGCCTCGGCCGAAGGGGGTGAGCCGCCCTTTTCGCGCGTACGGGCGCCCAAATCAAGGGGCGCCGCGCTTGGCCTTCGCGGTCACGGGCAGTGGTTCTGGGTGTTTCCCGGGGTGCCCTTCTGGGCCCCCGTTCCGAACGAGAGCGTCGCGAGGCACCAGTTGCCAGGAGTGTCGTTCGCCGTCGCGTTTCGGGCCGACTGCTTTACCTGCATGGTGACCCCTTTTCCGAAAGGCCACGTCGACGTGAAGTCGACACGATCGACGACGACCCCGTTGCACGTGAGGATGGCGGAGTCTCCGGTGTTCGCGAGCACGAACCCGTTGCCGTACTCGAACGTCACGCCCGAGAGGCCTCCGTTCGCGGCGGCCGAGGCCGAGCGCCCGAGCACGATGGCGCTCTTCGCCGGGACGACCACGTCGCGATCGATCTCGCGATCGTCTTTGGGGCTGCTCTCGTCGGACAGGCGGCACTGGCCGAGGCCGAGCGGGGTGTCGGTCGTGTTGTAGAGCTCGACCCACTCGCCGAATTCGTCGCTCACGCCGTCGGGGTTGATCATCATTTCGGTGAAGACGACCTCTCCCGCGCCAGGCCGCCGCAGCCCTTGGGTCGACGCCTCGCCGCCGCTCTCGGGGGCCGATGCGTCACGAGGCACCGTGCCGGTCGGCGTCGGGGCCGCGTCGTCCGTGGTGGCGTCGGCCGGATCTTCGGTCGTGCTCGCGCTCCCCGTCGCACACGCGGCGGTTACGGCGAGGCCCACGAGGGAGAGAGCAGCGCAAAAAAGGCGATGTGTCATGGAAGAGCTTCCCAGAGGTGCGGCGAAACGAACGAAGCGCCCCGCGATCGTCGAGGATACGTCGTGCGCTCGGGGAAAATGCCTTGGGGACTTCGGACTTATCCCCTCTTGGCCCACACGAAGGCCTCGAGGTTGCCCTTCGGGCCGCGGATGACGCAGTCGCACGTGCCCAAGATGGTGAAGCCCGCGGCGGCCACGTCGGCGACGGCGCTCGCGATGGCCTTGGCGCGCACCTCGGGATCGCGCACGACGCCGCGCCCCTTCGAGGCCTCTTCGCGGCCGACCTCGAACTGGGGCTTCACGAGGGCCACGAGCTCGCCGCCCTCGCGGGTGTTGCGGACGATCCCTTCGACGAGCTTGCCGAGCCCGATGAACGACGCGTCGACGACCGTGAGATCCGCCGCGCCGCCGATCGTCTCGGGCGAGAGGGTCTTCGCGTTGGTCCGCTCGAGCACGAGGACGCGCGGGTCGTCGCGGAGCTTCTGGGCGAGCTGGCCGTAGCCTACGTCGACCGCGGCCACGCTCGTCGCGCCGCGCTGAAGGAGGCAGTCGGTGAACCCTCCCGTCGACGCGCCGAGGTCGAGGCACCGCTTGCCCGTGACGTCGATCGCGAAGGTGTCGAGCGCGCCCTCGAGCTTGAGGCCGCCGCGCGAGACGTACTTGTGGTCGGTGCCCTTCACCGCCACGTCGGCCTCTTCTTTGACGAGCGCGCCCGCCTTGTCGACGCGTTGGCCGTCGACCGTGACCACACCGGCCATGAGCAGGGCTTGCGCGCGCGTCCGCGACTCGGCGAGCCCTCGCGAAACCAGCAGCTGATCGATGCGAACCTTGGCCACGACGCTCGTATACACCGCCTTCGACGAGCGCTCGCGCTCCTTCGGTGAGGCGCCGAATATCGAATGAAATCAACCAGGTGGGAGGCCGTCGGGGCCGTGCACGAGGCGCGCGAGGGCCGAGACGCCGCGCGCGAACGAGGGGCCAGGACGCGTGACGTCCATCGTGGTGACCTTGAGCACGCGCCCCGTGGTCACCGCGCGAACGCGCCTCCATCCAGCCGTGCGAAAGTACGACGGGTCGTCGGCGTCCATGCCCATGCCGACCGAGGCGTCGAGCACGTCGTCGGGGTCCCACGCGAGCACACGCTCGACGTCGATCGTGGGGTAGTGCTCGTTCGACGCGCACGCGTTCTCGATCCCGGCGAGCGTGAGCATCTCGTCCGCGAAGCTGCCTCGCCCCGCGACCACGAGCGGCGCGCGCCCGTAGACGAGGAGGGCACGACGCTTGGGCTTCTTCGCGACCACGTTGCGCACGGCCGCGAGCTCGGCCTCGATGCCCGAGACGAGCGCCGCCGCCTCTCGCTCGTGGCCCGTGCGTTCGCCGAGGCCTCGCAGGAGCGACACGATTTGGTCTTTCGACTCGGTCTCGGGGAAGTACGTGCGAACGCCACGCGCCTCGAGCGTGCCTACGATCGCCGCGCCGCCGGGGCCTCGAATGCCCACGACGAGATCGGGGCGGAGCGAGAGGATGGTCTCGATGCTCGGGTCGGTGAAGCCGCCCACCGAGGGGAGCGCGCGCGCCTCGGGAGGTGTGTCGCAGAAGCGCGATCGCCCCACGGTGATGCCGCCGGCGCCGATGGCGAAGAGCGCCTCGGTCGTGGCCGGCCCGAGCGAGACGACGCGGGTCGCTGTCCGCGAAGCCTGCGCGTCCCCCTCTTCGGGCGCTCGTGTCGTGCGGCACGCGGCGACCGAAGCGAGCCCGAGAGCGAACGCGCGGCGCGAGAGTTTCATCGCTCCAAGAGACCGTACTTCCTCAGTTTTTCGACCAAGGACGGGCGCGAGATGCCGAGGCGGCGGGCGGTCTCGCTCTGGTTCCGGCTGCACGTGTCGTACTCGGCCTCGATGAGGCCACGCTCGAAGGCCTCGACGCGCGCGCGGAGCGGCAGGCCCGGCCCCGGATCGACGGACGACGAACGCGACGCGGGCGCCACCGGCTCGGCGACCGAACGGTAGAGCGCGAGGGTGAGCCGGTCGTCCGGCGCGAGGGCGAGCAGACGTGCCACCGTGTTCTCGAGCTCGCGCACGTTGCCCGGCCAGGTGTGCGCCTGGAACGCCTCGACGAGCTGCGGCTCGACCTCGACGCGGCCCATGCCGTAGCGCTCGGCGTACGACGCGGCGAACGCGTGGGTGAGGGGCGCGATGTCCTCGACGCGATCGCGGAGCGGCGGAATGCGCACGGGCACCACGGCGAGGCGGTAGTAGAGGTCCTCGCGGAAGCGCCCGGCGCGGGACTCGGCGGCGAGGTCTTTGTTGGTCGCGGCGACCAGGCGAACATCGACGATCTCCGGGCGCCCGCCTACGGGCTGCACCTCGCCCGACTGGAGCGCGCGGAGCACCTTGGCCTGGATCGCGAGCGGGAGATCGCCGATCTCGTCGATGAAGAGCGTGCCATTGTGGGCGTCTTGGAAATAGCCCCTCCGCGCGGCTTGGGCGCCCGTGAACGCGCCCTTCACGTGGCCGAACAGCTCGCTCTCGGCGAGCTCCCCGGGGATGGCAGCGGCGTTGAACCGCACGAACGGCTTGTCGGCGCGGCGCGAGTGCGCGTGCAGCGCGGCGGCGAGCACGTCTTTCCCGGTCCCGCTCTCGCCGGTGAGGAGCACGGTCACGTCTTTCGTGGCGACGCGGGCCACCACGTCGAGCACGCGGCGAAGCGCGGGGCTCTCGGCCACGAAGGGGCGTCCGAGGCGAGCCGCCGTTCGCAGTCGCGCGTTCTCGAGCCGGAGGGCGTGGGTCTCGATGCCGCGCCGTATGGCAAGCACGATCTCTTCGGGGTCGAATGGCTTCGGGAGGTACTCGAACGCGCCGGCCTTCATGGCCGCGACGGCCACGCGCTCCGAGCCATGGGCCGTGAGGATGAGCACGGGCACGGCCGGATCGACCGCGCGCACACCCTCGAGCACGGCCATCCCGTCGACCTCGGGCATCGCGAGATCGGTGAGCACCACGTCGGCTCCGCGGGCCTCGAACGCCTCGAGCCCCTCGCGCCCACCCGGGCACGTCTCGACCTCGAGGCCCGCGTCGGACAGCACGGCGTCCAACGTGAAGCGGATCGAGGGGTCGTCGTCGATGACGAGCACACGCGGCATGGATAAGGCTCCTACCACGTCACGCCCCTTTTTTCGGCTCGGCGTGGGCGGGGTTCGGCAGGTGCACGAGCTTCGTCGAGAGGCGCGGCTCGCGCGGGAGCGTGAACGTGACGGTCGTACCCCGACCCACATGGCTCTCGATCGTGAACGTCCCTCCGTGCTGCTCGACGAGGCCCCGCGCGACCGCGACCCCGAGCCCCGAGCCCCCGGCGCGCGTGGTGAAGTACGGCTTGTCGAGGCGCGCGAGCACGGTCTCGCTCATGCCTTCGCCGCGATCGATGACCTTGATGGTGACCTCGCCGTCCGCGGCCGCGGAGGTCTCGATCGTGACACAGGCCTTCGGCGGCGAAGCTTGCAGCGCGTTGATGACGAGGTTCAGCATGGCCTGCCGAATCTTGCGGCCGTCGGCTTGGACGGTGACGGCCTCGGAGCCGACGACCTCGATGCGCTGCTCGTGCTCTTGCGTGCGCGTCTCGAGGAGGAGCGCGATCTCCTTGCCGACCGCAGCGGGCGCGACCGTGGACACTTTGAGGTCGTCGAGCCCGCGCGAGAACGACAAGAACCCCTCGACGATCGACTGGAGGCGCGTGGCCTCGGACTCGATCAAGGCGAGGCGCTCGGCGACCTTCGGGTCGGCCGCGGTGCGCGCCATGTGCGCCGAAAGCCCCTTGATGGCCGAGAGTGGGTTCTTGACCTCGTGAGCGAGGCGCGCGGCGATTCCCTCGAGGGCACGTGAACGGTCCTCGTTCTCGGCGCAGATCTCCTCACGGCGCTCGGCCAGCTCGATGACCATGCGCTCGTGCACCTGCGAGAGGCGCCCTCCCACCCTGTAGGCGGCGAGGCACGCGCTGCCCACCGACACGAGCGCGAGGAAGATGTAAGGTACACCGACCTGGCCGTCGTGGCCCACGAGCGGAGCAGGGAGCGGGAGCCACGGCGACATCGTGAGTGCCCCGGTGGCGACGAGCCCGGTGACGAACGCCACGAGCAGGGTCTTTCGGTGACGGGCGTGCATGGCCCCGAGCGCAGCGCCTGCGACGAGGGGCACTCCGGCCGCCAAGATCGGGCTCGCGAGGCCCCCGGTGTTGGCGAGCGACACGAAGTAGCCGAGGGTGCCCATGACCGCGCGCCCGTGTTTGTGGGACCGCAAGAACACCCAGGGCACGATCCCGAACACGATCTGCACGACGAAGTGCACGAGCGTGGCGCGCCCCCACGCCATGACCCCCAGCACGAGCGCGTTGAACCCGACCATGTAGATCAGGTTCATGCGGCTCGCCGCGCGCGTCGGCGTGAAGAACGCGTACGCGCGAAGCGCATCGAGGCGCTCGCGCGTAGGGGCCGTGTCGGACGAGTCGTTCACCGAAGAGGTGGATGCCGCCCGAGACCCGAGGATCGCGTTCGGCGGTTTCGCTCAGCGTGCCGCGCGGCGGCGCCGTGCGACCGCGAGGCCGACGAGCGCGCCGATGAAGCCGAGGCCACGCCAGGGGACGGGCTTGGTCGGGTCGGGGGCGGCCGAGCAACCGCTGGTCGTCGTGGTGGTCGTGGTTGCGCCGCCCGCGCCCGGGCCGGGAGCCCCGGGGTCGGGCGTGGACCCGCTCGGGGTCGGGGTAGGCGAGCTAGGCTTGTAACAGCCCTTGTTCTTGCACTCGAAGCCCGACGGGCAGGGCGTCGAGTTGCTGCAGTCTTGGGTGCAGACGAGGGCGCCGTCGTCGGGGTGATTGCGGCACTTTCGCGACTCGCAGTCGACCGTGCGGGCGCACTCTTCGCCGAGCTTCTTGCCCTCGGTGGGCGTCGACGTGGGCGGCGGCTTCGGCGGCGCGGCGACCGGGGTCGTCCAGCTCGGCTCGGGGTAGAGCGTGAAGTTCGACGACGCGTTGCGCGCACCCTCGACGATGAAATCGCGCCACGAGTCGGCGCGGGTGATCGCGCTCCCCTCGCAGTTGCCGTTGTTCTCGCTCGTGCGCACGACGACGCCGAGGACGATGGGCGTGCCCGTGAGCGACGCCTGGTCCATGGCGCCCGAGCCCGAGTCGCCCGGGCACACGCCGTCGCCGCCGACGAGCTCCTTCGGGGGGAAGCTCGTGGGGCACGACTCACGGTAGTTGTTGTTGGGGGAGCCGGGGATGCACAGCACGGGGACGTCGGGGCGGAACCTGCGCGTGCCCGAGTCTCCGCCGAAGAACGACGTGACGCCGTAGCCGATGGCCTGGATGGTGGCGCCGTAGCGCGAGCGATCCCAGATTTCCGACTGGACCGCCGGCGTGGCCACCGTGCCCTCGGAGGCCATGTCCGAGAGGACGAGCAGCGCGATGTCGGCGTTGCAGGTCTCGTTGGTGGTCGGGCGCAGGATGCGGCTCACGCCGTGCCAGCCGATCGTGCTCTGGCCCTGCATTTGATAGTGCGTCGTGACGAAGAGCTGGTTCGTCGCGATCTTCTGGGCGCCGAACTTCTGGCCGGTGCACTCGACCTGGTCGGGCGAGTCGTCGACGCAGTGGCGAGCCGTGAGCACGAGGTTCGGCGTGATGAGCGTGCCCGAGCAGGATCCACGGCAATTTCCGCGGCCTCCGAAGCAGAGCCCCACGTTGAACCGGTACTTGTTGCTCGAGTCGACCGAGCCCCCCTGGATGCCTTGAGTGACCTTGCCGACCGAAGCGCCGTCGTCGTCGGAGACCTGGGGCGTGGCGCACGCCGCAAAAGCCAGGGCGGCGAGGACGATCGTGCCGGTCATAAGCAGGGGGCGCGTAATCATTCGATCTCCTTGGGGAAAGGCTCGCGAGGGGCCCGCGTCGCCATGGAGCATACGGGGTCGATTCGCATACGCAAGATTGGACGCACGTCTTCCCCCTCCGCATTCACCCAACATTTCCGGAAGGTCCGAACAGGTCCTCTCCGGAGGCTCGCGTGCCGCACGCGCGTTCAGCGATGACGCACACGGACACGATCAATCGGCGACCTCGACCATCGGCTCGCGCTCGAGGAGGCCCGCGGCGTGGGCCCTTCGGAAGAGCTCGACGAGGCCGCGACGGGTGTCGTCCGCGAGCGCGAGTGTGTCGGCGTTGGCGTACATGGCCAGGTAGCGATCGAGCAGGGCGCGGTCGAGCGCGACGTCGCCGCGCGTCTCGCGGTCGAGCAGGGCGTCCATCATGCGCTCGCGGTGCTCGAGGGCCCACGCGATCGAGGTGCGGCAGAGGCGCGCCACCTTGGCCACGGTCTCGGGGCCGAGCCCTCGACGGATCGCGTTCACGCCCAACGCGAGCGGCAATCCTCCGGTGAGCTCGGCGAAGCCCTGGCCCACGTCGGCCACGAGAGAGAAGCCCTCGCGTTCGTACGTGAGACGACCCTCATGGATGAGCAGCGCCGCGTCGACCTTGCCCTCGCGGAGGGCGTCGAACGTGAGCGAGTAGGGAGAGATGGGCACGACCACGGGCTCGAAGCGCGGCAAAAGCAGCTTCAACACCATGGCCGCCGTGGTGCCGTGACCCGGGATGCCGATGCGCTTTCCCTCGAAGTCGGCGAGCGTGCCTCCGGTGCGCGAGACGACGACCGGGCCGTACCCGCGGCCGACCGACGCGCCGCTGCCGAGCAGGAGGTAGGTGTGGGTGAGCCTCGCATACGTCGCCGCGCTGATCGCGATCACGTCGACCTCGCCCTTCGCCGCGAGGGTGTTCAGCGTCTCGGTGTCGGCGCGCTCGTGCCGGAACGTGAGGCCCTCGGTGTCGATGTCGCCCCGGAGGAGCGGGAGGAACATGAAGATGTCGTCGCTGTCGGGCGAGAAGGCGAGGCTTAGCGGTTCCACGCGGCCCTCCTTAGGGCGGACGCAGGCTCGTGCCAAGCTTCCGGCCGAAGGCGAGCGCCGAGCCCCCGACTTTGGTAGAGCGTTCTCTCATGCGCATCGCCGTGCTCGACAAGGGTGAGGGGCCCGCTTACTTCCGCCTCGACGACGACTCTTCGGCAACGCCGTTCACGGCGCCACCCTACGCGGGGGGCGTACCCGACGAGCGCGCGCCCAAGGTGTCGTTCACCCCGTCCGACCTCCGCGCCCCGGTGCGGCCGACCAAGGTGTTGTGTGTAGGGCGCAACTATGCGGCCCACGCGAAAGAGCTCGGCAACGAGGTGCCGAAGGAGCCGCTGCTCTTCTTGAAGCCCCCGACGGCCGTGATCGGGCCCGAGGGAACCGTGCGGCTCCCCCCCGAGAGCGAGCGCGTGGAGCACGAGGTCGAGCTCGCCGTCGTCGTGGGTAAACGAGCGACGCGGGTCTCTCGCGAGGAGGCCCTGGCCCACGTGCTCGGGTACACCGTCGCGTGCGACGTGACGGCGCGCGATCTGCAACGAAAAGACGTGCAGTTTACACGTGCCAAGGGCTTCGACACGTTCTGCCCCGTCGGCCCGTGGATCGAGACCGAGCTCCACACGGGCGATCTGGCGATCTCGTGCACCGTCTCGGGCTCGCGCCGCCAAGATGGCCGCACGCGCGACATGGTGTTCGACGTGCCCACGCTCGTGTCGGCCATGAGCCACGCGATGACCCTCGAGCCCGGGGATTTGCTGCTCACGGGCACGCCGGAGGGGGTCGGGCCGCTCGTCGACGGCGATCGTCTCGAGGTGGCGATCGAGGGGATCGGGGCGCTCACGGTGCGCGTCGAAAAGCTCGCGTGAGGCGAGCCGGGGTCGTCGCCGTGAGCGTCGGCCTCGTCGGGATCGTGTTGGCGCTCGTCACCTATGTCGTGCGGCGCCCGACCGACGAGATCGCGTGCGGAGCCGGCTTTTCTCGCCGCGGCGTGAGGTGCTGCGTCTCGCCCGCCGGGGCGTGTGGGGAGGCTGCGGTGTGCCCTCGCCCGCTCGTTCGTGCGGCTTCCGGGGCCTCGTGTGTCGCGCCGCGCGCCCGGGTCCTCGTGCCCGAGACGACCGTGCTCGTCGGCCCTTCGGACTGGGAGGCCGAGGGGCGTGTGCGGCCTCGAACCGTGCATGTTGCATCGTTCGAGCTCGACGCCTTCGAGGCCCAGGTCTACGACGTCTCGTGTCCGACGTGTCCTCGCCCCGACGCTTCGGCCATGGCCTCCGGTGACCTCGCCCGGGCGGCTTCGGGCCTGTCGCTCGACGCCGCGAGGGCCTACTGTCGCTCGCGCGGCGGACGGCTCCCCACGGACGACGAGTGGCTCGTGGCGGCCGCGGGACCCAAGCCGAGGCGTTACCCTTGGGGAGACACCGGAGCCGTGTGCCGGCGTGGCGCGTGGGGGCGGGTCTCGGGGCCGTGTGCACACGAAGCGGCGGCGGGGCCCGACACGGTGGGCGCACACCCCGACGGCGACACGGACCTCGGCCTGCACGACATGGCCGGAAATGTGGCCGAATGGACCGAAGTGGGGGGCGCGGGCCAAGGTCGGCTCCGTGGCGGAAGTTACGCGACGTCGCTCGCGACCGAGCTCCGAACGTGGGCGTACCGCGACGTCGATGGCTCATCACGCGCCGACGCGGGCGTGCGGTGCGCGTACGACGTCCCGAGGTGAAACGCCTCGTCGGCTCGCGATGCCGTCGGCAGCCGAACGTCGAAAATCGCAGGGCCGCCGAGTGCCGCCAGGCGCCGCGTCGTGTATCGTCGTTGGATCATGGCGCGTTTCGTCCGTGGTGGTCTGGCGGGTGTGGTCTCCGTCGCCTGGCTCGTGGCGTGCTCGGGCGCGTTCTCCGCGGCGTCCCTCGACGGGGGCACGACCGAGCCGCGTGACGCCGAGGCCGAGCCTCGCGACACTTCGATCCTCGAGACGAGCACGCCCGATGCCGCGCCGAACGACGCCGGTGCCGACGTGGTCGCGGACGCGCGCCGCCCATCCCCGTGCGTCGGACAGCGGCTCTTCTGTGACGACTTCGAGGACACGACCAAGAAGGTGGGCGCGCGCTGGGACACCGTGCGCGAAGAGGTCGGCACGTTCGATCTCGATCCGACCGAGGTCGTCTCGGGGGAGCGCGCGCTCCGGTTGCGCCTCGCCCCAGGCTCGGGGACGCGCTCGTCCGACCTCGCGAAGGCCATCGACCTCCCCTCTCCGAACGTGCGTGTCACGTTCGATCTCTCGTTGGACTTGGCACAAGACATCACCTCCCAGCTCCTGGAGCTCCTGTTCGTGGAGCCGCAGCCTTACCCGTCCGGCGTGAATTTCCAGGCTTTCGAGATCATCGTCGGGGGCCCCGGTCCCAGGCTCGAGGCCTACCGATCTTTCACGGACGGTGGAGACTCGGTCGACTCCGTCCCCGTGACGCTCGCCTCGCGTCGGTACGTCCGCGGCGTGATGGAGCTTCGGCACGCGCAGGCCAATCTGAGCGCCCAGCTCTCGCTCGACGGTCAGGTCGTCGGCACTCGGACCTTCGCGACGCCGGCGCCCACGCGTGTGCTCCTGCGGATCGGTGCGCCCTACACGCGATCCGTGACGACGCCGGGCACCGTCCGCTTCGACGACGTGTTCGTCGAGGCCCTCTGAATCCGAACCTGAGTCCGAGCGGGACATGGCTCGAGACGCCCAAGGTAGGGGGAGGTGCGAGGTGCGGCAGCCTCGTCGCGATCTGCTACCGTCTCAACGTGGTGCTCCTCGTCCGAAGACTCGGTGCGATCGTGCTCGGCCTCGGGCTCTTGGGGGGCGCTGCGTGCTCGGGGGCGTTCGGCGTCGCGCCATCGCCGGACGCAGGGAGCGCGCCATCGCCGGACGCGATCGCCGCGATTTCGCCTCCCGGCGACGCGGCTTCGGAAGATGCCGCGTCGCCCCCCGACGCCGGCTCAAGAGACGCGGCCGTGCCCTCGCCATGCTCGAGTCAGCACCTCTTTTGTGACGATTTCGAGGGCAACGGTGAGCCCTCGGCACGATGGGAGGCCGTGCGAACGGGGGCCGGCTCCTTCGACTACGACACGACCACCTTCGTGTCGGGCGCTCGGTCCCTACGCCTCCGCATGACGGCGGGCTCCGGCGAGCGATCGTCCGACCTTCGCAAGGTGATAGCGCTCCCCGGGCCGAACGCGCGCGTGACGTTTCACCTGCGAGTCGACCTCCCCTCGAGTGGCTCGTTCAAAGAGATCTCGAACCTCTTCGTCGAGCCCGAGCCGTACCCCGCGGGAGTGGGATTCCAGACGTTCGCCGTCGCCATTTACGACACGGGCCCGCACTACGAGACCTTCCGCTCGTTCCAGGACGGGGGCTCGTCCTTCGGGGCGACGCCGATCCCGGGGGCCCAACAAGGCCGGTTCGTGCGCGGCGAGATCGACCTTCGTCACTCCGGAGGCACGCTCACGTCCGTTCTCCGCGCCGACGGCACGATCGTGGCGACGGGCTCGATGGTCACGCCACAGCCGAACCGCATCGTCCTTCGCATCGGTGTTCCGTACTCGTTCAACGCCGAGATCGAGCCCGTCGTTCGGTTCGACGACGTCTTCGTCGAGGCGCTGTGAGACCGCGCCCATGAAGCTCGTCTGCCCCTCTTGTGGAAGCACCATCGCCGGTGCCGACATCGATCTCGGACGTGGGATTGGCGTATGCCGCTCGTGCTCCGAGCTCGTGCCGATCCCGAACGTCGCGGCCCCGCTGGTGACAGCGTTCCAGCCGCAGGCGCTCGAGCTCCCCACGAGCCTCGAGGAGCGCCGCCTCTACAAACCCGAATCGCTCTCGATGGTGGAGCAGAGCGACGGTGAGACCTACCGGGCGACGCTGCCCCCGCGCCGCCTGCGCGCGCTCCCGATGCTCGGCTTCGCCCTCATGTGGAATACGTTCATGGCGGTCTGGTACGGGATCGCGCTCTCGCAAGGCGTGTGGCTCATGGCCGTCTTCGGGCTCTTGCACCTCGGTGTGGGGCTCAGCGTCGGGTATGGGGCGCTCGTCGGGCTCCTCAACACGCGCCGCTTCGTGATCGAGAATGGAGTCGTGTCGTATCGGAGCGGCCCCATCCCCGCGCGCGGCAACGTCGAGGTCCCCGTCGACGCCATCGACGGGTTCGCCGTTCACACGAAGGCCACGTCCAAGAGCACCTCGTTCTGCGTCGCCATGAACCTCGCCGACGGGCGCATGCACGAGCTCGACGTCGGCGCCGACGATCGACCCGCCGCCGAGTACGCCGCCGCGTGTTTCCAAGATGCCCTACGGAACGCCAAGCGCATGAAGGGCGACGGACCGTACCGCGCGTGAAGCTTCGTGTGAGGTCGTTGGCTGCATGTCGCTCCGGGGCGAGCCCGAAGGGGGTTGCGTGACGCTTCGAGCGCCCCCATCGGTTCACGATCGGGGGTGCACGTGTGAACGCCGGGTCTCGTGCATCGGCGCACGGGGTCCGTATTCCTCGGGAAATGGCGCACACGGTGGTTGGCCCGCAGGTTGCTCTTGCTCGAGCATGCGCTTCGTCGTCCTCGCCTGTGCCCTCGCCTCGCTCGGTTCGTTCGCCTGTCTCCCGGGCCCGGGCCCCTTCTACGACGACGACGTGATTGACGACGACGCGCGGCCGATCGACTCGTCCCGGCCTGCGCCGACCGCACCCCCCTCGTCCACCACGCCTCGCCCCACTCCGACGACTCCACCGACGTCCACCCCGCCGGCGACGCCCGTGCCGACCGGCTCGCATCCCGAGGTGGTCACCGTGTTCATCTCCGACCCGATCGGAAACCGTTGGTTTTGCACGGGCACGCTCGTGTCCTCGACCGAGGTCGTGACGGCCGCGCACTGTCTCGACCCGGCGCCCAAGGTCTCGTTCTCGATCGTCGGCTCGCATCTTCAGGGCAAGCCGCGGTACGCGGGGCTCTCGGCGCGTGCGTTCGGCGGATCCTACGAGGCCGTCGAGAACCCCGACATCGGCATCATCACGCTCGCGACGCCCGTCGTGCTCCCGCGGTACGCCGAGCTGGTCGACGCCACGGCCGACGTCGACGCGGGCGGCGTTTCGGCGATGGCCCTC
The DNA here is from genome assembly GCA_016712525.1 of Myxococcales bacterium. Lineage (NCBI taxonomy): Bacteria > Pseudomonadati > Myxococcota > Myxococcia > Myxococcales > Myxococcales bacterium. The sequence continues at coordinate 1,577,217 of JADJQX010000001.1, forward strand.
GTGCGCACCGCCGAAAAACCCGACGCGCCCTTCGCGTTCACCCCCGAGCTGCCCGTCACGTCGACCGTGGAGCTCGGGTACCTGAGCGGCTTCGGCACGCCCATGTTCTCCAAAGGTGGCGACTCGGGGGCCGGCCTCTTCTTGGTCGAAAATGGCGCTGTGACCCACAAGCTCGTCGCCGTCGCGCGGCAGCCCGAGCCCTCGCGGAGCCTCGATCACTTCACCCGCATCGACGCCGCGTTCCTCGCGTTTCGCGCCGAAAAGTAGCCCATCGTCGCGCGGCTCTTTCCCTTCGAGCGCGGAGGCGCAAGCATGGCGAGGTGCGTCTCTCGGTGGCCTCGATCGCGCTCGGGATCTTCGCGTGCTCGCGAGAGGCGGCGCCGATCGAGCCCGAGCGTGCCGACACCATCACGGCCGGCGAGCTCGTGGCATCGCCCTCGCTCGAGGGGAAGAAGGTGAAGGTCGTCGTCCTCGTGGGGAGCGCGTCGCCCCCGCGTGCGCTCGTGGTCGGGCACCCGATGCTCTTGCTGGTCGACGGGGCCGTAGCCGCCGAACGCGCACGCCCGCGCTCGGGCTACGCGCGCTCGGTCGTGACGGGCAGGGTCGAAGGGAGAGGGACCGCCGCACGGCTCGTGGTCGACACCGTGACGCCGTGGGCGAGCGCGGTCCGCGACGTGGGCCTCGCGCAGGTCGCAGCGAGCCCCCGCGCCTTCGACGAGACACGGGTGCGCGTGGAGGGTGAGCTCGTTCGTGGCGAGGAGCGCTCGTCGATCGGCGACGTGTGGGTCTCGGGGTGTCCGGTGCTCGAGCGCGAAGGCCAAGCGCGCGTGAGGATCGAAGGATGGCTCTTCACGCACCCCCACGGAGGCGACGGCTTCGGGCACACGGGCGCCTACCGGGCCTACCTGCAGAGCGAACGATGCGAGCGCATTCCGTGAACGTCGTTGTATAACTGTATGAAATGATTGCGTTTGATGTCGCCTCTGGTTTCGTGTCTTGGCCGGCGGGCACCGCGGGCACGGTCTCGGCCCAGATCACCTGCCCGTGAGGGAAGTCGGTCGCCGGGGCCCGTACGTTCGGGCATGAAGCTCTCGCCGTTCGTCGCCCCGGTCCTCGCGCTCGCCCTCTGTCACTGCGCGGGCTTCCAGCTCCCGCAGGCCCCCGCCCAGCCGGGCGCGGCGTCGCTCACCGAGGGTACGGCCGCCGCACCCACCGAGGGCGCCAAGGCCCCCGAGGCAGGTGCACCGGGCGCACCGGGCGCCAAGGCCCCCGAGGCCGCGAAACCCAGCGTCCCGACCATGGTCGAGATTCGTTCGGAGTGCTCGAAGACCGTCGATGTCTTCTTGGGCGAGAAGCCCAAGTTCGGCTCCGGCACCAAGACGCAGGTCTCGGGCAACTCGACGAGCACCCGTGGCCGCAAGGCCGATGGCACGCTCACCGTGTGGCTCATCGACGACAAAGAGAACGGCATCGCGAGCGTGAACGTGACGCCGGAGACGAAGCGCGTGGTCATCGGCTCGTCGTGCAAGGACATCACCGCGCGCTGACCGGCCCGGGAGCTCCGGCGACCTTCGTGTCCTTCGGCCCGAGCGGCTGATGCCCGAGGCGCACCTCGATCTCCGGGTGCGCCCGGGCGAACGTCTCGAGCCGCGCGAGGCTCTCGGCGCTCTTCGCGCGATCGGAAGAGAACTCTCCGGGCTCGACGCCGTTCTCCCACCCGAAGCGCGTGTGGCAGGCGTCGCCCACGAGGAGCACGGGGCCCTTCGTCGTGCGGGCGAGGTAGGCGGTGCTGCCCGAGGAGTGCCCGGGCACGTGGAGCGCGAAGAACGACCGATCTCCGAAGACGTCGACGACGCCGTCGAACGCGCCGTCCGGGTCGGTGGTCATGCGAAGCTCTCCGACGGCCTTTTTCCCCTCGAACGCGCGATCCGTCGACCCTTGCACGAAGAGGTTCGTGAACGACCGCTCCGAGAGCTCGCCCGGTCCCGTATACACGGGGACGTCGTTCGGCACGTCTCGCATGCCACCGACGTGATCGAGGTGCGCGTGCGTGAGGAAAACCCCCGCGAGATGCACGTTCTTCTCCTCGAGGTACTGCCCGAGCGGTGACGTGAACCGCATCTTCTCGAGGCCGATCTGGGAGCGGACGAGCCACCCCATCGCGCTCGCCGACGGATCGTCGCGGAGCGCCTTCTCGAAGCCCGTGTCGACCAGCCAGACCCCCTTTCGCGGGTGGCGGACGACGTGGAAGTAGACCTCGATGGCCTCGTCGCCTTTGGTGAGGCCCGCGGCCTTCGCCTTCGGGTGCTCGAGGTTCAGGAGGCCCTCCCGTGGGACCGCCCACGCGGCGGACGTGACGGTCTCGACCTCGAGCGGCCCGGGCGTCGCGAGGGCCGAGACCACGTCCCTCGTGCGCGAAGGGACGCCGGCCGCGTTCGGGGCCCGCGGGTGGGAGGAGACCGCGCAGCCTTGGGAGGCGGCGGCGAGGAGGAGCGTGGCGAGGGCGAGGAGGGAGTGCGTCGTGCTCATGCCCTGGATGTACCCATGCCAAACGCGGCAAAAAAGTGACCATAGTGGTATGAACCCATTCGAAAATGGATGCCTCTTGGGACGACGTTCGCCTCTTCCTCGCGGTCGCGGAGACGGGGAGCCTCGGGAAAGCCGCGCGATCGCTCGGCCTCGCGCAGCCGACGGTGAGCCGCAGAGTGGCCGAGCTCGAGGCCTCTCTTGGCTACAGGCTCTTTCGGCGAGGGGCACGCGGGGTCACGCTCACGGCGCGGGCTTCGCGCTGGCTCGAGCCGGCGAAGCGCATGGCGGAGTGGGCCGTGGAGCTCGCGAGGGCCGCCGACGACCCGAAGGGGGGCCCGCGTGGGGTCGTGCGCGTGACGGCGGCGCCCGGGGTCGCCGTGGACTTCCTCGCGCCGTTTGCGGCCCACGTGAAGAAGAAGCACCCCGACGTCGTCCTCGAGGTGCTCTCGAACGTGAGCCTGCTCGATCTCGCGCGGGGCGAGGCCGATCTCGCGTTGAGGCCGACGTCGCGCACGAAGGGGGAGCTCGTGCAGCTCGCCGTCCTCGAGCAGCCCGTCGCCTTCTTCGCGTCGCCCGAGTATGCAGCCTCGCTCCGGCCCGGGTACGGCTACGCCGACGTCGCGTTCGTCGCGTGGGCTCCGCCCTTCGAGTCCCTCGCGCCGAACCCGGAGCTCACCGCGCTCGTGCCGGGGTTCTTGCCCTCGTTTACGTCGGACAGCTTCCTCGTGCAGCTCGCCGCGGCCGAGGCGGGGCTCGGCGCCATCCCGCTCGCCCTCTCGGGGCACAGGTTCTCACGCCCGCGTGGGCTCGTACCCCTCGCGTTGAGCCTCGGCCCTCATGCCCGCTCACGGACCTCGCTCGTCGCGTCGAAGAGTGCGCTCGCGCTGCCTCGTGTGCGGCTCGTTGCGGATCTCTTGCGCGTCGAATTCGAGCACGCGAAGAAGCTCGCGTCGAAGGCCACGCGCGCGCTCGAGCGAGGCGCGCAGGTCACGGCGGGATGACGAAATGCGCCGGGCCCGCGACCATGGGCGACGGGTCGGCGCGGTACGTGTCGAGGCGCGCCCTCCGCGCGGCGGACCATCCGTCCTTGGGCGCGGAGGCGGCCACGAGCGCCGCGAGCCCGAGCCTTCGAACGCGTGGATCCGCGTGTTTTCCCAGGCGATCGTCGAGGAGCGAGGCGTGCACCGAGCCACGGACGGCCGCGAGCGCCGCCTCCATCACCTCGAAGTAGAGGAGATCGCGCGCCGCGAGATCGACGATCGCCTTGGCGAGATCGTCCCAGTCCCAGAGGCGCGCGCCGAGCGTGACGTAGAGAGGCAGCGCGTGGGCGTCGCCGCGGAGGTGCTCGAGGACCCCGCTCGCGACCGCCCGAATCGTGGACGAGGTGTAGGGCCCGAGCCGCTGGGCGAGCGCGTTCGCCAAGGTCTGAAGGCGCCTCCGACGTGGGAGGAGCGCGGCGATCGCCGAGACCACGGCGTCGATCTCCTGCGGGCTCATGCGCGCGATCACCGCGTTCAGCGCGAACGTGGCCTCGACCTCGTCTTTCGTCCCGAGGTGGGCGAGCAGGCGCCCGAACAGCGTGCGATCTCCGTCCCGTAGCGGGAGGCCCGCCGCCCGCCGCAAGAGCTCGAGCCGCGCCTCGGGCTCGGGTCGCGCGAGCACCGACGCGAGCAGCCTCGTGACCTTGACCTCCGCCACGTCGGAGAGCCTGCCGAGGGGGACGTCGGCGAGCTTGCCTGCGACCACCCAATCCGGATCGGCCGCCGCCCGCTCGAAGATCGCCCAGACCGGCCCCTCCTCGAGGTGGTCCCAGAGCGCGCGGAGCAGCGCGATGCGGACGTCCCGGTGGGTATCGGGTCGATCGAGCGCGACCAGGGCCTCGAGGGCGTCGTGGCCTCCGAGCTCGCCGAGCAAGCGCACCACCTCTTTCGCGACGGTGACCTTCTTCGTCGGTGTGGCCCTCAGCGTCGCCAGCACGTCGGGGCGACCCATCTCCGAAAAAGCCTTTCGAAGCGCATAGATAGCCCACCTCGCGCGGTCGTCTCCGAGGGCCTCGACGAGCGCCGAGACGGCCTCGCGTCCGTCGAGCCAGGGGAGCCCGCGAATGGCCATCTCACGGACGGGCGGTCTCGGATCGGAGGCGAAGCGGATCGCCGCGTCGGCGCTCGCGAAGGGGAGCACCACGAGACGATCGAGCGCGAAGCGGAGCGTGGGCACGTCCCTCTCGGGATCGTCGAGGAGCCTCGTGAGGGCCTCGGCGTACCGGGCGTTCTGAGCCTCGGTCCACGTCGCCGCGCCGCGCTCGAGATCGACGACGAGGTGCGTGCGGCCGGTCGCGAAGCGTCCTTCGGTGGGAGCGTCGGCGAGCGCGAGGTCGAGGAGGTCTTGGCGGTGGGTGGCGATGTGCTTCGCCACCGAAGGGAGCAGCAAGAAGCTCCTGTCGGTCGTGACGAGCTCGGTCGCCAAGGCGCGAAAACGTGGGCGATCGCGCCTCTCTAGGAGATCGAGCGCGGACGCCGCGACGCCGACGAACGGCAGATCTCGCGCGAGCCTCTCGAGCGCCTCGAGGAGCGGAGGTACGGCGACGAGGCGGCCCTCGAGGCTCACGGCGAGGCTCACGATGGCGTACGCGCGCTCCTTGGTGGACCAGGCCGCCACGAGCTTTTCGATCGCGGGCGACAGCGCCGTGGCCTCGGGCTCCGTGAGGGTCGCGCCGAGGCCCCACGTGGAGACCGCACCACGCACGGCGAAGAGCCGGGCGAGCGTCCGTGCCCCGAAGTCCCCGTCGAGACGGAAGAGCCGCACGACGAGGCGCTCGATCGCCGCGGCGGTCTGCGCGGACAGGTCGGCTGCGTCGAGCGCATCCCCGATGGCGACGCCGAGGTCCGGGAGGTGCTCGGCCGAGAACCTGCCGAGGGCGACCCGCCCGAGCGCCTCGAACGCGGCTCTACGTACGGGATCTTGTTCGAATTTTCGTGCCTTGAGGGCGGCGAGGGCCGCGGGCATCGCGGTCGTGTCGTGGTCGAGCGTGGCGAGGAGGATCCCGAGGGCGCGCGCTCGCTCTTCGCCCTCGGGGTGACCAAGGAAGGGCGCGAGCACGGTCGACGCTTCGGCGAAGGTGAGGAGCCCCGCGTAAGGCAAACGGCGCTGCGGGTCCGACGCGAGCACCTTGACCTCGGTCAGGTGACGTCGCGCTTCGCGCTCGCGGAGGTCGCGCGGGAGGGCGGCGAGCACGGGGAGGCCGATGGTGCCGTCGGAGGCCTGCGCGGCGACGCGGAAACGCTCGAACGCGCGCTCGCGGACGGCCGACTCCTCGGGCGACGTGGTCGCGACGTAGCGGAAGAGGAACCCACCCCATCCGCCGCGCCCGCCGGTGAGGAACGCGCCGAGCACGGCCTTGCGATCGTCGTCCGCGAGCTTCAGGAACCAGCGTGGACCGCGCTTCTGGTCGGGGAGCGTCGAGGGGGCGTGACGTACGAGGTACGCGAGCCGCTCGGCGCCGAGGCGCCGTGCCACCTTGCCGAACGAGACGACGCCGAAGGCCCCGGGCGGGTGCATGGGCCGCGCGCTCTCGTGGCGAGCGCGGAGGAGATCGAACGCTTCGCGTGGCCGGTACCGCACGAGCTCACGAAGGGTCCCGGCGACGACGGAGGGCTCCTCGCCGAGCGCGAAGAGCCTCGACACGAGCGGGATCGCTGCGTCGGGGGAGAGGCGCGCGAGGCGCTCGAGCCGGCTCGCCATGCGGTACCGGAGGCGCGGATCGACCGCTTCTTTTCCACGGAGCGCGTCGTCGAACCAGGCCGCGACGAGCGCGGAATGACGGGCCGCGAGCCGGGTCCACGCGGTGTCTCCTCCTCGCTGATCCAGCAAGGGGAGGCGCTTCGCGACGAGCTCGGCCGAAGCGAAGGGCACGAGGTCGACGAGGGCAGGCTCGGCGCCGGCCTGGGTCGCGTCGTGAAGGAACGTGTCGACGGGGCCGAGGCGACCCTTGCGCACGAGGTGCGCGATGGTGCGACGAAGAGCTCGGGTCCCTACGATGGCGCCGAGCCCCCGCGCGACGTCCGGATCTCGGGTGAGCGCGAGCATCTTCGCGGCCTTGCGACGAACGGTGCGCGATGGGTCGGAGAGCGCGCCCACGACGACCGCGCCATCCCGTGTGGCGAACGCGGTGTGGAGCCCGAGCAGGCGCTCGTACGGCGAGGGGCTCGCGAGGAGCTCGGCGATGGTCGCCTGCGCGGAGAGGTCTCCGCCATGTGCCGCACGCCCGAGCTCGACGGCCCTCCGCGTTCGGTCTCGGTGGTGGAGCTTCGCGACGTCGTCGAGGAAGGGGCCCTTCGCCATGGCGAGAGACTAAAGGCGTGGCCGATGAACGGCCATCGCGGATCGTCGCGGAGACGCTGAGGCACGGGCGAGAGGGTGGGGGCCATGCGGGGGCACGGGCATACGGGGAGCGGCACGGGCACGGGCACGGGCACGGGCACGGGCACGGGGGAGAGAGGGCATGGGCCATGCGGGGGCGCGGGCATGCGGGAGCGGGCACGGGCACGGGCACGGGCACGGGCACGGGGGAGAGAGGGCATGGGCCATGCGGGGGCGCGGGCATGCGGGAGCGGGAGCGGGCACGGGCACGGGCACGGGCACGGGGGAGAGAGGGCATGTGCAACGCGGGGACGCGGGCATGCGGGAGCGGGAGCGGGCACGGGCACGGGCACGGGGGAGAGAGGGCATGTGCAAGGCGGGGGCGCGGGCGCGGGCGCGGGCGCGGGCGCGGGCACGGGCACGGGAGAGAAGACGTCGGTGAACGTCCTTGCGGAAACGTGGGCGACACGCGTCCGTGATACGAGCGGGGACATGCCATCTTCGAGCGCCCCCGAGCCCGTCGACAAAGACCTCGCCGTCCGCGAGGACATCCGCTTGCTCGGCCGTTTGCTCGGGGACACCGTGAGGGCCTCCGACGGCGACGCCGTGTTCGACGCGATCGAGCGCGTGAGGCAGCTCTCGATCCGCTTCGCGACGAGCGCCGACCCCGAGGCGCAGCGCGCGGCGCGGACCGAGCTCGAGGCCCTCCTCGACGGCCTCCCGCGCGACGACGCGATGATCGTGCTCCGCGCGTTCGCCTTCTTTCTTCAGCTCGCCAATATCGCCGAGGATCAGCACGTCGTGCGGCGTCGTCGCGCGCACGAGGAGCGCGGGTCGGCACCCCGTGAGGGCACGCTCGCCCACGCGTTCGAGAGGCTCGCGGCGAGGGGGGTAACGGCCCAGGAGATCCAGCGATGCCTCGGGTCGGCGTTCGTGTCGCCGGTGCTCACCGCGCACCCCACCGAGGTCTCGCGAAAGTCGGTCTTGGCGCGGCAGGACACGATCGCCAAGCTCCTCGACGATCGGGATCGCATTCGCCTCACTCCCGGCGAGCTCGCCGAACAAGAGGCCGTCATGCGCCGGGAGATCTTGGCCCTCTGGCTCACACGCACCGTTCGCGTCGAGCGCCTCGGTCCGCTCGACGAGGTCGCCGGTGGCATCGGCTACTACACGAAGACCTTCTTCTCGGAGCTCCCGAGGCTCTACGCCGAGCTCGAGGACATGCTCACCGAGCGCTTCGGCGTGACGGAGCGCCCTCCGAGCTTCTTTCGGATCGGCTCGTGGATGGGCGGAGATCGTGACGGGAACCCGTTCGTCACGGCCCCCGTGCTGCGAGAGACCTTGCGGCGTCAGTCGTCGGCCGCGCTCGCCCACTACATGAACGAGGTGCACACGCTCGGCGGCGAGCTGTCGCTCTCGGGCCTCTTCGTCGCGTCGACCCCGGCGCTCTCGGCGCTCGCGGAGCGCTCCCCCGACACCTCGGCGCAGCGCCGTGACGAGCCGTTTAGGCGAGCGATTACGGGTATTTATGCGCGCCTCGCGGCGACGTCGGCGGTGCTCGACCGGGAGGAGCCCATGCGGCGCGCGGTGGGCCGGGCCGAACCCTACGCGACGCCCGAGGAGCTCGGCGCCGACCTTCGTACGATCGAGGAGGCGCTGCCCGCCGGGCTCTCGCGAGGTCGCCTTCGAGGCCTCTCGCGCGCGGTCGACGTGTTCGGATTCCACCTGGCGAAGCTCGATCTCCGTCAATGCTCCGACGTGCACGAGCGCACCGTGGCCGAGCTCTTCGCGCGGGCGGGCGTGCACACGAGCTACCTCTCCCTCGACGAAGAAGGGCGTGTCGCGCTCCTCGTGTCGGAGCTCGCGTCGCCGCGCCTCCTTCACTCGCCGTACGCCGACTACACCGACGAGACGCGCGGCGAGCTCGAGATCTTCTTCGCGGCCCGGGAGCTCCGGTCGACGTACGGCGCCGAGGCGATCTCGCACGCCATCATCTCGAAGACGAACGACGCGTCGGACGTGCTCGAGGTGGCGCTGCTCTTGAAGGAGTCCGGTCTCTTTCGGCCTGGAGAGCGCCCCTCGTCGGATCTCGACGTGGTCCCGCTCTTCGAGACGATCGACGACCTTCGCCGCGCGAGCGAGGTCATGGGCCGGCTCTTCGCGTTGCCCCTGTGGCGGGCCGTCGTGGCCTCGCGGGGCGACAGACACGAGGTGATGCTCGGGTACTCCGACAGCAACAAAGATGGCGGCTTCCTCACGTCGGGGTGGGAGCTCTACCGGGCGGAGCTCGCCCTCGTCCGGACCTTCGCCGCGCACGGCGTCACGCTGCGCCTCTTTCACGGCCGTGGTGGGAGCGTGGGCCGAGGCGGTGGCCCGAGCTACCAGGCGGTGCTCGCGCAGCCCCCGGGTGCCGTCGGCGGTCAGATCCGCATCACGGAGCAAGGCGAGGTCATCGCGTCGAAGTACGCGAGCCCCGACGTCGGTCGAAGGAACCTCGAGATCCTCGCGGCGGCCACGCTCGAGGCCTCGCTCCTCGACGACCCGGTCGACCCCGCGACGGTGGACGCGCGCCACGCCGTGATGGACGAGCTCTCGCGCGTCGCCTTTCGCGCCTACCGCGCCCTCGTCTACGAGACGCCGGGCTTCGACGTGTACTTCCGCGAGTCCACGCCCGTGTCGGAGATCGCGACGCTCAACATCGGCTCGCGGCCGGCCTCGCGAAAGCCCTCGCAGCGCATCGAGGATCTGCGCGCGATCCCCTGGGTGTTCTCGTGGGCGCAGTGCCGCGTGATGCTGCCGGGGTGGTACGGCTTCGGCTCGGCCGTCACGGGCTTCCTCGCCTCGCGCCCGGAGGGGCTCGCCACGCTGCGCGCGATGTACGAGACGTGGCCGTTCTTCCGCATGCTGCTCTCGAACATGGACATGGTGCTCGCGAAGACCGATCTCCGAATCGCCTCGCGGTACGCCGAGCTCGTGTCGGACACCCGCCTGCGCGAGACCATCTTCGGTGCGATCTCCGAGGAGCACGCGCGCACGAAGGAGGCCGTGCTCGCGATCGAGGGCCGCGACGAGCTGCTCGCCGACAACCCGCTCTTGCGACGCTCGATCAAGAACAGGTTTCCGTACATGGACCCCCTGAACCACCTCCAGATCGAGCTCTTGCGCCGTCAGCGCGGAGGAGAGACCGACGCGCGGCTCGCGCGAGGCATCCACATCACGATCAACGGGATCGCCGCGGGCCTACGAAACTCGGGGTGACGGGCCTCGCGCCGCGCCCATGAAGCGCCCTCCAGGCTGTCGGGCTCTGCGCACCGGAAGGCCGACGTGGTGCTCGGGAACCCGCGCCCTTGCGGGGCCGTCACCAGCGTAGCGATTGCGGCATAAGTTGAACGGAAGTTTTTGTGTCACAATGGTGGGTGAGGAGCCAATTGCGCATGTCGAATACGACAGGTTCTGAATCGCGCCCCGCGCTGCGGCCCCCGAGCCCGGGTGACACCATGACGAGACATCTTCCCTTCGCGCTGTTCCTGAGTACGGGGCTGCTGCTCGTTTCGGCGTGCTCGAGCTCGCCATCGGGCGACGTGCCCGACGACGCGGGGGGCTCGTGCTCGAGCGTGCCTGCGCCTCGGTCCGGCCCTCGGCGGGTCGACGAGCTGCCGAGCGGAGCGTGCTCGGTGAAGGAATCGTGCGCGCTCGGTGCACATCGTACGTGTGCGTGCAGCGAGCTCGGTCCGTACGATGTCTACCAGTGCGAGTGCGATGGAGCCGTGTGGCGGTGCACCGTCACGTCACGGGCCGCCTCGGTCTGCTCTCCGTGCCCGGACGCCTCGACGTCGGACGCCGATCGCCCGGATTGAGCCGCGGGTCGCGCGGCCTTCGGGCTCATGCCTTTGGCCAAGGACCCGTGATCGCCACGGTCTCGTCGCGGTCGCCCTGGAGGTTCACGAAGAGCACGCTTCCGTCCGGCGAGAAACACGCGCCCGTGAGCTCGTCGCCGGGGGCCTCGCCCGGTCGTTCGGGGGTGTTCTTCGGGTTGCGCGCGAGGTCGAACACCGTGCCGTCGGGGCGGCGCGCACGAAGGTATTGGTGCGTGACCTCGGGGCTCGACGTGTAGTTGTCCTCGCAGAGGAGGACGTCGCCCCAGGGCGCGAGGCCGAGGTTGTCCGGCTGCGAGAGCACGCGCGGATCGGTCACTTCGTGGGCGAGCGCGAGGCGCGCGGCGAGCTTGCCGCGACCCGGGACGAGGCGGAACACCTGGCCGCGCTCGAGGTGCCCTCCTTGGGTTGCTGCGAGCCATAGGCTCGAGCCGTCCCACACGATGCCCTCGAGCCTGGAGAACGTCGTCGCCTCGGGGCATTGCTCGCGGCACGGGCGCGACTCGGCGAGGGGATCCGGGACGCGCACCCACTCGACCGCGACGCCCTCGGCCGTGCGGAGCGCGTAGCCCCGGGCGAGCTTGGCGGTCGATCGAAGATCGCGCACGACGAGCGCCTCGAGGACTCCCTCGTCGAGAGGTCGCGCGGGGTCTTCCGGCAAGAACCGGTAAAGGAGGCCCTGCTCGTGATCCTCGGTCATGTAGATGGCGCCGTCCGACGCACGCGCGACGGCTTCGCGCTTGAACCTGCCCCACGAAGGGAGCTTTCGCGCGCGTGCGCCCTCGGTCGCGGGCACATGGAAGGCGTAGCCGTGCCCGGGCCTGTCGGACTCTTCGCACGAGACCCACCCACCTGCGACCACACCACCGGAGCAGTTCGTGTCGGTGCCGAAGAGGGCCATGGTGGTGCCGAGCACGGGGCGCGCGGACGTGTCGCCTGCGAGCGAACGCCGGAGCGCCGAGGGATCGACGCGAACCCGGCTCACGCCCCCGCGCATCGCCGGGTCGACGAGCTTGTCTCCATCTCGCGGGGTGAGCACCTTCGGCCTCGGTGGCCCCGGGTGCGCGGGCCCGAGCTCGTGGTTGCGGAGGAGCACCCACTCGCCGCGATCGCCTTGAAAACAAGCCATTCCATCGAGGAAACCGGGAACGGGGCGGCCGTCGTCGAGGGTGTCCTTTCCGGCGGCTTGCACGATGACGGCCCGGAAGCCTCGCGGGAGGTCGAGCACCGGGCCAGGCTCGAGCGGGCCGAGCTCGGCGCGGGCCTTCTTCGTGGGGTGGCGCGCCGGTGGGGCCTTTGGGCGCGACGCGCACCCCGACACCACGACCCCGGTGAGGGCATGGGCGAGGAGCGCGCGGCGGGAGAGAGGGGCGGGCGAGCGTGGGTCGCTCATCGCGCCCATGCTACCGCGCCTCGTGCCCTACTCGCACTTGCCCGTTCGGAAGAACGAGTCCTCCGAGCACGTCTTGCCGTTCAATGTGCAGAGTGCATAGATGTACGTTCCCCCATTTCGGTCCTCGGTCCTCGTGGCGATCGTGCCGCCCTTGGACGCGCAGTACGAACGACCGTTCCCGCACTGGGCGCGGTAGAACGCCCACTGTTCGCAGCTCGCCCCGTCGGGGAAGACGCACGCCCCGGACGCGTCGACCTTGTACCCGAGCGCCCCGCAGTACTCCGACGCGGGGTTCGCCGGTCCGACGTTGCCGCGTTCGTCGTCGCTCGCGACGGGGCTCTTGCTCTCCGAGTCTCCTCCGCAGGCCGAAGCGAGGGCGCTCACGAGGAGCGCGACGGCCGTGATCCCGCGAACGTGCATGGTGCCCAAGAGTCTACTCGCACCGGCAGGTCGTGGCGAAGGTCTGCTCCTCGCACGAGGTGCCCGAGGGGAGCGTGCAGCGCGCGTACGACGCCGTAAAGCCGCCCCGGTCCTCCACGACGTTCGAGACCGTCCCGCCGCGTTTGGCGCAGAACGACTCGGCCTGACCGCACGTGCCGCGGAAGAACGCCCACTGCTCGCAGCGCGCGCCGCTCGGGAAGACGCAGTCCGAGTCGCGCGTCTCGTAGCCCATCGCGGCGCAGTAGACGGACGCAGGGTTCGCACCCGAGGGAGCCCCGCCGGCCCCTGGCGATGCGAGCGGTGTGCAAGCGGGCGCCGGCGGGGGCGGAGGCGGTGCGGGATCGGCGCACGTGCAGGTGCGGGCGAAGGTCGCTTCGTCGCACGAGGCTCCCGATGGGAGGGTGCAACGCGCATACGACGCCGTCCATCCGCCCTTGTCCTCGACGACGTTCTTCACTGTGCCGCCGTTCCGCGCGCAGAACGATCGTGTCTGGCCGCACTCTCCGCGGAAGAACGCCCACTCTTCGCACCGGGCGCCGTCGTCGAGGATGCACGTGGAGCCATCGAGGCGATAGCCCATCGACGCGCAGTAGACCGACGCCGGGTTCGCGCCCGACGGAGCTCCGCTCGACGGGCTCGCGGGGAGCGCCGTACACCCGGAGACGGGGCCTTGCGTGACGGGTTGGCCCGACGAGCCCGAGGGCGCGATCTCTGCGGCGCAGCCCACGAGCCCCACGACGATCGACACGATGCCCACGGCCGAGATCTTCTTCATGACGGATACTCCAAGTTGAGGTCGTGAAGCGCCTCGCGTGCGCCTCGCTCCCCTGACACGCGGCCTCGTCCTCCGTCCCACGCCGCGGTGTCGAAAAAAACGGAGTCACTCGTAAGTGCTTGAAAGTGCGTCGATTTCTTGGCGAAGAAAAAGAGCGCCGACCACGGCGCGCGCCCTTCGCGTACGTTGAAGGGTGACCCTTCGCCTCGCATGACGAGCCTCAAGGACAAATTCATCCCCGGAGCCAAGGTCGGCGCGTACGAGCTCGTGCGTCGCCTCGGCGCCGGAGGCATGGGCACCGTGTTCGAGGCGCGTGGGCCTTCGGGGCGGGTGGCCGTGAAGGTGCTCACCGCCTACCCGGTCGAGAGCGGTCGTGATCCGCGGTTCCAGCGCGAGGCCGAGGCGCTCCGGCTCTTGTCGCATCCGGGCATCGTGCCGGTGCTCGACGCAGGCACCGATCGCGCGACGGGCACACCGTACTTGGTCATGGAGCTACTCGAGGGAGACGACCTCGACTCGATGCTGCTTCGTACGGGGCGCTTTTCTCCCGAGATCGTGATCGCCATCGGGCTCGAGATCGGGGCGGCTCTGGAGCACGCGCACCTCCACGCGTTCGTGCACCGCGACATCAAGCCCGCGAACGTCTATTTGCCTCGTGACCTCGCGCGGGGGCGGGCCATCTTGTGCGACTTCGGGCTCTCGAAGCGCACCGATCTCGCGGCCTCACTCACCGAGACGGGGGCGCTGCTCGGCACGCCGCACTACATGTCGCCGGAGCAGTTCCTCGACGCGAAGCGGGTCGACGCGAAGAGCGACGTGTTCGGGCTCTCGATGACGCTGCTCCACGCCCTCGTGGGCATCCACCCGTACGAGCACCTCACCGATCCGAGCCAGCTCATGCTCCAGCTCTGCACGAAGCCCGTGCCCGACGCGAGAGAGCTGCTCCCCTCGGTGCCTCCTGCCCTCGCCGAGGCGCTCGCTCGGGGGCTCGTGACCGACCCGCGCCGGCGCGCTTCGGTCGCCGAGCTCGTCGCGGCGCTCGAGGTCGCGCGGGCCGACGCGGGTGAGCCCGTGCGCTCGAGGACGAAGCCTCCCTCCACGGTGGCCGGTCCGTCGCGGCGAGGCTCGGTCGCGCGCGCTCCCAAGGCCCCCAAGACGCTCGAGCTCGAACAAGGCACCTACCGTGTGCTCACACGCGACGCGTCGACGGGGCTTTCGTTCGAGGGCCTCGACGTCGACGGGCGTGTCGTGCAAATCGTGAAAATTCCAGGCATTTTTCGCACCGACGAGGGGCGTGCCGCGTTCTCCGAGGAGGTCGCGGCGCTCTGCTCGGTGCTCAGCGAGAGCCTCGTGGCGGTGCTCGATCACGGCGCCGTGGGAGACGACTCGTGGCTCGTGACCGAGCCTCGTGACGGCCAAGACCTTCAGTCGTTCGTCGACGAGGCGGGGCCCTGGAGCTACGCCCCGGCGCTCCGTGCGTTCAGCCGCGCGGCGCGTGGTCTCTCGGCGCTCGCCGAAGCCGGTGTGGTCCACGGGAGCCTCCGACCCGAGGCGTTCCACGTGAGGGCGGGCGCGCGTGGGACGAAGCTGCTCGTCTTGCACGACCTCGGGGTCGGGCGGAGGCTCGCGTCGTTCACGACCAAGTCCGGAGCTTCGTCTCCACCGGGGCGTCGGTCCGCCGACATCCGGACCGACGTCGTCGGTGTGCTCGCGACGCTCTCGTACGCGCTCACGGGTCGTCTGCCGTTCGCGGGGCGATCGAAGGGCAGCATTCGCGCCGACGCGCTCGCCAAGGTCGGCGGCGGCGCCAAAGAGAAGGCCGCCCTCGAGGCCCTCCTCCAGCGCGCGATGACCGGGAAAATCCCCTCGCTCGTGGCCCTCGCGACCGAGCTTCGCCTTCTCGGCGGCGAGGGAACGGCGTACTGAGCCTGGCTCGAGCCGACGGTGCGCCGAGTCACTCGAGCAGTCGCGACAGGGTCACGTCGAGGCGGCTCTGGGCGAGCCGAAGGACGCTCGCGATCGACGAGGGAGAGAGACGCTTCTCGTCGCGGAGGAGAGACTCGGTGGCCTCGAGCACGGCCGTGCGTGCCTCGGCCACGCGCCGCGCGATCGTGGATCGAGGGGTTTTGTAGAGCACCGAGAGCTGATCCATGGTGAGCCCCTCGATGTAGTGGAGGCGCAAGATCGTGCGCCCGTTCGCGTCGAGGCCGGCGAGCACACGACGGAACGCGTCTTGGAAGAGCGCTTGAGTGTGCTCTTTGACGTAAGCGAGCTCGGGATCGCCCGAGAAGGTCGCGTCGT
Source organism: Myxococcales bacterium (assembly GCA_016712525.1). Lineage (NCBI taxonomy): Bacteria > Pseudomonadati > Myxococcota > Myxococcia > Myxococcales > Myxococcales bacterium. The sequence continues at coordinate 1,592,890 of JADJQX010000001.1, forward strand.
CGCCGAGGCTCTCGGTCTTCGGGCCCGAGGCGCGGACGTGGTTCAGGGCCGTACGCGACGCCACCACGCGGAGCCACCCTCCGAGCGGGCCTTTCCCCGAGTACTCGAGGATCTTGGGCGATTTCCCCTCGGCGCCGAGGACGAGGGCCTCGCGCACTTTCTGGACGATCTCGTCGACCGTGTGTTTTCCGGCGCGCACCCTCACGACGTAGTCGGGGACGTGGGAGAGGTAGCGCTCTTCGAAGATCGAGAGGGCGGCGCGATCGTGGGACGCGACGGCGAACGCGAGGAAGAGATCGGCCACGTGCACGGTCGCGAGCGCGGCTAGGGAGCCCACGTGACGCGCGAGGTGTGCCACGAACGCCTCGGTCGGGACCGCCAGGTCGGGCCACGCACGACGGGCCTCGGTCTCGAGGCGCAGGAGCTCGTGCTCGGGCGCATCGAACGACGCGACGGCGCGAAAAACTGCGGCGAGCGTTGCCTCTCCCACACCGGTAACTATAGTGCGATGGCGTGGATTGTCCGTCCGAAACACGCCTCCAGGCCTTCGTCGAAGGGGCGCTGGGCGAGGCGGAGGTCGCGGATCTCACGGTCCACCTCGACGCATGTGACGAGTGCCGAGCGCTCGTGGGGCTCTCTCTCCCCGTGCCCCTCGACGACGGCGAGGCCTCGGGAAAAGTAGGCCGCTACGTGCTTCGTCGTGCGCTCGGCCAGGGGGCCATGGGCGTCGTCTACGAGGCCGTCGATCCCGACCTTCAGCGCGTCGTCGCGCTCAAGGTGCTCCACTCCCGCGAAGAGCGCGAGCAAGAGAGGCTGCTCGCGGAGGCGAGGGCGATGGCGCTCTTGTCCCACCCGAACGTCGTCACGGTGTACGACGTGGGCCGCACGGGGGGCCGTGCCTTCGTCGTGATGGAGCTCGTCGAAGGTCTCTCGCTGCGTGCGTACCTCGCCCAAGAGGAGCGCCCGCTCGCCACGATCGTCGCGCGCTTCGCCGAGGCCGGTGAGGGGCTCCTGGCGGCGCACCGCGCGGGGCTCGTTCATCGCGATTTCAAGCCCGAGAACGTGCTCGTCGCGGCCGATGGGCACGCCGTGGTGGGTGACTTCGGCCTCGCCACGTCCGCCGCGACCGAAGCTCGTGAGGTGGCCGGCTCGAGGGCGTTCATGGCGCCCGAGCAGCGCGCCGGGGGTGTGATCGACGCGCGCGCGGATCAGTATGCCTTCGGGGTCGCGCTCCGTGAGGCGCTCGGCTCTCGCGCCGACGTGCCGCGCTCGCTCGCGCGTGTGATCGAGCGTGCAACCGCGGAGCAACCGGAGGCGCGCTACCCGTCGATGGCCGAGCTCCTCCGCGATCTCTCGGGTGGGCAAGCGCCCCGCGGCCCGGGCCGCCTCGTGTGGGCCGTCGCTCTCGGTCTTGCCGCGCTCGTGGGCGTGGGCGTCGCGGCGGTGAGCTACGGGAAGCGTGGGCCCGAGGCCGAAGCCTGCCGTGTGCTCGGTGCGGAGATGGACGCCGCATGGAGCGCCGAAGCCGCGAAGCGCGTGCACGAGGCCTACGTCGCGACGCAGAGCCCGCTCGGTGAGCCTACGTGGTCGCGCACGTCGTCAGTCCTCGAGGCGTACGGCACGGCGTGGAGGGCCTCGCACGGGCGGGTGTGCGAGCGCCGAGGTGACGCGCAATTTTTGGGTAAAATCGCGTGTTTACGCGCGAGGGTGGAGGTCGTGCGGGCGGTTTCGGCGCGCCTCGAACGGGCCGACGCGGCGATGCTCGAGCAGGTCCCGTCGATGCTCCGCCTCCTCGAGGGCACGGAGCCCTGCGAGGACGGGCGCGCGATCGCCGACGGGCCGCCGGAGCCTCCTCGCGAGAGGTCGGTCGCGGTCGGAGCGGCGCGCGCCAAGATCGCGGTGGCCGCGGCGACGATCGCCGCGGGAAAATACAAGGACGGCCTCACGATCGCCGAGGGGGCCACCGCCGAGGCCGACGCGACGGCGTATCTCCCTGCCGTGGCCGACGCGTACCTTTGGCTCGGGAACGCCCACGGGAGGCTCGGGCACGTGGCCGAAGCCGAGCGCGCGTTCGAGCGAGCGGCCTCTTCGGCGAGCGCCGGGCGTTCGTTGCCCACGGCGGTGCGGGCCTGGATCGGGCTCATGCACTTCGTGGGGTACGAAGGCAAACGGTACGACGATGGCGCCCGCTACGCCGAGTACGCGCGCGTGGCGCTCGAGGGGCTCCCCTCGGCCTACGACCTCGAGCTCGAACGCCTCACGTGGTCGCGTGCCATGCTGCTCGATCGCAAACGGTACGACGAGGCGCTCTCGATCTCACAGAAGGAGCTCGCGCTCGCGGAGCTTCGGTTCGGGGTGTCGCATCGGTCCACGGCCGCGGCGCTCGACGGGCTCTCGGGGGTGCTCTCCGGGCAGTGCAAGGCGCGCTCTGCCGAGGTGCCCCAGGCGCGGGCCTGCGCGATCCTCGAGAAGGAGCACGGCTCGCCCCACCCTCAGCTCGCGCTCTGCATGGGAAATCACGCGGCGCTGCTCGCCCAGCGCGGCGACCACGAAGAGAGCCTCGCCATGAAGCGGAGGGTGCTCGCCATGTTCGAGGTCCTCCCGGGGCACCCGAACCACGTCGCCATGACGCGGCGAAACGTGGTCCGATCGTTGCTCGAGCTCGGTCGGCTGGACGAGGCCGCGCGCGAGCTCGAGGTGGCGGCGCAGAGCTCTACCCCGTCGGACGAGGTCGCGATCGTGGGCCTCCGAGGAGACCTCGCTCGCCGCCGTGGCGAGCCTTCTTCGGCCGTGACGGAGCACGCTCGGGTGGTCGAGCGCACGAACGGGCTCGAGCCATCACGTCGCATCGAACCGCGGCTCTCGTTGGCCATTTCCGAGCTCGAGGGCAAAAGATTCACCGACGCCGCGACCCACGCGGAGCACGCCCTCGCCGACGCGCGCGCGGCCTACGGAGACACCTCGTGCCGCACGGCCGAACCTTCTCGTGTGTTGGCCGACGCGCTGATCGACTCGGGTCGAGGCCCCGCGGCGCTCGCGCACGCGGAGCACGCCCTCGCGACGTTCGACGCGGTCGAGCCCGATCCGTTGGCCACGGCGCGCGCCAAGCTGGCGGTCGCGCGTGCGCTCGGAGACGCCGAACGTGCCCGCGCGCTTCGCCTGGCGCGTGAGGCCCGCGAGGTCGCCGAGAAGGCGGGACGCGACCCGTCCCTCGTGGCGCGTGCGGACGCGTGGCTCGCGAAGAATCCGTAGGCTCTCTGCGAGAGGACGTGAAATCAGGTTCGCTCGTGGGGGGCAAGCTCGCCTGCTACCTTCCGAGGGCGGAGCTTCGATGAGGTCGACGATGCGAACGTGGTCTGCCGTAGCAGTCTCGTGCGGGCTTTTGTCCGTGTCGAGGGCAGCGTTCGCAGACGTGCCTTCCGTCCCGATGCGAGACGCCCCACCCGCGTCGCCCTCGAGCACGCTCCCTGCGTGTGTGAACGTGGAGGTCGGTGGGATCCCGGCTCGCCTCGACTTCACGCACAAAATCGCGCCGGCCGAGCCGACCGCCGAGTACCGGTCGTACCAAGGGGCCACGGCCTTTACCGAGCTCGGGTTTCGGCCGCCGCGCTCTCCGTGGACGGGGATGCACGTCGAGCGAAAGTTCACCTTCGAAGGCGCGACGTGGTGGCGATTCGGGTACTGGGCACCGGGGGAGTCCGCGCCGCCTCTCATGACCCTCGTGAGCCAGCACGCGACCGAGCTCGGCTTCTCTCCCGGGGAGAAGGCCACTCTCGTGGGCGATCGTGTCTACAAGACCTACGCGAACGGGGCCATCTCGGTTGGCTACCTACGTGGCGTCGAGGCCAACACGCCCGATGGCTGCCCTGCGAACCTGAGCTGTGGTTCGATGAAGCTCCACCACGGGACCGGCTTCTACAGCGCGTTGCCGGGGCCCGGCGATGGGCTCGGCGACCCACCGCGCCTAGGGGGTCGCGAGGCGCTCGCCATCGTGCACGACATCAACCCGTACCTCGCGTTCCTTCCGATCGACGATACCGGGCCACCTCGCGCTGCGCGCCTTGTCGTCGTGAGCACGAGGGTCCTCGCCTCGGCCCTCGCGTGGGAGGTGCGCTACACCTACCTGTGTGGTGAGGACAAGGAATGGAAGCGCCCGAAGGTCCGGCGCATGCGGGCCTACGCGTACGTCGACGCCGGTCCGGAGCTGTCGTCTACGGGCAAGACCCGCGTCGCCTCGGCGGTTCGAGCGAATTCCCCGAATAACGAGCTCGGGAGGGGATCGCGACATGTCCTCCAAGGTCGAGGGCTCGTGAATGTTCCATAGGTACGGACACTTACGCGAGCACGAGCCGCGCGATGCACACGGCCAAGCCCCCGAGCTGCAGCGCGAAGAACACGAACCGGATCGTGACGGCGCGCGGGCTCGTCGAGGCGAGGTGCATCGACGACTGCGCGACCCTCGCCGCGACGACCCACGGCGCGATCGGATCGACCGCCGCCGCGTGCCCCGAGAGGCGCGCGGCGATCACGATGACCGCGAAGACCGGGAGGTTCTCGACGCAGTTCGCGTGCGCCCGGCAGAGCCTCCCCGAGAACGGCGAGACGTCGTCCCCCGTGACCGAGAAGGCGTTGGCCGCGCGCTTGCCCCTGAGGGTGAGCGAAGCGCGCAGGCACGCGATCGCGACCACGAGGGCGAAGGTCCAGGAGGCATAGGCGACGAGCGCGAGGTCCGATGCGTGCATGATGCAAGTTCCAGGGGGCTCGTGGCTCAGCGTAGCGCCGCGGCGGCCTCGGCGACGCGCACGCCTCGCTCGGCGAGCTGGGCCTCGAGGGCGGCGCGCGCGGCGGCGACCAGGGGCTCGGGGGCGCGCCTCGGGTGACCGCACCCGAAAGGGGGCTCGGGGTCGTACTCGAGCGCGAGCTCGATCGTGCGCGCCGCGTCGGGTGAGGCGGCCTCGGCGACGATGCGGAGCGCGATGTCGATCCCGGCGGTCACGCCACCCCCGGTGATGCGATCGCGATCGACGACGACGCGTGCCTCGCGCGGCGTGGCTCCGAAGGCCTCGAGGAAGGGCATGAACGCCCAGTGGGTCGCGGCCTCGTACCCGCGCAAGAGGCCCGCGGCGCCGAGCACCAGCGCGCCCGTGCACACGGCCGTCACGTAGCGCGCGGTCGCCGCCTTTTCGCGCAAGAAGCCCAAGACCTCCGCGTCGGCCATGAGCGGCACCTGCCCCGCGCCCCCGGGGACGAGCAGCACGTCGAGCGGGGGGCAGTCGGCGAACGTCGTGGTGGGGAGCAACCCGAGGCCCGAGTCGGCGTGCACGGGGTCGAGCGTCTTCCAGAGCACGTGCACCTTCGCGCCGGGGACGCGGTGCACGACCTCGAACGGCCCCGTGAGATCGAGCTGCGTGACACCTGGGAACACCAAGAGACCGAACGTGAGCGACATGAGCACCTCCTTCGGGCTCGAAGGTGCCGCGGTTCTGTGTGGCAGAAATGTCAAAGATGGTTCAATTTCTGCCAATGCGGATCGTCCTCGCCACGTTCGCCGGCGCGCAGACCCTGGACCTCGCGGGGCCGGCCGAGGTCTTCGCGAACGCCGCGCGCGACGTGCCGGGTGCCTACGAGGTGGTCGTCGCGTCGACTTCGGGCGAGCCGCTCGTGACCACCGCGGGCTTCCGGGTCGAGACGCGCAAGCTCGCGGACGTGGCCCTCGGGCCGGGGGACACGGGGATCGTCGTGGGAGGCGAAGAAGCGGCCTTGCTCTCGGCCGTCGCGGACCGCGAGCTACGCGCGTGGGTGCGCCGCGTCGCCGCGTGTGGGCGTGTGGCGTCGGTGTGCTCGGGGGCGTTCGTGCTCGCGGCCGCGGGGGTGCTCGATGGTCTCCGCGTGGCCACGCATTGGCAGGCGTGCGACGCGCTCGCGGCCCTCTTTCCAAAGGTTTCGGTCGATCGTGACGCGATCTACGTGCGGGAGCGGAACGTGTGGACGTCGGCCGGGGTCACGTGCGGCATCGACATGGCCCTCGCGATGGTCGAGTGCGATCTCGGGAGGCGTGTCGCCGACGCGGTCGCCTCGCGGCTCGTGCTCTACGCGCGCCGGCCCGGTTACCAATCGCAGTTCTCGGACGCGCTGGTCGCTCAGGCGAGCGCCTCGGATCCGCTCGCCCCGGCGATCGCGTGGGCGCGGAGCCACCTCCGGGAGGTCACGGTCGAAAAGCTCGCGAGGCGCGCCGGGCTCTCCGTCCGCACGCTGCACCGTCGTTGCCTCGAGCTCACCTCCGCCACTCCCGCGAAGCTCGTGGAGCGCCTGCGTGTCGAGCGTGGCAAGGACCTCTTGGCCCGAGGAAAGAGCGTAAAGACCATGGCGACGAGCGTGGGGTTCGAGAGCCCCGCCCGCGCACGACGGGCGTTCGAGCGGGTCTTGGGGCTCTCGCCTCGGGAAGCGGCGCTCCTGTTCGGGCGCTGATCGTCCTGGCTCTCAGCCGCGCGAGAACCCCGAGACCTTGGTGAGGAACGTGGCCGAGATCGACGCGAGGAGACCCTTGGCGGCGTCGTTCGGGGAGCCGAGGGTGAGGATCTCGGTGGCTGGCGCGAGCTCAAGGAGGGGGCCAAGAGCAGGCCCCGTGCGCTTGAAGTGCGCGAGGAAGTCCTCCGAGGAGCGGTAGCGCTCGATGAGGATCGCCGCCTTCCCCTCGGCGTCGACGTAGGTCGTGTACGCGACGGTCTGCGGCTCTTCGGCCTCCACCGCGGCGGCGATCTCTTGCACCTTGGCGCGGAACGCCTCGAGCTTGCCGGGTTTGATCGAGAAACGGACCACGAGATCGATGGACGTGTCGGACATCTGTGATGCTCCTTGTGCATTCCCCCACGGCCTCCCCATGGCGGAGCGCGAAGAGCATACGGCACCGGCGCAAAATGTCAGTCGTGAATCTTTCACGGGCCTCGAAAAGTCGTGCGTCGCGTCAAGTGACGGCCTCCCGACCCTCGCGATTGACGCGGTGTGTACGGGCAGAGAGAGTGGGGCGAGGAGCATGGCGCATGAGGAAGGGTGGTCTGGGCTCGGCGGGAGGGTGCTTTCGCTCGTCCTCGTTTCGCTCGCAGCCAGCGGGTGCGCGGCGAGCGCGCCGTCGCGATCGGAGGCGCCCGTGACACGTGGATTTCGCAACCCGCGCTCGTCCCACGTCGCCGCGTCGAGCCCGAACCACCGCGCGCGCGACCGCATCGTCGCCGTGGGGGAGCCCCAGTGGATCGTCGGGAAGCTCGCCTACGGCACGCTCGATCGTGACCTCGTCGGCGAGGAGGTGGAGGTCGCCGCGCGGCCCGAGGGCGCCCGAGAGTTTTCGGTCTTGGGCGTCGCGATCACCACGGACGACGGCGAGCACGCCGAGGTCGACGGCGCACACGACAGCGGTGGGCGTGTCTACTTTCGCGTGCCCGAAGGCAAGACGCTCGGGCTCGGACGCCACGAGGTGCGCCTGCGTGTGCTCGGAGACGGGACGGAGGCCTCGCTCGTCGTGCACGTCGTGCCTCGCGGGACGAAGCTCGTCGTGAGCGACGTCGACGGGACGCTCACCACCGCCGAGGCGATCGAGGTCGCGGCGTTCTTGCGGGGCGTCACGTCGCCCGTGCGCGTCGACGCGGCGCGCGCGTTGGGCCTGCTCGCCGAGCGCGGATACGTGCCCGTCTACCTGACCGCGCGGCCCGAGTGGCTCGTCGATCGCACCCGTACGTTCCTCTCCGAGCATGGGTTCCCGAAGGGCATCGTGCGCACGAAAGACGACAAATCAGGCTCGATCGGGCCCTCGGCGGCGGAGTTCAAGAAGCGCGAGCTCGAGCTCTTGCGCGCCGGCGGGCTCGAGATCGCCTTCGGTTTCGGCAACCGCTCGACCGACGTCGACGCGTACGCGGCGTACGTCACAGAGCCCACGCACCGCTACTTCGTCGGCCTGACCGACGATCCCCCCGGCGCGCTCCGCGGCGGCCGCGGCTTCGCGTCCTACACCGACGTGCTCCCCGACCTCGCCCGTGTCCCTGCGGCCTCGCGCTGAACGCGTTGAGAAGAGAGGGGCGGACGCCCGAGCCGATGGCGATCCGTGGCGGCCCACGGTACTTTTTGAGATCATGAGACGTTCTTTCGCGATCGTGGTGGTTTCGTGTGGGCTCGTCGCGTGCTCCGACTCGAGCGTCGGCGACGACGCGTCGGTCGACGGGGGCAGCTCGGTCGACGGTGGAGGCAGCTCGTCCGAGGGTGGAGGCTCGTCCGACGACGGCGGCGTTCGGGACGCGCAAGCGCAGGACGGCTCGGCACCGCCGGGCGACGGGGGAGGGCGTTGCGGGGATCTCGGCTCCCCGCAGGCCATGTTCGCGAGCCTCGCGGGGGGCATCGACGCCACGATCGCCGCCTCGGGAGGGTCGATGGCGTCCCTCTTCGGTGGGACGTACCGCATCTTCGTCGTCGGGGCCTCGGCTGGGGTCTTGATCGAGCAGATCACCCCGACGCGGTCGGCTCCGTACCAGGGATTCGCGTGGGGGTACGGCGCTCCGCCCGACAGCTTCAAGGTCGAGGCGAACGAGGTGAACGTGATGTTCGAACGCGCGCCTGGCACCCGCGCCATCTTCCAGTGCGAGCTCTCGACCGGGGCCGTCACCTTGGCCGTCTCCGACAAGACCACCCCGACGAGCTTCGTGCGGCTCACCGGGAAGACTGGTAAGTAGTCGTATTTAATAGAAAAACGCCTGCTCGTGGCCTTCTTGTGGGCGCGCGGCCGAAGGCGCTCTACCCTCGTCCCTCGTGTACCGATCCGTCGATCCTCGTGCGCGTTGCCAAGAGGCCCATCAACGCGCCGTCGCAGCCCACGCCGCGCTCCTCGCCACACGTGGTCACGTCTTCTCGCTGGCCTCGCGGGCGCTCTCTGCGGGCGACGAGATGCCGATGGTGCCGGAGTACGCGCCGCTCGAGCCGTTCCCCGCCGGCGTGCCCGACGCCATGCTCGAGAGCTACACGAAGCGCTTCGAGGATCTCGCGGACTACTTCACGAACGAGCATGCGCGCCTCTCGGCGTTCGTCGAGAAGACCCGGACCGGGCTCCAGGAGTCCCAGTCCCCGCTGCCGCTCGCGCCCGGCCCTCGCGCCGTGCCGTTCTCGTACCTGCTCGCCGAGACGATGCGCGGGTACTGGGTCGTGCTCCGTTGGGCGCTCTTTCCGCCGATCACGATGGTGTTCGCCATGGGCTTCGGGGGAGCGTCGGTCGTGCATCCGCTCGTCCCGCTCCTGCCTCTCTTGCCGCTCGGGCTCTACGCGGCCGTGCGCGCCAAGCGGCGCATCGCGGTCCTTCGAAACGGCGAGGTGGTCGAGATCCTGTCGCGCACCGTGAAGTACGGCGGAGGGCGCATGACGAACTGGCCCATGACGTTCGCGCGGGGCTGGAAGACCGAGGTGCGCACGTACACGGGGACCGGGCAGGAGACCCACTTCCAGTTTCGTACCTCGCGGGGTGCGTTCGGGCAGGTCTCGGTGTCGGGCGTCGAGTACGACGGGGTCATCGTGGCCGATCCGCAGCGCCCGGAGCTCGTGTTCGGCGTGATCGACTTCGGCAGCATGCCGCGACCGAACGCGCAGGGGCAGTGGGATCCTTCCCTGCCCCTACGTGTGTGGGTCGCGACCTTGCTCGCGCTCGCCATCGTGACGGCCTGGGTGGGCGTCGCCGTGGCCATGACGCTACACGCGGTTCATCTCGTCGACTGAGCCGCCCGGTCGTCAGCGGACGCAGGTGCTCGTCGCGTTGTTGAGCCGGAGCCCGGGGTTGCACACGCGATTGCCGCTCGCGTCGGTGCAGTAGGTCTGGCCCTCACCGCCACACACCTTGCACGTCCCCACGTTCGAGTCGAGGCGGTGCCCGTCGGCGCAGAAGCGGTTCCCCGAGGCGTTCACGCAGTAGGTTTGGCCGTCTTTTCCGCAGGCCTTGCAGGTCCAGTCGTTCGAGTCGAGGCGGTGGCCGGCGTCGCACGTGCGGTTGCCGAGCGTGTTCACGCAGTAGGTCTCGCCTTGGCCGCCGCAGGGCTTGCAGATCCAGTCGTTCTGGTCGAGGCGGTGGCCTTCGGTGCAGGAGCGGTTGCCCTGGGCGTTCGTGCAATAGGTCTGGCCGGCCGAGCCACAGGCCTTGCAGGTCCAGTCGTTCTGGTCGAGGCGGTGGCCGTCGGCGCAGGCGCGGTTGCCCTGCGCGTTGGTGCAATACGTTTGTTTGTCACCGCCGCACGCGACGCACTTGCCTGCGTCGAGCCGGTGCGAAGGTGCGCACGCGCCGCCCTGGCAAGGGGCTTGGCCTTGGGTGCCGCACGTCGGGGCGGGGGCCGCGGTGCTGCCTGCGGCCGGGGGCACGCCGGGCCTGTCGTTGGTGACCTTGGTGAGGGCCTCGCCGTTCCACGCGTAGGTGCCGGGGCCGGGGATTTTTGCGGCCTTCCCGTGCACGTTCACGTCGATCCCGCCTTGGGCGGGGGCGATCATGAAGAGCTCCTTCGAGCCCCCTTGCAACTCCACGAACGGCGAGAGCGCGAGCTCCTCGGGATCGGTCTCGGGGATGTTGAAGTTCGAGCCGACGCGGAAACCCGGCGTGGGCACGGTGTAACGCGCCGTGACGATGAGCCGCTGCCCTTGAGGCGATTGGATTTCGAGAGGCCAGAGCGTGAGCGGCACCTTCACGCCGAGCTTCTGGGTGGGCGTCGCGCTCGTGAGGCGCTCGATGCGCGCCTCGTGCTTGAGCGTGAAGCCGTCGCCGATCTCGCCCGTGCGCGCGAACATGATCCGTGAGCGCACGACGAGGGGGAAATCGTCGTTCCGAATGCGGCCGAGGCTCTTCTCGCCTTCGGTGAAGATGCCCGAGATGACGTCGTTCCTGGCCGTGCTCGCCTCGACGATGTATCGCGCCGGGACGAGCGGGTATTTGTCGGGCCGGGTGGCCGCGCACTTCACCTCGTGCGACTGGAAGAACGGATCGGCCTCGGTGCTCGGGACGATCCAACACTGGAGGAGCTCCGCCGGGCCGATGGGGTCCGTGCTGATGAGATCGTCCTCGGAGGTGTCGGAGCCGTCGGTGATGTCCGCGGAGCACGCCACGACGGGCAGCGCGAGGACGAGGGTAGCGACGAGACCGAACGCGCGGAGAGCTCTCATGACGGATCCTCTTTCGAATGGCGTAAGGGAAGGCATCTCAGCGTACGTCAGGACCGCGAGGGGAAGGGCTCCATGTCGCGCGGGGACGCCGAAGGGACGCTCCCTTGGTTTGGGCCGAAGCGAGGGATCCGTCACGCCTCGCCGCGCTTTTTTCGACGGGAGCTCACAAGTGCGAAAATCCAATCGAAAACGAAGGGTTAGCTACACGGAGATCGCGCCCTTGCGGAAGTCGGAGCGCGTCAACTGCACGTTGACGCACACGGGGCGGCCCGAGCGGGCGATGGCCTTGGCTTCGTCGAGCACGGCGTCGATGCGGGTCTCGTCGTCGAGGAGGAGGCCCACGCCGCCGTACCCTGCGGCGACCTCGTGGTAGGCGGTGCGGCGCAGCGTGGTGCCGACGTCGTCGCCGAGGAAGGCCTCTTGGTCGCGGGCGATCTGGCCCCAGGCTCCGTCGGTGCCGACGACCGCGATGGGGGCCATGCCATGGCGGACGAACGTGTCGACCTCGGAGAGGCTGTAGGCCGACGAGCCGTCCCCGTAGATGATCCATACCTCGGCGCCCTTGCGGCAAGCGGCCGCGCCCGCGGCGAAGCCACCGCCCACGCCGAGGGTGCCGAACACCCCAGGATCGAGCCACGAGAGCGGGGAGCGAGGCCGGAGGATGTACGCCGCCGTGCCCACGAAGTCGCCGCCGTCGGCCACGAGGATGGCGTCGTCGTCGAGCTTCTCGTCGAGCTTTCGAAGGAACCGGACCGGGTTCACCGTGCGCGGCTCGGTCGAGGGCGTGGCTTGGGCTTCGATCTCACGATCGCGCTCGTTCTCCCGGGTGCGGAGCGTCTCGAGCCAGGCGTCGCTCGCGCCCGCCGAGCCTCCGAGCGCGTCGGCGAGCTCGACGAGGAGCTCCCCGGGGTGCATGCGCAGCGCGATGTCGGGCACGCGGTTTTGGCGGAGGGCGCGCGCGTCGAGGTTGGCCGCGATGATCTTGGTCCCTCGGCCGAACGCTTGGCCGTACTTCAGGCGAAAGTCGAACGGGAAGCCCGCGACCACCACCACGTCGGCCTCGCGGAGGGCCTTGCCGCGCTCGTGCCGGAACTGCGTGGGACAGCTCTTTCCGAGCAGACCGCGCGCCATACCGCCCAAGTAGGTGGGTACGCCGAGCTTTTTCACCGCGCGGGCGATCCGCTCGGGGCTCGCGCAGTTCACGAGGGATTGGCTGCCGAGGAGGAGCACGGGGCGTTTCGCGCCGCGGAGGGCCTCGATCGCGTCGCGGATGCGGGCGCCCAAGCCGGGCCGAGGGAGGCCCCCTTGGGTGATCGACGCGGGCAGGTCGAAGGCGACGTGGGGTTGATGGAACTGCCGCGCGAGGTGGCCCTTGAGGTAGGTGCGCAAGAGGTCACCGAGCGGCCCCTTCATGGTGGCCTCTTTGAGGTACCAGTCGCGCACGAGCTCCTTCGGGTAGAGGAGATCGATGGGGATCTCGACGAACACCGGGCCGGGCACGCCCGACATGGCCACGTCGATCGCGCGCTCGATCGTGGGCCCTAGGGCCTTCACGGTGGTGACTCGCGTCGCCCATTTGGTGATGGGTCCGAGGATCGAGAGTTGGTCGATGTCTTGGAGGGAGCCGCGCCCGCGCAATACGGTGGCCGTCGCGCCGCCGAGCACGAGCACCGGAGACTCTGCCATTTGGGCGTTTTTTACGGCCGTGATGGTGTTCGTGACCCCGGGCCCCGCCGTGACCGCGGCCACGCCGACGTTGCCCGTGAGGCGCGCCGTCGCGTCGGCCGCGAAGACCGCGTTGACCTCTTCGCGCATGTCGACCACGTGGAGACCTCGCCGCTTGGCGCCGACGAGGATGGGCGAGATGTGCCCTCCGCAGAGCGTGTAGAGGTGACGCACGCCTCGACGGGCGAGCACCTCCGCGACCATGTCCCCTCCGTGCTCGCTCATGTCGACGTGCCTTTCTGCAAGTGGCTCTCGGTGTCAGCTCTCGGGCCACGTGTGGACGGGCGCGCCCGACTCGGAGAGATCGGCGTACCTCGCGAGCACCTCGGCCGCGGCCCGAAAGGGCGGATTTCCTCGGGCGAGAGAGGCCTCGAACGTGCGCCGCTGCCAGCGCGCGCCCGAGGTGCGCGCCGCGATGCGGTGGGCCACGACGGCGAGGTGCTGATCGGCTTCGTCGGGGTCGACGCCCGCCGAGACGAGCCCATGGCGCGCGAGCGGGACGAGGTGCGCGGCGAGGCCGAGGGCCGGTGAGAGCCGCGGCGTCGACCCGCCGGTGGGCCACACGAGCTCGGCGTCGATGCCGTGGCGTGCCGCCGCGTAGAAGTTGCGGCGGGCGTGCCCGAAGGTGACGCGCGTGACGAGCGTGTCGGCGTCATCCCGGAGGGCGAGCGTGAGGCCCACGAGGAACGCGGCGTTCGCGGCCATGTCGCTCACGGTCGGTCCGGCCGGGAGGGCGCGCAGCTCCACGCGAAAGTGGCCGCCGCCCGCGTCGTCGTAGATGGCGCGGTTCCAGCGCCACACCGTGCCGTGGTGCAAGCGGAGCTCGGCGAGCTTCGGGGTCATGCCGAGCCGCACCACCGCGAGCGGATCTTCGTCCGAGCACACGGGGAGGAGCGGCTCGTGGAGATGGACCGACTCCTCGAAGAGCTCGAGCGCGCTGCGCCTCACCCAGCCGTGACCGAACGACACACGCGAGAGCCTCACGTCGTCGCCCTCGCCGGCTTCGCGATCGTCGACCGACTGACGGAAGAGCGCGATGCGGGTCTCGTCCCATAGGCGCCGGCCCAGGAAGAGCGGCGAGTTGCCCGACACGGCGAGCACGAGCCCCGTGGCGAGCTGGGCCGCGTTGTAGGTGCGCGCGTACTGGCCGGGCGCCACGCGGAGGTGCACCTGGAACGACGTGTTCGCCCCCTCGTAGGTCACGTCGTCGGCGGAGAGCGAGAGCTCGTCGATGCCCCGAATGCATAGGGGAAACGAAGACTTGCGGAGGTGTAGCAGACCCGACGACAAGGCCTTGTAGCGCCGCCCGTCCGTGAGGGCGTCGGGGCCGAGGTCCTCTTCGTGGAGCGTGGGCAAGATGCCGATCGGCACGACGCGCACGCGGTGCTTCGCGGCCGCTTCGCGTGCGCTCGCGAGGGCCTCGGAGAGGTCTTGCGCGGTGCGAGAGAAGGGCGCTCCGGCGAGCGGGAACGGCCTCGCGTTGATCTCGAGGTTGAACTTGTCGACCTCGAGGGTGAGGCGGTCGTCGAGCGTGTCGGCCAAGACCGCGCGGTTCACGTTCGCAGGGCGCAGGTCGTCTCCGACGAGGTTCAGCTCGAGCTCGGCGCCGATCGATGCTTCGCCCTCGCCGAACCCGGGCCGCTCCGAGACCTCGCGCAGCGCCGCGAGGCATGCCCGCAGCTTGGCCGAGAACACCTCACGGTCGCCGTCGTCGAACTGCTCTTTGTGGATCTCGAGCCCCATGCGCGCGCCCCCATCCGTTCGAGAAATTGCGAATCGTTTCGCGACTATCGGGCCCTGCGCGAGAACGCGAGGCGCGCGTCGGTGTCGCGGGAACGGCGGTAGCCCACGAGGTGCATGAGCTCGACGAGGTACGTGCGCGCGACCTTCGGGTCGACGCGGAGCTCGGTGGCCGAACCGTTCACGCGCTCCACGCCGGGGAGCCGTGAGACGAGCGCGTCGGCGCGCAGCCGCTGGAGCGCCTCGGAGACGCCGAGCCAGAACGGAGCCACCTCGCGGGCGATGAAGTAGCCGTCTTCGCCTTGGCCCTGGTAGCGCGGCATCAACATGAGACCGCCGGTGGGGGCGACGATGGGCCCGCCACGATCGTGCGCCACGAGGGTGCCGGCGTCGAGTGGCTGGAAGCTCGCGAAACCGGGGAGCATCGCGAAGCCGTCGCCGGGGCGCACCACGTGGCGATGTCGGATCTCGACCACGCGGGGTCTGCCGTCGGACGAGCGCTCGAGGAGCGCCTGACGCCGCTCGAGCGAGGGGGCGTCGTGCGCGTCGATGGAGCCCATGGCCACGAGCGCGAGCCACACGGCGGCCTCGTGTCGGTCCACGGTCTCGGGGTCGTCGTGCTGCCCCGCCTCGATGGAGATCGCGGTGTGGCCGCGGTCGGCGTAGTAGCCGAGCATCGCGCCGTCGATGACCTCTTCGAGGCCGAGGATCGCGGTCATCGGGAGGGCGAGGGCGAGCTCGCGGTTCTTCAGCGTGTCTCCGAAGCACACGAACGGCGAGCTTTTTCCCGAGGTCGTGTGAAGGTCGAGCAGCGTGAGAGGACCCTGGCGCTCGAGCGCCGTGAGGGCGTCGAAGAGCTCGCGCTGCTCGCGATCCTCGTTCGTGAGCGCCGTGAGCTCGGCCTCGGCGAGGCGCGCGAGGTGGGCGGGGTACCATTGGCGGTTGAGGTCGCGATCGACGAATCGGGCGCCGCGGCGGAGGGCGGTGCGGTTCCCCGAGAGGCCCACCACGCGGCCCTTGAGGCTCGCGACGCGCGCCTCGAGCTCGCGCATCACGTTCTGAATGGCGAGGGCTCCGGCAGGCTCGTTGCCATGGAGGCCCCCGGTGAGGACGAGGGTAGGCCCCGGCTCGTGGCCAGCGACGGTGCCGAGATGACGCGGCAGGTCGATCGCCGAAGGGAGCGCGCCGCGCACGGCTTGCGTGCTCTCTGCAACCATCGCGGTCATGGGCTGCGTCTCGGTCGAAAACGGGCGTGATCCGAGGTCATGCTCGCCGCGAAGCATCACGCGTGCCAGAGACGGGCGTGGAATTCGTCCGCGTCGGTCGGGCGTTCCCTCGGCATTCCATGCGCGCCCGCTCCGCCTTCGTGCTCGCCCTCGTGCTCGTTCTGTCGTCATGTGCGGCGCCCCCGGATCCTTCGGCTCCGGCCTCTCCGCAACCTCTCCCGCCGAGCCTCGTGCCGGCCGCTTCGGTCGTGAGCGACGCAGCCGTGAACGACGTGGCCCCGATCGCGGCCGACGCGGCCTCCGACGCGGCCGACGCCGGAGCCAAGAGGGCCTCGGGAGCGCCCCGGGTCCGCGCGACGAAGTGGGTCTGCGAGGATCAAGAGTGCGAGGCCATGCCCACGATCGCCTACGACTACCTGCCGGCGGTCACCGAGGCTGGGGATCTCGTCGCGTTCGTCGAGGAGCGGGACGGTTGGGGCCACACGGCCAAGATCGGCGTGCACCTCGTGTCCGGCGGTCGCGAGACCGCGTACCTGCCGACCGTCACGCGGGAGCCGACGTCGACGTTTGCAGAGTACAGCAAAAGGGCTTCGGCGCATCAGGCGGTGATCTCCGCGGCGAACGCCGAGCTCGCGAAGCACACGCTCCGCCCGCTCTTTCCGCTCACGGAGGCCGGGGAAGAGGTCTTCGCGAACGGGACGTGGACGAAGCCCGCCGCGGGCGTCACGGGGAGGTCGCGGCGGGTGTACACGTACGCGAACGTGCGGGTCCTCGTGACGGAGCCCACGGACGACGACGGGCTCGCCAAGACGCGCTTCGCTTCGATCGCGGTGCTCGTCGACGGCAAAGAGGTCGTGCGGAAGACCGGCGCCGAGCTCCCCGATAGCGCGGGGTGCAGCGCGCGCCGGATGCAGCTCGACGGCGTCCGCGTCGAGTCCAGGGCGCTCGCCCTCACGTACACGAACGGCACGACGAGCCACGCGTGCGACGGCAAGCCCGAGCCGCAGGTGCACCACGTGATCCGGTGGTAGGGCGTTCGCGTGTGCCCGAACGTCACGCGGAGCCTACGGGGCGCGGAACGAGGTACGCTCGGCGCATGGTGAGGCGCTGCGCGCTCGTGCTCGCGTTCGGATGGGTCGCCCTCGGGGCGTGCCGTGGGGTCGACGCGCCCGCTCCCGCCGCCGAGCCGAGCACGGAGGCCGGAAAACCCGCGGTCGCGGAGCGAGTGGCCTGGAACGGTGAAGGGCCGCTCGAGGTCGTCCTCACGGACTTTCACTTCGAGCTCGGCGGCACGCAGGTCGTCGCGATCGGAGACGATGGTCGTGTGCGCGACTACTTCGTGCGGAGCGAGCTCGTCGAGGTGAGGTCGTTCTGCGCCGACGCCGGCCCGGGGTGGAGCGGCGCGTGTGCCGACCTCGTCAAGCGCGGTGAGACCCGCGTCGGTACGATGACTTGGTTCGTCGCCGAGTACACGCTCGACGCCGCGGCCCTCGGAGAGCTCCGCGCCAAGGTCGTCGCGGCCAAGCTCGAGACGCTCCGGGATCGTTACGCGGAGGCGAACCTCCACGACGGCACGACCCGCACGTACCGCATCACGACCCGCGCGGGGGTGCGGCGCATCTCCACGTACTCGGCGCGAGAGCCCGTCGATCCTGTGGGCCTCCGCGAGATCGCGGCCTTCGTGCGGAGGCAGCAGGACGGTCACGCCGCCGATCGCGCCCGAGCCCGAGCCGCGACCGCCGCCGACCGCGCGGCCTTCGACGCCATCGCCGAGGGTCGCGCCCCGACGGGCGCCGCCCCGTCCCCGACGACCCCGGGCAGCCCGTAACGCATGTAAGAGGTGCGGCCAGTCCGAGTTGCGGCGCTTCGTGCGCCATGGGCGCCGACGTCGGGCGCGGTGCGTGCACGCGGCGCGTTACGAAAAGGCGAACACTCCTGAACATTTAGCCACGTCAGGCTCTCGTGACCTGGCCCTGACAATCGGTGCCTTTTCGGTGTGCTACCGCCAGGAAACCCGTGCGCCGCCGGCGGGAACTCCTCGAGCACCATGAAGCCCAGCCAAAAGCCCGCCTCCGCCGACACCCTCATGACCCCCATCGCCGTCGTCGGCATGGGCGCTCTCTTCCCGGGAGCGAAAGACACGTTCGCGTTCTGGAAAGACATCGTCGAAGGGAAGGACCGCCTCACGGAGGTGCCGCGCTCGCACTGGCTGCGCGACGACTACTACGCGGAGAAGCCCGGCACGCAGGACAAGGTCTACACGACCCGTGGCGGCTTCCTCCCCGAGGTCGACTTCGCTCCGATGGAGTTCGGCATGCCGCCGAACGCGCTGCCCGCGACCGATACGGCGCAGCTCCTCGCGCTCGTGGTCGCGAAGCACGCCCTCGAAGAGGCGACGCGCGGCAAATGGGAGACCGTCGACAAGAGCCGCATGAGCGTGCTCCTCGGCGTGGCGTCGGCCACCGAGCTCGTCGCGCAGATGACGGGGCGCCTCCAGAAGCCCGTGTGGCAGCACGCGATGCGCCAGGCCGGCCTCTCGGACGCCGAGATCGCCCGCCTCACCGAGGAGATCGACAAACAGTACGTGCCTTGGCAGGAGTCGACCTTCCCCGGGCTCCTCGGCAACGTGGTGGCCGGGCGCATCACCAACCGCTTCGACATGGGCGGCTCGAACGCCGTCGTCGACGCGGCCTGCGCCGGCTCGCTCGCGGCGCTCTCGATGGCGGTGAACGACCTCGCGCTCGGGCACTCGGACCTCGTGCTCACGGGCGGTGTCGACGCGCTGAACGACATCTTCATGTACATGTGCTTCGCGCAGACGGGCGCGCTCTCGCTCTCGGGCGACTGCCGTCCCTTCTCCGACAAGAGCGACGGCACCATGCTCGGCGAGGGCATCGGCATGGTGGCGCTCCGCCGCCTGAGCGACGCCGAGCGCGACGGCGACGCGATCTACGCGGTCATCCGCGGGCTCGGCTCGTCGTCCGACGGGCGCGCCAAGAGCATCTACGCGCCCTCGGCCCAAGGCCAGACGCTCGCCCTCGAGCGCGCCTACGAGCGCGCCGGTTACGGCCCCGAGACGGTCGGTCTGGTCGAAGCCCACGGCACGAGCACCCAGGCCGGTGACGCGGCCGAGTTCGAGGCGCTGAAGCAGGTGTTCGCCAAGGCGGGCGCCGAGAAGGGCTCGATCGCGCTCGGCTCGGTGAAGGGCCAGATCGGCCACACCAAGGCCGCCGCTGGCGCCGCCGGGCTCATCAAGGCCGTGCTCGCGCTCCACCACAAGGTGCTCCCGCCGACCATCAAGGTCGACGCCCCGAACCCGAAGATGGGCATCGAGGACAGCGCGTTCTACCTCAACACGCAGCTCCGCCCCTGGGTGCACGGCGCCGACAAGGCTCACCCGCGCCGCGCCTCGGTGAGCGCGCTCGGCTTCGGCGGGACGAACTTCCACGTCGCGCTCGAAGAGTACGTGGGCCCCTCGGATCGCCCGGGCCGCATGCACACGCTCCCGTCGGAGCTCTTCGTGCTCTCGGCCGACACGCCCGCCGCGCTCGTCGCCGACGCGCAGGCGCTCGCGAAGGCCTCGGAGACCGAGGGCGCGTTCTCGCACCTTGCGAAGGCCTCGCAGCTCTCGTTCGACGCGCAGAAGCCCGCGCGCCTCTCGGTGGTCGCGACCGACGCGGCCGACCTCAGCGAGAAGCTCGCGTTCGCCGCGCAGACGATCTCGAAGAACGAAGCCGCGACGTTCTCGTCGCCGAAGGGCATGTGGTACGGGGTGGGTGCGTCGGCAAAATCCTCTGAAGTTGCGGTGCTTTTCCCGGGGCAGGGCAGCCAGTACGTCGGCATGGGCAAAGACCTCGCGGTGCACGTGGACCGCATGCGCGACGTGTGGGACGGCATCGCGAGCGAGGTCCGCGACGGTACGGGCTCGCTCGCGTCGCGTGTGTTCCCGGCGCCCGGGTTCGGCCCGGAGGCCCGCGACGCTGCCGAGCGCGCCCTCACCGCGACCGACTGGGCCCAGCCCGCGATCTGCGCCACGAGCCTCGGCATGCTGCGCCTGTTCGAGCTCACGGGTCTCCGACCGGCGATGGTCGGTGGGCACTCGCTCGGCGAGGTGACGGCGGCCGTCGCGGCGGGCCTCTTCGACGAGAAGACGGGCCTCCTCCTCGCGCGGAAGCGCGGTGAGCTCATGGCCGAGGCGAGCAAGCTCCCGGGCGCGATGACCGCGGTGTCGGCCGAGCGCGACGTGGTGGCGAACGCGGTGCATGGGCTCGACGTGGTGCTCGCGAACCACAACGCGCCGACGCAGATCGTGCTCTCGGGTGCGACCGAGGCGATCGAGCGCGCCGAGAAGGCCCTCGAGCAGAAGGGCCTCACCGCGAAGCGCCTCTCGGTGGCGACGGCGTTCCACTCGCCCATCGTGGCCGGTGCGGTCGCGCCGTTCCGCACGCACCTCGACGGCGTCGACGTGGCTCCGGCCAAGGTGCCGTTCTTCGCGAACGCCACGGCGGCCGTGTACCCGAGCGATCCGTCGGCCGCGCGCGCACAGCTCGCCGAGGCCGTCGCCAAGCCCGTGCGCTTCGTCGAGCAGGTCGAGGCCATGTACGCGGCGGGTGCGCGGGTGTTCGTCGAGGTGGGGCCCGACGCCGTGCTCACGAAGCTCGTCGAGCGTTGCCTCGAGGGGCGCGCGCACACGGCGATCGCCTTCGATCAGAAGGGCAAAAATGGCGTCGTCGCGTTCCAGTCGGCGCTCGGTCGCCTCGCGAGCTTGGGCCTCCCGGTCGCGTTCGAGCGCTTCTGGTCGGGCGAGGTCATGGGCGAGGACCCGACGACCTCGTCCAAGCCGAAGTTCACCGTGAAGCTCTCGGGCTCGAACTACGGCAAGCCCTACCCGCCCAAGAACCCCGTCGCGCGGCCTCCCGTGCGCACGCCGGCCGCGCCGGTCGTCTCGGCGCCCGCGGCTCCGGCTCCGGCCCTGAACGGTCACGCGAACGGACACGCGAACGGTCACGTGAACGGCGCCAAGGTGGCCGTGAGCGCCGCTCCCGTGGCACGCCCCGCCCCCGTCCCAGCGTCCGCGCCTGCGCCCGCGCCCGTCGCGCAGGTGGTCGCTTCGTCTCCCGCGCGCCCGGTCCCCGCGGCGCCTGTTTCCCGTGTCCTTTCCACGCGTTCCGAGGTCTCGATGTCTTCTCACGTTCCGCCCGCGCCCCCCGTCGATCCGTCGAGCTTCGTCGCCTCCCTCGAGCGCCTCCAGGCGCCCGCCATCGCGGCCCAGATGGAGTTCCAGCGCCTGATGGCCGAGAGCCACATGGCGTTCCTTCGCACGGTCGAGACCTCGTACGCCCAGCTCGGCGCCATCACGCAGGGCGCTCCCGCGGCCTTCGCACCGGCGGCGCCCCCCGCGCGCGCCATGGCCCCCGCGCCGCAGTACGTGCAGCCTGCACAGATCGCCGCGCCGGCCCCCGTCGCCCGCGCCGCGGCGCCTGCGCCGGCCTACGTCGCGCCCGCGCCTGCCCCGGCTCCGGTCGTCACGAAGCCCGTCGTCGCCGCGCCCGCGCCCGTCGTCGCGAAGCCCGCGGCTCCGGCGGTCAAGGGCCCGTCCCTCGGTGATCTCACGCCGACGCTGCTCGCGGTGGTGGCCGAGAAGACGGGCTACCCGGCCGAGATGATCGACGTGAACATGGACATGGAGGCCGACCTCGGGATCGACTCGATCAAGCGCGTCGAGATCCTGTCGGCGATGAAGCAGAAGGTCGCCGATCTCCCGCAGGTCCCGAACGCCAAGATGGCGGCGACGCGCACGCTCGCGCAGATCATCGAGCTCTTCGTGGGCGCGGCTCCCGAGGCTCCCGCGGCCCCGGCGAAGGCGAACGGCGCGCCCGCCCCGAGCGCCGCCCCGGCCGCGCCCTCGGGTGGCGTCGACGTCGCCACGCTCACGCCGACGCTGCTCGCGGTGGTGGCCGAGAAGACGGGCTACCCGGCCGAGATGATCGACGTGAACATGGACATGGAGGCCGACCTCGGGATCGACTCGATCAAGCGCGTCGAGATCCTGTCGGCGATGAAGCAGAAGGTCGCCAATCTCCCGCAGGTTCCGAACGCGAAGATGGCGGCGACGCGCACGCTCGCGCAGATCATCGACCTGTTCGCCGGCGCCGCCCCCGAGGCCGCCGCGCCTCCGCCCGCGAAGGCCGCGGCCCCGGCTCCTGCCGCGGCTCCTGCCGCCCCCGCCAAGGCTTCGGGTGGGTTCTCGTCGGCCGCGCTCACGCCGACGCTGCTCGCTGTGGTGGCCGAGAAGACGGGCTACCCGGCCGAGATGATCGACGTGAACATGGACATGGAGGCCGACCTCGGGATCGACTCGATCAAGCGCGTCGAGATCCTTTCGGCGATGAAGCAGAAGATCGCGAACTTGCCGCAGGTTCCGAACGCGAAGATGGCGGCGACGCGCACGCTCGCGCAGATCGTGGCCCTCTTCGAGGCGGCTGCGGGTGCGCCCCACCACGCAACTCCATTATCGCGCGCGGTGACGGCCGCGCCCGTGGTGAACGAGGTGGTGGCGGAGCCGGTGCTCCGCGTGGCCGTGCGGCCCGTCGCGGCTCCTGCAGCGGGGTTCGCGATGCCGGGGCTGCTCGGGCCCGGGACGTTCGTGGTCACGCCCGACGGCACCGCGCTCCAGGCGAAGGTGGTCGACGGTCTGCGCGTGCGCGGCGTCAACGCGGTCGCGCTCGGGGTCGCCGAGATCCCGGCCGACGCGGCGGGGGTCATCTTCTTGGGCGGCTTGCGTGAGGCCCACGGGGACGACGCTCTCGGCGTGAACCGCGAGGCGTTCGGCGCGGCGCGTGCGGTCGCTTCGCACATGCGCGAGCACGGAGGCCTCTTCGTCACCGTGCAAGACACCGGTGGAGACTTCGGCATGTCGGGCGCGGCGGGTGAGCGCGCGTGGCTCGCCGGCGTGGCCGCCCTCACGAAGACCGCGGGCGACGAGTGGCCCAAGGCCTCGACCAAGGCGATCGATCTCGAACGGGCGCATCGTCAGCACGACGAGCTCGCCGAGACGATCGTGGCCGAGCTCTTCGCGGGCGGTCCGGAGCTCGAGGTGGGCCTCCGGGCCGACGGCTCGCGCCTCACGCTCGCGAGCGTGAAGGTGCCGCTCGAGGTCGCTAAGCGCCCGATCCCCGAGGGCGCCGTGTTCGTGGTCACGGGCGGCGCGCGCGGTGTCACCGCCTCGTCGCTCGTGGAGCTCGCGAAATTCGCGAGGCCGCGTGTGCTCATCCTCGGGCGCACTCCGCTCGAAGAGGAGCCCGCGGTCTTCCGTGGCATCACGGACGAGAGCGCGCTCAAGCGGGCCGCCCTGCAAGACGCGAACGGCCGCGGCGAGGTGGTGACGCCCAAGATCATCGGCGCCAAGGTCGACAAGATCCTGGCCAACCGCGAGGTCCTCGGCACGCTCGCCTCGCTCGAGGCCGCCGGGGCGAAGGTGCGCTACGCCGCGGTCGACGTCCGAGATGCGGTCGCCCTCCGCGCCCTGCTCGACGACGTGCGCGCCTCGTGGGGCCCCGTCCACGGCCTCGTCCACGGCGCCGGCGTGCTCGCCGACGCCTTCATCGACAAGAAGACCGACGCCCAGTTCGATCGTGTCTTCGACACCAAGGTCATGGGCCTCCGCGCCCTCCTCGAGGCCACGCAGACCGACCCGCTCGAGTTCATCTGCCTGTTCTCGTCGGTGGCCGCGCGCGCCGGCAACGCGGGCCAGAGCGACTACGCTATGGCCAACGAAATCCTGAACAAAGTCGCGGCTGTAGAGGCGCGTCGCCGCGAAGGTCGGTGCCGTGTTTCGTCGATCGGCTGGGGCCCGTGGGACGGCGGCATGGTCACGCCGGCCCTCCGTGGGCACTTCAAGGAGCGAGGCGTCGCTCTCCTCGGCGTCGCGGCGGGTGCGCTCGCGTTCGTGCGCGAGCTCTCGGCGGCCCCCTCGGACGACGTCGAGGTGGTCATCGGCGGAGGCGACGCGGGCCTCCACGGTGGACAGGTGCGCAACGTGCGCGTCGAGGTCCGAGTGAGCGCGGCCACCCACCCGCAGCTCGCGAGCCACCGCATCCAAGGCAAGCCCGTGCTCCCCATGGTGCTCGCGCTCGAGTGGTTCGCGAGGCTCGGCCGCGCGCTCGTGCCCGGGGCGGCGTCGGTCGAGCTCCGGAACGCGCGTGTCGTCCGCGGCATCGTGCTCGACAAGTTCGACGGCGAGGGCAACCTCTTCTCGATCGCCACGGCCAGCGCCGCGGCCGATCCCGGGCACGTGTCGCTCGAGCTCCGCGACGAGAACGGCAACCTGCGCTACGCCGCCACGCTCGCCCCCGAGGGCGAAGGTCACGCGAAGGCCACGCCCGTCTCGGTGGCGCTCGGCGCGAGCCCCTTCCCAGTGGACGAGATCTACTCGGCCAAGAACCTCTTCCACGGCCGCGATTTCCAGGTGATTCGCGCCATCGAAGGCCTCTCGAACGCCGGCGCGAAGGCCGAGCTCCGCGGCACCACCGAGTGCGGCTGGCCCACCGAGTCGTGGCAGACCGACGTGGCCGCGCTCGACGGAGGGCTCCAGCTCGCCATCCTGTGCGGCCTCGGCTCGATCGGGCAGACGCTGCCCTTGCGGATCGGCCAGGTGAGCTTCACCGACGGCCCCGCGAACGGGCCCGTGCACTGCGCGCTCTCCGTGCGCAGCCAGACCCCCGAGCGCGTCGTATGCGACATCGCGCTCTCGGGAGCCTCGGGACCGATCGCCGATCTCGTCGACGTGGAGATGTACGCCATCCCGAGCGGCTCGGCATAGCGCCCTCGGAGCTATGTGGAGAAGGGCCCGCGGGAAGCTCCCTCGGGCCCTTTTCTATGGGCTCCTATCGGGGGCTGGGACGCCCGTCAGGTGGCGTCGTCCTCGTCGCGGAAGCCGACGAGGCCCTTCTCCGCGAGGCCGTTCACGATCGCCAAGACGGCGTCGACCGAGATCTCGATCGTGCGGGCGATGTCTCCCAAGGTGCGCTGGCCGTCGATGAGGTCGAGCACGGTGCGCTCGTCGCGCGTGACGAGGCGGGCGGCCGAGAGCACCCTCGGCTCGACGAGGCCCGAGAGCACGGCGACGTCGCCCTCTTTGTGCTCGATGCGCGTGGGGCGAAGGGTCTCGATGTCGTCGGGGTTCGGGCCGCCGCGGCGCGAGGACGGAACCGGCATGGACGATGGCGGGGGCGGGGGCACGGAGCTCTCGGGCGTCGTGACGAGCTGCTCCGTGCGAATCGGCTCGCGAGGGTCGGCCGAGCGCTGGCGCAGCGACGAGGCGCGCTGGGCCGGGAGCTCCGGTACCGTCGGGAGCTGGGTCTTGTTAGGCTGTCGACTCAAAGAACTCCCCGGCAAGTTTTTGTTCGTGCCTCTGCACGGAACAAACGACACCTACCACCGACGGTGGCGGCGCGGCAACGTCTCGTCGCTCCCCTGACTTGCGACGACGGCAAGCGTAGCGTCGTTTCGGCTTCGGATCGAGGCCTATCTCGGGTGGTTCGTGCGGTGACCGTGGCGTCGTCGGCGTTATTTTCGAGCCGCGTGCGGATCGTCGAGCCCTGGCCCCGGGTGCCTTGAGGCCCCCCCTGGGGTCCCGATAGCCTGGATCGATCCGTGACGGCAGCTCCTTTCGTCGGCCGCAGCTCGGCCTACATCCCCGTCGACGTCGCAGGCAGCGGCGCCGCGAGCACGGTCTTTCGCGGAGTCGACGCGAGCTCGGGCGCGCACGTCGCCGTGCACGTACCAGGGGCGAGCACGCAGGATCTCCGAGGGATCGTGGCGTGCGTGCTCGAGGGGGGTGCAAGGGTTGTTCGACCCGATCGTGCAAGGTCTGCAGGGTCGATGGAAGCGCCCGTCATCGTTGATAAATTTGGTGGGCTAGCGCCCGCGTAGGCCCTTCGCCAGCTTCGCCGCCAGGGCCGCTTGGAGGTCGGGATCGCCGCGCCCGACCGAGAGGGAGATGCGACCACCGCCGATCGCGGAGCGCACGAGGGGGGCGCTCGCGACCTCGCCGTCGAGCACGATGGCGAGGCGTCGGCGTGTCCAGGCGGCGGTGAGCTCCTCGAAGCGCTTCGCGGCCGCGCTGGACAGCTCGACCGAGACGCTCGTGTCCGCACCGCTCGGGCCTTGGGCGACGGGGACGGCGTCGACCACGTCGCGCTCCGAGATCGCGGACTCTCCGACGAGCACGTAGGTGCGGAGCGAGCTTTCGCGTCGATCCTCGGCGTACCGCTCGTCGTCGATCTCGGGCTCGACGCCGAAGCGGGCGCCCTCCGGGAGAGGGACGCCGGCGAGGAACGCGTCGAGGCGCGCGCGCGCGGCTGCCTTCGACTCGCCCGGAGCGATCACGACGCGGGCGTAGGCGAGCTCGCGCCGCGCGCCGTTCGGGCCTACGGGGATCGACTCTCGGGCGATGGAGATGCCGCTCCCCGCGGGGATCGTGTCGTCGCCGAGGTCGGCGAAGGGGGCGATCGTGTCGTCGATGCGGAGGATCTCGAGCTTCGTGCGGTGCGCAGGGGGGGCTACGTCTGCCGCGGCGGGAAGACGCGCGAGCACGAGCGCGAGGCCCGCGACGGCCGCAGCGACGAGGAGCCTTCGGGTCGGGCCGGGGTCGGGCGTGGCCGCGGGGACGACGGCCTCGGTGGGCGCGACGGGGACCGGGGCGGCGCTCGCCTCGCCGAGGACGTGGCTCGAGAGCACCTCGCGCGCCGAGGCTTCGTCTTCCGAGTCGACGAGCAACGTGACGGGCGCGTAGGGCGCGAACACCTGCCAGAGGCTCGCGAACGCGGTGCCTCGGGCCTCCGTCGCGATGCCACGGGAGGCGAGGAGCGCGCGAAGGATGGGGACCGCCGCGACCCTCCGTTCCTCCCAAACGGGTCGAAGGGGCTTCGTGCCGAAGGCGAGGCGTGTGGCGTGCACGAGGTCCATGGCCACCGCGACCATCGTGACGATCGCGAGGGACCCGAGCGGAGACGCGAGGCCCGCGAGCACGACGACCAGGAAGAACAGCGCCGACGGTACGAGCGACGCGCGCCACGCGAGCTCGGCGCCGCGACTCGCTCGCGCCCCGTCCGTGAGACCAAGGCGTGACGCGAGGCCCGAAAGCTCGCCTCGCCCGTGGAGCACGCGGGAGAGCACCACGAGGACGACGAGCGTCATGGTCAGCAGCGCCGGACCGTACGCCGGCCCTTCGAGCCAGGTGGCGGTTCGGGCGGGCCCTGTGTGGGTCAACGCCGCGGAGAGAGTGGGCAGGGAGAGGGCCGACATGGCGATGACGTACGCCTGCATCGACGACGACGGCACGGGGAGGCGTGGAGCGGCGATGCGCGTCCTCGCGTCGCGGTACGCGGCGGATTGCCGGGAGCTCGTTGTCTCTCCCACGTCGCGGAGCGCCGCGAAGGTCGCGAAGGCCACGGCGAAGGTCGCGAGCGCGGTCGCGAACCACCCTCGCGCGTCGAGCGTGGGGGCGCCCATGAACCTCCCGAACAGGCCGGGGGCCGTCGGGCCGAGGCCCGCGTGCCTCTCGAGATCCGCGACGAAGCCGCGCAGCAGCGACATCGCCATCGTCGCGACGAGGCCATTCACGAGGCCCTGGCGTGTCACGAGCTCGGCTGCGAGCAACGTCACGAACACACCTCCGACGAGCGAGACGACGGAGAGCGGGAGCGACACGGTGGCGACGTCCGCGAACAGTCCATCGCTCGAGAGCGCGTGGGTGAGCTGCATGGAGGTGGCGTAGGCCTGGAGGAGCGCGAGGAGGAGCGTGAGCCCGAGAGCCGCCGTGGTGAGCTTCGCGCGGCCCTCGGGCCTCCCGTCGCGGAGGTGCCGGAGGCGGGGCACGGCGGCCGCGGTGAGCTCGACGAGCCAGAACGCGGAGACGATCGGCGTGACTCCGAGCGCGAAGACGCTGACGTTCGCGCGGGCGGGGCCGTCGACGAGGCCCTCCGGGACGCCGGGGAGGCGAAGGTGCTCGCCCGCGAGGACGACGAGCACCGGCACGGCGAGGGTCACGGCCAAGCGGCGAGGCGCGCTCATGGGCAAGGACCTTAGCAGCACATCGACGTGCCTCCGGCGTCGCATCGGCCGCGCCCGACGACGGGCTGCCAGCGCACCCTGACAGCGTCGGATCTGGGGCGGGTGATTGCGAAATTTGCGAGTGAGAACGAGTGCTTGTGCCCATCCGTGCTCGGAGCGTCGAGCGTCAACGGGCGCGAGGACCTTGGTCGCCGGACGACGCGTCGGGGGTCGCTCGTCGTGCGCGCAGGGCGGGCACGCGACCGAGGTGCCGCCTCGCGAAGGGCAACGCGGCTCTGCGCACGGACGAGGCGCGATCGCGCAGCGCGGCCTCCAGCATGTCGAGGTGTCGCGCCCCGTCGCACCGTCCGATCCCGGCGATGGCGGCGGCGCGTCTCCGTGTCACGGGGTCGTCGTGGAAGCGCAGGAAGAGCGGGACGTCGCTCACGTCGCCGACCTCCGCGAGACCCTCGAGCGCGACTGTCTGGTCGCACCCCCCTCCCTCGGCGACACGCGCGCGGTAGAGCGCCGCGAAGTCGCGTGGGGAGCCGCCTCGCTTCGTCAGCGCGTGACGTGCGAGCTCGCGCACGCAGCGGGCGTCGTCGAAGATGGCCCGCTCGAGCCGATCGGGCGCGGACATCGGATCGTGCTCGATCGCCTTCGCCAGCGCGAGGCACCGCACCCTCCCCAGCCGATGGCGGAGCAGCCGGGCGATCGTCGACGTCTCGTCGTGGCCCTCGGGGCTCCCGAGGATGGCTCGCGCCACGTCGAGCGCGATGGAGGGATCGGGGTCGCGCTCGGCGATCGACAGCAGACCGCGCTGCTCCGGGCGGGGGAGGTGGGACACGAGGCGCAGAGCGGCGCGTCGAATCGGCAATGCGCCCTCCGCGAGAGCAGCACCGAGCTGCGCCCGTGACTCGTCTTGGAGGAGGAGCTCCTCGACGCGGCGCAGGTAGAGCGCCACGCCGTGCTCGCGTCGACGGGTCGCGCGGAGGCGCTCGAGCAGTCCGAGGCACCGGAGCCAGTGCTCGACGTACGCAGGTCTCACACGCCTGGCCACCGCCTCGCTCGCCGCGACCTCCACCGTCGAGACCCAGTCGGTCGTCCGGATCAGGAGGAACGGGAGCTCGCCGCCGTCTTCGCGCTCGGCGAGCAAGCGCACCGCCACCTCGCGCACGAACCCGTTCGTGTGGAACGACGCGAGCGCGACCACGCCCGGGTGCTCCCGGGCCCACGAGGACATCCCGAGACGAACGCTCTCCCACGCGGGCGCGGGAGGCCCTCTCTGGATGAAGCCCCCGCGGTACCACCCGTCGAACCACGCCAGCTCGGTCGGCGCGGTTCTCTCGAGCACCGTCGTCGCCGCCCGCGAGGCCTCCGCGCCGAGGGCATGGCTCTGCGGAGGCAGGAACGGCAGGAGCTCGACCAGCCTCCGCACGCCACCTACCTCGGCGATGGCCGCGATGCACGCGTGCGGGTCGTCGTCGGGCTCGGGCCTCACCACCCGGAGAGGTGTCGTCGGCTTCACTCTTCCACGGTACGCGATCCTTGGCTCCGGTCCTCCGCGCTTCCCCTTCACGAGGCCTCGCGCGCCCCGACCCGTCGCGGGTGAGACCTCGTCACCGAAGGTTCCGGGCTCCACCTGCGCACACGCACGCGCGCGCGCCAGCCTGCTCGACACGGCGAGCCAGGTGCTCGAGCACCGCGCGGGGGGACGCGAGCCCGCTCGTGCGCCGGAGCGCGCAGCTCTCAAGTCCTTGTCTTCGTTCGTGAAAATCGCGGCCATGTGACGCTTCGGTGTGCGCGCCAATCGCTTGGTCGTATGGGCGGGTCGGCGTACTCTTTCGAGGTGGCCCGCTCGCATTGGACTTCGCGCGTTCTCTCTGCCTTCGGGCTCGTGAGCCTCGCGCTCGCCCTCACCGCGGACGTGCCCTCGGCGCACGCTCAGGACTTCAACCCGGGCGGTCGCAAGAAGCCTGGTGCGAAGCCGGGTGGCAAACCGGGAGGCAAACCCGCTCCCGGCCCCGCGAAGCCCGGCCCTGGCCCCGGGAAGCCTGGCCCTGGCCCTGGCCCCGCGCCTGGCCCCGCGAAGCCGCAAGGCGAGGGCGCACCTGCCGCGGTGCTCATCGAGCGCTACACGAAGATCGTTCTCTCGCAGCCGGGCTCGCCGTTCCCGCTCCAGCGCCTCGCGCAGCTCTACCGCGACAAGGACGGCAACATCGCGAACCTCGTGAAGGACTTCGAGGCGCGCGCCGCGCAGGCGGGCCCCGACCAGTACGCGGCCACGGCCACGCTCGCGGGCATCTACAAAATCGACGGACGCGCCGACGACGCGGCGAAGACCTTCGAGAAGGCGATCGCGCTGAAATCGAGCGACCCTTCGGCCATCTTGGCGTTGGCGCGCCTCCTCCAGGACCGCGGGGACACGGCGCTCGCGCGCACACGCTACGAACAAGCCCTGGCGTTGCAGACGGTCGCCACCGATCGCGAGCAGACCTTGCGCACGTTGCTCACGCTCGCCCTCGACGCGAAGGATTTCGCGGGCGCGAAGGGCTACCACGCGCA
The DNA here is from genome assembly GCA_016712525.1 of Myxococcales bacterium. NCBI lineage: Bacteria > Pseudomonadati > Myxococcota > Myxococcia > Myxococcales > Myxococcales bacterium. The sequence goes on from JADJQX010000001.1 coordinate 1,623,372, forward strand.
GCTCGTGAAGATGCAGCCGACGAGCCTCTTCGTGCGCGGGGAGCTCGGGCGTGAGCTCTACGCGCGCGGCGAGTACGAGAAGGCCGAGGTCGAGCTGAAGGACCTCGTGAACGCCGCGGCCGGCGACAACCGAACGCTCGCCCCGGCCTTGAAGGACCTCGGGCGCGCGCAGGCCAAGGCGCACAAAAACAAAGAGGCGCTCGCGACGCTCAAGAAGGCCCTCCAGTCGGCGGGCGCCGAGGCCGCGGTGCGCGGCGAGATCTACGAGACGATCGCCGAGCTCTATCGCGCCGATCAGCAGCTCCCCGTGCTCGTGAAGCAGCTCGAGGACGAGCACCCCGGAGATTTCCAGCGGCTCTCGCTGCTCGCCGCGCTCTACGAAGAGACGGGCGACTCGGCCAAGGCGCTCGACACGTACCGCAAGGCCCTCGCGGTGAACCCGCGGCACATCGATCTTCGCCTCAAGGTGATTCGCCTGCTCCAGTCGCAAGGCGAGCTCGACAAAGCCATCGCCGAGTACGAAGGGCTCATTCGTGCGGCCCCGAACAACCCGACGTTCGTGTTCGAGCAGTGCGAGGCGCTCATGCAGCGCGGCGACCGCGTGCGGGCCTTGAAGCTGCTCACCGAGCTCGAGGCGCGCGGCGGCTCCGACGAAGAGGTCATGAGCCGGCTCGCCGACTTTTACGGCCGAATCGGCGAGAACGAAAAGTCGATGCGGGTCTTGCAGCGCCTCGCGCAGATCTCGACGGGAGATCCGGGGCACCTCGTCGACCTCGGCGATCGGTACTACCAAGATGGGAATACGGCGCTCGCGATCCAGACCTGGCGGCGCATCCTGGCGGTGATTCAACCGAGGGCGAAGGCGCTCTCGGCCCTCGGCGACGTGTACCTCGAGCACGACATGACGGCCGACGCGCTCGCGGCGTTCAAGGAGGCCGTGCAGCTCGAGCCGCAGACGGCCGCATACAAAAAGCAGCTCGCGTCGGCGTACGAGCGCCAAAAGAGCTTCCGCGAGGCCCGCGCTCTGTGGACCGAGCTCGCCGCGAAGGCCAAGGCCACGAACGACCGCTTGCTCGCCCGTGAGGCGCGCTCGAGGCTCGTGACGCTGTGGGGGTTCGAGCGTGTGCTCGAGCAGCAAATTCCTCAGTTGAAATCGGCCTTTGCGGGCAACCCTCCGGACGTCGAGGCGGGTCGCACGTTGGCCGAGGTCGAGCTTCATCTGCGCAAGCTCGCCGACGCCGAGGCCACGCTCCGCAAGGTGCTCCAGGTGGCGCCGGGTGACGCCGACACCTACCTCGCGCTCGAGCGTGTGCTCGTCCAAGAGAACAAGATCGCCGAGGCGATCGCCGTGCTCGAGAAGCTCGTCGCGGTGGAGCCCAAGCGGGCTCGCGAGCTCTACCAGCGCATGGCCCAGTACGCGCTCCAGATCTACAAGGACGACGACGCGATAAAGTACGCGGCGCGCGCGGTGGAGCTGAACCCCGACGACGCCGAGGGCCACAGGCGGCTCGCCGACATGTACCGCTCGCGGCAAGACATCGACCGCGCGATCCTCGAGTACCGGGCGGCGATCCTCAAGAACGACCGCCTCTACATCGTGTACTTCTCGCTCGCGGACCTGCTCCTCTCGAAGGGGCAGAGCGAAGAGGCCGACAGGCTCTTTCGGAGGGTGATTCGCGGCGCTCCCGACGAGGAGCTCGTCTCGCGCGCGGCGCGGCTTTCGATGCAGATCAACCTGGGGAAGGGAACGCTCGAGTCGCTCGAGCAGGATCTCTTGCCCATCGCGATCGGCAACCCGCAGCGCCCCATCTACCGAAAGCTGCTCGTCGAGATCTACGGGAGCCTCACGTTCGGGCTCGTGCAGCGCGTGAAACACGGAGGCAGCAAGGACGCCGACGAGGCCCGCGCGGCGCTCGCGCGGATCGGGGCCCGCGCGGTGAAGCCGCTGCTCGACGCGCTCGTGGACCAAGACGCAGGCCAGCAGCGCATCGCCATCGACGTGCTCGCGTACGTGCAGAACAAAAACGCGGGCCTCCCACTGCTCTCGTTCGCGCAGAGCAACGCGGAGCTGTCGCTCCGTCAGCGCGCGATGGTGGCGTCGGGCGCGCTTCGTGATCCGGCGCTCTTGCCCAAGTACGAGGCGCTCGTGTTCCCCAAGATCGACGGCGAGGCCCAGGTCGCGTCGGACGCGATCGCCGTGGCGGCCGCGTGGAGTATCGCGAAATCACAAGACAAAAAGGCGGTGCCGGCGCTCAAGAAGATCCTGAAATCGGGCACTCCGGACATGCGCGCGTTCGCGGCGTTCGGGCTCGCGGCGATGAAGGATCGGTCGAGCGTGCCGCTCTTGGCCGAGTCGGCGCGCGCGCTCGACGGCGGCGTGGTGGCGCGTGCTGCGGCCGCGTATGCGCTCGGTGAGCTCGGCGCGCAAGAGGAGACAGGGCCCCTGCTCGCCATGACCGAAGGCTCCGACGTCCTCGCGCGCGAGGCGGCGCTCGTATCTCTCGCGAGGCTCATGGCTGGCAAAGGCGACACGCGCTCGGCGGCCCCGAGCGCCATGGCCGACGCGGTGCTCTCGTCGTCGCGCGAGAAGGCCACGGGGCGTGGCGCTCAGCTCGCCAAGGCCGGCACGTTCGCGCTCGTGGTGCTCGCCACGAAGGGGGCGGCCGATCCGAAGCGCGATCTCTTGCCCGTGCCCGAAGAGGGGCTCGACGCGGAGAAGGCGCTCGAGCAGCTCGTGACCCTCGAGACGACCGAGAAAGATCGCGCCGACGCGTTCGTCGCGTTCCGTGACGTGTTTCGGCGCTCGGCGCTCGGCGCGCTGCAGACGTCGGACGATCGGGCCCGCACGGTGCTCGACGCGCTCGGCCGAGGGGATGGAACGTTCGAGCCTTTCGTGGGCCCGCGCGAGTCGGCCGAGACGAAGGCCGCGCGCGAGAAGGGGCGCGAGATGCTCGCTTCGCTCGAGCCGAGCATCGTGGCGCTCGCGCGTCACCCGGACGTGACCCTGCGCGTGAAGGCCATTTACCTGCTAGCGCGCTCGTCGTCCGAGGCGGCGCGCGCGGCGATGGTCTCGGCGCTCGGCGATCCCGACGCCACCGTGCAGCGTGTCGCGATCGACGCGGTCGGCGCCGTGGCGGATCCCAAGGCGACGCAGGAGGTGGTGCGCATCCTGAAGGAGCACCCGCAGTGGTCGATGCGTACGCTCGCGGCTGGCGCGCTCGGGAGGCTCGGCAAGGCCGGGAGCGTCAAGGAGGCCACGCAGGCGCTCTCGGACGCGGCGCGGACCGAGCCGTTCGCGCTCGTTCGCGAGGCCGCGCTCGTGGCCCTCGTGGACGTGGACCCCGAGGGCGCACGCGCGCTCGCCCGCGATTTGTCGACGAAGGACGCCGAGCCCAAGGTGCGCGAGGTGGCGGCGCGCATCGCGAAGACGGGGCGCTGAGCGGCCCGGGTTGCGGAACAGTTTCTCTCGGCGCGAGCGTCTCGGGGGATTTTCCGCTGGGAATGGCCAATCGACGATGACCGAGCCGAGCCCCGCGCACGTGCGTATCGCGACCCTCTTCAGCGTGCTCCACGACGGCGTCATTGCCCGGGTGGAGCGTGTGGGTACGTCGCTCACCCTGACGGTGCACATCGGGTATCTGGCCGAGCGCATCGTGCCGGGGGCGCGGGATCTTCGTGTCACGCTGCGCGGGGTCCGCGACCTTCGGTATTTGCCTTGGGCGGATCCTGGCGAGGGGCAGCGGGCTGCGGTGGATGCGGACGAGGTGCTCTCGGGCGAGGTCGACGTGCTCGAGGGGGAGGTCGACGTGTACGGTGAGGTGATCGTGCGGATCCTGCGGAGCGGGCCGTGTGCCGCGGACGTGGGCGGGGAGCTACGGTTCTCGGCGGACGAGGTCATGATCCACGACGAGCGCGGCGTCGCGCACACGGTCGAGGAGCTCGCGGCCGTGGCGCGTGGGTATTGGGAGGCGTGGGCGGCGAGGGGCTCTACGGAGGCGTGACGATTCCCCCGTGAGTGGCCCCAAAAGAGGTGGTCGCGGCGATCGGGAAATCAGGGGGTCGGCTCGATATCCCCTTGTCGTGCGCGTACCGTGACGAGGCCGAGCTCCTCGGCGAAGAAGGAGACGGGGACGAGCTCCTCGCCTTCGGAGGGCGCGAGCCCGTAGTAGATGCGCATGGGGTGAAGGACCCGCCCGATGCGCTCTCGTGTGTCTGGAGCGAAGAGCCGTGTGCCCTCGCGTAGAGTGCCAACTCGGGAGTCACTCATCGCGCCGCCCGAGGCTCGGGAGCGGTGACTGCCGTGCAGTCGGCCGTGGCCCGAAGGGAGTGGCTTGTAGTCGGACGACGCCACGAGACCTCGTACCTCGACCTCCCGTGTGCGAAACCGGATAGCCTGATAGCCCGGGGGGCCGAGGCCTTCGTGCTCGACGCGAAACCGGTATTCGGGTGTCTTCGACCCGAGGTCGCCGAATGTCGCGATGACGTCGCCGCCGGGAGAGGCGACGACCCTCGCGCGCTCCCGGACGAGGCCATTTCCGGCGACGGAAGGCAGCTCGCCTTGGTCATGGGCGACGCAGAGGGACGCGGCGGGGAGCCACCCGTCGAACGTGAGGTCCGAGGTGCTGCCCTCGACGTGGACGGAGCCGTCCGTACGCTCCTTCTCGACCAGCAGGAGGCTCGGCGCGACCTTGACCCCGGTCGCAGGGCTCGGCGGGCGATCGTGGCCGAGGGAGAGCACCGTGGCCGTGCACGCGACCGGGGCGAGCGCGCTGCGATCGGCGTACACGAGCAGCCGCACGTCGCGCATCTCGAGGAGCAAACGAACGCTGTCGCCCTCGGTCACGACGACGGCCGATACCGCGCGAATCGACTCGGAGGCTCCGGAGTGGAGGAGGTCGCCGCCCTTGGAGAACCGAAGAGGGCCGCGCCGGGCGAGCCATGCTCGGCGGGTGGTCGTCGCGGAGTAGCCATCTGCCAGAAAGTCGACTTGGGGTGCTGGTGGTGGTGGCGGGTCGACGGAGAGCGCGGGGCGCGGCGTGGCCGATGGCACTGTGACCACGGCCGGAGGGGCGGGCGGACGAGCGCTGGGAGCTGCGCAGCTCGCCAGGGACGAGAGGAGCGCATATCGAACGAAGAGAGACTGGGCGTACCGGCGCAATAGGGTCACGATGGAGTCATGGGGCTGGGGGATCGAAGTCGCGCCCCGACGAATCGACGTTGGAGTTGGCGCGGACGCCGTGCCTGAGCCTGGGGGACTCCGCCGAAGAGCCCCCAGGGGGAAAAGCGCGGCCCCATCGGATTCTCCGTCGGATTCGGCGGCGACGGAACCCGCGCGACGGTGCCGACGTCAGGCACCGCACGTGGTCGAACCGCAGAAGACCGTGACCAGGGTGCCGCCGTCGGTGGGAGGTGACACGCTGCACGCGCCCGGGACCCCCGGGCAGAGCGTGGTGCAGTCGTACCGCACCTCGGGTGCCTTCGCGTCGTCGTCGCTCGCGTCGAGGCCGCCGTCGCTGGCGACCGGGAACGGCCCGGTCCCCGCGGGAAGGCCGCACGCGTACGCGAACGTGACGTTGCACACGCTTGGGGGCTGCGAGACGGGGCAGTTGTAGAAGGTCGACACCTTCTGGGCGGTGCACACCGCTGGGTCGACGGTAGCGTTCGGTCGGCCGTTCGGGCAGCTGAACTGGGTGGGTGGCGCGGTGCCGGCCTCGCCTCCGTCGGGGGAGTCGGTCGGGGAGGTGGAGGTGCTCCCGCAGCCGATGGCCGCGGCGAGGAGGAAGAGGGAGAGCCAAGGGCGAGTTTTGGTCATAGGTGCACGAGGTGAGCACGGGCCGTGCCGCTCGGGGATTTCCATGTGGACCGGGCCCACGCCCGTCATTCGGGGCGCACCCGAGTGTGCCATGGCACGCGTACGGGGCGCGGGCCTTCGTGAGACCGGGGATGGGGGAGGTTTGGGCGTTTCGGAGAGAGAGACGAGTCTTTCCGGGCGGTTGCGGCCAACGTCGGTGGTGCGAGACGTCGTGTCGCGACCTCTCACAGTCCCTTGGGAATCGCGAGGGTCCCGTGAGGAGCCTATTTCGCCGTTCAAGCCCTCGCCGAGCCCGCGGATGTCCACTCGCGCTGCTCGGGTCGAGCGCCGTGCGCCTCTGCGTCGCCGTGGAGAGGTGCGATGCTGGAAAAAATAGCGTCGGCGCACGGAACGACGATCCCTCGGATCGAGGCAAGTCCGACCTCCGCGCACCGCTGCGCTGGCAAGAGCCCATGGGCCCGGGCCTCGTCGGACGTTGACGTGGTGTCTCGAGCCGAGGCCATCAGCGACGATGTTCGCTCGGCGAGGGCGCTCTCGAGGTCCTGTTTGGCCCACTCGCGGAACGCGCGGTCACCACGGTCGAGGAGCCAGGCCATGGTGCGCCAGGCGAGGGCGGCGTGGCGTGTTTCGTCGGCGGCGATGCGCTCGAGCACCGCGCGGATGGCCGGATCTTCGGCTTGGTGGAGGGCCTCCGTGGCCTCGATCGCGGCCAGAGTCTCCCCGAGACACCCTTCACGAAGGAGTGTCGCGAGAACGGCGCGTGAGCTCACGGCCCCTACGCCGAGCGCCCCTTCGATGGAGAGGGCCGCGGGCCCAATCTCGTATCCAGCGTAGGCGCTGGCCACCAGGAAAGCCGCGTGCGCGTGCGCGGTCTCGTCGGCCATCGCCGCGCTCGTCTCGGCGAGCGCCCAGCCCGGCGCCCCGAGCGCGAGCAGCTCGAGCGCGAACCGAGCGAACGCCGCGACGGAGGCGTGCTCCATCTGCCCGACGCGGGTCCAGTGACGAGCGAGCTCACCCCGTGACGCTTCGGAGAGCTTCTGCACGTCGGGGAGGTGCGCCCCTCCGCACCAATCTCGGCGGGCCATCACGGGGGCGAGCCGCGCGCTATCTGCGACGATGAACGGTCGGCCTGGGCAGGGCAGGGGCGACTGTCCGCACGCCCGAGCCCCCGAGGCCTCGCTGTAACCACACATGGGTAGGTCACCCGCGCCGGCCTCTCGTGGGCAATCGTTTCCGAGGCACGCGTCCTTGGTGGTCTGACAAAGATAGCGGTTCGGTGCGCGGTTGCAGCCCCCGAAGGCGCTCGGAGCGCTCGCGCAGAAACTCGAGGGTCCGCAGTCCGAGTCCTGCTTGCAGCTCGCGCTCACGCAGCGGCCCACGCTAGTTCCGCATTCGCAGATTTGGCCCGATCCGCAGTCGCTGTCGCGCACGCACCCGTAGACGCATCCGCAAGGGGGGACGGCGCCGGAGCTCTCTCCGGTCACGCAGATGCCGTTGGGCTTCTGCGTGCAGTCCGTGTCCTTGCTGCACGTGCCGGATGGGTTCGTGGTGTCGCCACACGTGCCCGAGGGGCGCACCGGACAATCCTTGATGGCGGCCCTGTGGACGAAGCCTTCGGAGCAGGAGATGAAGCCGGTATCGGGGAGATTAGGGCCTAGCAACGGCTGTGGCGATCCGCACGTGCCCGCGGTGAGCCTGCTGCTGCCCCCGTCGGTTCCGCCGGGGTCGGTGGACGTGGTTCCACACGCGGCAAAGGTGACACCGAGCGCGCTGCTCAGGGCCGCAGCGACGACGCGAAGCGCAGATATTTCCCTCATGCTGGAAGCGTATCCGCGCCGCCGCCAACAGCATTCGACTTTTTCGTCATCCCTGCGAGCGCGACGACGCCTCCCGCGGGCTGTCGGGAGAGTGGCGTTACGCGAGGCCGAGGGAGGCCTCGGCTCAGGGGGCTGGGCTGCTCGCCGTGTAGGGGCGCTGTCCGAACGTGTTGCCGCCTGCGCCGAGCTCGCAGGCGAGAGTGAACCCGGGGGCGTTGAAGGTCTTCTGCGGCGTGCAGAGCGCCACGGCGCAGCCGATCTTGGTGGAGGTCGACCACACCAGTTGTGTGTAGTGTCCACACACTTGACCGGGCTTGCACGTGTTCGCCGCGAGGTCGTAGTGCGCCTTCTCGGCCCACCACATGCCGAGACCCTGGTCGAACATGGCAGAGACTTTGGTCGTGTTGGTCGCGTCGCCGAGGGTGAGCCCCGTGACGGTCGCCGCGGCGACGTTTTCGCCGACGTACGTGCCCACCCAGCCGGGGATGTTCTTGCGAGCTTCGGCGGGGGAGTGCTCCACCGAGCAGCTTTTCGCGACGCCGGCGGCGTAGGTGGCGAGGTTCTCGTCCCAGGCGAGCTGTGGCATCGCCGCGGCGCCGACGCTCGCGCGCAGCGCGTTGACGCTGGCCACGAAGGCGTTCTTCTGCGCGGCGCTCAGGGGCGCGAGCGCGACCGTTTGTGGCGCGGAATGGGCCTGCGAAGCCGACGGGAGCGTGACGGCGCGGGGCGGGAGCGTGGGTGTACGTTGCGTCCGGTTCGGCGCCGAGGGAGCCGCCTCGACCGACGTGGCTCCGACGAGCGCGACGAGCACCCCCGCCATCGCAACCCCAAGACCCGCAGACCTGCGCGATGCGCTCATGGACCGCCCCGACGTGGTGGAGAGAAGGGCAGCCGCTCCACCCGTTGGAGGTGGCTCGTGCCCGAGACCGAACAACGCGCCGACGTGACGCGCGTGCGAACGAGGCTAGCGCCTTGGCGCGGATGCGCAAAACGTGGGCGGAGGCCACGGGGCGGGTGATGCGCGCAACTTGCCGACATGAATGGGAAATGTCGCGGTGTGAGGGACCCCTGAGAGTCGTCTTCGCCGGGCCCGTACGCCACCTCGGAGCCATCGTGGAGCGCACCCGGTGTTACGCTCCAAGCGTGCCTAGCGCGCTCGCCACCGCGCTCGCGGCCCAGCGCGAGCCTTCGGCCAAACGTTCCCACCTCGACCGGCGATGCGCGGCGCGAGGGATCGAGGCGCTCGCCGACGAGATCGAAGAGCTGCTCGAGGCCACCCGCACGGGGTACGTCGAGGCGCGCGCCGCGGCCCTCGCGCTCTCGTCGTGGCTCGTGCACCACCACGCCGTCGCGCTCCCCGAGACCTCGCTCGTGCCTTCGCGTGCGCCGCTCACGACGTCGCCGACCATTCTCGCGCTGCGTGCCTCGTCGGGGGCTGCCCAAAGGCCCCTTCTTTCGTCACTGCTCCGCGAGGGGAGGGCCGCAGCGACGCTCGCCAAAGGGGGCCGTTTGGGTGAGATCTGCTTGCCCGCGAGCGCGATCGACTCGGCGCCTCCCAGCCACACGTTCGTCTCGGAGTCGTCGATGTCGGCGGCCGAGAGCGAGGTGCTCGGTGACGTCGGTGCTCGGGAGAGGCCGCCTTGGGAGCCGTTCGACGACATCCCCTTGCTCTCGGTCGAGCCCATGCGAGGGCCGTACGTCGGGAGGCCGCCGCTCGCGATCGACTCGGCGCGCTTCTTCTATGGTCGGGGTACGACCGGAGCCCTCGAGCCGCTCCGGATGCACCATCGCCCGCGCGTGATCGAGAAGCTGCTCGACCAGCGGTGGCTCCGTCTCCGCGACGTCGTCCTCATCGCGGCACGTCGGCCCACGGTGCCCGCGCTCGCGTGGGCCGTCGCGTCGAGGGATCGCTGGTTTTTTCAGGCTCCCGTACGCGAGGCCCTGGCGCAGAACCCGTTCTCGCCCACGAGCCTCGTGCTCGCGCTCTTGCCCGCGGTCACGGCGTCGACGGCCTCGAGGCTCGCGCGCTCCACGTCGCCCGAGGTGAGCGACGCGGCGAGCCGCTTCGGCGTACAGCGATGACCGTCGAGCTCGGGTTCGTCGACGCGAGCCTCAAGGACCGAACATGAGGCCGACGTAGAGGCCCAAGTACACCTGGGGGCCCGTGGCGAGCTGGTACGACGGCGTCGTGAGGCCGACACCGGGCGCGAGCTGACGGCTGCCGTCAGGGTCGGTGCGCGGGATCTGGTCGCCGAAGATCTTCGCGTTGGGGCTCTCGGCGAGCATCATGAGGCCGATGGGCATCGAGAGCTTCTCGCTGAAGCGCGGTGCCACCGAGCCGTCGAGCGAGAGCACCGGGGAGAGCGAGCCCACCGCGTTCGAGGCGAAGGCGTCCCGTAGGCCTTGCGGGCCCTCCGTGTCGCGCACGAGGAACGACACGCGGTACGACGCGCCCACGCCCACGGCGAAGCTGCCGCGGAGCCCGTTCGTCTGGAACGAGAGGCGCGTTCGGCGGAGCAAGAACCGGCCGCCGCGACCGATGAGGAAATCTTCTTTGCGCTTCGGGTCGGGGCCGAGGCCGCCGCCCACGCCGAGGTTCGAACCGGAGTAGTCGAGCGTGGTCGACTGTTGATCGAAGGAGCCGCCGAAGAGGAGCTCGAGGCCCACGGGATCCCAGTGGTGGCCCGCGAAGAAGAAGAGGCCACCGCCGAGGGCCGCGCCTCCGCCCGAGCACGCCTCGACGCCCTGAGATTTGTTGGCGCATGCGGTCTGCACGTCGCTCCCGTTGCCCGCCGGGAGCATGAGCCCCATGAGCCCGAAGCCGCCATAGAACCCCTCGAGCTTGCGCGGGCCCTTGTCGTCGCCGCCGGTCTTCACCTCCTCGGAGAGGTTCAAGACCACGGTGCGCGACACGTTCTCGCGCTCGGCGAGGACGATCTCGTCCTCGAAGCGCTGGTAGCCCTCGCGCGTCACGACGAGCTTGTGGGTGCCCGCCGGTATCTCCGCGGAAAAACTGCCATTTCCGACGGGTTTGCCGTCGAGCTGGATGAGGGCGGTGGGGCTCCCGTCGACCGAGACCTTGAGCTTGGCGAGGGTGCCCGAGGCGCGGAGCTCGATGTCGCGGAGGCCGTTCTTGTCGACCGTGACCTTTTCGGGCGCAGACACGAGGTTCGGCCCCCGCACGACGACCTCGTGCGTCCCGGGATCGACGTCACCTTCCCAGGGGGCGGGGCCCATGTCGATGCCGTCGACGAAGACGCGGACGGCCTTGCCCTCGGCCTCGTGCACCTTGAGCTTGCCCTTGTTCACCTCGGCGGACAGCTTCGCCGCGACGGTGGCGGCGGTGTTGCCGGCGATGGTGACCTGCGCCTCGAAGGGGGCGAAACCAGGCTTTTTTGCCGAGACTTTGTGCTCGCCGACCGAGAGCCTCACGGGCTTCTCGAGCGGTGCCTTGCCCACCGCCACACCGTCGATCGAAATGTCGGCGCCGGCCTCGGTGGAGGTGACGGTGAGGGGCCCGGACTTTTGGCCGAGCTCCTTCAGCCGCTTCTCGGCGGTGGCGCGTTGGTCCTTCGTGAGCTTGCCCACGTGCGAGCGGATGAGGTCCTCGTAGGCCTCGTAGGCCTTGCCCGCGTCGCCCTTTTCGTAGAGCGCGTTGGCGAGGCCCATCATGGCCTCGAGGCTCGGGTTCTGGGCCTTGGCGGCGCCGTAGGCGGCGATCGCGGCGTCCCACGACTTGGACTTGGCGGCCTTGTCGCCCGCGGCGAGCTGGGCTTTGGCGTCGGCCGGGGCCTGCGCGAGCGCCACGGAAGGCGTGAGCATCGCCAGCGCTGCGGCGACGAAGCCTGCGCGGAGGAACGTGGACGAGCGCGCGACGCGGACGCGAGGGAACACCATGGCACTCCTACCGTACCGAGGCCTTCCTCCCGAGGGAAGGACGGAACGCCAGCGCGAGCGAGAGGGGGGCCCGCCGCCGCTTCGGGGAGGGGCCTGCGATTCGGCCCTCCGTGGGTCCGCTCCTCGATTTTCGTGCCTCCGCCGTTCGGCTCGACCTGCCAGAACCTGCCATTCGCGGCGACCTGTCGGTGGTGCGGTTCGACGCGATGATCCCCCTGCAGCTCACGTCCTCTGCGCGGTCAGTGCATTGGCGGACGACGATAGCCGTCCTCTTTCGTCTCCAACGCGCTTGGGGAAGCCGCTCACGCTCAGTGCGACTGGGAGACCACGTACACCTGCGGCCGCGACGCTCCCTCGACCTCGTCGATCCAGACGAAGAGGTAGCCCGCGTCCCCGACCGGGAGGATCTTACCTCCGATCTGACCGACGAACCGAAGCGGTGGTCCCTCGTGCCGTTTCGTCGGATCGTCTTGAACGAACCTGGGATAGCCCCCGAGCTTCGAGCCCCGCGCCCACCGATACGATGGCCCCGGAGGCGTGTCGACCTCCGCGACGTGCGCGACGTCGACCTCCACGTAACGCTCGAGCGACAGCGCGCGTGCTCTACCCTCAGAGACGACGACCAGCGCAGTGCTCTCCCCGTCGAGCTCTCCTTCTGCGATGAGTCGACCGTACACGCCTCCGCCGCCGAGCTCCCAGGGCTTGTCTCCGCTGCCGTTCCACCATTCCGTCTCGCTGATCGCGATGGCGACGAAACCCTTTGGGAGGGGCAGGACCTCGGGATGCGCGGGCAGGATTGCGCGCAGCTCGCCCTTCACGTCGATCGCGGGCGTTGCCATCTCCTTTCCCAGCGAGACGTGCAACGCCGGTCGCGTCCATGCTGGCGGCGGCGTCGAGAGACGCCGTGCAGGCATCGACTTTTCCGATCGCGGCAGACCTCGCGCTTCCACGTCGACCGAGCCGAGCGCCAGCGCAAGTACGTCGGTGTCGTCGATGACGAGGACGCGGTCATTTGCCGGATCCACGGCGATCAGCGCGCCTCCACTCCGGGCCGAAGCGAAGCGCTTGTTCCCCGGCAGGTTCGCGACTCGATGGGGGAGCCCTGCGGCGTCGATTACCCAGAGCGCGTCCTTCTTCGTGTCGTGGTCCCATCCGACCGTCATCAGGCGATCCCGAGCCGGATCCCAAAGGAGGATGTGCCCCGGGACTGCAGACGCGACGCACGCCCACTGCAGGTCGACGAGGCGATGCAGCTCGCTATCGACGAGCAGGTACACGCCCGCATCCGTGGACACCATCGACCCGACACCGTGGGGCGGCGGCGTCTTCGGGCGGAGCTCCAGGAAGCCTCCGGTGGACGTGCCAGCGACCCATGTCGTGTTGCACTCGGTGTCGCCGAACACGACCACGCGCGATGAAGGCGCATCCCATGCAAAGCCGACGCGGCCCGAGTAGCGTGGGCCGGGCCCGCCGTTGGCAGGCGCGATCTCGAGGAACGTTCCCCCGTCGGCCGCCGAGAGGAGCGCGCCTTTGCCATCGAGCACGAACAAGGCAGTATCGCTGGCCGCGAAGTTCAGGTAGCGAGCGTCCGTGACGTTGCCGGCCTCGACCTTGGCGATAGGCCTCCACGCTGAGGTACCTTCGGGGGTCCACCAGGTGCGGCTCGAGTGGTCCGCGACGACGAGCCGCGTGCGCGTCGTGATGCCTGTAACGTACTCACCGAAGCGCGGACCTGCCAGATCATCGCGCTCCATCGTCGTGCCTCCGGGCGCCGAGACGAGCGCAGAGCTCGTGGGTGAGCCCTGCTTCTCGAAGTCCTGTCCGCCGTAATAGACGATGCGCAGGTCACGTGTCACCGCGAGTCGCCCACCCGAACGGTACGTGGTCGTGGCGATCTCGGGCTCCACGTCGACGAAGCCCTCGTCCTGCCACGCTGCGAGCACCAAGCGATCTTCTCCTGCGGGCCGCAGCGATACGATCGTCGAGAGCGGTGGATACCACGCGAGGCCATGCAGCTTGCCGTCTTCGGCCACTTCGTAGAACGCCTCACCGTCGAACGCCCACAGCGTGCCGTCGATGTCGTAGCCGACGGCGACGCCGGCGTCCTCGACCGGTGCGAAGGCGTGCAAGTATGGCGCGACGCCGGCATCGGTGATCACGCCGTCGCGCACGACGTACGCGTTCGCTTCGTTGCTCGAGCACACGAGGACGACCGCCGCGTCGATTTTCGCGATCCATGCGGCGTGTGCTTCGGGCACCCACGCGACGGCGTCACCGAAGTCGAACGGAAGGAACGTGACGTGGTGGGGCGCGCTCGGCCGGAATGTGCGGAGACCGTCCCTCGCGATCCGGGCGATGGTCACCTCGCCGCTCGGAGCGAGCCACGCCACGGGCGGCCCTTCGATGCGTGCCTCCTCCTCCGAGGGGTGCGGTACGGCCCCGGCGACGATGCGCGTGAACCCGCCCTCGTCGCGTAGCTCCCAGACTTCCGTCGCCTCGCGGCGAGCGTCGTCGCAGGCGAGGAGGAGTCGGTCGTATTTGGGTTCGAAGGCGAGCGCGACGCGGACGTTCGGTGGCGGCCGCTCGGGCACCGTGCGCTCGAAGTGAGACTTCATGGGGTGCGACCGTAACACGTTCTCGAGAGCGGTGTAGTAGGCCGCAATGCCGATTGCCCATGATCTGGAATCGCTACGTTGGCCCCTTGGTCCAGTTGAACGGGACGTCGATGGGGGTTGAGGGGCCTGCGATGGTGACTCGGTGGGCCGCCTTTTTGGTGCCCGGCCTCGTGACCGAAAAGGTGCCATCCGAGGCTGCCCGGGGCCATGCCCGTGCGCCGCGTGCGGCTCGGAAAAGACCTATCCCGAGACGTCGCGGCGCACGGTCGACTCGGACTTACTTCCGTGGCGGTGCGCCGGGCGTGCCGGCAGGGCCGCAGCACTCGACACGACCGAAGAGCACGCCACCGGGGCACGGCGCCGCGAGGTGCACGCTCGACGCGGCTTGCCCCGTCGCGCCGCATGCGGCTTGCGCGAGAGGGCCCACGTCCGCGTAGGGGATGCAGGCCATTCCGTCCCCGAAGCTCGCGTACGTGCAGGCCGGCGGATAACCCGTCGGGACGGGGGGGACGCCCGGATCGGGAGGCGTGGAAGGGTCGGGCCACGGCACGGGCGGCGTGGAAGGGTCGGGCCACGGGGTGCTCGGATCGGGGCCGGGAACGGGAGGTTTTCCGGGATCGCCGGGCACGTCGCTCGCGAAACAGCAGGTCGCCGAGCAGCGGCCGGACGAGTCCCCCGAGAAGCCTACGAGCGTCGCTCCGGCACCTTCGCAGATCTGGGTGCCCTGGATCTTCGCCTTCTCGGGGGCGTCGCGACAGGCGAGCCCGAGGTCCACCTCGAAACACCGTCCGCCGGGCCCTCCAGGAGCACCGGGAGAGGGAGTCGTCGTCGGAACGCCGGGGGGCGACGACGTCGGTGCGCTCGGATCTTGGCCACCCGAAGCGGTCGAGCCCGGGCTCGACGGATCGGTGCTCGGGTCGGGCACACCGGCGATCTTGCCCGAACAGGCCACGAGCGTGAACGCCCCGACGATGGTGCAGAATGCAACGATGACACGCGAGCGCATGGAGGTGCCTTTCGATTCCCGGGGCTCGTCCCTCGCGCGCGGCACGTGTCCGCGCACCTCGTCGTGACGCCCGCGCATCGGGAGCCCGCGACGCTTCGAGCCTCGGCGAACGGTAAGGGGCGCGGTCCCTCGATTTCGGGTGGAGAAAAAAACGCGGCGCCTTCAGAGCGCGATCGCCGCGCACGGGGAGGCCCCCGCCGCGACGACGCTCGTGAGCCCGTGGGGCACCCGATCGGTCGACGATAGCTTTGGGTCGGTCCAAAGGACGGCGCTCTCGGTGACGACGGCGGGCCCCGCCGGGAGGGCTCCCATGCCGAGCACGGCCTCGTCGATGGGCTGCGTGACCGCGAGGGACGTCCCTCCGCCCGAGGTCGCGTCGCCGAGGTGGAGCTCGTAGAGCACGGGCTTCGTTCGCCCCGTGACGGCGAAGAGGCGGCCGTCGATCGTCCCGACGAGCCCACCCAGGGGCTCCGGTACGGCAGCCTTCCCGATCGGCGTTCGCGCCATCGAGACAGGATCGATCACCACGAGCACGCCGCTCACGATGGCGTAGACG
Organism: Myxococcales bacterium; assembly: GCA_016712525.1. Taxonomy (NCBI): domain Bacteria; kingdom Pseudomonadati; phylum Myxococcota; class Myxococcia; order Myxococcales; species Myxococcales bacterium. The sequence continues at coordinate 1,639,075 of JADJQX010000001.1, forward strand.
AGCTCGACGCCCGAGCGTGGGTCGAGCACGAACGCCATGGCCGTCGCGTCGAGCGCGAGGGGGAGCGCCTTGCACGCGCCCGACGGGTCGACGTCGTAGACTTTGCCTCCGTAGGTCGCCCACATCGTGCCGCTCGCGTTCGGTGCGATGGGACCTCCGCCCGGGAAGGTGCACTCGGGGGAGAGCGAGAGCGGGCGCGCCGGTGTGCCGCGGTCGGAGACGAGCCCGATGCGGCCGTCGAGGGTGCGAAGCGCGAGCCACGGCTTCGACGTTTGGCATGCGAGGAGCCCTGGGCCGGGCACGGTGGGGCTAGGGCCCGGTGAAGGTGTCGCCGTCGGCGGCGAAGGATCCGAGGGAGGCTCGCCCGTACCGTTCGCGTACGCGACGACGTCGGCGAGTGGGGAGCACGCGACGAGCGCGAGCGTCGCGGCGGCGACTCCCACGTCGCGTCTCATGGCGTCGCGCTCGCCTTCGGGCGTAGCGACGGGGCGAGCGCCGAGTCGGGGTAGGTCGCGAGAAAGGCAGAGACGGCGGCCCGTGCATCGTCGTGGCGGCCGAGCGCACGGAGCGCACGAATCCTCCCGAACGAGGCCTCTTCGGCGAGCGGACCGCCACGCACGAGGTACCGATCGAACGCGGCGAGCGCTTGGCCCGCATGGCCGAGCGCGCCGAGCTCGAGCTCTCCGTAGGGGACCTCGGCCGCGTGAGCTTCGGGGCTCCCGGGGAACCGCCTCGCGAGCTCTTGGTACGTGGCTGCCGCGCCCGCCGCGTCTCCGTGCGCGCGACGTTCGCGTGCTCGAGCGAGGAGCTCGGGAGCGGCGGGGCCTTCGGGCGAAGTTGGCTCCGGTGCGCTCGCCGACGTGGCGCTGGGCGCGGGTGCGGGGACGATGCTCGCGACCTTCGCGGAGGTAGGTTCGGGTACGACCTCTGGCGCAGCCCGAACCGCGGCGAGAGGGGCGATCGTCCGGAGCGGAGCGGTCGCACGAGCCTCGGGATCCACGTGGACACGAGCCTCCCGCGGCGGACCGGACGAAGCGCTCTTCACGGCGACGGTGTGGTCACCCGGAGGGAGGAGCAGCGCGACCGGCGTCGGTCCGACGGGGCGCCCGTCCACGGTGGCCGTCGCTCCGGGCTCTTCGGCGACGAGCACGACGGGCTCGGCGTGCCCGTTCTCGTGGAGGGAAGGGAAGGGAGCGGCGAGGGAGAGATCGCGCGCTTCGTCGTCGCGCGGGGTGGGGCGCGGCGCTTCGGCGCCCATGGTCGTTGCTTCGTGCGCGCCGACACGCTGGGTGCTCCCCGTGCCCGAAGTGACGAGCACGACGCCGTGGAGCACGCGGGTCGCGACGGGGGCATCGCCTCCCGGGACCTCGACGGCGAACGCGGTGCCGACCGCGACGGACGTCCCCTCGCGGGTCGTGATCCCGAAGCTCGTCCCGCTCGGTTGAGGATCGAGCTCGGCGACGATGCGGCCGCGGAGGAGCTCGAGGCGCCTGTGCGGACCCAGGTCGGAGACACGGAGCATCGTGCCCTTTTCGACGCAGGTGCGCACCGCGGGCTCTACGACGAGGCACGCGCCGCCGCCCCGCGCGAAGAGCACGGAGCCTCTCGTGAGCTTCGTGCCCGGGCGCCCCTCGCGGCCGTCGATCTCGACCACGCCGCCGTTCGTCAGGGCGAGAGACACGTCGTGCTCGCGGGCTTCCGTGGCCGTGGGGAGGGGGCTCGAAGCCGTGCTCGAAGTCGTGCTCGCCCGTGGCTGCGGCTCGCCTCCGTGACCTCGGAGCGAAAGGACGATGGCTGCGGCGACCGAGAGCGCGAGGCCCATCCCGAGCGCGGCGCGCAGGCCGACTCGACGAGCGCGTCGTGCCGTTTCGTGGGCGGGGCTCGGAGGGGGAGGGGGAGCGGGCTCGAGCCTCGGGAGTGGCGCGGGCGGCGGGAGCGAGAGCGGTGGCTCCGGCGCGCCGTCCACCATCGTCTCGAGGGCGGACCACACCTCGGCCTCGGCGCAGCACGCGGGGCACTCGGCGGCGTGTGCGCGAACGAAGACACGGTCCGCTCGCGTGAGCGTCTCCCCGAGCGCCTCTTCGTCGACGAGCCGCGCCCAGCGGGTGCAGGGGTCGCTCATGGCGCCCTCCGCCCGGTCGCGACGTCTCTCCGTACCATGCGGCGCACTTGGTCGCGTGCCTCGAGGAGGCGGCTCTTTACCGTGTTGACCGAGACCTCCGTGAGCGCGGCGATCTCGTCCATCGAGTAGCCCATGGCGTGGCGCAGCACGAGCGCGGTGCGCCGCGCCTCGGGCAGCTCGTGGAGGTACGCCTCGATCGTGCGCGGCAGGCCCTCGGCGAGGTCGGCGCGAGGGGGGGCGCTCGGGAGCTCGTCCGGCTCGACTCCTCCGTCGGTGCGTACGGACGACAGCCTCCGCGCCCGCGCGATGCGGATCGACGTGCGCACCACCACGCGGTCGCAGAAGGCTTCGATCGTGCCTTCGCCGCGGTACGTGGGCAGCGCGCGCACGAGCTCGAGGAGCGCGACCTGAGAAGCATCGTCGGCGTCGTGGTCGTTTCGAAGGAGCGAGCCGGCGATGCGGCGCACCCGTGGCGCGAGGCTCTCCACGATCTCCGCGTCCGAACGCGCGCGCGACGAAGCGGGTACGCCCGAGCGCCGCCCGGTCGTCACGTCGTCGCTGTCGTCCGGCATCGCTTCGTCCACGTCGCTAGATTCCCGTACCCTCAGGGGAAGGACCAGGCGCCTTCGGGTGACAAAAAAAGGACGCAGCTCGCAAGTGGCCGAAAAGGCGCGGTTTTTGGCCGAACGCAGACGTCAGAAGCCGTCGAACGTGCCGCCCACGTCGATCCGGAGGCGGGCGCTGTTCGCCCCGAGGATCTCCACCGGTGCCGTGTCGGCGACGACGAGCGAGCGCCCCCCGGGTGCGGCCTCGAAGGTCGGCCCCACGTCGAGCGCGAGCCCATTCCCTGCCGATCGCAGCCGCCCGTGCGCACGGAGCGCGAGGACCGGAGACGCGAACGTCGAGCTGGCCGTGGCCGTGAGCCCCTCCCGCGTCGACGTCGTCTTGCGGACGGCGACGTCGAGCCCGACGCCTACGTCGACGCCGAGCGCCAGCGACGCGCCCGTGCTCTCGAGGCCGACGAAGGCGTACGGCGCATGCCGCGTGACCCCGACGTCGACCCCCGCGCCAGAGAGGGTGACCCCCGGGGAGAGCGCGTATCCGGCCCCGACGTAGACGACGCGCGTCGCCCGGACCGAGCCCTCGAGGCGCACGCCGCTCTGCCACGGCAGCTCCGGAGCGTACGTCGTTCCCGTGTAGTATGCACCCACACGGAACGTGCCGGGAGCGAGGTGCGGAGCGGCCGGTCGCGGGGCCTCGTCCCTCGGCGTGGGGGCCTCCGACGTGCGTGCGCTCGGCGCAAGAGCGGGCTCTACCGGGGAAGGGGCTTCCGCGCGCTCGCTCGTGGCGGCGACCACGTGGGCGCGAACGACGGCCCCTGTGCTGCTCGCGACGACCTCGTCGTCCCCCGAGAGGGAGCGCGGCTTGCCCACGACCGTGCCGCGCGCATCGGCGAAGGAGAGGGTTATGCCCTGCCCGCTCTTCTCCACGAGCACCACGATGGTGGGGCCCTCGGTGGTCGACACGACGGTGGCGACGTCGCGGACCTCGGCCTCGATGGCGCCGCGGAGGCGAGCGGACTCGGCCTCGCCGAACGCCGCATCGAGCCGCACGGCGACGCGTGGGGGTGGCGCGGCATGAGCGAGCGCGGGGGCGAGCGCGAGGGCCACGCCAAGCAGCGCGGAGGGGGCAACGGCAGGCCTCATGCGGAGGACCGTAGCAGGCCGTGCACTCCGCGGCATCGTGCGCGCGTGGCTACTTCGCCCGTTCTCCGATGACGCAGAACCCATTGCCGAACGGATCGCAGCAGAACGCCGCGGGCTTGGGGCCGTGGTCCCGAAACTCCATTTCGACGTGACCGCCCTCGGCGCGCACCTTGGCCACGACCGCGTCGAAGTCGTTCGTGTGGATATCGATGTGGACGGGAGTCCAATGCCGCTCGTACCGCCGCACGTCGGCTGCGCCTTTGGCGGGCACGGACCCCGCGGGCTTCTCGTGCATGCATACGGTGACGTTGTTCGCGTCGAGGATGGCCATCGTCGGGAACGGTTGCGCGGTCTCGAGGAACCCTAGCAGCCCGTTGATTTTCTCCCATCGGCCGCTCGCCGCCGCATCCCGACCACCTTCGTTGCGATCCTGCGGTGCGTCCTCACCTACGAAAGTAGGCTCCGGGCGCTCCTCGGATCGCGCCTCGGCGGGTCGGGCGCGGACGTCGAACGGCCTCGGTCCGAAAATCAACAGGCTGCTAGGACGGTCGTGTAGAAGCGGAGCCCCGCGTCGAGGTTCGGTACGTCGATGCTCAGGTGGACCGTAGGGCGCGCTGTGTCGGGCGGCATGGCCGAGGGCTACTGGCAGGCTGCGGGGAAAGCAAGGGCGCCCTCTCCCGTGGCGCGGGTGGTGCACTGAGCGCTCTCTGCGGCCGCCGCGCACGCCGGGATGTTGGCCGGAGGCTGGGAGCTGCACGAGCTGCCGTAGAGAATCTTGCAGTCGGCCGCGCTCTTCATGCTGAGGGAGCCGCCGCCACCCCCCGCGTCTCCCCCCGCGTCTCCGCTCGACGGGGAGATGAACGTGACCTTTCCGGTGGGCGTGCAGCTCGCCGCCTTGTCGCACAGCTTGTTGAAGGCGGCCTCGCAGTCGCTCGGCGTGGCGCTCGAGCTTTCACTGCTGCAGGCGAACGTCGACGAAACGAGGCCGACGAGGATCACGAGGCTACCGACGACCAGCGCTCTTTTCATGCGATTCCTTTCCAAGCTCACCCGCGGCGGATGCCGCGCGAGTCGAGAGGAGACGAGGCATCGGCACGCCTATTCAGTCTGCGGTGGATGGGCGCCGCGAAGCCTCGTCAAATCTCGATGTCGTCCACGTCCGTCGCCGTCGCCCGCGGTGGGGCCGCGAGCGCCGTGCAGAGCGGGCACGTGCGTGGCTCGTGGGCGACGTCGCGCCGGTGAAGGTCGAGGACGGCGCGCGAGAGCGTCGCGAGCTCACGCCGCACCTCGCGGCGCTTCCCTTTGACCCTCGCGATGCTCATGTGATCGTACGCGGTCGTCTGGTGCCGCATCCACGCGATGACCGCCGCCTCCGCGCGCTCGGCGACCGAGATGCGCTTCGTCCGCGCGACCGTCCCGCTGCCCACGGGGGTGGCGTGCTCCGCGACGCGTCGTGCGAGCACACGGGCGTGCTCTTCGAAGCGCGGGGCGAAGCGGAGGAAGCCATAGACCTCGTGCTCGAAGGTGAGCACGTACGCCGCCTGGGTGCGTTCGCGTCGCTCGATGTCGCCCGCCCTCTTCTTCGCGTACGCCTCGGTCGAGCGCTCCGACTCGAGGGCGGCGCGTGCGGAGGCGATGTTCGCCTCGGGCGCCCAGAGCCCCTTGGAGAACGTCTTTCGCCCCTTCTTCTCGACGACCGCCCACGACGGCCCGGCGAGCTTCACGCGGCGCGTGAGCCCGGCGTCACCGGGAGGGAGGCACACCCAGCCAGGTGGCGGCGAGAGGCGTTTGCCGTCCGGCGCGAGGAACACACGAGGGTCGGCGGTCGGCGCGAGGATGCGGGTCTCTTCGGTCACGGGGGGCAACCTGCCCGACGTGAGGGGGCTTGAGAAGGGCCAAGTGCGGAAGGAGGACCCTCGTGCCGCGGCGCACCCGGTCATGAGCGATTTCGAAGCAGATTCGCGTGGTTGGCGCGAACGTCGGTCGCGCTCGCCTCAGCCCGGCTCGTCTTGGCTCGCGCTCTTCGGCGGCGGAGTGAGGCGCTCGGAGTGAGGCGTGCGCCCGTGGGTCTTCAGCGCTCCCTGGGCCTCTTTCGGCACGAGCTGCCGGAGCTGCCAGGCCTGCAGGGCGTTCTGGAGCTCGACCTTGTCGAGTGTGCTGCGGCTCTCGGCCACGTAGTAGGCGATGAAGAGCAGAGTGGCCACGTGGGTGGCCGTGAGGATGATGGTGCCGGCGATCGCCGGGAAGCTCACCGCCCGGGCGAGGATCACCATCCGATCGCCTTCGAAGACGAACGAGGGGGGGAGCACGTGGAGGAGCTCGAGCACCAGCGGCAAGACCACCGAGACGACGGCGAGCCCGACCGAGAGCGCACGAACCGGCTTTCGCCCCGCGAGGACGAACGCCACCGTGACGCCCGCCGCGAACGCCGGGACGGCGATGAACGGCCCGTACACGAGCGCCGAGGACGCCACCGCCGCGTACGCGACCACGGCTCCGAGCCACTGCGGGAGCCTTCGCCCCGCGTACAGAATGAGCGGCGCCATGCCCCAGAGCACGGTGTTCGCGGCGACGAGCGCGGGGCTCCGGACGCCCATCACGAAGGGGGTGGGCAACACGGCGATCGCCGCGCCCAGGGCGAGGAGCGCGGCACCTCTCCGCGCACCTCGTTCCCCTCGGCGGCGTTCGAACGTGCGCATCTCGTCCTCGACGTCGGCGGGCATCTCGTTGGGCGGCGCCGTGACGAGGCGGACGAGCAGGGCGAGCGTCTCCGGATCGTCGGGATCCAAAGCGAGAGAGCGACCGACCTCGCGCAGCGCGGCTTGGCGATCGTCGATCGTGCCCGTCGGCAAGAACGCGCGGCCCGCCGCTTCACGTGCCGACAGCGCGTGTTTTCGTGCGAGCACTTGGCGCCGCTCGACCTCGAGGTCGCCGCTCAGGTAGGCCTCGATCTCCTCGGAGATTTGCCGGGCCGTCGTGTAGCGCTTCTCGGGGAAGGGGCTCGTCGCGCGCTGGCAGACGGCGTCGAGCACCTCGGGGACGAGCTTGTCCGGGAACCGCGCCGCCGCGCTCCGGCCCTCGCCCTTCAGCGTCCGGGAGAGCACGTCCTGAGGCTCGCCGTAGGCGAACATCGGCTCGTGCGTGAGCACCTCGAAGAGCATGGCGCCGAGGGCGAACACGTCGGTCTGGGGGTTCACCTCGCCCGACTGCCCGAGGATCTGCTCCGGCGCCATGTAGCCCGGCGTCCCGATGATGGCGCCCGACGCCGTCTTCGCGGCGGCGACCTCGGTGAAATCGAGGTGGGAGATCTCGAGGTTCGGCCCCTGGCTGAGCGGCGCGGCGTCCTTCGAGAGAACCTTCGCCACACCCCAGTCGAGCACGTACACCTCGCCGAAGTCCCCGAACATGATGTTCGCGGGCTTGAGATCACGGTGCACGACGCCCTTCGTGTGCGCGAAATGCACGGCGAGGCACACGCGTGAGAAGGCGGAGAGCAGCTTCCGCTGAGGGAAGTCTTGGCGTGCCTTCGCGTCGCCCGAGCGGAGGCGCTCGATGAGCCCCTCGAGCGTCTCGCCGCGCACGCGCCGCATCGTGAAATAGAGGGCGCCCTCGTCGTGGAAGCCGAGGTCGTACACCGGCACCACGGCAGGGTGCTCGAGCTGGCCCTGGATGCGCGCCTCTCGCAAGAAACGCGTGCGGAGGTCGGCCCGCGCGAACTGCGCCGGGCGCATGGCCTTCATCGCCACCTCGCGCCCGATGTGCATGTCGGTGCAGGCCCGCACCTCGCCCATGCCTCCCTCGCCAAGGAGGTCGTGCATCGCGTAGCGCTCTTCGGTGCGGGTCACCCTAGGCAGATCGCTCGCCTCGGTGTCGCCCGAAGGTACACCCGCGACCGAGGGCGTCAGCGTGACCGCGCGCTCGAGCTCCGACTCCTGCACGAGCGACTGCGGCGAGTACATGTTCGCGTTGCGGGTGGCGTCGCTTCGGTACGCGGGCATGACGGGGGTGTGCTTTCCCTCTTCGGCCTCGCTTTCACCGCGCCTTCCCATGGCCTTCCCACATTAGGAGATTCGAGACGCAAAGGTTCGATTTCGCTTCGTTACCTGAACATCCGTTAACGCTTGGGTGCAGGCTTGGGGCCGCGCCGCGCCCGCTCGGGTGGTCCGGGCTTCTCGCTCGGCTGAACGGATGGTAGGAGGGAAGGTGGCGAATGGTCGTTTTTCGCGAAGAGGGTGCGCCCTTCGAGGGCCGGGGTGTGCGGGGGCCTTCGGGAGGGGCCCTTCGCCTCGGGCTCCCTCGTGAGCGCCCCTCTGCGGAGGTCTCGATCGACGACGCGGTCGCCGAGGCGCGGGTTTGGCTCGGCGCCCTCGCGCTCGCGCACGAAGCGGGGGTCTCGCTCGACCCGGTCGGGCGGGGGGCAGCGTGGCGCGCACACCTCGAGCTCGCCGAAGTGGCCGTGGGCGACGAGCCCATCGCGCGTGATCTCGCGGCCGTGGCGTCGGTCGTCGTCGAGCGCCTCATCGGGCGCCCGTTGCGGGTGGTCGAGCTCGATCGCGTGCCCGGTGTGCTCGCGGAGGCGCGCCCCGATTGCCCGAAGGTCGCGGGAGCACTGCTCGCCGACGCGCTCTCTCCGTCGCCGTCCGTGCGCTGGCCCTCCGCCGACGCCTTCTCCGCGGCGCTCTCGTCGCTCGCGAACGAAGAGCCAGGCCCACGCGCGGCCCCTTCGTCCTTGCCTCCGATGAGCTCCGAGCTCCTGCGCCGCATCACGCGCGGATCGGCCATTCGGCGCAAACCCACGAGGTCCGAAGCCCCGCCCGCGAGCCCCACGTCGTATGCCGTCACCACCTCGAAATCCGCCTGAGCCCGGGTCCACGGGCGACGCGAACGCGGCTCTCCGCGACGCGGCGCTCCCTCGTGGGGCCGTGGTGTGCGCCGGCTACCGCGTCGAGAAGCTCCGAGGCGCCGATCGGTCGGGCCACACCTACGAGGTCGTCGAGCCTCGCACCGGAGCGCGCGGACTCGGGTACGTCCTCTGGCTGCGGCTCCGTGAACGCGCCCTCGAGCGGTGGACGTACGAGACCACGCAGGTAAACCGCGTCGACGTCGCAGGCATTCCTCGCACCCTCGCCGCAGGTGCGGGCGACGGAGGGCGCGCCGTGGTGGTCACCGAGCACGCCTCGGGGGACACGCTCGACGAGCTCCGCCGCGCGTGGGGTGGCCGCCTCCCAGGGCCCACGGCCATCGACTTCGCCGCCGAGATGCTCGACACTCTCGAGGCCGCGCATGGCCAGGGTGTGGTGCACGGCGCGCTCCGGGCCGAGGGGATCCTCGTCGATCCTGAGTCGGCGAAGCAGCGCATCTTCTTCGCCGACATCGCCTTCGGACGGCTCCTTATCGAGAGCTACCGACGCATGCCCGCGGCGGCGTCCTCGCCTCTCCTCGGTACGCTCGCGCCCGAGCAGCTCTCCTCCGAGGTGATCGCCGACGCGCGCACGGACGTGTACGGCATAGGCGCTCTGACGCTCGCGCTCCTCGGGGGCGATCTCGGCGAGCTCTCGGCGATCGATCCGGGCGACGAAGCTTCGCGCCGCGCGTGGGTCGCCGAGCGCGCGCGCGATGGCCTGCCGAGCTCGATCGTCGACGTGCTCCTCCGTGGCATCGCGCCGTCGCGCAGCGACCGGTTCCCGGCGGCGTGGGTCTTCGCCGACGAGCTCCGGCAGGCGCTCGGTGGCGGCGTCGAGCGGCGCTCCCCGGCCGATGAAGAGTCGCGCTCGATCGTCACCGTCGACAAGCTCGTGGAGGCCATGATCCACGAGGCGCGCGTGAGCATGGGCGAGCCGACGGGGGCTCCGATCGGCCCCGCCCCGCACGCCGAGAGGCCCGTCGGCATCATGGACGTCGCCGGTGTCACCGAAGAAGACACGGGCGTCGTCCTGCCTCCGTCGGGATTCTCTTTCGGTGGGCCCCCGTCGGCGCGCACCGCCCCCGCCGCGCCCGCGCCGCCTCCTGCCCCCGCGTCGTCGCGTGTGCTCCCCGCGCCGCCCTCGGCCTCGGCCTTCGAGCGCCCCATCGGCATCACCGAGCTCGACGGCGTGATCGAGAACGAGACGGGCGTCGTGCTGCCCCCGTCGGGCGTGTCGCTCTCGCGCATTCAGGCTTCTCTCGGAGCCGCGCGCCCCAAGCTCGACCCCGACGCTACGGCGGAAGCTCCGAAGCTCGACGCGAACGCCACGGCCAAGGTCGCGCCCATCCTCGACCCCGACGAGACCCTCGGCGCGCCCGCCGTCTCGTCCGAGGACGCGGGCAGCTTCGGCCGCTACACCATCGATCGACCGATCGCCTCGGGCGGAATGGCCACCGTGTACCTCGGCACCATGGCCGGCGCGGCCGGGTTCACGCGCACCGTGGCCATCAAGAAGCTCCACGCGAGCCTCGCCGCCGACCCGAAGTTTTCCCGCATGATGCTCGACGAGGCCAAGATGGCCGCGCGCATCTCGCACCCCAACGTGGTGCCGATCCTCGACGTGGTCACCGCGCAAGGCACGGTGATGCTCGTGTTCGAGTACGTGCTCGGGGTAACGCTCGGTCAGCTCGTGCGGTCCGAGAAGGGGCGCCTCGCCGTGCCGCTCCCGGTCGCCGCGGCCATCGTCGTGGGGGCGCTCCGCGGTCTCGAGGCGGCCCACACGGCCACGAACGAGCTCGGCGAGCCGCTCCACCTCGTGCACCGCGACATCTCCCCGCAGAACATCATGATCGCGGCGGACGGCACGGTGCGCGTCATCGACTTCGGCATCGCGCGCGCGCTCGGTCGCGCCGAGGTCACGACCGGCAACGAGCTGCGAGGCAAGGCGTCGTACATGGCGCCCGAGCGCTTCCGCGGCCAAAAATCCGACCACCGCATCGACCTCTGGTCCGTAGGTGTGGTGCTGTGGGAGCTCGTGTGCGGACGCAAGCTGTTCGACTCGGACGACCCGATCGAAGCGGCGCTCATGGTGTGCACGGGGGCCGTCCCTCAGACGGGCATCGACGCGGTCGACCGCATCCTCGAGCGTGCCCTCGCGCGGGACGTTTCGGCGCGGTTCGCGACGGCCGACGAGATGGCCCGCGCCGTCCAGAGCGGGCTCCTCGTGGCCGATCAGGGCGCGGTCGCGGCGCTCGTGCGCGAGCGATGCGGGGCTCACATCGACACGCACCGCGAGGCCCTCCGCGCGCTCCTCGGCACGAACGCTCCTTCTCGCGCCGACGCGTCCGGGCTCGAGCTCGCGGTGGCCACCACCCGCGCCGCGGACGCCGTCGCCCCACTTGTCCCGAGCTCGGTCTCGGCGAAGGCCGAGGCCCCCGCGCCCTCTCTCCCTCAGGTGGCCGAGGCGCTCGCGGCCGAGCGTGCCCGTCGTGCTGCGCCCGGCCCTGCGCAAGCGCCCGCCGCCGTGCAAATGGCTGCGCCCGCGCCTTCGCCACTCGACGTGTCGACCTCGTCCCGGCAAGACGTGGCCATGCGCGTGATCATGGGCGTGCTCGTGGTGCTTCTGCTCGCCGTGCTCGCCGGGTGGGCGTGGTTCTTCGCGACGAGCGGCTGAGCCACGAAGAAATCGCAGGCCTCGTGATCGCTTTCGCGCGCGCCGTGCACGTCACGAGGGCGGTGCGGAGTCGCGCCGAGAAAGGCCTTAGGACTTCATGAAGCAGAGACCCGTGGCTCCCTCCCTCCTTACCCGTCGCGAGGCGACGCGTGGTCTCCTCGCCGTCCTCGGTGGCGCGGCGCTCCTCGCGTGTGGCGGCTCTTCGGTCCTCGCGGACACCGACGACGCTGGGACCTCCGGAGGCGACGGGGGCGGAACGGGCACCGGCGACTCGGGCACGACGACCGACTCGGGCACCTCGGCGGGGAGCTGGGCGAGCGGCGGCACCAAGTCGATGAAGGGTGGCTACGCCGATCCGTTCCCGGCCACCGTCAGCGCCTGCGCCCTCGCCGTCGCCGTGACCGAGGGCCCATGCACCGAGGCGGCCGACCAGGTGCGCACCGACATCAGTGAAGGATACACGGGTCTCCCGATGCGGCTCGCCCTGCGCGTGCTCGACGCCTCGTGCAAGCCCATCGCGGGCGCCAAAGTGAAGGTGTGGCACACGCAGATCAACGGGAGCTACTCGGGCAACACGCCCAACAACGGCATGTGCTTGAAGGACCAGGCCGACGCGTCGAAGCACTACTTCCGCGGCGCGCAGACGACCGACGCCGCCGGCCGCGTCGACTTCGACTCGTGTTTCCCCGGCTGGTACCGCGGGCGAACCGTGCACATCCACGTCTCGGTGACCGTGGGCTCCAAGACCACGACCTCGCAGGTCGTCTTCGATCAGGCGCTCGTGCAGGAGATCTTCGCGAGCCACCCGGAGTACACGTCGTACGGCCAACCCGACACCACGAACGCCTCCGACAACGTCGTCGGTCGCGGCGACCTCGCGGGCTTCACGCTCACCACCTCGCGCCTCGCCGACGGGGCCATGATGGCCTTCAAGGACCTCGTCGTGTCGACCTGACGGGTCGAGCTCAGGCATCGCCGATGCTCTAGGCACCCCACCGCGCGGCCTCCGTTCAGGTGCCCGGTGGGGGTGCGACAATGTGCGTCACGGGCGAGATCGGTTCTTGCTTGGGAGCCGAGAAGACGCACGACACCGTGCATTCCTGCACGATCGTGTGACCCGTTTGTGCCGCTCCGTGCCACCTACGTCGTGTCGTTTCCGGGATGGATCCGGACAGGTGAAGCCAAGCAGCTCGTGGAAGCATCGGAAGGGAATCCGCCATGTCGAAGTCGAAGGCCCGCATGAAGAAGTCGCGTCCCGTCGCCACCGAGCGCGATCCGTTCGCCCAGGGCTCGTCGCCTTCGTCCGAGAACGTCGCCACGGTGGCCGCTTTGGCGCCTTCGTCGGCGCCCTCGTCGCCTTCTTCCCTCGAGGCGATGAGCATTCCCCCCGTCACCGAAGACATCGGCGACGAGCCCTTCTTCGCGCGTGACTCGGTGCCCGTGCCCGCCGATGTGCTCGAGGACGACGACGAAGCCAAGGAGCGCGCCCTCCGCGAGACCCCCGAGGTCCGCGCTCGTGTCGCCCGGGCAAGGAGGATCGTTTCGGGCCTCGTGGCCGCCGCGGCGGTCCTCCTCGTGGGCGGCGTGGGGGCCAAGCTGCTCGAGGGCAAGGGCAACGCGGCCGTCCCTTCCACGCACGCCGCCGCGGCGCCCGTCGCCGTCACCGAGGCCAAGCCCGCCGAGCCCGCCCAGGTCGAGGCCCCCAAGCCCGTCGAGGCAGCCAAGCCGGTCGAGGCCCCCAAGCCCGTGGCCGAGGCACCGAAGCCCGCCGAGGCGCCCGCCGCCGAGCCCGTCAAGGCCGAGCCTGCGAAGGCCGAGCCCACCGCCGCCGCCGCGCCCGCCGCGTCGAGCGACGCCCCCACGAAGACCGCCCTCGAAGAGAAGAAGGAGGCCCAGCGCCTCCTCGATCGCGGCAAATCGAAGGACGCGATCGCCGCCGGAGAGCGCTCGGTCGCCCTCGACCCGGCCGACGGCGAGGCGTGGCTCCTGCTCGGCGCGGCCTACCAAGAGCAAGGCAAAATGGCCGACGCGCGCCGCTGCTACCAAGCCTGCATCAAAGAAGGAAAGCGCGGCCCCAAGGGCGAGTGCGCGGCCATGCTGAGGTGACCGTGCACACCGCGGGGCGACATTCGCCCGCGATTTGCTAAGGTCCGCCGCGGTGGCAGACGTGGTCCCCGCAGAGTCGCTCGTGCGTCGTGAGCCTCCCGAGGCGAAGGCAGGCCCGCGCGCGCGCGTACGCCGAGACTGGGCCTGGCAGGTGCGGAACGCCGTCACGTCGGTGAGCGAGCTCTCGCGTCGCCTCCCGCTCACCGAGGACGAGCGCCTCGGGGCCGAGCGCGCGGCGAGCCAGGGCCTCCCGATGTCGATCACGCCGTATTACCTGTCGCTCGTCGACAAGCGCGATCCTCGGTGCCCGATCCGCCTCCAGGCCGTGCCCCACGCCGACGAGGCCAAGGTGGTGCGAGGCGATCTGGACGACCCGCTCGGCGAGGTCGAGCACGAGGTCGCCCCCCATCTCGTCTCACGCTACCCCGACCGCGCGCTCTTGCTCGCGACCGATCGCTGCGCCGTGTACTGCCGCTTCTGCACGCGCTCGCGCATGGTAGGCGACGGGGGCGGGGCCGTGTCGCTCGAGGCCCTCGCCCCGGCGTTTGCGTACCTGCGCCAGAACCCACAAATTCGGGACGTCATCGTAAGCGGTGGTGATCCGCTGGCCATGGCCACCCCGCGCATCGTGCGGCTCGTCGAGGCCCTCCGCGCCATCCCGAGCCTCGACACGATCCGCCTCGCCACGCGCGTGCCCGTCACGCTCCCCATGCGCGTCACGGGCGAGCTCGTGAAGGCGCTCCGGCCCTTTCACCCGCTCTGGGTCATGACCCACTTCAACCACCCGAAGGAGCTCACCAAGGCCTCGATCGCGGCGTGCGAGCGCCTCGCCGACGCAGGCTTCCCGGTGATGAACCAGACGGTGCTCCTCCGCGGCGTGAACGACGACGCAAAGACCCTCGAGGCGCTCTTTCGTGGCCTCGTGCGCGCGCGTGTTCGCCCGTACTACCTCTTGCAGATGGACCCGGTGAAGGGCACCTCGCACCTCCGCACGCCGCTCGCGAAGGGCATCGAGCTCATCGGCGCGCTCCAAGGGCGCCTCACGGGCATCGCGCTCCCCAAGCTCATTTGCGACACGCCCAACGGCCGCGGCAAGGTCCCGCTGTTTCCGGAGAGCATCGTCGCGCGGGGCGATGGCGTGACCACCCTCCGCACGTTCCGAGGCGAGCTCGTCGACTACGTCGACCCCGAGTGAGGTGAGGGCCGGTTTCCACCGACACGCGGATCGCCACTTCATGAACCCTCACCGTACACAGCGGTCTGGCGGTGCAGTTCGTTCCTCCTAGGGTGACCGCATGATTCGTACCGCGAGGTCCTCCGATGCTGCCCGATTTCACTGCACCAGCGTTCGGCTTCCTGGCGATATGCAGCGTTCGGTTTCGCGAACGCAAAGACGGTTCACCCCGAACCGTTCTGTCTGACTATCGTTGCCAAGTCCGTCCCATGGACGAACCCGAGGATGTGGAGGCCCGTGTCTACCTGGTGGGTCAAGGGCACGCCGCGTCGGGCGAGGACGTGCCGGTCATTCTCGCGTTCCTCGACTGGGAGGCGCAACGCGACCGATGCCGCGTCGGGGGCCGATTCGAGCTGCGCGAGGGCTACACCGTGACGGGGGTGCGTGGACTCCATGCCTTCAGCATGGGTGCCTTATCTTCGAGTGCGAGTGCGCGAAAGGGACGAAGGGGCCCGTACCGGGCGGCGACGTGCGAGGGAATTGTTACTCCGGTGAAATGGCGTGCAAATCGATCGGCGAGTTCTTCGACTCGACCTTGGCGAGCGGGACGACGTACCGCAAACCTGCAAGAAACCCTATTCCGTCGAGGGCCCTGATGATGAGTCGAAATTACGCAGCCTATATCCGCGACCTCTTCTACCTGTTTCGCGAGGCCGCGGCGGAAGCGCAGCGAGACAAGGAGCGCCGGCCCGAAGAGGCCGCGTATCACGAGGGCAGAGAGATGGCGTACGTCGAGGCGCTGTTGCGGATGCAGAGCCAAGCGGACGCCTTCATGATCCCTCGGGAAGACCTCGGGCTCTCGGGCTTCGACCCGTTGAGGGATCCTCTCGAACCACCGATGCCCGGACGCAGTCTTTGAGCGCACCATGAACCACAGGCCACGTAAGCTTCTGACGAGGGTTGCCCATGCTCGAGGACGATGACCTGATTGGTCTACTGCGATCTCGGACAGAGGGAAAATGCCGGCCTCCTGTGTCGCTCGCGGCGTTGAAGCAAGCGGAAGAGGGCTTGGGAATGCCGCTCGATCCCTTCCTTGGGCGGGTCTACCTCGAGATTAGCGACGGGGGCTTTGGGCCTGGCTATGGCGCCCGGCCGCTCGTTGGAGTGGAGTCCGTCGTGTCCACGTACGCCGACTTTCGTGTGGGAGGATGGCCTACACGGTTGCTGCCCGTGTGGGATTGGGGCGACGCGATCTGGTCGTGCGTTGACCCCCATGGGCACGTCGTCACGATGGACGATGTGGGGCCGCCAACCCAGACGGACTTCACGACTCGAACGTGGCTGCGTGCCTGGTTGGATGGCGTAAACCTCTGGGAGGAGATCTACGACGACAAGGAGGCGACGATCCTCAATCCGTTTACACGAAAACCAATCGTAACGAAGGTGCGCGGCACTGCGAGGGGGCGTCCGTGGCCGTCGTCCTAGATTCGCGCGAGGCCCCGGTCCAAAGGCTCGAAGGCCGGCCCTTCACTCGTCGCTGGCGCGCAGCGGTTCCTCGAGCGTGGCGGGCAAACCGCAGGAGCACCCTTTGGATGAAGGCCGTGCTATGGTGAGCGTCATGAACCCCATCGAGCTCGGGAGCTCGAGCGGCACCCTGGCGCTCGTTCTCGACGAGAAGGGCGTCGGCGATTGGTGCCAGGTGCAGCTGCTCGCGTCGGGCACGAGTAGCCCCCTCGGCGCGGAGACGTTGAAATATGTCGCTGCGCACCTCGTGTCATTCCTGGCAGACACCTCGCCGGGGGTACGTTGGGTGCTCAGCCTCTCGGAGCTACACACGTCTGCGTACGGAGAGCATGTCGGAGGAGGAGCCATCATCCACCTTCAGGACGCCAACGCGAACATGTTCGCGAAGCTCGTGCTCTCCCCGGGAGAGAAGACCCAGTGGCTCGAGCAATTGTCGAGACACGCCGCGCCATGAGCCCGCGCTCACGAGCACGACGACGTGCCGCGCGGACGAATCTCTACGGCCGCATCAAGGACATCCGGCACACGCAGTGCCTTGCTCGGCACGAGCTCATCCTGACCACGGGCATCCACGTACGCCCCTTCGACGAGGACCTCGTACGTACCGTGCGCGAGCGCACGTCCTTGCGAGGCCGAAGTTACCAGGGAGGATGAAATGGAGTCGGTCATCATCGTTGCCCCGAAATTCGTTACCCTCGAATCGCTGATTGCGTGTGTACCCGCGGGATTCCGTGTTGAAAACGTGGATGATCGTCGGTATCTGGTGACTTCAGGTGCGTCGCGCATGTATGTGGATGTCGATCCCTATGTCGAGGGTGAGATGGAGCCAAGTGAACGGGCCTGGATTCTCTCTCGGATCCCGGACCCGATCTATTTCGCGATCGGCTATAGTGACATACAGCTTTGCAAGAGGCTACTGGTTGCCTTGGTCAATAGGTCCGATGTGCTGGTGGACAACGGCCATGGCGTTGTCTGTACGGGGTCGGAGCTCGTGAATTTGCTTGAGGTACGCCCGGGTTGGGACTGGAGGATCGAGTCGAAGTCGTGAATGACGCCCCGGAATCGCGGCGACGTCTTTTGTGCTTGTTGGTGTTCCACCGTGATGTGAGGCGCCATGGGAAGATCCGCTACGGTGGCGTGTCCCGTCATGTGGGATCTCGCCGCGGTAGGTAGGGTCGTCGTGGCGGCCGTGTGCGACGGCTCTCGACGTTCGACGACCAGATCCGGGTGGTCGCACAAGGCGAGCGATGTGGCCGCGGGCACCGAACGGGCAGCAAATGGCGGCGCGAGGCAGCAAAGACGCGCTGGGCGCAGCTCCGCCACCTGCTACGATTCCGCCCCATGGAACCCGCATTTTGGCAGGAGCGCTGGGCGAACGGGCAGATCGGCTTTCACGAGGGGCGACCCAACACGCTGCTCGTCGAGCACGCAGGGGTGCTCGATGGCTTCTCGCGGCTCTACGTTCCGCTCTGCGGGAAGGCCGTCGATCTAGTGTACTTGCGCGAGCGCGGGCACCACGTTACGGGCACAGAGCTCGTGGGGGAGGCCATCACCCAGCTCTTCTCCGAGCTCGGCGAGGCGCCCATGACGGCGTCGGTCGCGCCCTACACGAAGCACGAGGGGCGAGACCTCGTGGTGCTCGAGGGCGACGCTTTCGCCCTCACACCCGACCACACGGGAGGCCACTTCGACGGGGCCTACGATCGTGCCGCGTTCGTGGCGATCGACCCGAAGATGCGCCGTGCCTACGCGGACACGATGGCGCGCGTCGTGCGCCGAGGCGGCGTCGTCCTCATGGTGACGTTCGACTACCCGCAAGAGAAGGTCTCGGGGCCGCCCTGGTCCGTCCCGAAGGGAGAGGTCGAGGCCACCTTTGGTCCCGATTTCGCGGTGACCCTGGTCGCCGAGCGTGCGCAGCCCGGGACCCCGAAGCAGGTCGCGGCGGGCGTGCACGAGGTCCACGAGCGCGCCCACCTGCTCCGGAGGCGATGAAGGGGCCACCCGACTCTGCGCGTGTCCCATCTCCTCTGATCCGTAAACGTGCCCGTGCCCGTGCCCGTGCCCGACAAAGGCAACGTGACGTTCGCTCCCCGTGATTCCGCAGAGAGCCGGGCAAGGGCAGGGGGCACGCAAAGACGGAGTCGCGAACGCTCGATGCGCGGGCCGAAGCCTGCGGGCACGGGCACGTTCGAGAGCCGCGCCGGGCACGGGCACGTTCGAGAGCAGACGTTTCAGGGCTCGTGGTCGCCCCAGCCGTGGGGGCCGTGGGGGCCCGGCTTTCCCATGGGTCCGCGGGGTCCCCCGAAGTGCGGGCCTCGCGCGTGGGTCATGCTCGCGGCGAGCTTCTCGCGCTGCTCGGGCTTCAAGATGGGCAAGAGCTGCGCGAACACCTTGGCCTGCTCCTGGAACGGGACGCGGAGCTTCTTCGGATCGCGGTAGGGGAGCGTCTTCGCCGAAAACCCGTCCTTGGCGAAGGCCGCGAGGAGCGCCGTCGTGTTCTTCTTGTCTTCTTCGCGGTCGGCCTCCATGCGCTGGCGCTCGTTGCTCGGGAGCACCGCCTCGACCTTCTTTTGCTGGGCCTCGTCGAGCCCGAGGTTCTTCGCCATGCGCTCGGCGACCTGCTTCTTCTCGTCGGCCGGGGAGCCCGCGTCGGGGCGCGCCTTGGCGAGGTGGGCGTCGCGGTTCGTGAGCTTCTGCTGGAGCTGGTTCGCGATGGTCGTCCTCTCGATGGGGCCGAGCGCCGCGTAAATTCCGTCGAGCGCGACGACCTCCTTGTCGTGCGCCTCCTTCGCGGCCTTCTCGAGCTCGGCGTAGAGGGGCTCGAGCTTCGCAGTCTCGATCTTCCCGGCTTTGACCTGCGTCGAGAGCTCGTCGTGGATCTTGCGGCCCTCGTCACGCGTGCCGTCCGTCTCGGTGAACGACTTGGCGATCGCGTCGAGCTTCTGGTTTTTCTCGGGATCGCGGAGGTCGAGCGAGTTGATGGCGCTCAGGATCATCGTCACGTGGCCCGCGTTCCGGGGGATGGCGCGCTTCGGGGCTTGGGCCTCTGCGCCGCCACCGTCGGTCGGGGCTGCGGCGCTCGCGTCATCGTTCGCGGGGGTGCTCGGGGCGGCCGAGGCCGTG
This sequence comes from Myxococcales bacterium, assembly GCA_016712525.1. Lineage (NCBI taxonomy): Bacteria > Pseudomonadati > Myxococcota > Myxococcia > Myxococcales > Myxococcales bacterium. Next base: position 1,658,407 of record JADJQX010000001.1, read on the forward strand.
CTCGCCGCGCTCGGTGCGGGTGGCGTCCCCTGGGACTCTTGGCTCTTGCACGCGGCGACCGAGAGCAGGGCGACGAGGGCGACGAAGCGAGGCGAGGTCGATGTCATGGGCGCACGATAGCGCGCTTTTTTCCGCGCGCGACGCGGACGACCTCGCACGGCCAGAAATGCGCACGCGTGGCCCGTCGATGGGCCCGGGAGCGCTACGCGCGCGCGGGGACGGGCGCGATCTCGGAGGTGTCACGCGTGGCCATGACGTTCGCGCCGAGCAAGACGAGCATGACCCACACGGCGTCGGCCATCACCAGGTGCACGAGCTGCAGCGGGATCGGCGCGAGCAGCCCGACGTTGGCGAGGCCGATGCCAAGCTGCACGAAATAGAGCGCCGCGAGCAGCTTCGAGGCGCGTGACACCTCGGCGTCACCGGGCCGCGCCGCCCGCGCGAGCGTCGCCGTTCCTACGACGAGGGCGCCCACCGTCACGGCGAAGAGCGGGTGGAGCGCGCGCAGGCGGAGGAACACGTGCGAGCCCGCGGCCAGATCTTGCGCGAGCCCGTCGCCGAGGGAACGCGCGGGGAAGAGCGTGTCGCCCAGGGCGGCGATGGCGCCCGAGGTGCCCACGAGGAGCATCGCGAGGGCCGAGATCGCGAGCGGCCACGCGATGACGCCCTGGTTTTTCAGGCGAATGGGGCGACCACCGCCACCGAGGTGCGCGGTGAGCACGAGGCTCGCGAGCAAGAAGAACGTGTTCACGAGGTGCAGCGACATGCTGAGGCCGCGCTTCGCCGACGGGTTGTGCGCGACGTGCTCGAAGAGGACGAGCGCCGCGCCCACGAGGGCCTCGGCGAGCATGAAGCCGAGCTGCGCCCCGCCCGCGCGCCGCGCTTGATGCCCCTTCGGGAAGGCGCGGAAGGCCCACACGGCCAGCACGACCGACCCGATGAGCGCGAGCCCGCTCGTGAGCCGGTGCGACATCTCGATGACCGTCTCGATCGAGCGCGGCCGGTGGATGACCTCCCCGTTGCAGGTGGGCCAGTGGCTCCCGCACCCCGCGCCCGACCCGCTCGCGCGCACGTACGCGCCCCACACGATGACGAGGGCGTTGTAGGCCAGGAAGGCCCAGGCAAAACGTGCGAACCGTACGGCGGGCATCTCGGGCCGGTGCTTAGGATCGCGAGGGCCTCGACGCAAGCCGCGCACCTCCTCCTACCCATGCTTTTCGCGCACGCGAGGACCTGCTAAGTCTCGAGGCACGTGGCAGACCTCGCCGACTCCGACTACAGGCGCACACTCGGGCGCTATGCGCTCTACGGCGAGTTCGCCGCGGGTGGCATGGCGACCGTCCACTACGGGCGCGTCCTCGGGGACCAGGGGGTCGCGCGGGTCGTCGCCATCAAGTGCCTCCTCCCCGAGCTCGCGAAGGACCCGGCGTTCGTCCGCATGTTCCTCGCCGAGGGGCGGCTCGCGTCCCGTGTCCGGCACCCGAACGTGGTGGCCACCCATGACGTCGTCGCGCTCGACGGCGAGCTCTTCCACGTCATGGAGTACGTCCCCGGGGACTCGCTCTCTCGGCTCTTGCGCAAGTGCCGAGAAGCGGGCGAGCCCGTGCCTCCGCGGATCGCCGTGAGCATCGCGTGCGGGCTGCTCGAGGGCCTCCACGCCGCGCACGAGGCCAAGAGCGAGCGAGGTCGCCCCCTCGGCCTCGTGCACCGGGACGTGTCCCCCCAGAATTGCCTCGTCGGGATCGACGGCACGGCCCGCGTGCTCGATTTCGGCGTCGCGACGGCCACGAACATGGTCGACGAGGCCCCCGACCACATCAAGGGCAAGGTCTCGTACATGGCGCCCGAGCAGCTCGCCCACGAGACGGTCGACCGCCGCACCGACGTGTACGCCGCGTCCGTCGTGCTGTGGGAGACGCTCACCGGCCAGCGCCTCTTCAAGGCCGACGACATCTCCACGCTCATCGTGAGCATCATGGCCGAGCCCATTCGCCTCCCGAGCGAGCTCGCCAAGGACATCCCGACCGAGCTCGACATGGTGATCTTGAAGGGCCTCGAGCGCGAGATGCGCGATCGATGGGCGAGCGCCCGCGAGATGGCCGTGCTCCTCGAGAAGGCGTGCCCACCGGCGCCCGCGCGCGAGGTCGGCGAGTGGGTCGAGCGCGTGGGTGGCGAGCGCATCCGCTACCGCGCCGACGTGGTGGCCGAGATCGAGACGCAGCCCATCGAGGCGATCCCCGTGCCCGAGGTCGCCAAGCAGCCCAAGCCCACGCTGCCCAACGCCACCGCCGAGCTCCAAGCCCTGAACGAGAACGCCCTCCCCGCGGCACTCGAAAAGGCCCTCCAGAGCGATCCGAAGATCCGCGCGCTCCTGTCGCGGCGCTCGCAGCCCGTCATCGTGGTCGAGAAGCCCGTCGACGAGCCCGCCGTCGAGGTGAAGCCCGCCGTCGCCGCCGCGGCCGACCCGAAGCCGAGCGCACCCGAGCCCGCCGCCGCGGCCCCACAAGCTCCCGCGGCCGCGCAGGCCCCCATGGTCGCGCCGAACCCCGGGCTCACCGCGCCCCCGCCGAAGAGCAGCACGGCGCGCACGCTCGTCGTGTCGGTGCTCGTGCTCGGGCTCATCGCCGGCGCGGCCTACGTCGGCATGGTGCTCGGCGATCCCGGCGAGAGCGGCGCCCCGAAGGGAAAGCCCTCGGCCACCGCCTCGAGCGACGACGAGGCCATCGTGATCGGCAAACCTCAGGGCGGCGGCAAGCCCACGACGGGCGCTGACGCCGGCGACTGCCAAAACCCGTTTACGGTCGACGCGCAAGGCAACAAAAAGCCAAAACCTCAGTGTTTTGGCCCCACTCCGTAGCCTCTTTCGGAGAGACCCGGTCTGGCCGTACGCTTCCACGATGGCCTCGTGGTCGTTCTTGGCTCGGCACGCGCTCGTCGGTGGTGGTCTCGCGCTCGTCGGGTGCGGCTCCGTCGGCACTCCGCCGTCACCCGATGGGTCGGCGCCGATCGAGCCCACGGCGACCTCGCCCGTCGTGCCCCTGCCTACCGATCCACCCCCCCCTCCGCCCCCTCCTCCGGTGAAGCCGGGCGCGGGGCTCGTGTGGGGCATCCTCGGCACGGGGCAGTCGCTCAGCGTCGGTGGGCGGGGTGGCGGAGCGCCGTACGAGCCCGCCGTGCGTACGGCCGGAGAGGGCCACTTCGTGCTCCGCAACATGACGGGGGGCAAGCTCGACGCCCTGCCGTTTCCGCAGGCGAAGCCCGCTTCGGAGTGGAAGCTCGAGACGCTCGCCGAGCCCATGCGCGAGGCCGGCAGCGGGTCGGGGCCGTGGCCCATCAACGTGTCGTACCAGTCGCCCCACGCGCCCTTCGCCGAGGAGATCGCGAGGCTCTCGGGCGGCAGCGTGCGCACCGCGCACATCGTCGTGGGGCAGAACGGCCAGGGCATCGACGGCATCAAGAAGGGGGGCACGGTGCACAGCTACGCGGCGTCGCTCGCCGAGGCTACGCGCATGCGTGAGCTGCTCGCCGGCCTCGGGTACGAGCTACGGTTCGCGGCGGTGCTGCTCACGCACGGCGAGACCGATCACGGCAGAGCCACCTACGCGGCCGACGTCGAGAAGCTCCAAGCCGACTACGACGCCGATCTCCGAGCGATCACCGGGCAGACGCGGCGCGTGCCCATGTTCCTCACGCACCCGTCGGCCGCGTACGTGAACCCCCCGATGGGCATCTACAACACGACGACCGACGCGATGACCGCCGCGTGGCGCAAGAGCCCTGGCACGATCCGGCTCGTCGGAGGGAAAACGAACCTCGAGTACGCGACCGAGAATTTTCACCTCTCGGAGCGCGGCACCGCGGAGCTCGGGCGCATGTACGCGCGCCACGTCTACCCGTGGATCGCGAGCGAGACGTTCCGCGACCCGGTGGCCCCGGTCGACGTCGTGCGCGACGGCGCCAAGGTCACCATCACGACGAACCGCCCGCTGGTCGACGATCCGCGGCACTTCGGGACGATGCACGCCACGGGCCCCTGGGCCGCGGCGAAGGGCTTCGAGGCCCACGCCATCGACGGGACGCCGATCGCCATCACGTCGGCCGAGATCACCGGCACGACCGTGGTGCTCACGTGCGCGTCGACCCCGTACGAGGTGTCGCACGCGACCTACGCCGACGGCCCGACCCCGGTCGTTCGGCGGGTGAGGCTGCGCGACGCCGACGGCGAGTGGCTCATCCAGTTCCGCAAGGTGCTCTGACGCTCACAGGATCTTGCGCGGCGGCACCACGGCGTTCGCGCCGATGACCCCGATGACGAGCCCACCCGCGACGAGCAGCACCTCGACCGCGCGGGCCGCTCCTTCGATCTCGCCGCGCGCGAGGGCGCTCACCGCGAGGAACCCGAACGTGCCGGGGACGAGCAGCATCATTCCTGGAATCTGGAAGAGTTGCGCGGGTTTGTCCGTGAGCTTGGCCATTCCGTTGGCGAACGCGCACACCCCGAACGACGCGAGGAACGCCGCCGCGTGCACGGGCACGGCCCGCAACGCCGTGGCCGACACCCCGTACCCCACCGCGCCGGACACGAACGCCGTCCAGAGCCACGCGCGCGGCACCGAGAAGAGCACGCCGAAGCCGAACGACGCCACGAGCAGCGCCGCGAGCTGGTACCCGATGCCGAGGCCCGCGTGCGCTTGCACCTCGAACGTGACCGCGAACGCTCCGCGCCCGAGCGCCACGGCGAAGGCCACCCCGAGCACGAGGGACAAGAGCGTCACGAGCGCCTCCATGAGCCGCGCGCCGCCCGACACGAGGTTCTTCTGCGCGAGCTCGGCGAGGCCCGTGGTGAGCGTCATTCCGGGCACACGCGACACGATCGTCGCGAGCACGATGGCGTCGCGCGAGGCCCCCGACACCAGCCGCGAGGCGCCGTAGGCCAGCACCGCGGCCAAGAACGCGTGCACGAAGTCTTGGAGGAAGCGCGCCGCGGGGTTCTTTTTGACGGCGAAAATCGCGCCGTGGAGCGCGAGCGCGAGCACCGCCGAGACGCCCGCGTCGACGAGCGAGCCCCGGAAGAAAACGGCCGCCGCGCCCCCCACGGCCCCGATCGCGAGCCATCGGAGCGCGCGTGGCCACGGCCGAGGGCTCGCGCGGTGGGCCTCGAGGTCGTCTTCGGCGGCGGCGAGATCACGCTCCCCGCGGGCGACGGCGTTGAACACGTCGTCGACGCGCACCAGGCGATCGAGGTCGAGGCCCCACTCGGTGATGCGCGCCATGCGGTGCACGGGCGTCGCGCTCGGGCCCTCGCCGCGCACGTTCACGAAGAGCCCCGTGGGGAGCGCGAAGGCCTCGGCGCGGTAGCCCTCGAGCGCCGCGATCGTGCGCACGGCGCTCTCGACCCGGTAGGCCGGGCACCCGCACTCGAGCAGCGAGGTGCCGACGGCTACGAGGTACTCGGCCACCTCCTCGGCGCTCCGCTTGCGATCGCCCCGCCGCTCGATGACCTTCGGGCGATCCATGACGACCTCAGCCGCCGAGGCCGCGCTCGGCGATGATGGCCGCGTTCCTCGCGTCGGCGCGGGTGAGGGCCTCGCGCTTCTCGAGGCGCTTGGCGTAGGCCGTGAAGGCCTCGCGCGGCTCGATCATCTTGAAGCGGAGCATGTACCGGAGGGTCGCCCCGAAGATGACGTCCGCCATGGTGAAATCCGGTCCGAGCAGGTATTCGCCCTGCGACACCGCGTGCTCCATCGTGGCGAGCATGCTCGCGTAGTCGCCGAAGCCGGCCTGGCCGGGCTTGAACTCCCACTTGGCGGCATGGGCCATCGACCCGGGCTCGATCACGGACGGCGCGAAGAGCGCCCAGCGGTAGTACGTGCCGCGGCGCGGATCGTCGAGCGCGGGCGCGAGCTTTCCCTGGCCGTAGCGATCGGCGAGGTAGAGCCCGATGGCCGCGACCTCGGTCACGACGGTGTCGCCGTCGACGAGCGTGGGGAGCTTGCCCATGGGGTTCTTCGCGACGAAGTCCGGGTGCTTCTGCTCGCCCTTCATGAGGTCGACGTAGCCGAGCTCGTACGGCACCTCGAGCTCCTCGAGCATCCAGATGACGGTGGCCGCGCGCGAGAACGGGTGATGGTAGAGGACGATGGACATGGGCGCTCCTTTCGGGAGCCCCGTCGTACCGCGAGAGGCGTGGCGGTGTCGAAACATGTCGTCCTTACGCGGCCGTAGGGCCATGATCGTCTCGCCCGCGAGGCTCTCGCGAAACCAGCCTCCCCTCGCGTGCGTAAGGTCCTTCATGAAGCACCCGTCCTTCACCGCCGCCGTCGCCGCCTCGGTCGTGTCCGCCCTGCTCGTCGTCGCGTGCAAAGGCTCCCAGGCCTCGCCCGATCGCGCCGAGAGCCCCCACGTCTCTCCCTCTGCCGGTCAGATCGCGCCGACGGGTGTGGGCACGAACCCGGGCAACGCAGGGAAGGGGACGCCCCTCGCGGCGGCGCCCGGGCACGAGCTCGCGGCGTTCGCGATGGGGTGCTTCTGGGGCTCGGAGAACACGTTCCGCCACGTGCGCGGCGTGACGGCGACGGCCGTGGGCTACGCGGGCGGGCACACCGAGGCACCGACGTACGAGGACGTGTGCGGGCACGGCACGGGCCACGCCGAGGTGGTGCTCGTGGAGTTCGACCCGAAGGTCGTGAGCTACGACAAGCTGCTCGAGACGTTCTGGAAGAACCACGATCCGACGACGAAGAACCGGCAAGGCCCCGACGTGGGCGACCAGTACCGGAGCGGCGTCTTCACGTTCTCGCCCGCGCAAGAGGCGGCCTACCGGGCCTCGATGGAGGCCGAGCAGAAGCGCCGCCCCAAGGCCATTACGACGATCGTCACGCCGATGAAGGTCTTCTGGAAGGCCGAGGAGTACCACCAGCAATACGACGAGAAGACCGGCCACGAGTCGTGCCCGCTCCCCGGCGTTCGCGGGACGTGAAGTGCGAAAACAGAAGATCCGACCGACGTTGGCGCTAAGTGGTTGAAATTACATTGACGCCCAGCTCGGCGGCGGGCGAAGCAGAAGATCCGACCGACGTTGGCGCTAAGTGGTTGAAATTACATTGACGCCCAGCTCGGAGCGGCGGGCAGATCGCGGGCACGGGCAGATCCGACCGACGTTGGCGCTAAGTGGTTGAAATTCCATTGACGCCCAGCTCGGAGTGGCTGGAGCGGAAGATCCGACCGAGAGCGGAAGATCCGACCGACGTTGGCGCTAAGTGCCTGAAATTCCATTGACGCCCAGCTCGCGAAAGTGGCGCCACTTCCCCTCGGGAAAGAACCCATCCCGCACTGCGCTCCTCATCTTCGCAAACGCCTCACGGTACGCCCCCAAGAACGCGGCCCGCTCCTTCATGGCCCGCACCGCCATCTCCACGTTCCCACCCGCCGCAAAGCTCGGATTCCGTGCCCCCTCCTTCTCGAACGACGGGCAACGGGCAGATCCGACCGACGTTGGCGCTAAGTGGTTGAAATTCCATTGACGCCCAGCTCGGGAAAATCACATAGCGGCCGGCAACGGCCAGCTCGCGCGGGCAGATCCGACCGCTAAGTGGCACCAGCAGATCCGACCGGCGTTGGCGCTAAGTGCTTGGGAGGGCAGGGGAGGGCAGATCCGACCGACGTGGGCAACATGGGCATGGGCAGATCCGACCGACGTTGGCGCTACGACCGAGGAAGATCCGACCGACGTTGGCGCTAAGTTGTTGAAATTGCATTGACGCCCAGCTCGCGAAAGTCACATAGAAGGAAGATCCGACCGACGCTGGCGCATTGACGCCCAGCTCGGGAAAGTCACATAGCGGCCGGCAACGGCCAGCTCGCGCGGGCAGATCCGACCGACGTTGGCGCTAACTTAAGTGTTGGGAAGACCCGACCGACGTTGGCGCTAAGTGGTTGAAACTACGTTAACGCCGAGCTCGCGGAAGCGGTAGCATCCGACCGACGTTGGCGCGAAGTGGCACCAGCACCAGCAGATCCGACCGACGTTGGCGCGAAGTGCTTGGGGCAGCAGGGGCGGAAGATCCGACCGACGTTGGCGCTAAGTGCCTGAAATTACATTGACGCCCAGCTCGCGAAAGAGGCGCCACGTCCCCTCAGGAAAGAACACATCCCGCACTGCGCTCCTCATCTTCGCAAACGCCTCACGGTACGCCCCCAAGAACGCGGCCCGCTCCTTCATGGCCCGCACCGCCATCTCCACGTTCCCACCCGCCGCAAAGCTCGGATTCCGTGCCCCCTCCTTCTCGAACGACGACGCGCGAGTCGTATGTGGCACAGCGAAAATCCACTCGAGCGAGCGCACGAACTTCCCTGCCTTGCGGGCCACGATGCGCGCCTTCTCTACCGCAGCGTTGACCGCGGACACGATGCGCTCCCGCGCCCCCTCGTGCCCCGAGCTCGCCTCGAGCGCGCGCGGCACCGTGATCGAAATCTCGGCCGCCGCCGGCCAGCGCGTGTTTTCCGCGTCGAAGTACATCTCGGGACGCGCGACACGAATCGTACGCGTGCCAATGTCCGTCGCCGCGAGCGTGACACCGGGCCAATCCTCGGGGCTCGCCACGAGCCCCGCCTCGACCGCATTCGCGAGCGTGTACCCGATCTTCTGTAGCACGGCGTCCTCACCATAGAGCGCAACGACGCTCGCGCCCTCACGCGAGAAGACCTCTTCGGGCCACCCGCGAAGCACCTTGATGGCGTTCGCGAGCAGGCGATTTCGCTGCGACAGAAAGTCGGGGAGCCTTCCTCGCGTGTCCGTGAGCACCTCGTGGAGGTGGTTCGAGAGCATCTGCACCGCGTGAATCTCTATGCCAAATTCCGCCGCGAGCACGGCCGTGGTGTACCAATAGAACGCAAGCAGGATCCGCCGCTTGTCCGGGTTCAGGAGGAAGTAACGGCGCGTGGTCCTGCGCGTGATGAGGTAGGTGGTGCCCGGAACGATGCGACGAGGGTTGGACATGCCCTGGCTTAATTCACGATCTGGGCCAACACGAAGTAGCTGAATTTACAGGGGATCGTGTGCGGCCACAGTGGCCCGGCCAGGTCCAAGGGGTGGCCCGGCCAGGCCCGCGAGAGCTTCGCGGACTCGGGCCATCGTTGGTCGGTCTTGCGTCGGTCGCGACCTGCTCGGCCGGACCAAGCCGGCCCGGCTCGTCCGCCACGTGCCTTCGTGGACTTGGCGCCAGCGTCGGTCGGGTCTGCTCGCCACGTCGCCAGTGCTTTCGCGGACTTGGCGCCAACGTCGGTCGGATCTGCTTCCCCGCTGCTTGCGTCGGTCGGATCTGCTTCTCCGCTGCTTGCGTCGGTCGGACCAGCTGGCCGGCTTGGCCACCACGTGGTTTCGCGGACTTGGCGCGAACGTCGGTCGGATTTGCTCCGGTCGGATTTGCTTCCTTCTGCCTCGCCACGTGGTTTTCGCGGACTTGGCGCGAACGTCGGTCGGATCTGCTTTGGTTTCGCGGACTTGGCGCGAACGTCGGTCGGATCTGCTCCGGCGCGGACTTGGCGCGAACGTCGGTCGGATCTGCTTTGGTTTCGCGGACTTGGCGCGAACGTCGGTCGGATCTGCTCCGGCGACCGTTGTTGTGGCGCGAACGTCGGTCGGATCTGCTCCTGCTGGACCTGCTCCTCCGCCACGTCGGTCGGATCTGCTCCTCCGCGACGTACTTTCGCGGACTTGGCGCCAACGTCGGTCGGATCTGCTGTCGCCGGCTCGCCACGTGGTTTCGCGGACTTGGCGCGAACGTCGGTCGGATCTGCTCCGGGATCTGCTCCGTCACGTCGGTCGGATCTCCCGCCTCCGCGACGTACTTTCGCGGACATGGCGCGAACGTCGGTCGGATCTGCTGCGCCGTGCGCATGGTCATCGACGCCAAGGGAACGTACCCCGGTCGCGACCTCCTCTTGTTCAGGGTCACTGTCGGCGGTTCGTGAGGGTGAACGTCACCCCCGCAGCTTCGCCATGTAGGTGACACTGCGCGCGATGTTCCGAGCCTTCGACTTGTAGTTGAATGCCCACTTCGACTCACCGTGCTCGCGGTCGCCGAAGTGCACGTCGAACGTGCGAACCATGAAGCCGTTCTTCTTCGCCACGTAGAAGAAGTAGAGGTCGAGCGAGAGGTCCGTAGGCGGGTTCTCGCAGAGCTCGAAGAGGCGCCGGTGGAAGCACTTGGGCTGGCCGTTGATGTCTTCCAGGCTCTCGTGGAGCAGCGCGAACGCGACGACCTGCATGCCCATCGTGAAGAGCGTGTCGCGGAGCGGGCGCGCGCGTCGGCGGCCCTTCACGAGCGTGCGCTCGGGGCTCGCTGCGGCCTCGAGCATGTCGAACGCGCGGAAGACGTCCTTCGGTGGCGTCTGGCCGTCGGCGTGGGTCCACGCGAGCAGCTCTCCGCGCGCGGCCCTGAGACCGGTGACGATGCCGTGCCCATAGCCCACGTTCGGCGAGGGCACCGTGACGACCTTCACGAAGTCTCGCCCCGGTTTCGCGAGCTCGGCCTCGAAGACCTGGGCGCTCTCGTCGGTGCTGCCGTTGTTCACGAGCAGAAGCTCCCAATCGAGCTTCGTGCGATCGTCGGGGACGAGCGCCTCGAAGCGCGCGATGAGGTTCGGGAGGTTCTTCGCCTCGTTGTAACAGGGGACGACGATCGACTTTCGCAGGCTCATACCGAGGGCTCCTCCGCCGCCGAGGTCTTCTTCTTGGCCTCGGCGAACACGATGAACTTCATACCCAAAAAGTTCGACACGGTGGACGCTCCCGTCGCGAAGAGCCACGCCACGGGCTTCGGCAAGCCTATCCAGAGGCCGGCCGCGTTCACGGCCATGTTGAGGAGCAGCGTCGTCAGGTAAAGCGCGACGAACGCGCCCGCCTGATGCGTGACCTTGCCCTTCTCTTTGGCGCGGAACACGAATACCCGATTCAGCACGAACGAAAGCACCGCGCCCGCCGCGAACGAGATGCCCTTGGCCACCGAAGGCGGCAAGAACCGCACGAGCACCATGTACGTGAGAAAGTCCGTGCCGACGGCCGAGAGGCCCACGACGAGGAACCTCCCGAGCTCCGCCGTCTGGGCCTTCGCGCGATCGGGCCGAGCCTCGGTCACAGGGGCGCTCCGCCGCGGTGGACGTCGTTCCAATAGTGGAACGTGTCGAGCTCCTCGGGGGTGCCCCAGGGGATGTACTTGTCGACCGTGAGGGCGCGCACCTTCGCGCCGCGCTCGACCATCCGGCGCGCGATGGTGTCGATGTAGTACTCGTTCTTCACGGTGTCGCCCGCGGCCACCATGGCCTCGTACTCGCGCACGAAGAGGGCCTTCGAGGCGAACCAGAAGGTGCCGAGCACGACCTCTTGCTCACGCGGGTCGAGCCCCTCGATCTGCTTCTTCACGGCCACGCCCGTGGCTCGACCGCCCTCGACGCGCACCCAGCCGTACATCTGCGGGCGCCAGAGCGCGGGCAAGTGGCCTTTGGCCGTGAACACCACGAGGTCGGCGTCCTTGTCGCGCTCGGCGGCGAGCAGCGCGTCCACGTCGAACACCGAGCCCGTGTCGCACGGCGCGAAGAGGATGGGCGCGTCGTCCGGAATCCCTTCGAGGCCGCGTAGGGCCGTCGTGGCCTGTCCGTTCGTCAACGAGGGAATGGCAAGTACGCGCGCCGACCGCGCCTCGGCGATGGCCCGGAGGCGCGGATCGTTCGCGTGCTCCTCGAGGGCCACGAGCGTCGTCGTGGGGGACCGGGGCAGCATGCGGAGCACCTCGTCCACCATGGGGCGCCCCGCGACGGGCACGAACGGCTTCGGCTCGGTGTACCCGCGGTCGCGGAAGCGCTGGCCGAGGCCCGCCATCGGCACCACCGTGTGCGCCGCGATCGTGGTCTCGGCGACGCGCGCGAGGAAAACAGGCATCCCACGGAGCGCGCGGCTCCAGCCCTCCCAGTCGCGCAGATCGTCGGGTGTGCCCCACTGGTAAAAGTGCTTGAGCGGGAAAACGCCGACCTTGAGCCCCCGCGCCACCACGCGCTGGATCGCCATCGACACGTAATACTCGCCCTGCACACGCTCTCCCGAGGCGAGCATCTCCTTGGCGATGTCGAGCAGCATGTCGCCGCGGCGGAAGTAGTAGAGCCCCGACGAGGCATACTCCGAGAATTTGTCGGGCGTGAAGTGGTGCTTCTCGCGGATCTCGAGCACCGTCTCTTGGTCGTCGGCGACGCGCATGTACGCGTAGAGCGTCGGCCCGAGCGAGTGCGGGTGAAAGCCACGGTAGGCCGACATCGCGCCGTCCCAGGCGTGTTTGGCGAGCCACGCGCGGAACTTGGGATACGACCAGTCGACGCCGAAATCGCAGTAGTTGAGGAGCACGTCCTCGTCGGGTCGAATGTGGTCTTTGGCGGCGAGCAGGGTCTGCATCGGCCCGTCTTTGTGGGGCTCGCAGACGACGATCTCCGCGTCGGGCACGAGCCGCTTCGTCACGGCGACGAGGTCGGTCTCTTCGGCGTGCGTGCGGTTCACCACGAAGACGTACCTGTCCCCGGGCTGCCGCGGCTGGAACGCCTCGAGCACACGCTCGATCATGGGCACTCCATCGACGGGGATGAGGGGCTTCGGCTCTGTGTAACCTGCACGCTTGTAGCGGTCGCCGAAGCCGGCCATCGGGACGAGGATCAACATGGGGAGTCACTCCGGGTGAGCGAGAGTCGGTATTGCTCGGAAGGCATGCCCACGATCTTCGCGGGCTCGTCGTCGGGGAGGTAGCGCCCGTCGCCGCGGGCGAGGAGCGCGTCCTCCACGTAGTCGTGGGCGAGGAGCACCTCTCGGGCCTGCGCGAGCTCGTCCTCGTTCCGCGCGACGTGCATGCGCGCGCCGTCGTCCGCGACGAGCACCACGGGGCGCCCGAAGGCCGTGAGGGCCGCGCGGGCGTGCGAGAGGCGCGCCTCGGCGGTCTCGAGGCTCGGCACGCGGGAGACGCTCGCGAACACCGCCGCGTCGGGGAAGAGGAAACGACCGATATGCCCTTTGCGGGCGGGCAGTGTCGTGAGCACGAGGCCGTCGCCGCGGAGGACCTCGTACGGCGCCGAGACGCGCGGCGCGAAGGCCTCGAGGCCGGAAAACTCGGCGCGGAAGGCCGCGTCGATCTCCCGCGTCCGCGCGATGGCGCCCTCGGTCGTCTCTCCGTAGACGACGAGCCCATGCGAAGCGAGCAACACGGTGCCCTCGCGCGCGCCCCCGAGCGCCTGCGCGACGCGCACCCCGAGGCCGCGGCCCGGCCGCTCGTACGGCACTTCGACCACGCCCGCGGGTCTCTTCGCGCCCGAGCACGCGACCAGCATCGCGCCCACGGTGTGCGTGTGAATGACCACCTTCGCGCCGATGGCGTGGAAGTACGTCTCGAGTGAAGGGCGCGGCGTCCGGGCGAAGGTGCGGGCCTCGGCCTCCTTGTCGCCTTCGAGGGCGGCGCGCGCGTCGGCGAGGGGCACGGTGGCGATCGACCCTGGTTTGCCCATGTCGCGGAGGCGCTTGCCGCTCGCCTTCACGTGGAGCACGTCTCCCTCTTTGACCGAGACGTTTCCACCCGGCCCCTGCACCCACTCGGGACCTCCGAGCTCTTGGCCGATGCGTGTCAGCGCGTCCATGCGTTCCTCCTCACGATCTCGTCGAAGATCTCCTCGAGCGTCAGGCCTTCGCCGACGGCGAGCGTCCGCGCGCGAAAATAGGGAATCCCGAGCGCCTCGGCGCCCGCGCCGTCTTTCTCGACGTTGTCCCCGACGACGGCGCACGCCTCGAGCGGCACCCCGAGGCGCGCCGCCCCGAGCGCGAACGCGGCCCTCGCGGGTTTGTCGGCGCCGACCTCTTCGCTCGCGACGAGCGCGTCGATGCGGCAAAAGAGATCGAGCCGCGTGAGCTTCTGGAGCTGGATGTCGAGCGTGAGGTCGGTCACGATCGCGACCTTCACGCCGAGCGCGCGGACCTCGTCGAGCAGGGCGTGGGCGAAGGGCCGAAGCTCCATCGTGGCGAGGTAGGCGGACCAATAGGCCTCTTCGAGCTCCCGCGCGTGCGCGAGGGGCGAGGCATCGCGGGCGCCCGTGGCCTCGAAGAGCCCGTGGAGGAGCTCGGTCACGTAGAGGAGGCGCCCGTGACCGCTCGGTGTATCGCAGCGATCTTTCACCGATTTTCGCGCCGCGGAGAAGCGGGCCTCGAAGGTCTCCCGAGGTGTGCCGAAGAGCGCGTGGGTGCGCGCAAAGAGGGCCTCGCGGGCCGCGCGTTCGCACGGGGCGTACTCGTAGAGGGTGTCGTCGAGGTCGAGGAGGAGCCCGCGGATCACGACGGCATGACCCCTTGGCGGAGGCGCACGCTGATGGCATGCAGCATGACGAGCTGGGTCATTCCGCGGCTCCCGGGGAGGAATCCCACGAGCCTGTCGTCGACGATGTCGTCGAGGTTCGGAATGGCCACTTGGGCGACGACGCGGAGCTCTTCGGAGTCGAGCTTTCCGGAGACGAAGAGGGTGTCGCGCTCGAGGGTCTCGTCGGGCCGCCACTCGACGGTGAGCCCCTCGACTTGGCAGAGCATCTCGAAGAGAGAGAGGGTGTCGAGCGCGCTCGCGAGCTCGTACTCGACGGCGAAATCGTGCTCGCCCTCCGGGGTCTCCATGAGGCGCACCACGAGATCGGCGTGGCGCTTCTGCGGCCGGATGTACTTGGCCGAGTCGGCCGCGCGGCGCTCGATCTGCTCGAGCACCTGCTCACGCGTGTACCCGCGCTTCTTCATATCGCGGGAGACCTTCCACTCGAGGCGGATCTCTTCGCGCGGCTCGACGAACACCTTGAGGTGCAAGAGGTGGCGCTGCGACGCGAGGTAGAACGGGTGGAGGCCCACGATGGTGACGAGCTCCTTCGCTTTGAGGAGCATCGCGTCGGTGAATTTGCCCTTGTCGTGGTCGTAGTGGCGCTTACGCACGTCGGTGCCGCGCCGGAGGGAGTCGAGGGCGTCGAGCTGCGCGCGGAGCAGATTCCCGCGGGGGTCGAGGTGGGTGTACTCGCGCCACATGGCGTGGCCGCGCTCCCACCTGTGGTCGTCGTCGCCGTTGATGAGGGTCATCGTGTCGGGGAAGAGCGCGGCGAGATCGCGGCCGATCGTGTGTTTGCCGGCGCCCGAGTCGCCGCCCACGCCCACCATGAAGGTCTGATCGCGGAAGGCGTAGACGCCATTCGAGCGCACGCCCTTCCTGTACATCTCGAAGCCGCACATGGCGGTGGCCGCGAAGAGCCCCGTGAAGGCGATGCTCGCGCCGTGCGGCGAGAACACCGAGGGGAAGTGCACCATGAGGCGCGCGGCCTTGGCGGCGCCGAAGCCTTGGCCCATGAGCGGGTCGAGCGCGTCGAGGAAGGTCGCCGGGTCCGACACGAAGAAGTAGACGAGGTACGTGACGCTGAGGAGCCACAGGGCCACCTTGCCGGTGCGCGACATGCGCGCCCCGAAGAAGGCCACGAACGGCATCGACCACACGAACCAGCCTGGCTGCGGCGGCACGAGCGCCACGAGCGCCACGTAGAGCGCGCCCAAGAACATGAGCAAGAGCTCACGGTTCACCTTGCGGTAGCTCGCGAACCGGAGGAGCGCCACGGCCACCACCCCGGGCGCGGCATAGAGCGAGACGCTCCCGAACGGCACGACCACGGTCCAGAGCTTCTTGGCCTCGGCGCTTCCGAGCACCATGGCGCGGAACGCCGGGTGGGTCATCGGGAGGGCGTAGAGGGCGGCCGCTACGAGCACGGTGATGGCGGCGAACGAGAGCACGCCGCGCCGCTGCCGATGAAGAAATACGGCCACGAACGGCACGGCGATGACGAGGTGCCCCTTCGTGGCGAGCGAGATGCCGAACACCACGGCGGCCGCGACGAGCTTCCGCTTGAATAGCAAATAGAGCGACGCGCAGAGGAGCGCCGTAGGCAGGAGATCGAGCTGCCCGTGCACGTACGTGGCATAGAAGACGATGGGCGACAGCCAATAGGCCACGAGCGCGTCGTGCGCGTGCACGCGGAGCCAGCGCATCAAGAAGAGCAGCACCGCGAGGTCGGCCAGCAAGAGCGGCACGCGCAGGAGGAGGAGCCCGAGGTGCGAGCTCGGGTCGAAGCTCGTGACGAGCGCCGGGAGCCACGACACCGAGAGGAGGCCGAGCATCCCGGGGCCATAGGGGAAGGCGAGCGTCTCGCCGCGCTCGAAGAAGGGAGTCCACGGCTCGGCGAACTTGCCATGCACGAACGCGTAGAGGAACGGCGCGAACCACTTCGTGGCGAAGTGGGACCCGAAGAGCATAGCCGCGAGCACCTTCGCGACGAGCCCGGCCCAAAACAGCTTGGACGAGCGGAGAGCGCGGAGCTCGGTCTTGAGCTCGTCGATGTCGAGCTCGACTTGAGCGCGGGGCCCGTCCATCGCCGGCGGGGCCTCGCTCGAGGGCTTGAGGGGCGAGGGCCGCGCCTTGGCCGTCATGGGGCGGCCCAGAGCTCGGGTTTCTTGGTGCACACGGCGTGGTACGTGCGCCCCTCGAGGCTCGCGCGGAGGGCCTTGGCCTTCGCCTCGTCGTGGCCTTGGAGCTCGGGGCTCACGAGGCAGATCTTGAAGTGTTCCGCGATCTTGGCGAAGTCTTCGGCCGACCCGGGGAAGGCCTGGAAGCAGTCGACCCAGACCCACTCGGCCTTGCCGCGGAAGGCCATCACGGCCTCGATGGGCTCGACCTCGGAGTACCGCACGGCGAACCTGCGCTCGCCGGCCCGCGCGAGCTTCATGGCGGCGGGCACACTGCAATCGAGGAAGAAGTAGTCGCGGATGCCCGAGGCTTCGGCGAGCTCCATGACACGCGCCTCGATGCCCTCGGTCTTCACGTTGAAGATGCACGGCCGCGCGCCGATCGCGGGGAAAAACTCCTCGATCGTGGGGCCCTTCGTGAACGGATCGTGCGTGACGAGCACGTCGTCGCCGCTCGAGCGAAGGTCGAATTCGATGCCCATCGTCGGCGGAACCGCGGAAAGGGCCTCGAGCGTGTTGATGCGGTGCTTGAACAAGCGAAGCATGGGAAGCGCGCGGGGTATACCGTGCGACCGGCCCCCGAGCAACGCGACCTTGGGATCATGCCTGAACGGAAGACCGGGCGTGATTGCCAGGGGCTTTCATGGGTGCTACCGCCGTCGACGTGACGTCCAAGGAAGAGTCCGAACGGCCCGTCAGGATCGCGAAGCCCGAGGCCCCCTCGGGGTGGCGCGCGGCCCTGCCCGACGTGCTCCTCGGCGCTATCGCCGCCGTGGCCACCCTGCCGACGCTCCTGTACCCGTTCGGGCGAGACCAGGGGCTCTACCACTACGTCGCGCGCGAGTGGGTCCTCCGCGGGTCCGTTCCGTACAAAGACGTGCTCGACCACAAGACGCCGGGCATCTACCTGCTCCATGCGCTTTCGGTGCTCCTCTTCGGCGAGACGATGTGGGGCATTCGTGTGCTCGAGGCCCTCGGGGTGCTCGCGTTCGGCTTCGTGGCGGGCGCGCTCGTCGCCCCGCGCGGAGAGGCCCATGCCCCCGGGGCGCGCGGGGCCGGCATGTTGGCCACGGTCGTCTTCTATTTCGGGCACTTCGACTTCTGGAGCACGGCGCAGAGCGAGATCTGGTACGCGGGCTTCGGCATGTGCGCGGTCTTGGCGGCGCGCCGGATCGAGCGCACGGAGCGGGCGGCCGCCCTGGTCGGACTCTTCGCGGGCATCGCCGTCCTCACGAAGCCGCCGAGCGTGTGGTTCGTGCTCGTGGCCGTGGTCGTCCTCGCCCTCAGGCTCCGCGGAGAGGGCAGGCTCACGCCGAAGAAGTGCGCGAGGGAGCTCGGGTGGCTCGTGGGCATGGGCGCGCTCGTGCCGGCCTTGGTGCTCGGGTATTTCGGCGTGAAGGGCGCGCTCCCGGCCATGAAGGACATCGTGGTGGGGGCGAACTCCTACTACGTGAAACATGAAGTCGGGGCGGTGGCCCGGCTCGATCAACACCTCGGGTATATCCTTTGGATCTTCGCTCCGACCTCGTACGTCCTCCTACCGGGCCTCGTCGTTGGGCTCGTCTTCGGAGCTCGTCGCAAGATCGCGCCGATCATCGAGACGTTCGCGCTCGGGCTCGGGCTCGTCCTCGCGGCCACGTTGGCCGTGGCTATGCAGGGCAAGTTCTACCTCCTCCACTGGGGCTGCTTGCCGCTGCCGCTCGCGTACGCCGCCGTGGCCATCGCCGCGTGGGCCCTCACGAAGGCGCGGGTTTGGGTGCTCGCTTCCGTCTTCGTCGTCGTGGTGCTGCTCGGGTATCGGGCGACCGAATACTTCGCGAACGCCTTTCCGGTCCAGCGGGACACTCTCGATGCGGAGATCAAGTACCTCCAGGGCACGTACGATCGCCGCGCGTTTGACGTGAGGTTTCAGTCCGCCGCGATCGGTTTCTTCTTCCACGACAGCCGCGACGTCGGGACGTGGCTCGAGGCTCACACGACACCTGACGAGACCGTCACCGTTCGCGGCTTCCAGCCCGAGATCTACGTGGTCGCGCATAGGCGCCACGCGGGCCGCTTCTTCTGGACGACCTTCCTCACGAACCCCGCGCGGGCCTACCGCCGGGAGGAGTGGCTCGCCGAGGAGCTGCGGGACTTCACCGAACATCCGCCCAAGTACGTCGTCGCGCTCGACTTCATGCACGAAGGGCTCGACTCGGCCGAGTACCACGAGGCCCGTGGGTACACGCGGGTCGCGGCCTTTCCGGGGTACGTGATCCTCGAGCGCGCCGCGAAGTAGTCTGCGGCGCGCGTCGCCGCAAGTCTTGGGTGGAGCCGCCTGAGCGAATGGCGTAACCTGTCCAGGCTTATGCTTCCCGTTGCTCGTCGTGTGCCCCTCGCCCTCGTCGCGGGCGCGCTGCTCGCCGGCCTGCTCGCCGTCGACCTCGCTTCCGTATCTGCGCATGGCGTCGCGTCTCCCGCGCGTGGCGCCGCCTTCCTCCTCGTCGTGGCGTGGGCGGTGGGGAGGCTCGTGTGGGGCCTCGCGCGAGGTTCCCGTTCCCCGACGACGTCCTTCGTACTGCCTATTCCGCTCGGGGTCGCCGTGCTCGCGCTCGTCTATGCGGCCTCGGTGGCGGCGGGCGCGCAGCGGGTTTACCCCTTCGTCGCATACGGGCTCGCGGCGGCGGGCCTCGTCGTGACACGCACCGATCGCGCCCTCCGCAGGCGCATGTCGATTCGGAGGCTCCTCGTGGCGGCGGCCGTCGCGGGGCTCGCGCTCCGTGGGGTGTGGCTCGTCGATCGGCTCGACCTCACGAAGGTGACCACGACGGCCTACTCGTGGGTGGACACGCCCCTCTGGCTCACCATCGCGCACGCCGCGGAGCGCACGTTCCCGCCCGAGGACCTGCTCTTCGCCGGCCAGAGGCTCAATTACCATTATGGCCTCGGCCTCGTCGTCGGGGCCATCCGTGGGGCGACGGGCCTTTCGGTGCAGGCGGCCTATTTCTCGGCCTTGGCGTCGTTCGCCGTCCTGCTCCCTGCGGTCGTGGCGCGGACCGCGGCGCTGCTCTTCCCCCTGCGCGCGCGTGGTCTAGCGGTGGTCGCGTTTGCGGCCTTGGCCCTCACGAAGCTCGTGGTCTTCAACTTCCCGTCCATGTGCGCGCTCCCGGTCACGGTGGCGCTCGTCGCGGTCCTCGTGCGCATGAAGAGGCCGGGGGAGGTCGCGCTCGTCGCCCTTGGCCTCGGGTTCGTGATGCTCACGAAAGAGGTCGACTACGTGCTCCTGCTCGCCGTCGGCGGGCTCGTGGCGCTCGACCGCGCCGCGCGCGAGCGACAGGCGCTCCCCCTCGTGGCCCTCGGGCTCGCGGTGATCACGACGCGCCCGCTCTACGAGCGCCTCCTCCGCCCCGATCAACACTCCAAGCTCGCGCCCTTCGTCGAGCATCTCGACCCCGCGTGGATAGGCTCCGAGATGGATCGCGTGGCGATGCGCGTCGCGCTCGCGGTCGCCCTCGTCGCTTTCGGTGTGTCGTTCGTGCGCGCGCGGCCCCACATCGCCCGAGTCGCGTTCGGGGCGAGCCTCGTGTACGCAGCGCTCCTCGGGCTCTCGTGGGCGGTGAAGCCGGTGTTCGTCCCGCCCATGGACCCGTTCTCGTACGGCTGGATCTTGCTCGACATGGAGCAGTTCGAGCTCCACGGGTGGTTCGTGCTCGCGACCACCGTCGCGGCTCTCGTGGCGTCGTTCGTGGGACGTCTCGAAGGTGGAGTGGCGGGCCGGGCGGCGGCCACGAGCGCCACGGTGGGCTTCGCGGTCCTCGCGTTCGTGAGCACGTTCCGGAGCACGCCGCTCGCTGGCAAGAACCCGCGTCCCGAGGAGCGCGGTCCCGACCCGGTGCACGGGCTGCTCGAGAATGTCCCCACGCAGGGCACGCTGCTCGCCGCGCAGCGCCTCAACTGGAACTACGAGAACCCGCACTGGGCGGCGTTCTTCGGGCACCGCTTCTACTTTCTACGGCGCGGGCGCTGGGCCACCGCCTATCCGGACTTTCAAGAGAGATGGCGCGACAACGACGCCCTCTTTCGAATGTCGGACCGCGACGCTGCCCTCGCGCTCGTCCGGAAATACGGAATCACCCATCTCGTCGACGAGGTGTCGCGGCCCTCCCCGTGGCTCGCCTCCGAGCGCCCGCTCGGCGAAAACCCGTACTACCGCGTCTACGACCTCCGCCCCCTCGTAGCCGCGCCTACCGCCCGCTCCGCTCCATGATCACGAAATACCCGCGCTCCACGATCGGCCGATACCCACGCGCCTCGTAGTAGGCAGGGTTCGCGGCGTCGAGGTCGGGGTAGTCCCGGCGGGCGACGAGATACCGTGGCTTCGTTTCGGCCAGGGCCTTCTCGTCCTCGGCGAGGTACTCCTCCCGCCGGTAGGCGCGGGCCGGATGCGTGAGGAAGAGCGTCCAATAGAAGCGCCCCGGGTACCTCCTTTGCGCGCTCGCGTAGACCTCGGGCTGAAAGCCTCGCACGAGGACGGGCTCGTCTTCTTTCGTGTGCTCCTTGAGCCAGAGTCCCACCCACTCCGAGTCGGCGTAGTCGAAGTGGATATCGGCGAACGAGTACCTGTGGAGGTACCACTGGCGATCGTCTTTCCCCGAGAGATAGCGCGAGACGGCGAGCTGCTGCTCGACCCACCTGCGACCCGTGGGGGACGTGAAATACCCCGCGAGCACCACGAGCCACGGCGCGAGCCGGGTCGCGCGCGCCGAGAAACCGAGCCCGCCGAGGCCTCGCGACGCGCCCTCCGAGGCGAGCACCCCGAGCAGCGCGAGCGGCGCGATCATGGGTGTAAAGTGCAGAAGATAGAACTTCATCTGCATGGCGATGCAGACGAAGCACGCCACGGAGACGCCGAGGGCGCGGCCATACGACGCGCGCGTCTCGCTGTCTCCCACGCGTCGCGCGATGGCATACGCGACCGCCGCGGCGGCCACCACGAGCGCGCCGAGGGGCGAGGTGTGCGCGAGGTACCCTTGGATGGCGTCGACCCCGTCGGCCACGGGGTTCTTCGCGTGCTCGTGAGACACGTAGTACCCATTGGCGCCCACGACGATGTCCTTCATGGCCGCGAGCGCGCCGTGCTTCGCGAAGTAAACGAGCGTGACCGCGAGGGGGACGGCCCCACCCACGGCGAACGTCACGCCGGTGCGCGCGATCGCCTTCACGTCGGCCTTTTGCTCCCGGAGGCGTTTGCCGAGCACGATCACCACCGCGAGCCCCACCCACATCACGGGCGGCTTCATGACGAGCGCCGCGCCGAGCGCGAGCCCCGAGACGAAGGGCAGGGCGCGCCGCTCCGGGGCGTGGTGCTGGGCCGCCGCGAGCGCGAGGCACCCGAGCATCGTGTAGTGGAGCTCGCTCTGCGCCGTGTCCCAGAAGTTCAAGACCCCGTAGTAGAAGAGCGTCACGAAGAGCGCCGCGCGCCCCACCGTGCCCCGCGCGATGGGCTTCCCCGGGGCGGCCGCGAGCCAGGCCACGACGAACGCCATGGCGAGCACACCGGCGAGGTCGATGATTCGGATGCCCCACATCACCTCGCCGAACACCTTCACCGAGAGGGCGTGGAGCACGTAGATGCCGGGCGTTTTGTGGTCGAACACGTCCCGGTAGGGGATGGCGCCGCGGAGGGCCCACTCTCGGCCCACGTAGTAGTAGAGCCCCTGGTCGCGCCCGAACGGGTACACGAACGACGCCACGCCGAAGACGATCGCGACGACGAGCCCCGCGGCGTCCTCGAGGGAAAAACGCGGGCGTTCGGGGGCGGGCGGAGGCGTGCTCATTCTCTCGGGTCGCGCATAGCACGGAACCCGGACGGCCCGAGCCCGCGCCGCGGACAGGCCGTTAAATCGCCCTGCGCAAGATTGGGCTCGTGGCCCGTGCCGCGGAAACCCGCGAATTTCGCTGCGTTTTCGAGTACCTTCGGGTGTGGAATGAAGCGTGTCCTCTGGATCGTCGTAGGTCTCGTCGTCGCGGCGCTCGCCGTCTTCGGGGGCCTGAAGCTCGTCGCGCAGGCCGACAAGGTCGAGATCGACTACAAAACGGCGAAGGTCCAGAAGCAGAAGCTCGTCGCCCAGGTGACGGCCAGCGGCACGCTCTCGGCCCGCGTCACGGTGCAGGTGGGCAGCCAAGTGTCCGGGCGCGTGCAAGAGATCTTCGTCGACTGGAACTCGCCCGTGAAGAAGGGCCAGCTCATCGCACGCATCGATCCGCAGCTCTTCCAGGCCCAGGCGGCGCAGGCCAACGCGAACTACGTGTCGGCCAAGGCGCAGCTCGCCCGCGCCGAGGTGCTCGCGTTCGACGCCGATCGCATCTACACCCGCGCCAAGGCCCTCGCGGCCCAGTCGCTCGCCGGGCAGGCCGAGGTCGACACCGCCGAGACGAACGCCAAGGTCGCCAAGACGCAGATCGACGTGGCGAAGGCCGCCGTCGAGCAGACGCTCGCCGCCCTCAACCTCGCGCAGGTGAACCTGTCGTACACCAAGATCATCTCGCCGATCGACGGCGTGGTCATCTCGCGCAACGTCGACGTGGGCCAGACCGTGGCCGCGTCGCTCTCGGCCCCGGTGCTCTTCACCATCGCCGAGGACCTCAAGAAAATGCAGCTCGACACCAACGTGGCCGAGAGCGACGTGGGCCGCATGGAGCCCGGGATGCGCGCGCAGTTCACGGTCGACGCGTACCCGGGCGTGAAGTTCCCCGGGGAGATCGCGCTCATCCGCTACGCGCCGCAGACCGTGCAGAACGTGGTCACGTACGACGCGGTCGTCGCCGTCGACAACTCCGACCTGCGGCTCCGCCCCGGCATGACGGCCACGATCGCGATCGTGTACCAAGAGCGCGAGAGCGCCCTCGTGGTGCCGAACGCGGCGCTTCGGTTCAAGCCCCCGAAGGAGGTCGACGCCGGCGCACAAGACGCCTCGGCCGTCCCGCCCCCTTGGGCGAGCGAGGGCGGCGCCGACGGCGGGGAGGGGTTCCATCGTCGTCACGGCGACGGCGGCCCGCGCGACGGTGGCGGCGGAGGCTTCCGCGGCAATGGCGGTGGCGAGGGGCGCTCCCGCAAGAAGGTGTATGTTCTCCGCAACGGGGACCCTGTCGGCGTCGACGTGCGCACCGGCCTCACGGACGGCTCGTTCACCGAGATCCTCGCGGGCGAGCTCGCCGAGGGCGATCTCGTGATCACCGACGCGACGACCAAGGGCCAGAAGCCCGCCGCGGCCGCGGGCGCTGCGCCCGGCATGAGCCCCATGAGCGGCGGCGGCGGCGGTGGCACGGGCCGCCGGCAAGGCTTCTGAGGAGCCATGGCCGACGAGCCGCAGATCCGCGTGAAGGACCTCATGAAGGTCTACACCACGGGCGACGTGGTGGTGCGCGCGCTCGCCGGGGTCTCGCTCACGATCGAGAAGGGCGAGTTCGTGGCCATCATGGGGTCGTCCGGCAGCGGCAAGAGCACGCTCATGAACGTGCTCGGATGCCTCGACAAACCCACGAGCGGCGAGTACTGGCTCGCCGGCCGCGAGGTGTCGAAGCTCGACAAAAACGCCCTCGCCGAGGTGAGGAACCACACGCTCGGCTTCGTGTTTCAGAGCTTCAACCTGCTCGCGCGCACGAGCGCCGTCGAGAACGTGGAGCTCCCGCTGCTCTACCAGGGCGTGGGTGGGCGTGAGCGCCGCGAGCGCGCGACCGAGGCGCTCCAGCGCGTGGGCCTCGGCAAACGCCTCGACCACGTGCCGAGCCAGCTCTCGGGCGGTCAACAGCAGCGCGTGGCCATCGCGCGCGCGCTCGTGGGGCGCCCCAAGGTCATCTTGGCCGACGAGCCCACCGGCAACCTCGACTCGCGCACGAGCCTCGAGGTGATGAAGCTCTTTCAAGACTTGAGCAACACGGGCATCACCATCGCGCTCGTCACGCACGAGCCCGACATCGCCGAGCACATGTCGCGCGTGGTCGTCGTGAAGGACGGGCTCATCGTCGAAGACCGCCGGCAGACCCCGAAAGAGGCCGTCGTGCCACCCCCGAAGGAGGGCGCGCCGTGAGCCCGTTCGTCACCCTCCGCATCGCCGTGCGGGCCATCGTGCGCAACAAAATGCGCTCGTTCCTCACCATCTTGGGCATCGTCATCGGCGTGGCGGCGGTCATCGCCATGATGGCCATCGGCGCCGGCGCCAAGGCGCGCATCGAGGCCGCGTTCGCGTCGATGGGCACGAACCTGCTCGTGATCCTCCCGGGCTCCACCACGGCCGGCGGCGCGCAGGGTGGCTTCGGGTCGCAGCCCACGCTCACCTGGGAAGACCTCGCGGCTATTCGCAAACAAGTGCCCACCGTGAAGGCCGCGGCCCCGCAGCTCCGCACCACGTCCTCCGTGATCGCCGAGAGCGCGAACTGGAGCACGTCGATCGTGGGCACCTCGGCCGAGTATTTCGAGGTGCGAACGTGGGCCATGTCCCTCGGGGAGGCCTTCACCACGGGCGACGTCGACGCGGGCAACAAGGTCATCGTCCTCGGTCAGACGGTGGTCGAGAAGCTCTTCGGCGCGAGCGCGAACCCCATCGGGCAGACGGTGCGCATCCGCAACGTGCCCTTCGTGGTGGTGGGCGTGGCCGAGAAGAAGGGCCAATCGGCCACGGGGCAAGATCTCGACGACACCGTGTTCCTCCCGTACACGGTCTACGCGCGCACCATCCAAGGCGGGCTCGGCAAGTACATGTCGGGCGTCATCTTCGTGAGCGCCACGAGCGCCGAAGACACGCCGCGCGCCCAAGCCGGGGTGGCCGAGCTCCTCCGCGAGCGCCACAGGCTCGTCGGCGCCGAGGACGACTTCTCCATCCGCAACCTGAGCGAAGTGGCCGGCGCCCAGGCCGCGGGCACCGAGACCATGACGAGCCTGCTCGCGAGCGTGGCGGCCGTGTCGCTCTTGGTCGGCGGCATCGGCATCATGAACATCATGCTCGTGAGCGTCACCGAGCGCACCCGCGAGATCGGCATTCGTATGGCCATCGGGGCCAAGCCCCGCCAAATTTTGCTCCAGTTCCTCATCGAGGCCATCACGCTCAGCCTGCTCGGTGGCTTCCTCGGCGTGGCCCTCGGCGTCGGCGTGTCCAAGTGGATCGCGGTCAAGTTCGGCTGGGCCACCCAGGTCGACCCGCAGGTCGTGCTCATGTCGGTCGCGTTCAGCGCGTTCGTCGGCGTCGCGTTCGGCCTCTTCCCCGCCCGCAAGGCCTCGCGCCTCGACCCGATCGACGCCCTCCGCTACGAGTGACGTGAAGGGCGGATGCCCCACGACAGCGGCGTCGGGAGGCCTCTCGGGGGGCGTGCCAAGCCGTGCCAGTCCCTCCCTGATTGGCCCCGAAACCCTGGATTTTCCAGCGTGGTCTGCCGGTTGCACTAGGCCCTGGCATGCGCTCTTCCTTCCTCCGCAAGGCGTTCTTCTCCGTCTCCCTCCTCGGCCTCGTCGCCGCGTCTCCGGTGTTCGAGCGTGATGCGCTCGCGTGCGGTGGCGGGTTCTTCGAGAACCACGTCCCGGGCGAGGTGATCCCGGGCGCGAGCGAGGCCGTCGAGGTCACCGATCACCGCATGGTGGTGGTCATGGAGCGCACGAAGACGGTCCTCTACGACCAGATCCTCTTCCACGGAAACCCGAAGGGCATGGCGTGGGTGCTCCCCGTGAAGGGCGAGGCGAAGCTCGGGCTCTCGACCGACAAGCTCTTCGAGGCCCTCGATCGCGAGCTCGGGCTCAAGGTCGTCGGGCCTACGGTGCGGTGCCCGTCGTGCACCTCCATCAGCGGGGGCGGTGGAGGCGGCGGTGGGGGCGTGGGCTGTGGGAGCGCGACCGCCTCCGACTCGTTCTCCGGTGCCAGCTCGAAGAGCGCAGGCCCCAACGACGGCGCGGGCGAGCCCGAGCGCCCCGAGCCCGAGCTGCCCGTCACGGTGAAGTCGCACGAGGCGGTCGGCCCGTACGAGGTCGTGCGCGTCGCCGGCGAGGATCCGAAGGCCATGGCCGAGTGGCTCTCGAAGAACGGCTACAAGGTGCCTGCGTCGTTCGAGCCGGTGCTCGCCGCCTACGTGCGCGAGAAGTTCGACTTCTTGGCCTTGCGTCTCCGGCCTGGGCAGAGCGCGTCGGCCATTCGCCCCGTGCGCGTCGAGCTCCAAGGGGGCTCGAACGTGGTGCCGATGCGCGCGAGCGCCGCGGGCCCCACCGACAAGCTCGGCATCACGATGTACGTCGTCTCGGAGAGCCAAGCCTTCGTGCCCTCGAGCTACCCGGTGTTCACCGTGCCGTCGGCGTCGATCACCTGGGATTTCGCCAAGAAGAAGAGCGACTACGCCGAGGTCCGCGAGGCTCGTGCGGCGGAGAGCGGCTACCGCGCGTGGGAGCTCGTGGGCGCCGAGACCAAGAGCGGCATCGGCATGAGGATCACCGTCGACGGGAAGTACGAGGGCGAGACCGCCGAGGCCGATCGCCAGGCCGACGTCGAGGCGTTCGGCGTCGCACCGCGCATGATCACCCACCTCCGCGCGAACGTGCGCACCTCCGAGCTCACGAGCGACGTCGTGCTCGAGCCTGTGGGCTCGGCGCCCACGTTGACGCGCACGCCGTCGAAGGTCTCGGGCGCGCCCCTCTGCAAGACGTTCGACTCCGACTGCAACGTCACGGGAGAAGCGCCCGCGTCCGGCGCGCAGATCGAGCCCGGGGTGGCGAGCGGGGCCTCGCGCGCGCCGAGCGCCGTCGCCGTGGGAGGCCTCGTGACCGCCCTCGTCGCACTCTTTCGGCCACGGAAGCGGCGCCCGTGATTTTCGGCGTGGCGTCGGCCAAAAGCCCTCTACGCTGAAGAATCGTGCTCTCTCGGGCTCGAGGTCGCCGTTCGGAGGTCGTCATGTCGGTCTTTCGGAGTCACGTCGTCGTGGGGGCTGCTTCGGTCGCGCTCGCGCTCGCGAGCCTGCGGTGCAGCGCGAGCTTCAGCCCCGACTTCGACGCCGGGCCCCTCCCGCCTCCAGCCGACGCGACCTCGCTCGACGCCCCGAGCGACGCCCCGCCCGGCGAGGTGCCTCCCGACGCCTCGACCGACGGGGGCGGAGATCCGCGCCTCGATCGCGCGCCCGCGGCGACCTGTTACACGGCGCTCGATCCCTCTGCCATACCCAGGGTCTTCCCCGGGTACACGGCGGATCTCTTCATGGGCACGCGCCTCGACGGCGGCGTCATCACGAGCACCGTGGGCCAAGCCTTCTATTGCCCGAGCTCGGGGCTCCTCCGCGCGCTGCTCTCGTACGGGCCGCCCGCGGCGTCGCATCGGCCCTCGTTCGGCGTGATCCGAGAGGGCGTGCCCACCGCCATGGTGGTCGAGTACGTGCTCGAGGGAACGTCGATCCCCGAAGAGACGACCGAGGACGTGCTCGTCGGGCCCTTCGTCCGCTCGGTCACGGCCGACGGCTTGCTCGTGCTCGCCGTGGCGCGTCGCTCGCCGTCCGAGGAGCTCGCCCTCGTGCGCATCAACAACAGCGCCGATGCGGGTGAAAACTCCGGCGCGGTGCCCCTCGGCACGTTCACGTACCCCGTGCGCGTGCGGCTCGCGACCACTCCCGCCGCGGGTGGCAAGGTGAAGTGGGACATCGTGCTCCAAGACCGCAAAAAGAGGGTCGCGCGCTCCGGCGAAGAGATCATGCCCGCGGCCCCCTTCGGCGTCCTCTTCGGAACGACGCGCACCGCGCCAGGCGGCCCGACCACGGCCATCTTCTCCGAGGTGAAGCTCCCGTGAGCGCGCGGCTCGGCTGACCCGCGCACGCCCTCGCCTCACCCGCGCACGAAGAGATCGCCCGCGTGGCGGCGGTACGAGACGAACGGCGGCGGCGTGCGGCCGACCCTCAAGATCATCTGAATTTTTCGGGGTGCCGTCACCCCCGAGCGGGCCTCGAAGGCTTCGCGCAGGGGCCGCATGGCCTCGTACTCTTGAAGGACCTGGTTCACCGGGTGGGTGAAGAGCCCGTGTCTCGTGGCCGCGAGCATGAGGCGCATCGTGGCCCTGCCTGCGGCGAGGTGCGCGTCGTGGCCGTTCTCGCCCGTCGTGACGAACGCGACGGCGCTGGTCGCGCGCACGGCCTCTCGGAACGACGCGAGCCCCTTGTCGATCGTGCCCTTCGCGTTCCACGACTCTTCGGTGTCGCTCGTGAAGAGCCGCGCGAAGAAGGCGCTCGTGCCCGTGATGCCGTTGGCCTCGAAGGTGAGCCCGTCGCGCCGCTCCTTCGCCGCGGACCCATCGAAGCGAAACCATCGGCGTGTCTCTTCGTTCGTCGCGCGCGTCGTCGACTCGACCTCCATCGCGCGCTCGAAGAGCTCGAGGTACGGGTCGAGGCCCGCGCTCGGCACGAACGTCACCTCGGCGTCGCCCGCGCCCATGTCGGCGAGCACGCGGGCCGTCATCTCCGGCGCGAGGCGTGGCTCCAAGTGGGGCAGGCGGCTCGTCTGGCGCGCCTCGAGGAAGGCTGCGAGCGGATCGGGGGCGGCGCGCTCACCCGTGAGCACGAGCCTCGCGACGGGTAGCGTGCCCACCGCGGACGGGCTCGGGTACGGCCCCATGGGGAACGGGTCCACCCGCGCGGCGTGCCCGAGCCGGCTCGCGCCGAGCACGAACGCCTCGGCGAACGTCCCGCACCCGATGTGGATCTGCCGCGCGGGCGGATCGGTCTCGGGCAAGAGCCGCCTCGGATCGACGAAGAGCAGGCACTCCCGGTCGGACACGAGCCGAAAGCGCCACGACTGTGTGTTGTGAGGGCTCGGCGCGTGCAGGCCCAGCACGAGCGCCGCGACGATGGGGGAGAGCCCGGGGGTCGGAGAGTCGCGTTTGTCTTCGTCGTACGCGCGGGAGCGTGCGCCCGCGGCGTCGCTCGGACCTTCGGGAGAGGCGCAGGCGGCGAGGCTCGACGCGCCGAAGAAGGCGCCGACGGAGAGCACCTCGCGGCGAGAGGGGAGGGGGCGGGGCGTCGTCATGCGCCTACGGTGCGCGAGGCCACCGCATGCGTCCAATGCATAGGTAGAATCTGCCCATGCGCCCCACGCAACTCCGTCGCCTCGACATGAACTTGCTCGTCGTGGCCGACGCCCTACTCGAGACGGGCAGCGTCACCGAGACCGCCGAGCTCGTGGGGCTCTCGCAGCCCGCCGTGAGCCGCGCGCTCGGCCGCCTGCGTGACGAGCTCGGCGATCCGCTCCTCGTGCGCGACGGCCGCGGCCTCGTGCCCACCCCGTTCGCGTCGTCCCTTCGCCCGCGCCTGCGCGCGTCGTTGCTCGAGCTCGAACGCACGCTCGCCCACGACGGGGCCTTCGAGCCCGCGGCGGAGCGGGGCACGTTTTCGCTCGCCTCGGCCGACTTCGCGGCGTTCTCGTTCTTGCCCGTGGCCCTCTCGAGGCTCGCCGAGAAGGCCCCCGGGGCGCGGCTCGTGATGTCTCCCTACCGTGAGCCGTTCGAGGCGCTGCTCGAGGCCGGCGAGGTCGACGTGGTCGTCGGGCATCGGCCGTCGCAGAAGGCCTGGGTGCGCTCCGTCGAGCTCTTCGCGAGCCCGTGGGTGCTCGTCGCGCGGCGAGGGCATGCTCTGCTCCGCGCGCCCACGCTCGAGCGCGTGTGCCGGGCCGCCCACGTGCTCGTGAGCCCCGAGGGGCAGGGGCAGGGGCCCGTCGATGTGGCGCTCGAGGCCCTCGGGCACACACGCCACGTGGCCCTGCGTGTGCCCGATTTCGCCGGGGCGCTCGCGGTGGTCGCGCAGTCGCGCACGGTGACCGTGGTGCCGAAGGTGCTCGCCGAGGGGGCGCGTCGCGTGCTCCCGCTCGCGGCCGCGAAGCTCCCCTTCGAGGTCCCGGCCGCGCGTGTCTTCGTGAGCTACCACACCGCGCGCGACGCCGATCCGCGGCACCGGTTCTTCCGCGACGAGCTGCGAGGGGTAGAGCGCGAGGTCGCGAGGGTGGCCTCGAACGACGCGCCCCGCCGACGCCCACCCCGGTGACCTTCGCCGTCCGCGCGCTTCGCGGCTTGCATCGCGAAGGCTCCGTGGTATCCCGCCGGTATGCGGTTCTTGGGGGCAGTCGTGGCGCTCGGTCTCTCGGCCTTTTCGCTGGTTTCGCTCGTCGCGCCTGCGCGCGCCGAAGAGAAGGCGAGCCCCGGCAAGGTGCTCTGCGTCGTCCACGAAGGCGAGAGCCCGTTCCGAGCGTTCGTGCTCGGCGAGGATCCGAACGGGCTCGTCATGAGGTTCGACGTCGGGGCCCTCGACACGTCCTCGCGCTGGAAGGGGCTCGGCCTCGAGTCGGGTGAGATGGCGTTCACGGCGTCGTCGAGCGGCGGCCAATCGAGCGGCGGCGGGCTCTACACGGCGAAGTCCGGCACCACGCTCGAGCGCGACGGCATGAAGGGCGTCATGGTCTTCCCGGGCAAGGTGCCCGCGGTCGCGTCGTTCGCCTGCGCGGAGTAGTCCCGGCTCACAGCGCCTTCAAACACACCTCGACCCAAACCTGCGTGACCCGCACCGTCGCGTTGTCCGGGTTGGTGGGAGCTCCGATCATCTCGACGCCGACCTGCACGTCGTTCACGAGCGTCTCGGACCACTTGGTCCCGGGCGAGACGATGTAGGGCTCCTGGAGGTAGAAGCTCGCGATGTCGTAGGACGAGCCGACCCGCGGCTTCGGGACTTGGTAGAGGGTGCTCACGGACGTCGTGAAATAGTAGATGAACCCGATCTCGGAGCTCGCGTCCGAATCGACGTGGCGAACGCGGCCGCGGAGGTAGACCGACTCGATCGCACGATTCGGGGGTAGCCGGAAGAGCTCCGACCTGAGCCTGAAGAACGCGCTCCCTTTGCCGATCACCGCGTCGACGTACGTGCCGTCGCCATCGCCTTCCCCACGCTCGCGGACCGCGTCGACGATGGCCGTGCCCGCCGGAAACGTCGACAGCGTCCCGCTCTGGTTCACCAACGATTTCGGCCGCACGGCTACGACGCCGCCATCCCCCGTGCACGACGTAGGGAGGCATACGCCGTCCTCGCAGAACGACCCCCCCGGGCAACCGCCCGTGCACTCTCCGGATGCGGCGTCCGGCGCCGAGGCGTCGACCTCGGGGCTCGGACCCGCGTCGGGCGTGCTCGTGTCCGGGGCGCTCGAGCTCACGGGCGGGATCGTGCTGCGCGCGTCCTCGACCGCACCCGCGTCCGGCGTGTCGCTGCTCTCGCTCGAGAACGCGGTGCACGCACCCACGATGGCGGCGAGGCTCGACACGACGCCGAGGGTGATCGTGGTCGAGGCGCGCAGTTTCATGATCCTCCAACGATATGGGAAGGCCTATCCGTCGCCAAGACCGATACGGACGGAGCGCGCTCGGCCTGGACGACGGCCTTTCCATGAACCTGCCCAGGTTCACCCCCGAGGGCAGGCGCGCTCGAGAAATGCAGGGAATCTCGCGGAGATCCGAGGTGGCCTCGTGTTTGCTCTCCGCCTCGCATGCACCTCCGTTCGCTCTCGCTCGTCGTGGCGTTCACCTCGGCCGTCGCGGCCATCGCCGCGTGTGGCGACGACCCTGTCTCCGTGCCTCCTCCCTCGAACGACGCAGGCACCTCGAGCCCCGAGGCCTCCGCACCCGACACGTCGACGCCTCCTCCCGAGGACGCGACCACCGACGCGAAGAACCCCGCCTTCGAGGCCATCGACGCGGCCATCGAAGACTCCCGCAAGAAGGCCGCGGTCGACGGAGGCCCGCCGCCTGCGCTCGCGTTCGCCCTCTACGACAAGGGCGAGCGGCTCGTCTTCTCGAAGGAGTACGGGGGCTTCAAGACGAGCGATCGCGTGGCGGTCGCGTCGGCCTCCAAGATCGTCTCGGGCCTCGTGCTCTTCTCGCTCGTCGGCAAGGGCCTCCTCACGCTCGACTCGACCACCGGCGCGGTGCTCGGCTGGCCCGCGCCCAAAGACCAGATCACGCTGCGCCACCTGCTCTCGTTCACGTCGGGCCTCCCGCCCGAGGCCCCGTGCACCGCGAACCCCGCGACGACGCTCGAGGCCTGCGTCGGCACGATCGCCGCGCTCGATCCGGACGCCGCGCCCGGCACCCGCTACGACTACGGCTCGACGCATCTGCACGTCGCCGCGCGCATGGCCGAGGTCGTCACGGGCAAGACGTGGAACACCCTCTTCGACGAGCTCGTGCGCGTCCCCCTCGGCCTCCCCGCGGAGGTCGCGTACTTCACGGCGCCGCGCCAGTCGCTCGGCAAACAGAACCCGCTCGTCGCCGGCGGCCTGCGCGCCTCGATGGACGAGTACACGAAGATCCTCACGGCGATCTACGCGCGTGGCGAAGGCGCCGTGAAGGCCCCCACCACGCTCTTCGATCTGCAGATGGTCGAGCCGTACCCTGGCGTGGTCGTCGGCAATTCGCCCGTGAAGAGCCTCGGGTACGACTTTCGTTATGGGCTCACCGCGTGGCTCGAGTGCAAGACTCCCGCGACGGGCTGCGCGACCATCTCGTCGCCCGGCGCGTTCGGCTTCACCCCGTGGCTCGATCGCAAGGTGGGCTACACCGCGATCCTCGGCATGCAGCTCGAGCGCGAAGGCGCCGCGTCGGGCGTGGTCGGCTTCGCGGTCGACCTCGAGCAACGCCTCGAGCCCCTCCTCCCCGCGGCCCTCGGCAGGTGATCCCGAGCCCCCGAAATTGACGCAAATGACGCGCAAAATGGGGCGCCCAATTTTGCGCGTCAATCGAACGATCTCCTGAGGTTACATGGGGGTCGGCGAGAGAAAGTCGTCACGGCCCGTGGGAGGGTCTCGAGAGGTAGCGTTGGAGCTTCTGGGCCACCACACCGGCGTACGGAGGGAGCTCGCCCGCGCTCTCGTCGATGTACTTCGCGTAGAGCCGCCTCACGCGCGTGAGGTCCCAGTCGTGTTTCTTCAGCATCGTGAGAACAGCCTGGTCCGCGGCCTTGCGGTTCCGTTTCAGTGCTCGAGGTTCAGGCCGAGCACGTGATCGAGCTCGTCCTGGTGGGCCGGATCGGGGACGCGGATGTCGCCGTTCGCTCCGTACCGAACGCCGTCGGCGTGAGCCGAGGGGTGCCTCGGATCGAACCGGATGGTGCGGTTGCCTTTGCGCACGTCGCAGTGATGAAGCGAAGGAGAAGCTCCTTCGTTCCCGTGACACGCCGCGAGGAGGTTCGGGTACGCCAAGCCCTCGTCGGGGAACGAGCTCTGCGGCCGGTAGTGCTCGATGCGGCACGTCTCGGGGCGAATTCGCGCCATGCAGTAGCAGCAAAGCCAGCCCTGTTCCTTGACGAGCTGCGCTCGAAGCGCGCCCTTCGTGGCCCCATCGAGCGTGCCGAACGTCACGCCTGCGACGCGAGCTTCGACGAGCGCCCGCGGCTCTTTGCGCTTGTGGATGGTGCGCACTACGCCCTCTCGAAGTCGAGCAGGAGCCTCAAGCGAACGACCTCGCTGTCGTTCGGCCCGCAGAGCGCCTCCAACGTGTCTGTGTGCACGCGGGCATCGTCGAGGGCTCCCGCATCCAGCGCTCTCCCGGCGAGCTCGATGAGCTCGAGCGCGGCGCGAGGCCGCTCCCGCGCGCCGAAGACGTCCCTCAGGAGGGCGTTGGCGTCGCGCCCGGTCACCGGATCCCGAAGCGTGTAGGCCGTTCCTTCGTCGAGCACACGAACCTGTGTGGTCGAGCCGATGGATGCGAGGACGCTCGGCGAGTGTGTCGTCGCCACGATCTGAATGTGCGGGAACGTCTCGAGGAGCCGCGGGAGTATCGTCTCTTGCCAGCTCGGGTGGAGGTGCAGCTCGACCTCGTCGATGAGCACGACGGCCTCGGCGTCGACGGGGCTCGAGCCCGCAGGGGCGAGCGGGACGAGCCTCCGCGCGAGGTTCGCGGCGAGCCCGAGGAGGTTGCGTTCGCCGTCCGAGAGCTGGCTCGCCGTGAGTCGTGCGCCGCCTTTCTGGGCGGTGAGCGCCGTCTTGCCGCCGGAGCGGTCGATGCGAACGTCGCTGTACTCGGGCCCGAGCACGCTGCGGCAGGCGCGCCGCACCGCGCCCAGGGAAGGGAGCTCGAAGTCCAGATCGCGCCGGCTGACACGCTCCTGGTTCTCGAGGTCCTCCTCGGAGCGCATCCACCGCACGAGCCTGTCGAACGCGACCTCGGTCTCGAAGTACCCGTCGTCCCATGCGGGGACGGGCTCGCTCGTGTCGGTCACCTCGGCGGTCGGCGCTCGCGCCCGGTCGACGCGGAAGGCAACGATCGGAATGGCGCGGCCCACCCCGTCCTCAGCGCTAGCTTGAAACGTGCGAGAGGTCATTCGCTCCGCCTCGAAGGTGTACGCCGTACCGTCGACGTGCCAGGTGCTGATCACGTGGGCCGACGTCGCGCCCCCTCGAACGTCGGACATGGAGATGTCACCGGGTCCGTCGTGACGGCTCGGTGCTTTTCCGAGCGCCACGCTCGTACTGAGGAACGCGCACGTCGTGATGGCATCGAGCACGGACGACTTGCCCGAGCCGTTCTTCCCGACGAGCAGCGTGAGGCGAGGGTCGAAGGTGACGTCGAGCGCCTCGAAGCCGCGATAGTTCGAAAGGACGAGCCGCGCGAGTTTCATCGGCGCCGGAGCGTACTCGGATTGCTTCGTGTAGCCTACCCGAGCACGGGTCCGTCACGGCTCACGAGGGCGCGATCGTTGGAGGCGACCGCCCCTCCCGAGCCCCCGAAATTGACGCAAATGACGCAAAAGTTCGAGCGCCCGGACTTTTGCGTCAATCGAACGATCTCCAGAGGTTATCTGGGGGTCGGCGAGAGAAAGTCGTCACGGCCCGATCGTGGGTTTTCACCCCTCAAGGCACGGTCGCTCGCGCCGTCGCGACCACGAGCGGAGCCATCGCGTTGGGGCCGATCATGTCGAGGAACCGGAGCGCCGCCGGCCCGGGTTTCTCGGCGAGGTGCTCGAGCTCGGAGGGGCGAATGGTCTGGTAGAGGAGCCTCACCTCGACGACTGATCCGGTGGGCGCTCGAGGCACGCGGTAGAGCACCGTGTCACCGCCCGGCACGAAGTCGCCGTCTTGCGCGGTGCCGACCGGGAGGGCGAGCGCGGCGCGAGGGTCGGCCGCGTCGAAGCCCTCGGGCAACAGGCGATCGTCCTTCGTGTACCCGGTGGCCTCGAGCAGGCTCGTGGCCTCCCGTCCCTCGGCGTTCTTGGGGATGGCCTCCCACACCGAGACGCCCGTCGAGGAGGTGATCTCCGTCGTGTGCGCGAGGATGGCGCCCTTCGCGTCGAGCACGTTCCCAGCACCGTCGACGATGCGCCCGTCGCGGCTCGCCCCCGACTCCAGCACGAGCGCGCCCGCCGCGTCGGTGACACGCACGTGGAGCCACATGCGGCGCGAGGGGTAGGCCGTGGGGAGCTTGTGCCCCGTGAGGTTCTCGACGCGCACGCGGAGCGAGGCCCCCTCTCCGGCCCTCTCGATGGGGAGCACGGTCAGCCGCGCAGACGTCCGAAGGCTCGCCTCGGCGCGCTCGGCCTGCGCGAAGAGGAGCTCCGCGGGGGCGTCGTATCCGGCCCACGCGCGCTCGTTCGCGAGCACCCGGAGCATGAGCGCGTTGGCGCCCGAGAAGAGATGACGGCCGACGGGAGACCTCGGAGAGAGCCTCCCCGGGCCCGGTCGGAGCGAGAGCACCGTGGAGATCGGCGCGCCGTCGTCGTCGGTCACGGGCACGTGGCAGTCTTGGCAGGTCTTGCCTCCGGGCTTCGCGAAGCGGGACACGCTCCACTCGACGAACGGGCCCTGCTCGAGCACCTCGGGGCCCGTCGGGGCGCCCTTCGTGTCGAGCGCGCGGGTCACCACGGTGTGGCACGACCCGCAGAGGCCGCTGTCCGTCATGTGCGACGAAGCGGTCGGGGTGTAGTTGACACGTTGGATCATCGGCGTCGTGAACGGGCTCGCGTGCGGCCCGTAGATCGTGCGGTTGGCGTCGATCGTGTAGCCCCCCGTGAAGCTCGCGGGGGTGCCGAGGCCCTGCGGCGTGATCTGGTGGCACAGCGAGCAGGTGACGCCGTCACGGCCTACGGTGCCCTCGGGCGAGGTGCCGGTGGTGAGGTCACCGTACGTGAGGTTCTTCCCGGCCTTCGCGAGCTCGACGTTACCGGCGGGCGCGTGGCAGCGGGTGCACGTGCTCATCACGGTGGCCTCGGCGCCGGGGTGCGCCCCGAGCTCGTGCTCGAGCACGGCGAGGTAGTACGGGTCGCGCGCCGCGAGCCCCATCATCGAGCCTCGGAAGCTCTCCACGGGCGACACGTCGCGCCCCTTCGCGTCGCGCAGAACGCTCGAGCCTGTATCGGTCGTGTGGCAGAACGCGCACTCGTCCTGCGTCATGAACGTCGCCGTGCGCGCGCTCGCGGCCTTCGCGAGCGGACCCATGCGCTCCCCGGGCAAGCCTTGCCACGGGCTCGTCCCGCCGCCCGAGGTGACGGGCCCGCCGTCCGCACCAGGGGACGACGGCGTGCCCACCGGCGGGGCGGCGCCGCTCGGCGTCTTCGTGTCGCTCCCACATGCGCCGAGCGCGGTCGCGACGAGGAGCGGGATGGCGGAGAGTGTGGTTCGCATACCCGTAGGAGCCCGTGGGCGAGGGATCGGGTTCGCGCAAACCGTGCGCTTCCCCGCGCGGCTACGCGATGGCGTCGATCGCCCTCCGGAGGCGCGCGTCCACGTCGTGCGCGAGCTCGCCGAGCTTCGTGTCCTCTCCCGCGGCGCCGATGGTCTTCAAGGGGTCGATCGCGCCGACGACCGCCTTGCCGTTGATGGCCTCGTACACCACCACGTTGCACGGCAGGAGCACCCCGAGCTCGGGGCTCTCGGTGAGCGCCGCGAGCGCGAGCTTGGGGTTGCACGCGCCCAGGATACGGTAGCGGCGGAAGTCGACGCCGAGCTTGGCCTTGAACGTCTCCTGCATGTCGATCTGGGTGACGATGCCGAAGCCCTCGGCCTTGAGCGCCTCGGGGAGGCGAGCGAGCGCCTCGTCGAAGCCCATGCTCAGCGTGCGAAAGTGCCCTCGTGCGGTCGTCATGGTGGTTTCTCCTGATCGTACGAGCCGCCTCGAGGGCCGGAGGGTTCGCGCGCGCCGCGAACCCGCCCTAGCCCGTCAAAGTCGCGTGTAGGTCTGAACGACGCCCGACCCGGCAGGGCCGCGGTTCTGTGGCGTGTAGAACGTCACCGTCTGCCCGTTGACGGTGAAGGTCGACGGGTCGTCGGCCTCGGCCTTGGGACACACCTCGTTCGGCTGCACCACGCCTCCCGTCACCGTGTAGGTGCCGCTCTTGCGCTCGTCGACCGAGTCGGCTTTGCCGTTCAAGTTGACCGACTCGATCCGGTCGTAGGTGCCGTCGGCCTTGAAGCGCACCGTGGTCTTGATCGTGATCGCGGGGATCTGGATCTTGTGGGCCACGATCGCGGTGAGCACGTAGGTGCCGGGTGGCAGCGTGGTGCTCGTCCCGGTGGGGACGTCGTTCGCGTCGGTGCCCATCGTGACGAACGCTCCGCACGCGCCCACGGTGCCGCAGGTCGGGTTCGTCCCCGTGTTGGGGGCATCGACGCAGGTGGTCGGCAGCGGGCTCCCATCGGCGACCGCGTCGACCGGCACGGCCGCGTCGGTGGGCACGGCCACGTCGGGGGTCGTCGAAGCGTCCGCGCTCGTCGCGCCATCGGCCCCCGCGTCAGCATCGGGGACGCTCGCCGTGGTGCCCGAGCACCCCGCGGCCACGACCAGAGCACACCCCACGAACACACACGCTCGAACGATCCTCATGGGCCCTCCTCGTTGCAGCGACTCACGAACCCTCGAGCGTACGCGGGGCGAACGTGCGCGCAACGTGGCAAGCGGGTCGACCGGGCGGCGCGGCTGGGTCGGCGCGGGAGATGCGCGGGCTCGCCCAGGGATCGAAGTGGCGGTGGTCGCCGCGTCGACCGGTGCTCGTGTTTACTCGGGTAGCGCGCGCGCGACCGCGCCCACGACGAGCACGCCCCGCAACGACCAGAGCGCCGTGCGGAGGGCGTTCGCGGCCAAGAGCAGCTCGTGGGCGCGCGGGTCGAACCCGCGAGAGAGCACCGCGTGCTGCGGTA
Source organism: Myxococcales bacterium (assembly GCA_016712525.1). NCBI lineage: Bacteria > Pseudomonadati > Myxococcota > Myxococcia > Myxococcales > Myxococcales bacterium. The sequence goes on from JADJQX010000001.1 coordinate 1,697,118, forward strand.
CGGCCAAGAAGAACGTCGCGGCCCACGTCGCGATCGCGAGCCCCGCGCCCACCGCGGCGAGCCATCGGGGCACGACCGGATCCGCCGCCGCGAGCCCGCCGAGCGACGCCATGAGCTCCGTCACCATGAGAGGCGCGACCACGTACGTGACGAGGCGCGCGTGGGCCGCGTGGTACGCGGGAAACTCGCTCGCGCCCACCCTCGCGAGCTGCGGATACACGAGCACCTGCACGAGCCACGTGAGCCCCACGAGTGGCAGCGTGGACGCGAGCTGCGCGACGAGCGCGAGGCGGCCCGGGCTCACGCGCTGCGGGGCCGCACCGTGGCGAGCCCTCCGTCGACACCGAGCACCTGACCCGTGAGCCACGCCTGCATGGGGGACAGCAAAAACGCGATGGCGCGGGCGACGTCCTCCGGCTCACCGAGCCGCCCGAGCGGGTGCATGGCGAGGCTCGCGTCCTCGGACGCCTTGTTGGCCACGATGCGCGCCGAGAGCGGGGTTCGCACGAGCCCCGGCGCGACGACGTTCACGCGCACGCCACGAGGGGCGTACGTGGCCGCCGCCGACATGCCGAGGCTCGTGACGCCGCCTTTTGCGGCCGCGATCGCCTCGTGGTTCGCGAGGCCCACGCGTGAAGCGGCCGACGCCACGAGCACGATCGAGCCACCGCCCGTTCGGGCCATCGACGGCGCCGCGGCGCGTACGAGAGAGAACGCCGTGAGCAGGTTCGTCGAGATGACGTCGCTCCACTCGGACAGCGAGGTCGCGTGCGCGGGCTTCAGCACGATCGAGCCCGCGAGGTTCACGGCCCCGTCGACGCGTCCGTGGCGCGCGACGGCAGCGGCGACCTCGGCTCCGAGCGCGTCGGGATCACGCGCGTCCACCACCGCGGTCTCGCCCGACACCTCGTCCGCGAGGGCGCGGAGCTTCTCGGCGTCCCTCCCGGCGAGCAGGAGCTTCACTCCTTCGGCCGCGAGGAGGCGGCAGAGCGAGCTCCCGATTCCACCGTAGGCTCCCACGACGAGCACGACGCGTTGCGAGGACATGCGGCAGCTCGGATGCCCCGCCCATGGGCGCGTTGCCTCGACCGCAGCGGAAAAAACCGGGGCCCGCCGCGTGCGCCCTGAGATTGCCTAAGGATCGGTACTCGTTGCGGTTTTTTGCCTACATGCACCCAGAGACATCTCGGATCCGCGGGAGGATGAAGAACGTCCCCAGGTGATCACGTCGCATTTCCGTCTCCGTCGTGATCGTTCAGTCTCGCCGGCCCGTTCGTGCGCTCCGCCTGAAGAGTTCCGCCCTCATGGCACCTCCGGCACCTGGCACGTCGAATGCTCTAGCGGCGCCTCGATGAGCATGGACGCACGACGCCTTCTGGGAGCCTTCGGATTCTTGACCATGATCGGCTCGATCACGCTCGGCTGCTCGGCCGAGATGGCCGACGGCACCGACGAGGCGGTCGCCGACGACGACGACGAAGGGGACGACGGCATCGGGTCCGACGAAGCGGCGATCTCGGTGTCGGGTCGCTGGAAGCTCCCAGCCGACGTGCGGGCGGCTGGCGCGCGCGTGCGCGTGACGTACGACGACGGGCCCGCTTGGAGCTCGCGTCTCTGTGCGGGTGGCCTCCGCGCCGGAACGCAGAAGCTCCGCGCGCACCTCGATCAGAAGTTCCCCCAAATCTCGAGCATCCAGGGCTACGCCTGCCGCGCGAACACGGCGAGCCCGAGCCGCATGTCGATCCACGGCACGGGGCGCGCGCTCGACATCTTCATCCCCACGACGCGCGGCGCCGCCGACAACACGGCCGGCGACGCGGTGGCGAACTACCTCGTCAAGAACGCGCAGGAGCTCCAGATCCAGTACATCATCTGGGACCGCACGAAATGGCGCTCCAACGGCACGAACGACGCCTCCTACACGGGCCCGAACCCGCACGTCGATCACCTCCACGTCGAGATCACCGAAGAGGCGGCGTCGAAACAGTCGGCCTGGTACCGCTGACGGGTCGCCGTGCGTGGGCGCGCGCGGCCTCTCCGCTCGTGCTCGTCGTGGCGTGCGGAGCGGCCTCGCGTACCGGGGACGTGTCGCGCGCCGCGGCCCCGCCGATCGACGCGTCGCTCGGGATCGACGCGGCCTCGGCCGACGCCCATCCGACCGAGCTGTCGGTCACGGCCCCGCACGACGCAGCGCCCCCTCCGCGTGATCGCGTGGTGGTCGTCGCAGGCGGCGACGTCGAGCTCGCGCGCGCGACCGGCAAGAAGCTCCTCGCCGACCCTTCCTACGATCCGCTCTTCGGCGTCGCGAAGGTCCTATCGACTGGCGACGTTCGTTTCGTGAACCTCGAGTCGCAGCTCGCCGAGACGGGCGGCGTGACGATGTCGAGCACGAACCCGCTCGTGTTCGTGGGGCCGCCCGTCGGCGCCGACGCCCTCGCGCGGGCGAAGATCACCGTCGTGTCGACTGCCAACAACCACGCTTGGGACTTCGGGCGTCGGGCCTTGCTCGAGACGATCGAGAACCTGGATCGGGTCGGAGTGAAGCACGCGGGGACGGGCAAGACCCTGGACGACGCCGAGCGCGCGGTCATCGTGGACGTGTCGGGCTTTCGCGTCGCGTTCTTCGCGGTGACCGACATCTTCAACTTGGGGCCGCTCGAGAAGCACCCCGCGAGGGACCACCTCGCGCGCGCCGACGAGGCCTCGCTCCCTCGCCGCATCGCCGAGCTCCGGAGGTCGGGTGGCGCCGACGCCGTCCTCGTGAGCTACCACGGAGGCGACGAGTACCAAGACGCCCCGCTCGCGCGCACCCGTAGCATCGTGCGCGCGGCGATCGACGCGGGCGCCGACGCGGTGCTCGGGCACCACACCCATGTGCTCCAGGGCATCGAGTGGCGCGCGGGCAAACCCATCCTCTACGGCATGGGGAATCTGCTCATGCAGCGCCACAAGGACGTGCCCGCGACGGGGTACGGGTACCTCGCGAGGCTCGTGCTCTCGCGCGGCCGCGCCCCCGAGCTCGAGGTGTGCCCGTTCCGCACCGTGGGCCTCGTGCCCGTGCCATTCGTCGGGGATCCTGGCCGCTCGGTGTACGAGCGCGAGGTGTTCCTTCGCCTGCGGCGCACGAGCTCCCACGTGTCGCAGTCGCTCGCGATCTCCACGACCGGAGACGACGGGTGCGCCCGCGTGCGCCCCGCCGATCCGTCGTGAGCGCCACATGAGCGCGCGCGATCCGCGAACGGCGTGCGCCCCCGCGGGCTCTGCGCGAGCTACTTGATGACCACGCCCGTGGGCGAGTCGTTGCAGACCGCGACCTCGAGGAGCACCCCGAGGAGGGCGCGCTCTTGCGGGGTGAGCGTGCTCGCGAACGGCTCGGTGTGGTATGTGCTGAAGAGCACACGCCCGCACCCTTGCTCGAAGCTCACGGTCGCCGGCTTCGGCGCCTGACCGGCGCGGGACCCCGAGACCCACACGCGCGGCGTGATGGTCTTCGTGCCCTGCGTGACCGAAGAGACCTTCGAGATCCCCGTGTAGTTCTTCTCGAGGGTGAAGGTCGAGAGGCCCTGCGCGCCCATCCACGCGCCGAGGCTCGGGTCGAGCGACGTGGCCGTCGCGTCGTACGAGAGGCGTCCGCAGCCCGAGCAGGGGACGTTGCTCTCGCCCTCGAATGAGACGAATCCGGGGAAGGTCTTCGTGAGGAAGTCGTAGTGCCAGTCGGTGACGTAGAGGCGCCCTCCCGCCTCGACGAACGCCTTCAAATTGCTGCGAATGGTCTCGTCGGCCGAGAGGTCGACGTTGGGCGTGGGTTGGGTGTAGTCGCCGCACGGCAAGAAGATGATGTGCTTGTCGTCGACGCGCGCCTTGTCCCGAAGGAAGGCCTTCGCGGCGTCACCGACGAGCGGGCTCGTGACGATCTCCATCGCGCTCTTGTCGATGCCGAGCTTCTCGAGCGAGGCCTCGATCTCGTCGTATTGGCCGTGAACGACGGTCATCCTCGGCACCTCGTCGCCGCGCGCAGCGTCGGTCTTGCCCGGGAGCGTCGTGAGGGTGGTCGGCAGCGTCTCCTCGCCCTTCTGGACGTAGACCTCGCGGACGCGGCGGAAGCCGCCCTTTTGCACCACGAGGAACTGAGCGCCGGTGACCTTGGGACCGAGCGAGAACTCGCCCTTCTCGTTCGCGATGGCGTGCGGCGTCGTGGGGCCCACTTGTACGCACGTGTCGCAGTGAACTCGGGCGGGCGTCGGCTCGGGGCGCTGGGCGGTGAGGTAGACGAGCGCGCCTGCGATCGGGACCGTGCCGTTCGGGGCCATCACGGTGCCCTTGAGCAACCCCACGGCCGCGCCGTCGCCGAACGCGCCCGAGTCGAGGTCGAACGCGCCCGAGTCGCCGCCGTTCAGGCTCCCGTCGGCGGACGGGTCGCCCCCGTCGGGCCCCTCGTCGAAGCCCGAGGGGCGGGCCGTGGATCCACAAGCGACGAAGCCCGTGAGGGCGAGGGCGGAGAGGGCGAAGGCGAGGGCGTGGGGCCGGGAGCTCATGAGCGTGGCGTACGCCCCTCCGCGCTCCATCGCCGCTTACACGGATCTTACACGCGTGGCCCAAACCTCGGGAATTCAAGGGCCGAGGGCGCTTTGGGCATGTACGGGGCCGACGATTCGTCGCCAAACCTCGATCGCTCTCCGCGGCCGCTCGTGGCACGAGGCCGACGAGAAGTCGTCGTCCCTTTACCTTAGAGCAGGTGGAGCGAGACCGGCATCCTTCGAGCCTCTCGCGCGCCGAGGTCGGCGTCGAACAGCACCGTGACCCGTGTCTCTTGGCCCGGGGACACGCGCACCACGAGGGACGAGGCCGCCGCGTAGACACGGTGGAGCCCGAGGCCCGCCCCGCCGAACGAGGTGTCGATTAGCCTCGACGGATCGTCTTCTTGGTCGCCGCGCTGCCCGCGGAGGATGCCGTCGACGACGTGCTCTCTCCGCAAGAGCCCGAAGGGATCGGAGACCTCGAGCCCGATGAGCGAGCCGTCGAACGCGAAGCGGACCGTGGGGGCCTCCTCGGGCAGTAGCCGCACCTCGCCCGTGCGATCGTGCGCGAAGCGCGGCTCTCCGTATTGATCGACGGGCGCGTCGTACATCGCGTTCATGACGAGCTCGTACGCGACCTCGCCGACCTTCTGGGCGAGGCGCGTGGCCACCCCCGCGCGCTCCGCGACGGCACCGAGCTCGGCCACGACGAGATCGCGCTCGCGAGAGGTGGTCGGCCGGTACTTCACCGTCGTGGCGCCCCACGCCATGAGCTCGGCGAGCCTCGGGGGCGGCGCGCTCGGATCGAGGGCCGATCGCGCCGCGAAGAGCAGCTCCCACGGCCGCGGCATCGACAGGAAGCTCGGGAACGCGACGAGGCTCGAGAGGGCCTCGGCGGAGCGCATGGCCTGGAGCGCCGCGGTGGTATCGCTCGCGCACCAGACGATCACCTTCGCTCCGCGGTAGCGGCCGTGCGCCCAGTCGAGCAAGAGGTCGAGCTCGGACACGTCGCCCGCGAGGAGCCGGGGGCTCGACCCAAGGAGCGCTCGAAGGCTCGCGGGGTCGGACTCGACCGCGACGTCGTCTCCGGGGGTGGCCGCGCGTAGGACGCGCGCGATGCGCTGCGCGAGGGTGCGGTTCGTCTCGAGGACACCGACGGTGGCGCCGGACGGCAAATGGGCGGGAGGGCGTGTGGAGGGGCTCACGTCGGGAACCTCGGCGGGAGGGGCGTCGTGGTCGTTCGAGGCTGTCTCGTGTCGGGCTCCACGAAAACGGCGTGTCGTCGCGCCAGCGCTCCGGCCGTCGCGGCAGCGGCGAGGACGACGCCGAGCACGAGCAAGACGAGGTGCCTGCGGGCCGAGCGGACATTCATCGGGCGCTGAACCGCCGCGACAGGCTCGCCGGGGAGCGCGTCGCCGTCGTGAGCGCTCTCGTGCGGCACGCCCTGGGAGCCGAGCGTCGCCCCGCAACGACGGCACTCCGCCGCGGGTGGAGAGGAGGACGCGAGGGCCCTCGCGTACGACGCCCCGTCGACACGCCCGAGCCGCGAGGCCGAGCAACTCCCGCAATACCCCTCGGTCACCACCGTCAGGACCCGCATCCGCGCGGAGGGGCGCGCCTCGAACGCGACCCGGGCGAGCGCCTCGGGCACCTCGCGCAGATCGATGGCGGTCACCTCGTCGTCGAGACCACGAAGCGCCGCGAGCACGGCCGCCGAGGTAGCGCCGTCCATCGTGGGCATGCCCCGAAAGTCGATGACCAGCTTGCCCTCGACGCCGTCGAGCGCTCTTCCGAGCCGAAGGGCCCTCCGGGGCGCCCGCCGCACGACGATCCGCGTCTCGTCCGCCGTGACGATCTTCTCGAGCACGTCGCCGATGCCGCTCTCGTGGCGCACGTCGAGCTCGTCGACCACCGTTCGCACTCGCGCGGGTAAGGGCGAGCCCGCGTGCTTGCGGACGAAGCCGAGGATCGAGGGGTCGTCGTCGAGCCGCGGCCTTCCGCCGCAACGCTCGCACGGCCGCTCGGGGGTTCGACCGTCGAGCAGGACGTCGCGGGAGCGCTCTACGTCGATCGCGAGCTGCGACGTCGCCCCGCAGTCGTCGCACACCACGGGAACCACGAACGAGACGACGCGCGCTCGCCCCGCGAACGCCGACGACGATGCGAGCTGAGCGACCACGGCCTCGGAGCACCGGTAGAGGTGCACCTCGGCGTCGGTCGGGATGGCCTCGAGCATCTCGAGCCACGCGCGCACTCCGTACGACGTGATGCGCTCGACCCCGGCGAGGTCGAGCACGAGCGATCCCGACAGGGCCGAGCCGAGCTCTCTCCCCGAGAAGCGCTCGTCGATGCGCCCCTCGAAGCGGACGACCGTGAGGCCCGCGACGTGCTCGATCGCCGCCACGACCGCGTGAGCCTCGAGCCGCCTCTGGGCTTCACGCGCTTCGCGAGGCGACGGCTCGCGGGACTGGGGCGCGAGGGTGGCCTCCTCCCCCTTGTTTCGCCTCCCGGCCCTGTCGAAGATCTCGGCGACCCACCGCGCGACGGCGCTCCGATCGGCGCTCTTCGCCCCTCGCTCGAGGTCGTCGGCGAGCGCGGCGCACGTCGGGTGTCGATCGTCGGGGTCGAACGCGATGGCGCGGAGCACCATCTTCTCGAGCTCCACCGGGAACGACGCGGAGCGCTCCCGAGGCGCGACGATGTCGTGCTTCGCGATGGCGAGCATGAGAGCGAACTCGGTGGCGTTCGGCACGGCGTACGGGCGCGCGTCGAGGATGCACTCGTACAGGGTCACCCCCATCGCGTACACGTCGGCGCGCCGATCGAGGGCCTCGCACTTGATCTGCTCGGGCGCCATGTAGGGCACCTTGCCCTTGAGCATGCCTCCTTGGGTCTCGTAGCCGCGCAGGTTGCTCTTCGCGATCCCGAAGTCGACGACCTTCACCGCCCCGTCGATGCCGACGAAGATGTTCTGCGGCGAGACGTCACGGTGCACCACGTAGAGCGGCTCGCCGTCCCGCCCGCGCGCCTCGTGCGCCGCGTGAAGCCCACGGCAGGCGTCGATGGCGATGCGCACGACGACCTCGATGGGGACCCCGATCCCGTGCTTTTTGGCGGATTTGCACAGTTTTCGGAGATCGCTGCCTCGCAGGAGCTCCATGACGATGGCGTGTCGCCCCTCGATGGTACCGACGCCGACAGTCCGCACGAGGTTCGGGTGCTCGAGGAGGAGGGCGAGCTTTCCCTCCTCGAGGAACATGTCCAAAAACTCGTCCTTGGCCTCGAGCTCCGGCAAGAGCTGCTTTACGGCCACGTGATCGCCGAGCTCCGCGCGGAGGTGCGGCGGAGGGTTGGCGAGGAACACCTCCGCCATGCCTCCACGCGCGAAGCGGTCGCCGAGCTCGTATCCGACGAGGCGCGCCATCAGGGTGTGGGCGGGGCCTTGTAGAACCTCACGGTGCGCCGCGCGCCGGCCGCTTCGACGTCGACGGCGAGGGCACCGCGCGGGGGCGTCTGTGTGTACGCCTCCGACATGGTCTTCGCGAAGGCCTCGGGGCTCGCGACGTGGCGGCTCTCCACGGCGAGAACGACGTCGCCCGGGCGAACCCCGGCCCCCTCGGCGAGGCGACCCTTCTGCACGGAGAGGACCACGATCTCGCCCTCGGAGTGGAAGGCACGCTCGAGCGTCGGGAACACCCGTCCGACGACCATCCCTTGGACTTGTGCGGTCTCGCGGTAGAGCGCGACAGCCTTCTGGTAGGCCGCGCGCTCGAGCCGGAACTTGACGAACCCCGGCCCCGCCGGCCCGAACCAGGTCTCCACGCGCTCGAGCGAAGCGAACGTCCCGCATTGGGCCACGAAGCGGTCCACCACGGCCGCGTCGGACCGCGGTGCCTCTCCGTGCACACGCGCCGCGACGAACTCGTAGACCGGGCTACCCGAGAGCTCTCGGCCGAGCTCTTGGACCACCCGGAGGATCGCGGCGCTCCTCGCCTGTTTCAGCGCGGCGTCGAGCGCCAGACCTGAGTCCGCACGGCCGACCACCGTTACTTCTTCGGCGCCGATGACGAGATCACGCTCGGTCCACGGGGGTGGCTCGGTGCTCCCGACGCTCGGCTTCGCGCTCGGCGCGGGTGCGGCCGTGGCGACGGGCTCGACGTGGCCCGGTGCGGGCGGAGGGCGCGTCCCGAGGTAGGCCACGAGGCTCAGGGCGAAGGCCGCGCTCGCCGCACCGACGACGACCATGGGGGAGCGCCATCGTCGATTCCCCGAGTCGGCAGCCGTTCGGACTGCAGCCGGGATGGCCACGGGCTGGGGCTCGGACCGCACCGCGGGTCGTGTCGTCGCTTCGGCGAGCCGAGAGATCCCCGCGATGGTGAGGGGCGCGCCGCATCGTTTGCAGGGGACCGCCGGGGCTCGACCGCTCGCGATCACCTCGGCATGCTCCGAGGTCGACACGTACGCGGCCCGCGGGACGTCGCAGCTCGGACAAAACCCGTCCATCATGGCCGAGGCCAGCTGGAAGCCCGGGAGGGCCCGGAGCGCCTCGAGCTTGTCGAGCATCGCCTCGGGGCACCGCTCGAGCGTGACACGGCTCAGATCCGGTGCGATCGCCGAGAGCCCGGCCTCGAGCGCTCGAACGGCGCTTGCGTCGGGCGCGCCGGCCGCGCCGAGGTCGACCACCAGGTTGCCTTCGACGCCGTCGAAGATGCGCTTCCAGCGGAGATCGGCCGTGAGCTTGGTCTGGAGGCGCACGCGGGTCGTGTCGCCCTCGACCGTCTTGTCGACCGGGTCGTTGCGGGTCTCGGGTCTCGTCTCCGCGAGGTGAGAGAGTACTGCGCGCACCGATGGCTCGACGGGAGTGCCGACGTGGGGACGCGCGAACGCGAAGTAGGTCTCGGGCTCGTCGTCGAAGCGCCCCTTCGCGCCGCACGCCGGGCACGAGGCCTCGGGCGGCGCGGCGGCCAAGATGGCGTCACGGTCACGCTCCACGTCGAAGAGGCGCTCGAACGGCTCGCCGCAGCGTGTGCACTGGTACGGCGCGAAGAACGAGGCGACGTGCCCCGCTCCGGCGAATTTTCGAATCATTCCGAGCTGGTTCACGATGGCCTCGGAGCACCTCGCGAACGTGATCGAGCGCGCGTTCTTGGCGCAGCCCAGCATGGCGAGCCACTCGCGGACGCCGTACGACGTCACGCGCTCGACCTCTGCGAGGTCGATCACGACGACCCCGGAGAGCGCCGAGCCGACGGCGTCCCCCTTGAACGACTCGGACACACGGCCGCTCATCCGGAGGACCGTCGTGTCGTTCAGGGTCTCGGTGACGACCGTCGACGCGCTGGCCGACGCGACGCGGTTCGTCGCGCGCACCACCACGGGGATCGCCGACGTATCGACCGGGACGCGAACCTGGCTCGTGCTCACCGGCGGGGCGATGGTCGCGTCCACGGCCACGCTCGGAGGATCGCGCCTCGGGGGCGCGACGGGGAGGGGGGCCTCGCTCACGCGCGGACCGGGTGGCATGCGCGCGCGTGTCGGGTCCTCGATGGGCTCGAGGCGCTCGAGCGGCGTCGACGACTCGGAGATCACCGTCAACGTCATGGTCTGGTTGTGGAGGTCGCAGTGGCCGGTCGCGTAGGGGGAGATCTCTCCGTACGAATAGAAGCCGGTGACCTCGGACTTCTCCCCGTGGTTGGGCAGCGCCTCCTTGACGGCCTCCACTTCTTCCTCGGTGCGATCCCCGAGCACGAGCCGTCTACCGACGCAGCTGATGGCGATCGTGAGGCTCTTGTCCTCGTTGCCGATCCCACGAACCGCCGTGGCGGCGAGTGAGGCTCCGCCCACGAGCTTGTCGAAGTCGGCGCGCATGAGCTGCACCAGGTGTCCGCGCGGCAGGTCGCCGGCGAAGGTCATCGACCCTCGTTCGTGGTCGACGGCGAGCAGCGTCCTCACGAGGATCTTCTCGTCCCTCGACGAGGCCCGCATCGCGAGCGGGAAGAGCAGGCCCGACGCCGGGAGATCTTTCGCCTTCTCGCCGAGGTATTCCTTGTAGAGCGCGAGCGCCGGCTTCCCGTCGAGCTCGTAGAGCACGTTCCCCTCGGAGCGTGTCACCACGCGCTCGGGCCCGAACGTGTCCCATCCGCCCTTCGAGCCGTGCCCCACGACGACGTGATCGCCGTAGAAGCCGACCGCGGCGATGACGTTGCGGGCCACGCGCCCTCCGACGGCGACCCACGTTCGCTCGAAGCGCGAGCCGTCGCCAGCGAGGCCTCCCGTGACCACCACGGACGGGTCGAGCGTCTCGTTGATCCCGCGCACGAGCTCGCTCCCGTTCACGGCGAGCCCGTCGGAGAGGACGAGCACGGCGCGGAGCCCGGGTTTCTCGGCCAGCAGCCGCTTGGCGAGCGCGCGGCCGACGGGGCGAGAATCCTCGGCGGACTTGACCTCGAACGACGCGAGCGCGAGGTCCGTCTTGGCGAACCTCGTGGCCGTGATCGAGAGCGAGCCGTCTCGCACGAGGGTCCCGTGGATCTCTCCGGCGCTCGAGCACCCGACGATGATCGAGGTCGGCAGCTCCTTCGCGAGGCGCTCGAAGGGGGACGGATCGTCGATGACCGACGCGTCGCCGAACGCGAGGACGAGGGTGCGAGGCGAGTCGACCTTGGGGAACGTCGAGAGGCTGAAGCGCTTCTCGGCGACCGAGTACGCCCACCGGGAGGTGGTGAACGTGGCGGGCGCTGTCACGGACGCCGGCGCGGCAGCCTCGACCCGGGGCATCGGCGCGGGAGGCGGCGGGGCCTTCGGTGCGGTAGGGGCCCGACCCGACTTCGGGGCGGCGTCGACCTTCGTCCGGCTCACGCGGCGCGCCTCCGAGAAGATCGTGAGCGTCATGGTCTGGTTGTGGAGCTCGCACGGCCCGGCGACGCCCGTGCCGGGATCGACGAAGGGCGACAGCTCGCCGTACGAGTAGAACCCCGTGACGTGAGCGTTGTCTCCGCCCCTCGGGAGCGCGCTCTTCACGGCCTCGATCTCCTCTTCCGTCCGGTCTCCGAGCACGAGCCTACGCCCTACGCACGAGATCGCGACGACGAGGGATGGGGTGCCGTCGGGCACGCCGCTCAGCATGCCAGACGCCTCTCCGGCGCCGTCGACGAGCTTCTCGAAGTCGGCCTTCATGAGCTGCGCGAACGAGCCCTGATGCACGTCCCCGGCGAACGTGAGCGACTGCGCCTCGCGGTCGACCGAGAGGAGCGTACGCACGAGTCGCCGCTCGTCGGTCTGGGAGCTCCGCACGCTGAGAGGAAAGAGGAGGCCCGAGGCCGGGAGATCCTTGGCGCGCTCGCCGAGATACTCTTCGTAGAGGCGAAGCGCGGGGCGGCCGTCGAGCTCGTAGACGACGTTCCCTCGAGACTTCGTGACGACGCGCTCGGGGCCGAACCTGTCCCAGCCGCCCTTCGAGCCGTGGGAGATCGTGACCGCGTCCCCGTAGAAGCCGACCGCCGCCACGGCGTGGGGGCGCAGCTTGCCGCCGATGCTCACCCACGTCTTCTGGAACCGGGCGCCGTCGCCGGCGAGACCCCCGGTGATGACGACGTCGGCCGGGAGCGCCTCGCGAAAGCCTCGCGCCAGCTCGCTCCCGTTGACCCCGAGCCCCTCCGAGAGGACGAGCACGCCACGGAGCCCGGGCCGAGCGCGCTCGAGCTTCTTGGCGAGGGTGTCGGCGGTCGCTCGAGACGTGTCCGCGCCCGTGACGTCCGCCGACGCGAACGAGAGATCGGTCTCGGCGAATCGCGTGACCGTGACCGCGATCGAGCCGTCGCGAACCTGTGTATCATGCACCTCTCCGGCGCCCGAGCACCCCACGACGATCGATCGTGGGAACGCGCGCGCGAGGTCGGCGAGCGGAGTCGGGTCGTCGGCCGCCTCGGGGGCCCCGAAGGCGAGCACGAGGGTGCGCGGCGAGTCGAGCGGCGGAAACGGCGCCGACCAGCGCTTCTCGCGGATGTCGTAGGCGAGGGACACGACGGAGAGATCGGCGGCGGGGCTCTCGACCTTCGGCGTGGCCCGCGGGGCGGCCGGCGCCGGCGGCGACGACGGGCGAATCAGCTTCCCGAAGGCAGGCGCGGAGGCCCGTGGTCCTTCGTTCGAGGTGCGCGCCGGCGCGCCCTCGGCCGCCTCACGCAGCACCGTGAGCGTCATCGTCTGGTTGTGGAGATCGCACGGGCCGGTCGTGTGTGGCGCGAGCTCCCCGTACGAGTAGAAGCCGGTGAGCGCGACCCCCTTGCCGGGCAGCGTCTCGAGCACGGCCTCGACCTCTTCGTCCGTGCGATCGCCGAGGACCAACCTGCGGCCGACGCAGCTCACCGCGATGGCCAGGGTGTCCCCCTGGGAGGGCCGCTCCGTGCGCGCCGCGAGGCCTGCGCCCCGCGCTCCCTCGATGAGCTTGTCGAAGTCGGCCCGCATGAGCTGCGCGAAGTGGCCCCGAGGGACGTCGCCCGCGAAGCTCATCGATTGCTTGGCCCGGTCGACCGAGAGCAGCGTCCTTACGAGGTATTTCTCGTCCTTCTGCGAGGCCCGCATGGCGAGAGGGAAGAGGAGGCCCGACGCGGGCAGGTCCTTCGCGCGAGCCCCGAGGTACTCCTCGTAGAGCGCGAGCGCCGGCTTCCCGTCGAGCTCGTAGAGCACGTTGCCGTCGGAGCGAGTGACCACGCGCTCCGGCCCGAACCTGTCCCACCCCCCGCGCGTCCCATGATCGACGATGAGGCGCTCCCCGTAGAAGCCGACGGCGACGACCACGTTCGACGCGACCGTCGCCCCGCGCGCGACCCACGTGCGCTTGAACGCCGATCCGTCGGCCGAGAGGCCTCCCGTCACCACCACCGAAGGATCGAGCGACGCGTTGAGCCCGCGCACGAGCTCGCTCCCGTTGACGCCGAGCCCCTCGGAGAGCACGAACACGGCGCGGAGGGACGGGCCGCTCGCCGCGAGGCGCTTCGCCAGTGTTTCGCCGGCCGCGAACGATCCCTCCGCGCCTCGCACCTCGACGTGGGCCAGGGCGAGCGAGGCGTGATCGAACTTGCTCACCGTCACCGAGAGCGAGGCATCCCGAACCACCGGGCCGTGGATCTCCCCTGCCGTCGAGCACCCGACCACGACCGATCGAGGGAAGGCGCCCACGAGATCGCGGAGGGCCGTCGAGCGATCGGGCAGGTCCGGCGCGCCGAAGGCGAGGACCAGGGTCCTCTCGGAGTCGAGCTTGGTGGGGAAAGGCGAGGACCAGCGCGACGTCGCGAGGTCGTAGGCCATGGCTTCGGTCTTCATCGAGCAACCTCGAGCCCTCGGCGGGCGTCGTCTGCGTTATTTGACGGTCCCGACCACGAGCGTGACGTCGTCGTCGTCGGGGGATGGGCTCGCGAACGTGTCGAACGTCGACTCGACCAAGGCGAGGATCGACTCGGCGCCCCCCAGGGCTGCGCGTTGGCACACCGCGCGGAGGCGCCGCTCCCCGAAGGGCTCGCCTTGGTCGTTCTCGCGCTCGACGAGGCCGTCGGTGTACCAAACGAGCGAGTCTCCCCTGTCGACGCGGAAGGTCATCTCGCGGTGCTCGACCGGGCCACCGGCCCCGAGGGGCGGACCGTCGACCACGAGGGGCTTCGCCTCGCCCGGCCGCAACCAGAGCGTGTGAGGATGTCCGGCGTTCGCGATGGTCACCTGCGATCGCCCCGCGTCGACGAGGGCCGCCGTGAAGGTCATGAGCGCCTCGCCCCGGGCGCACTCGCGCACGACCTCGTCGAGCCTCGCGAGCAGCGCGCGCGGGCTCGAGAAGCCAGCGGCATCACGCAGCGCGGCCTCGCACGCACCTTTCACTACCCCTGCCAGGATCGCTGCGGCCACCCCGTGGCCGGTCACGTCGCCGACGAGCACGAGCGTCGTGCCGTCGGGGAGGTCCCGAACGAGCCATAGGTCGCCGCCGCACTCCGCCGCGGGGCGGAACGTCGACGTGATCCGCAGCGCGGCGCCGTCGATGCTCCCGTGGGGCGGCACGAGCAGACGCTGCGCCGCACGCGCCACCTCGAGATCCTTCTTTCCGGCGGCTCGCGCGGCGCTCGAGTCGAGGAGGCGCGTGAGCTGGTCGGCGAGCTTCACGAGGCTCACGCTGAGGCCCGAGATTTCGGCGGTCGCCGACGCGTCGCGCTCGGCGTCGAAGATGCGGTAGAGACGAGACGAGAAGTCGGCCTTGGCGGCCTCGATGGACGTGATGCCCGTGTCTTCCTGGGCGTCGCGGGTGCGAACGGCATCTCCGAAGACCGAAAGGGCCTCGCTGAGGGCCACGATGGTGTCCCGGAACGAGTCGCGTTGCTTCTCGACCTTGGTGCGCAGCACCTCGAACTCGGAGCTCGCGAGGTCCATGGAGCGCGTGAGCATCGCGCGGTCCTCGGCCGAACGGCGGTAGTGGTCGCTCAGCACGCCGAGCAGGCGCTCCCATGTCCCGGGGTCGGGTGGGCTCGTGTCCGATGCGCCGAGGCGCTTCAATTGCCGAAGGAGCACCGGGTCGTGGGGCTGCTCGCGAGAGGACGCGTTCATGGATACTCCGAGGCGCCGACGCCGCCCCCCGACTCGCACCGACCCCCTAACTTTACGAGCCGAGGCCGCGACACCCACTTACACGACACTTATTTGCCCTTACGCTGCCGGACGGCGAGCCAAGGTTGGCTCGTTGACCCAACGGCATCTCGAAAGACCGCTGTCGCGCCGAGCTCCCGCTCGTGCGCGTCGGACGGAGACGATGTAAGGTCCAGGTAAGGCCGAGGTCGCTCGAAATTCCCTAGGCTCGTACCGAACGCCTCGAAGCCTCGAACGGAGTGTGTGTGACGACCGGGCTGTCATTCGTCGGCCGAGAAGCAGAGCTCGAGATCGTCGAGGCTCGGCTCGCCTCCTCGCGCATCGTCTCGCTCGTCGGTCCCCCCGGAGTGGGCAAATCGGCGCTCCTCGCCGAGCTCGTTCGCGCGCGTGCCCTCGGCGATCGCATGGCGCGCGTCGTATGCGACGAGCGCCACACCCCGCGTTCTCTCGGAGAGGCGCTGCTCGCCGCGGTCGGCACGACCGGCGTCGTCCCTCAAGGATCGGAGGACGAGGAGATCGCCGCGTTCGCGCGGCTCGCCGTCCGAGGCCGGAAGAACGTGCTCGCGTTCGACGACGCCGACGCTTGCCTGCCGGTCGTCGTGCGTTTCGTATCCGCGTGCCTCGGCGCGAGCGCCGCGTCGCGGTGCATCGTCACGAGCCGGGAGCGGCTCCGCCTCCAGGGAGAGTCTCTCGTCGTGATCGACCCGCTGGGCCTCGCCGAGGAGACCGACGACCCCGACGAGGCGGTTCAGGCGGCCGCCGTCCAGCTCCTGGTCGCACGCGCCAAGGCCGCGGACGGCCGGTTTCGCCTCACTCGCCAGAACACGCGCGCCGTCACCGCGCTCGTCCGTGCGCTCGAGGGTCTCCCCCTCGCGATCGTCTCCTTCGCGGGGCGGTTCGGCGCGGTGGGAACGAGCGAGCTCGTGCGGCAAGCCGAGCGCCGCGTCGGTCTCTTCGCCTCCCGGGAGATCGACATGGCCTCGCGTTCTCGCTCGATCGAGGGCGCGGTGGACGCGAGCTGGGCGAACCTCCCCGAGGACCTCCGCAAGACCCTCGCGACGCTCTCGGTGATCGAGGGCGCCTTCGGGCTCGAGGGAGCCCTGGCCGCGCTCGATTGCGACGAGGACCCGAAGGCCCGCGCGCGGGTGGGGCAGGCGATCGAAGCCCTCATCGAGCGCTCGTTGCTCCGCGTCGTCTGGCTCGACGAGCCTCGCCGCTACGCCATGCTTCGAGCCGTCCGCGAGTACGCGCGCGAGCGGCTCGACGAGAGCGGCCGAGCGGGGGAGGTGATCCGGGCGATGGTCCGCCGATTCGCCGCGATGCCTCGCCCGCGTGCGTACGGTGATCCGAGGCTTACCGACTTCGATCCGCTCACGTACGAGCAGGCGTTCGCGTCGGCCATGGCGCTCGGTCTCGTCGACGAGGCCGCGAAGCTCGCGCTCGCGCTCGGCACTGCCTATCTACGCCGAGGGCCCTACGGGAGGTACGTCGAGCTCTTGACGGGCGTGATCGCGCTTGGAGAGTCCCTCGCGCCAGAGCTCTTGGCCGAGCTCCACCTCGATCGAGGGCTCGCGCACCTCCTCGGCGGGCAACGCGACTCGTCCTTCGCCGACTTCGAGTCCGCCGCGCACCTCGGTCGGGCCGAGACACGCGCGCTCGCGCGGAGCAAGCTCGGTCTCGCCGTCGGTCTGGCCGGGCGCTTCGAGGAGGCGCGCCGTCATTTCGAAGAGGCCCGCGCGATCGTCGCGGGGCGTGAGCTCCCCGACGTCGAGGGGCGCATCCACAAAGACGCCGCCAACGTCTTCTCCGAAGAGGGCACCGAAGAAGCGCACGCTGCCCTGGTCGCGGCGCGCGCCTGCTTCGTTCGCTCGGGAAATCTCCGGGAGCGGGCGTTCGTCGAGCTCTTGCTCGCTTCGCGCCTCTGCGACGAAGGCAAGCTCCAGGCGGCCCGGCGCATGGCCGACGACGTGGTCGACGCCTTCGTGAAGGTGGGCGACGAACGGTCGCTCGGCTGGGCGTACACGATCGGTGGTTTGGTGGAGCAGGAGCTCGGGCGTTTCGGGGTCGCGCGAGAGAGGTACGCTCACGCCCTCGAGGTGACGAAGCGCGTCGGTGACGTCCAGACCGAAGGGCTCGTGCTCGGGTATCTCGCGGGTCTCGAGCTCGAGCTCGGTGAGGCTCACGAGGCCGTGCTTCGGGGCGGAGAGGCGCTGCACGCCCTCGAGATCGCCGGCGCGAAGCACGCGAGCTCGATGGTGCACGCTGTGGTCGGGTGTGGGTACGCGTGCCTCGGCCATCGCCGCCTCGCCGAGCAGTCGTTCGTCGCCGCGCGTGCGTCGGCCAAGGACGACGGTCGCGCCGCACGCGCGGTCGCAGTCGACCTCCTCGCGTTCGCGGTCTTCGGAGAGCCGCCCGGCGAGCGCGACGCGGTGCTCGCTCGCTCTCCCGTCACCGAGGAGGTTCGCTTCGCGCTGCGCTATCTCGGCTCGACCGAGCGGTCCGCCGAAGAGCCCGTCCCGTCGAGCCGGACGGTGCGCGAGGTCGTCATGGGAGACGACGGCGCATGGATTCGAGGGCCCGACGGCCGCGTGCTCGAGCTCACGAAACGCCCCGTGCTTCGGCGCCTCGTCCACGCGCTCGCCCGTGAGCGCGAAAAGGCGCCGGGGAAGGCCGTCTCGGCCTCACGCCTCCTCAAGCACATCTGGCCGAACGAGAAGATCCTCGCGCGTGCCGCGATGAACCGCCTCTACGTCGCCATCACCCGGCTGCGCGACGAGGGGCTCGTCGACGCGATCGTGCGCACCGCCGATGGGTACCTCCTGTCTCCCGAGGTCGGCTTTCGTCGCGAGCGTGGCCCGGCGCCGCCGGCCTCCTGAGCCGTCACTCGTGCACCTTGAGCCCGAACTCACGGGGGCTCTTTCCGACGACGCTCTTGAAGTCGCGCGTGAGGTGCGACTGGTCGGTGTAGCCGAGCTCCGCCGCGAGGTCGGCCAAGGAGGGCGCCTCACCGCGCTCGAGCCGCAGCGCCACCTCTTGGAGGCGGTGCCGCCGAATGACGTGCTTCGGGGGGGCGCCGACGTGCTCGGCGAAGAGCCGCTCGAGCACGCGACGATGCAGCCCCGACGCGACCTCGAGGTGCTCGACCTTGGTGATGCCGAGGTCGTTCGTGATGCGCTCCACGAGGGCTACGGCGAGGCTCGTGTCCTCGCGGTCGCGCGGGCGCCTCCTCGAGACGAGCCACGCCGACATGTGCCCGATCGCCGTGGAATCGTCGGGCGCGCCGCGCACGAGCTGCTCGAGTCGGCGCGTCGAAGGCCCGAAGACGTCTTCGAGGGGGGTGATGGCGTCGGTGTAGTGGCTCGCCGGCTCGTCGAAGAACGCCTTGGCCGCGCCGGCTCGGATCTTCACCCCCACGACCTTTCCGCGAACTTCGAGCCTTCGGCGCCAGAGGTGCGTCCACACCCCGACGACACGACCCTCCCTGCGCGTCTCGCCGTCCTCGATGACGACGTGCATGCACGGATCGCCGAGCAGCTCGGTCTCGTGCGGCTCCTCTTCGGGCAGGTCCCATTCCCCGATCCAAAAGGTCGCGACGACGTCGCGGAGCGAGGGCGGCGGCAGGATGGTCTCGCTGCGGACACGGCGCCCGCTCGATCGGCTCGACACGAGCCCGCGCGCGCGATCGTGAGGCTCCGGTCGCGTTTGTACAAGCGGCGCTCGGCCCGCCATGGCTACCTTCGGGCTCCAAGGAGAGACCCCATGAGAGGCATCACGATCACGAACGTTAGCACCCTCGCCGCCTACGAAGGCCCACACGCCATCCCCGGGATTCGCTTCCGCGCCGCGCGAGAGCCGCTCGGGGTGTCGTCGTGGGGGATGAACGTCCTCGAGCTCGACGCGGGCTGCGAGCTCTGCCCCGAGCACGATCACGAGACCGACGGTCAAGAAGAGGTCTACGTCGTCTTGTCGGGATCCGTCGTGCTCCGTGCCTCGGGTGAGGAGCGCACGCTCGTCACGGGCGATATGGCGCGTGTCGCGCCCGACGTGCGCCGGAAGCTCGTGACACGCGATCGGCCAGCCACGGTGCTCGCGCTGGGCGGAACCCCGGGAAAGCCGTACTCGCCGTCGATGGGAGGTTGAGCCGAGCGAGCCCGCGCGGACGTGCCGTAGGAGGCCTGGATCACGTTCTCCGCGGTCCGGGGCCCACCCGCGTGTACCCTCGCGTGCATGGCGAACGTCCTCTACGTCGGCAACAAGAACTACTCGTCGTGGTCGCTCCGGCCGTGGCTCGTCCTCACGTGGGGAAAGATTCCCTTCGAGACGCAGCTCGTGCCTCTCGGGGGAGAGGGATATGGGGAGCGGCGCATGCCGGCCGTGCTCGCCTTGAGCCCCCAAGGGTCGTTGCCGGTGCTCCACGCCGATGGCGAGATCCTAGGTGACTCTCTCGCGATCTCGGAGTGGGCGGCCGAGCGCTCTCCCGATTTGTGGCCCCGAGACGCGGTCGCGCGCGCGCACGCCCGAGCGGCGACGTGCGAAATGCACGCGGGGTTTGGCGCCATTCGGGCGAGCCTCCCCTGCAACATACGGCGGCGCGCGGAGCCTCGAGCCCTGTCGGGAGCGGTCGCTCGGGAGGTCGCGCGGGTCGACGCTCTCTTCTGCTCGCTCCGAGAGCGCTTCGGGGCCGGAGGTCCGTACCTCTTCGGGCCCCGGCCGACGATCGCCGACGCCTTCTACCTGCCCATCGCGACCCGCTTTCGTACGTACGGCGTCGCTCTGTCTCCGGTCGCGTCGGCCTACGTCGAGGCCTTGCTCCGAGACCCGGACTTCCTCGTGTGGGAGCGCGATGCCATCGACGAGCCGCTCGTGATGGCCCAGTGGGACTCGGCCTAGCCGTCAGCCGAAGCTCGGGCTCGACGAGCCCGAAGGTGGGTTCGCGACATACACCGGGGCCGTCGCGTTTCGGCCCGCTGCCCGACGAAACCCGGCGTCGCGAATGGTGCCGTTGGCGACCAACGCCTCGACGGCGGCCGTGCTCGCGTTCGTGTCGAGCCCAAGGCCCTCGAGGTGCGAGGCCACCTGGCGCTCCGTCGCCCCGCGCGTCGCGCGCTCGACATAGAACGCCACGATCGCGTCGAGGACCGACGGCGACAGCTCGGGCCGAGCCTCGGGTTGCGCGTCGCGGGCGCGCTTGCGCGTCGCAGGCGTCGTGGCCTCGGGGGCCGTCGTGGCGCGGGCGGCCTTGGCCTTCGGGCTCCTGCGGGGCGTGACTTCGGTGGACGCCTTGGCAGGGGTCTCGGCCGCCGTCGTCTTGGGTAGGGCGGCGACCCCGGTCGTGTCGCTCTTCGGCGCGGCCTTGGCGCTCGCGGGCCCGGGCTCGGGCACGACCTTCGAGGGGCGCGCGGCCTTGGTGGTCGCGCGGGGCTTCGTCGGACGGTCCCCGGCGCGCGCACGATCGCGGCTCGCCTTCGTCTCGGTCTTCGTCGCGACGGGCGCTCGGGTGGCGGTCGTCCGCATCGCCGAGGTCTCGAGGAAGGCGTGGAGCTCGTCCATCGGAGCCGCCCGGAGGGCTCGGACGATGGCGGTCGCGAACTCAGAGGCCATCGTGGCCAGCGTGTGCTGAAGCATGCTCGCGGGATACCCGTGCGCGCGGGCAGTGGCAAGAGCATCGCCGCCGCAGCACTTAGGTCAACGTGGTAAATGTCGCGCCGCCGTGCACGCCAGCGAACGGGCGGAGGTGTACGGCGTCACGTGGCGCCCACGAACGGCCAAATCCTGCGCTCGATCCACGCGAGCGTAGCGCCGTGGACGTGTGCGCCACCATGTGTGCGTGGAGGGCGCGCGAGGCGCGAGGTGTCCTCGAGGGCGCGCGAGGCCGCATGGAATCCGGCCCGCGTCGCGTGTAGCTTCGGGCGCACGTGAGCCCCGACCCGGAGAGAGCCGACGAGTGGGTCTGGGGTTGGGATCCGACTCCGGGGATCGTGTCGGTGTGGGCCGAGCCCGACGGCCGCGCGTACGTCTGGCGCAGGGTGAACGGCGCGCTCGTCCGGGACGACGAGCGCTACCGCCCGTGGATCCTCTTGCCCTCGCTCGCCGACCTCTCGCACCTCGGGCGAGATCTCCGCCCGCACCGCCGTGGGGCCGAGGGGATCACCTACACGGAGCTTCGTGGGGCGGGCGCCCTGCGCTTCGTCGTGAGCGCCGGGGACGCGCGGACGCTTTCGAATGCCGTGCTGCGCGGGTGCGAGCGTCGCCTCGGGCGATCCCTCCGTCACCTGCGCCAGCTCGGCGACGACGAGGTCTGCGTGCTGCCACCCGAGGAGCAGTACCTCGTCGCGACGGGGCGCACGTACTTCCGCGACCTCGCACCCGGAGCCGTGCGGCGACTCCAGCTCGACATCGAGACGACCGGGCTCGACGCCTCGCGCGACCGCGTGTTTCTCGTCGCCCTGCGCTCTCCCGAGGGCGTGACCACGGTGCTCGAGGCCCGGGGCGCGGCGCCTGCCGACGAGGCCGACCTCATCGGCCGTGTGGTGGCTCTCGTGCACCGCGAGGACCCCGACGTGATCGAGAACCACAACCTCCACGGGTTCGATCTGCCCTTCCTCGCCCGCCGGGCAAGGGCGCACGGTGTGTCGCTCGATCTAGGGAGATTCTCGGGCTTCGGGCTCCGAGAGCGCCCCGCACGTCGGGGCTTCTCCGTGGGAGACGGCGATGGGCCGCGCCGCAGGTACACCGTGCCGGGGCGCGAGCTCTTCGACACCATGGACGCCGTCCGGAGCATCGACTTCGCCACGAGGGAGCTCCCGAGCCATGGGCTCAAGGCCGTCGCGAGGCACCTCGGCGTCGCCGCCCCCGATCGCGAGCACGTCCGCGGTCACCGCATCTACGAGGAGTACCTCCGCGACCCGGCGCGTGTGCGCCGCTACGCCACGCACGACGTCGAAGAGGTGGCCGCGGTGTCGCGTCTGCTCGGGGGCGCCGCGTTCGCCCTCGCGCGTATGGCCCCACGACGCTACGAGCGGCTCGCCGACGCGGGGCCGGCCACGGGCGTGCTCGACCCGATGCTCCTCCGCGCGTACCTGAGGTCGAAGCGGGCCCTCCCGGAGCGTTCGCGCGGCGACGGGACACCGCACAAGGGCGCCGCGCTGCACCTCTTCTCCTCCGGAGTGGCGCGCCGGATCGTCAAGGCCGACGTCGCGAGCCTCTACCCGTCGCTCATGCGGGCGCACGGCATCGGCCCCTCGTGCGACGAGCTCGGCGCGCTCCTCGCTATCGTCGATAGGCTCGTGGTCTTGCGGCTCTCCGCGAAAAAACAGGGCCGCGAGGCCCCTCGAGGGTCGCCCGAGCGCTACGAGCACGAGGCCACGTCGGCCGCCATGAAGCTCGTCGTCAACTCGGCCTACGGGTACCTCGCCGCGGTCGGGCTCGTGCGCTTCTCGGACGTGCACGCGGCCAACGAGGTCACCCGGCGCGGACGCGAGACCCTCGCCCTCATGTGCCGTGAGCTCGAGAGGCGCGAGGTGGTGTTGCTCGAGGCCGACACCGACGGCGTTTACTTCTCCGTCCCCGAGTCGTTCACCGAGGCCGACGAGCGCCGCGTCGTCGCCGAGGTCGCCGCGCTCCTCCCCGATCTCGTGAAGCTCGAGCTCGACGGTCGTTATGCCGCCATGCTCTCCCACGAGCCGAAAAACTATGCGCTCCTCGGCTACGACGGTGCCCTCACGCTCCGCGGTGTGGCCTTCCGGTCGAGCCGCGCGGAGCCCTTCGGTGAGGCCTTCCTGCGGCGCGCGCTCGCGTGTCTGCTCTCGTTCGACGTAAGGGGGACCCGAGAGGCCTACGTGGCGACGGCGCTCGCCCTGCGGCACCGAGAGATCCCTACCCGGGACGTGGCGATGCTCGTCCGCCTCACGAAGACGCCGGCCGAGTACGCTTCGTCTCGCCGGGCGCGTCGCGAGCTCGCGTACGAGGCGCTCCTCGCGGCGGGGCGCACCGAGTGGACCCCGGGCGAACGTGTGCACGTCTATCGTGACCGTAGGGGGCGCCCGCGCCTCGCGCCCGAGGCCGACGAAGACGAGCTCCCCCTGGACTCCGACCCACGCGACTACGACGTCGACCACTACCTCCGTGTCTTGCGAGGCTCCTTCGTGGCGCGCCTCGAGCGGGCCTTCTCTCCGGAAGACTTCTCCGCCGTGTTCGACGATCCCGAGCAACCGACGCTCTTCACGCGCGCGCTCTCCGCCATCGTGCCCGTGCTCGAACGTGCCGACCCGGCGGGGTTCGACGAGTACTCCAACATGAAGTAACTATTTGGAATTTAGACGCAACGGTTCAGCCCGTTCAACGCCGCGACGCGGTAGGCCTCGGCCATCGTCGGGTAGTTGAACGTCTGCGAAACGAAGTACTCGATGCTGTTGTGCGGATCGGGCTGCGACATGATGGCCTGCCCGATGTGCACGATCTCGGCGGCCTGGTAGCCGAAGCAGTGGATGGCCAGCACCTTCTTCGTCTCACGGTGGAAGAGCACCTTGAGCATCCCCACCGGCTGCCCCACGATCTGCGCGCGCGCGAGGCTGCGGAAGAGGGCGTGACCGACCTCGTACGGAACGCGCTTCTGCGTGAGCTCGCGCTCCGTGGGCCCGAGTGAGCTTATCTCCGGGGTCGTGTAGATCCCCGTCGGCACCTCGTGCGCGAAGATGGGGCTCGACTCTCCTTCGATGAAGTGCGTGGCCGCCGCGCGACCCTGGTCGTACGCGGCGCTCGCGAGCGCGGGTGGGCCTATCACGTCGCCGACGGCGTAGATGGTGGGCACCGTCGTCTGGAAGCGCTCGTTCACCTTGAGCTGACCGCGGCTATCGGGTGTGAGCCCGAGCGCCTCGAGGCCGATGTCTTGCGTGTTGCCCGTTCGCCCGTTCGCCCACAAGAGGAGATCGGCCTTGATCGATTTTCCGCTCTTCAGGTGCAAAATCACGCAATCGTCGCGGGTCTCTACGCGCTCGTACTCCTCCATGTGGCGCAAGATCGTGCCCTGATCGCGCAGGTGGTACGCGAGGGCGTCGACGATCTCGTCGTCCAAGAACGAGAGCAGCTTGTCGCGCGTGTTCACGAGCGTGACCTTCATTCCGAGCGTTCGGAACATCGACGCGTACTCGCACCCGACGACGCCGGCGCCGTAGATCACGATCGAGTGCGGGTTCCAATCGAGCCGCAAGATGGTGTCGCTGTCGCGCACGCGCGGGTGCGAGAGATCCACGTCGGGCGGGTGGTAAGGGCGCGAGCCCGGGGCGAGGATGATGCCTCGCGCGGTCATGCGGTTCTTGCCGCCTTGTGGCCCTTCGACCTCGATGGTGCTCGCGTCGACGATGCGCGCGAGCCCCCTCACGACCTTGACCTCGTTGCGCTCGTAGAAGCCGCGCCGGAGCTGCACTTGGGCGCGCACGACCGAGTCGGCCGAGCGGAGCAGCGTGGGCAGATCGACCGAGACGGCCGCGGACACCTGCGAGAGCAGCGGGTTCGCGCGGAGGTCGGCCACCGTACGGATCGAGTGGCGGAGCGCCTTCGAGGGAATCGTGCCCCAGTGCGTGCAACCCCCGCCCACGTCGTGGTGTCGCTCGACGACCGCGACCCTGAGCCCCGCTTTGGCCGCTTGCATCGCTGCGCCCTCACCGCCCGGGCCGGAGCCGAGCACCACGAGGTCGTAATGGGTCGAGCAAGAATCGGGTTCGGCCGGCGCGCTCATCGTGCTCGCGAGGCTACCACGAGCGGGGCGCGCGTGAGGCACCGCGCCACGTCAAGTACTCGGAAGCGCAAGGCTTTCGCGGGCCTCCCGACCGACGCAAAGGCCGCGGTGGCGCGTGGTGCGCGCGGCCGCCTTCCTTGACACGCACCTACGCGCGATCCAAGGTCATGCCGCTGCTGTCGGTGCGTTCGCGCGCGCCGAAGGAACGAAACGCCACGAGCCCGCCGTGTCCCGGCGAGGCGTGAGTCGCCCTTTTCTCCTTCGAAAGCAGCCATCATGGCCCTCCCTGGCTACGTGCGTCCGAGCTCGGACGCTACGTTCTTCCACGTCGACAACCCCCTTGGGGTCGACGTTCGTCTCTTCGCGAATTCCCGCGTCCCCTTCGAGGAAGACGCCTTTCACCAGCTCTTCGATTTCCTCGACGTCGTCCGCGCCATCGACGAGGTGCGCGCCCACGACCGCACCTCTCCCCATCCCTTCTTCGGCGACGCTCCCGCGGGCGTCGATCGCGTCGTCCTCACGCCCGACTTCCACAAAGGCGCGCTCGTCCCTGTGGGCACGGTCGTGCGCGCGAGGTCGTTCGTCGTCCCGAAGGCCATCGGGAACGACGTGTGCTGCGGCATGCGCCTCCTCGTGACCGATTTGCCGGCCGAGGCCATTTTTCCGCACCTCCCGGCGATCGAAGCGCGCCTCCGCGCCATCTTCTTCGGAGGTGAGCGCGACATCCCGATGTCTCCCCGCCAGCGCGAGGCGCTCCTCCGCGGCGGCCTCCCCGCGCTCCTCGACGTGGGCGAGGACAACGCGTCGCGCGGCATCTGGCGGCGCATCGATCTCGCCGCGGCGCGAGACGACGTCGCGCGCGTGCACCATGAAGGACATTTCCCCACGCGCAGGCTCTTCGGCTTCGAGGGGCTCGTGCGCTCTTCGGGGGCCGTCGATGGGCGAGATCCGCAGATCGGCTGCGTCGGCGGGGGCAACCATTTCGTCGAGCTCCAGCGGGTCGACGCGCTCCTCGACGGTTACGCGTCGCGGGCGTGGGGCCTCACGAAGGGGGCGCTCGCCATCATGGTCCACTCGGGCTCCGTCGGGCTCGGGCACGCCGTGGGCGGGCATTTCATGGAGCGCGCGCGGGAGGTGTTCCCGCAGGCCGTCCGTTCGCCGCGGGGCGGTTTTTTCCCGCTCCCCACGCACGGTCCGCGCGCCGAGGAGGGGCTCTTCTACCTCGACGGCATGGGCAACGCCGCCAACTTCGCGTTCGCGAACCGCCTCTTCCTCGGGGAGATGGCGCTCCGGGCCATCGCCGAGGCGACCGGCCGCAACGTGAGCGGGCGTCTCGTCTACGACGCGCCTCACAACGTGGTCTTCCGCGAAGGCGACGTCATGCTCCACCGCAAAGGTGCGACGCCCTCCGAAGGCCCGGAGGCGCCGGACTGGATCGGTCGCCCCGTGATCATCCCGGGCTCGATGGGGGCGGCGAGCTACCTGCTCGCGGGGACGGGGAACGGCGCGGCACTCGAGAGCGCCTGCCACGGCGCGGGGCGCGCGATCTCGCGTGGGCGAGCGGCGCATGCCCCGTCCCGTAGCTTCGGCGATGCGCTCGGGAAGCTCCGGGTTGTCGGGCCCATCGACCCACGATCTCCCATGCTGGCGCGCCGGCGCGACGTCCTCGCGAAATACGAGAAGCGCCTGATGGAAGAGGCCCCCTACGCCTACAAGGACGTCGAGCCCGTGGTCGACTCGGTCGAGGACGCGAACGTCGCGCGCAAGGTCGCGCGCCTTTGGCCCCTCGTCACGGTGAAAGGATGAGCCATCCTCACACGAGCCTCCGTTTGTACCGCTCGCCCCACTCGCGCAGACCGAGCAGCACGGGCTCGAGCGAGCGCCCGAACGCGGTGAGCTCGTACTCCACGCGCGGCGGCACCTCGGCGAACACCGTGCGCGACACGAGGCCGTCCTCCTCGAGCTCGCGGAGCTGCACGGTGAGCATGCGCTCGGTGCAGCTCGGGATCCGCCGCCGGAGCTCGCCGAACCTGTGTTTGCCTCCCTTGAGGAGCCAATAGAGCACGACGCCCTTCCACCGCCCGCCGATGACCCCGAGCGCGGCCTCGACCGCGCAGTTCGATCGATGGTCGTCCCCCCGTCGCGATCGGGTGGCTTCCATTTCCACGATACTTCCCTTTTCGGTAGTACCTGCGGTTTTCATGCGTACTTGCGCCATGGTTCGTACGGTACGACGTTGTCGCTCGTCTCGAAAGGAGCCCCCGTGAAAGCCTACGAAATCGTCCCCCGCGAAACGAAAGACCCGTTCGACGTGCTGGTTCCCACAGAGCGCCCGTCGCCCGAGCCCGGGCCGGGTGAGGTCAAGGTGCGCGTGCGCGCCGCGTCCCTGAACTTCCGCGATCTCTCGATCGCGCGCGGCGCGAAGGGCCGCGCCTCGCCGGTGGTCCCCCTGTCCGACGGGGCAGGGGAGGTCGTCGCCGTCGGGTCCGGCGTCTCGCGGGTCGCGGTCGGCGATCGTGTCGCCGCGTCGTTCTTCCCTACGTGGCTCGACGGTGACCTCTCCGACGCCCACCACGCCCAGGCGCTCGGAGGCGGTCGCGACGGCATGCTCGCCGAAGAGGTGGTGCTCCCCGAGGCGAGCTGGATCCGGCTCCCCGAGCACCTGTCGTTCGAAGAGGGCGCGACGCTCCCGTGCGCGGGCCTCACGGCGTGGCACGCGCTCTTCGAGGCGGTCACGCTGCGCCCGGGTGACGTCGTGCTCGTGCAGGGCACGGGCGGTGTGTCGGTGTTCGCCTTGCAGCTCGCGAAGAGCGCCGGTGCGCGTGTCATCGTCACGTCGTCGAGCGCCGAGAAGCGCGAGAAGGCGCGGGCGCTCGGGGCCGACCACGTCCTCGACTACGTGGCCGATCCCGCGTGGGGCGACGCCGCGCGCGCGCTGACGGGGGGGCGCGGGGTCGACGTGGTGGTCGACGTGGGAGGCCCGGGGACCTTCGATCAATCCGTGAAGGCCCTCCGGTACGGCGGCACCATGAGCCTCCTCGGGGTGCTCACCGGCACGAAAGGGGAGGTGAACACGTACGGCATCTTCCAGAAGACCCTGCGCGTCGCGGGCATCTACGTCGGCTCCGTCTCTATGTTCGAGCGCTTCGTGCGTGCCCTCGCCGCGAACCGCACGAGGCCCGTCGTCGACCGCGTGTTCCCGTTCGACGAGGCCCGTGCAGCCTACACGTACCTCGCGAGCGGGTCCCACTTCGGCAAGGTGGTCGTCGCGATTTGACGTCCCGTCGCGGCGCTCACCCGGCGGGGGGGCCGTCGTCCGTGTCGGGCCTCAGGTTGCCCAAGCCCTCGGGTCGATGCCGGCGCGCTCCTCGGCGTGGCGGAGGGCAGCCTCGCAGACCTCGTCCGTCAGGGGCGCGGGCCACGGCACCTCTCTCGAGCGCGTGTCGTAGTACCTCCCCGTCACGCCCTCGAGCGCGGGCGACGAGGCGAGGTGCACCGAAGAGCGCGAGGCCTTCTCGGCCGACTTCCCGCCGTCGTCGCGCATCATGAAGCGGAAGAGTGGCCACGCGAGGCGCATGAAGAAGGGCATGTCGCCCGCGGTCACGCTCTTCGTCATGCGCGTCACGGCTTGGCCGGGGTAGCAGACGTTGACCGTCGGGGCGATGCGGCGTGACAGCGCGCGCATGACCGCCATCATCGCGAGCTTGTGGTGCGAGTACCGCGTGAGGGGGACGAACGCGCTCGCGCCCTCGAGGTCTTCGAGATCGAGCTTGGCCGGGTGCGACCCTCCCGTGACGGTCACCACACGTGGCCGCTCGCCGCGCGCGAGGTGCCCGCGGAGCTCGTACGTGAGGAGGAGCGGTGCCAGGACGTTCACGGCGAACCCGGTCTCGATGCCGTCGGCCGAGAGCTCGGGGCGGCTCGCCATGAGCCCCGCGTTGTTCACGAGCACGTCGAGCTTCGCGAAGCGCTCCACGAACCCCCGCGCCACGGCTCGCACCCCCTCTTTCGTGACGAGGTCCCCCAGGACGAAGTCCACCGCCCCCGAGCCGGCGAGCTTGCCGCGGAGCTCGAGGACGGCGCGCTCGGCCGCGTCGCGGCTGCGCCCGGAGAGCACTACGGTCGCCCCGAGGCGCGCGAGCCCCTCGGCCGTGGCGAGCCCGATGCCGCCGGTCGCGCCGGTCACGAGGACGACGCGTCCCTCCATGGCTCGCTCTCCGCTCACGGCCGGGCCTCTGCATGTAGATGTGTGCGCACGCACGTATTATGGACTCCGGGCCACTTTGGGTCAACGATGGGGCATGGGCGAGCTCTTCACGAAGCTGGAACGCGCTGCCTGGGGCGGCTTCGTCGTCGCCCAGGGGCGGCTCTTCCAGCGCATCGAGGACGATCTTCGTCGCAAGTTCGGCATCACGCACGCGGAGCTCGAGGTGCTGCTTCGGCTCGCCTTCGAGGGGAACGGGCGCGCGCGCATCCAAGACCTTTCAGCTCGCAGCCTGCTCTCGCGCAGCGGCACGAGCCGCGCCGTGGATCGCCTCGTCCGCGCGGGCTACGTGGACCGCGTAGGCGCCGAGGAGGACGGCCGCGGCGCCTACGCCGTGCTCACGTCGCGAGGTCGAACGCACTTCCTCGCGGCGGCGAAGGCCCACGTGGCCCTCGTCCGGAGGGACTTTCTGTCGCACTTTTCGGCGGACGAGCAGGAGACCCTCGCGGGGTTCTGGCGACGCATCGCAGACGGCACCACCCCTACGGAGCACACCGCGCCCGCCGATCCCGAGCCACCGCGGCCTCGCGCAGCACGGCGCCGCCCCCGCGCGAAAGCGACCTCCCGCTGACGTGCGCGCCCGACCTGCACCCATCCTTCACGTCGCGGGTCGGTCGGGGGCTCGAGCCTCGCGCGGCGACGAAGCCGCCCACTCCGCCGACTTTTGGTAAGCTCGTGATCCCTTGGCGAGCATCGGTCATTTTGCGGTCGGGTTGGCGGCGGGTCGGGCCTACTCGAACGAGCCGTCGACCATGAAGAGGGCCATGGCGGCGTTCTGCGTCGTCTCGATCTGGCCCGACTTCGACGCCGTGGGGTTCCTCTTCGGCGTCGACTACGGCGATCAGCTCGGTCATCGCGGGGCGACGCACTCGATCGTCGTGGCGCTCGTCGTGGGCCTCGCCGCCTACGCCTTCGCCGAGCGCCGTGGCCTCCCCGCGCGTCGCACCGCGCTCTTCACGGCCCTCGTCGCCGTGAGCCACGGCCTGCTCGACACCATGACGTTCGGCGGTGGCCTCGGGTGCGCCCTGCTCTGGCCGTTCTCGGATCACAGGTTCTGGGCGCCGCTGCGCTTCATCCCCGTCTCGCCGATCGGCGCGCGCTTGCTGTCGGCGCGTGGTCTCTACGTGATGGTCGTGGAGCTGCTCATCTTCGCTCCGTTCTGGATCTACGCGACCTTTCCCCGGAAAAAGAAGCCCGCGGGCGACTAGGTGGCCTCGCTCTTCGCCCACGCCGCGCTCCCGCTCCTCGCCTCGAGGGCGCTCGCGCTCCCGAAGAGCCACGAGCGGCGAGCCCTCTTGGCGGGCGTACTGTGTGGGTGTCTACCCGACCTCGACGTCGTCACGTACGCGCTCGAGATCCGCGCCAACGAGCCGCTCGGGCACCGCGGGCTCTTCCACTCGCTGCTCGCGTCGATCGTGCTGGCCACGGTCGCGACGTGGTTCGTGGGGCGCGGCCTCGATCGCCGCGGGCCCGAGCACCGCCGCGTCTTCCTGTTCCTGCTCTTCTCGGCGGCGAGCCACGGCGTGCTCGACGCGCTCACACAAGGTGAGGTGGGCGTGGCGCTCTTCGCGCCGTTCTCGCCCGTGCGCGTCGCCTCGCCGTGGAAGCTCCTGCCCGCGTGCCCGGTCGGGCTCACCGAGTACCTCGGGTATTTCGGCCTCCTCACGTTCGCGAACGAGGTGCTCTATGCGGCCGCGCCGGTCGCGCTCGCGGTGTCCCTCCTACGTTCGCGCAGGCCCGAGCTCGCCGAGACGGAGCCCACACCTCGCCGTGTGCTCCTCGCGTCGGCCGCGTGGCTCGCTGTTGCCGTGGGCCTGCGCGTGGCGATGCCCGAGACGTTCGCGCCCACCGTCCCGCGCGTCCTCGAGCCCGTGGGCACGGCCGACGCGGGGCGCCTCGAGGACCTCCCGCGCGACGGATTGCCCGAGAACAAGCTCGTGACACGCCTCCCCGAGCTCGAGCGCCTCGGCCTCTTCGGTCGCCGCCTCGAGCCTCGCGCCGAGCCATGGTCCTCGACGTTCTTCCCCTCGTGGTACGGAGGCGAGGCAGGGCGATGGACCGAGGGCTCGGTCCGGCTCGGCACGCGCACGCTCACCGGCTTCGATCCGCCCACCGAGGCCGAGGCCCGCGCCTGGCTCACGAAGGCGGCCGGTGGAGACGCCTCCGCCGAAGCGAGGCTCTTCACGCTCGCGCCCACCGAGAAGGTCGACATCGCCTTCGGAAAGCTCGATTTCCCGGCCACGCGCCAGGGGCTCGGCCACTCGCACAACGGTCACCCTCGGTATTGGAGTGGGCGCTGCAACGGCGTCGCCACCGCGTCCCTCGTCGTGCCCGAGCCTTTTCGCGTCGTCGAGGTGGTCGGCCCCTCGGGGCAGAAGGTGCGTTTTCACCCGAACGACGTGAAATCGCTCCTGTCGGTCGCCTACTACACCGCGCAAGACGAGCGCATCGTCGGAGACTTCTGCCGCGAGGTCGCGTTCGACTCGGGCCGCACGTGCAGCATGAGCCCGGCCGTCTTGGTGATCGCCCTCGCGAACCGCATCGGCCTCGCGCGTGAGTCGTTCTTGATCGACGCGCTGCCCACGATCGCGAAGCAGTACTACGCCGTCGCCGCCGCCACGATCACGCTCACCGGCACTCCCCGCGCGCCCGGCACGACGCCTCGCGCACCTGCTCTCGACGGCAAGGTCGACCGCCTCGTCGACGTACGCATCGATCTCGTCGTGAGCTCGACGACCCTCTCCTACGCGAAGGTGAACGTGCCCGACCGGAGCGCACCCGACGGCAGCCGCTACACGCGTGTCGGCGTCGTCCCGGTGCCCATGTCGTACACCGCGGAGCTCGCGCTCGATCGCGACGGAGAGCTCGTGGGTGGCCGCTGGACGGGCGACCCCGCCGACGGCCCGGACGCCATTTTCATGGGCCTCGGAGGCCCCAAGCTCGAGCCCGACGGTCGCCTCTCGGCAGCCACCGAGATCCCCTGGGGCTTCGTGCGCGCGCTCGCCGAAAAGTCCGTCGAAGAGGGCCCCACGACGCCCCGCCTCGACCTCGCCACGTGCGCCACGTGCCGCTGATCACGCCTTCCAGCGCACACGCGCTCGCTACCGCGGGGGCTTCCTCGTCGCTGTCGGCAGAGGGACCAGGGACGGCCCTCGGTCCCCAAATCAACAGGCGACAAGGCGCCGCTCGGAGAACGCATGGAGAACTTGGAGCCTACGCTCGTCTTCGCGCGGGCCGGGCCGGAGGCGCTACGCGGGATCCATACGCGGAAGCGTGCGGATTGCAGGGCTTACCGCAGGCTCGGAGCGTTCTGGTCGTGACGCCGCTTGTCGCCCGCGCGCAGCGCAACCAAGGCCCAGGTCGAGGCGATGGCCGCAAAGACGATGTTGAAGCCATGCAGCCCGACCAGAGCGAGGGGGGCCGCTTCGAGGTGATCGAAGTGCGCGCCCGCATGGATGGCGAGCGCGACCGCAATGCTGCGGCCCGATCTCTCCATGAAGAGCGCGATCACTGGCGCGTAGGCCAGCGTGAAGAGCATATTCATGGCGAAGGTGAGCCAATCGAAACCGGAGGATGTCGGCGTTACGGCGTATGCGAGGTGCCACACGCCCCACATCAAGCCGACGAGCAGCGCTCCGCGCACGGCCCCCCATCGCTCAAGAGCGCGAGCGTGCAAGAAACCTCGCCACCCGAATTCCTCGCCAAGGGGGAAGACGATCATTGCCGCGAATGCTTCCGGGGTGAGCGGCAGGTGCAGCCAGCGATCGGGCGTTCCGCCGATCGCTGTGTAGGAGAGGTTCGCCGCGAGATGAATGGCCGCCGGTGCGAGGAACGCCAGCACGAGCCATTTCGGATGGGTCTTCCATCGTCCGAAGACCTCGCGAAGTGTCTTCCTTCGCCACGCCACGACGAGGGCCGCGAGTAGGGGGCCAAACGCGCTGACGCCCGCGAGGGCGATTGCGCCGGGCGACGGATTTTCGTGTGCCATCCATGCGCGTGCCGCGGGGGCTGCGCTCGTCCACGTGATGGCGCACGCGATTGCGAAAAATAGGGCGATGTCGCTTCCACGTCGTTGCATGCGCGGCTTGTAGACGCGCCTCACCGGGCGGTTCCCCGATGGCGGCATCGAACAGTCATTTTGGCGCGTGCTGTCAGGGATCGTTCCACCGTTTCATCGCGTGGTGCAGCGCCGAGTCGTCCGAGTAGCCGAGCTGCTCGGCGACCTGCGTGTACGTCATCCCTTTCGACAGTAACGCCGGCGCGAGCTCTCGTCGGAGGTGCTCGACGATCGACTCGAAGGTCGTTCCTTCGTCTTTCAACCTGCGCTGGAGGGTTCGAGAGCTCGTTGCCATCAGCTTCGCGGTTTGAACGAGCGAGCATCGTCCTCCGACGAGCGTCGCTCGGACGATGTCGCGAACGACGTTCGAGTGTCGAGAGCTAGGCTGCAGCCGTGCGATGGCCAGCTCGACTTGAACGGTGAAGATGTGTGCAAACGCTTCGTTTGCGTGTCGCAACGGAAGCTCGAGGACGTCACGCGAGAACACGAGCTCGCTCACCCGCGCGCCGAACACGACGTGCTCTCCGAAAATTCGGCAATGCTCGGTAACGTCCACGGGAGCCGCGTGGCGGAACCGAACGCATGCGGGCGCGATCTCGGTGCCCGAAAATGAGCGAACGCCGAGGACCACCTCTGCCAAAAAGCATTCGTCGGCGTGGCGTGCGGCGAGCCCCGCGTCGAAAGGCATCGCCGCCCGGACTACCACGCCGCGAGGATCTTCGATCAGCGCGGCCCGCGGCCCGTCCGTCCAATACGCTTGAATGCGAACCATTCGTTCGAGCGCAACGAGGACAGTGGGACTCGCCATGAGGAGCAGGAGCCCGGGGTCCATGATCCCCGGATCCTGAACGTCCCTTGCGAGCTTCAGACCGAAGTTTGGTTCGTCGATCAACGCGAGCAGGTGATTTTGGAGCCTCTCGGCGACCTCGTAGGGAAGCCGGGCACGTGGATCGGCGAACACGTCGGCCGTGAGACCGAGCTCGCGGATGGCGGAGCCGACATCCGCGCCCCGCCGTTCGCAGAAGCGCAGTGCTCTTGCGAGCTGGAGTGTCGAGATCGCCCCGGCGGAGGCCATGTGGAACGCCTGATGGTTCGCAACCGCCCCTGAAATCCGCGGCGGGTCCCGCCTCTCGCAGAGAGAGTGTGGGTCGTTACGATGGCGCGCCACACAAGATTCGAACTTGTGACCTTCGGCTTCGGAGGCCGACACTCTATCCAGCTGAGCTAGTGGCGCTTCGGGAAACGGCGTCTCTTACCGCGTTCCTCGCCAACCATCAAGCTACATTTGGGGCTCGTTCGCGGAACAATGGGTTCTGGTCAGCGGGACGACCGGTGGATCCAAAAACCACCAGCAAATTCTGCGGGTTACGGTGGGGTTGTAGAGTTCCACCTCACGTCATGGAGTGGGCGCTTCCAAAAAAAACTGTCACAACACGGCCCCAGATCGCATCCGGATCCCCCGGAACGACGGAGACGCCCACATGAAGCTCGCCCGCCTCGCTCTCGCCTCCCTTTTCCTCGCCGCGTGCACCACCGAAGTCATCAAGGTGGATGCGAACGGCAACCCCGTGGGCGGTGGAGGCTCGGGCGACAACGGTGGGCTCCCGTCGGCCCCGAAGTCCCCGGCCGCCAAGGTCGGCATCACGCAGATCGCGGTCTTCCAGGGCGTCAAGGTCCCCGTGGTCGCCGACGGCGCGCGCGTCGAAGAGCGCAACGCCCCGATCGTCGCGGGTCGCGCGGGCCTCGTGCGCGTGTACGTGTCTCCGGCCGAGGGCTTCACCCCGGGCCGTATCGCCGGCGAGCTCACCGTGAAGGGCGCCGACGGCAAAGAGCAGAAGTTCCGCGACACGCGCGGCATCTCGCGGGCCTCGTCCGACGCGACCGCCACCTCCACTTTGAACTTCGACCTCCCGGCCGACGCGTTCACGGTGGGCGCCACGTTCTCGGTCTCCCTCACGGACGACGGCGGCCAGGGGTTCAACGCGTCCCAAGCGCCTGTCCGCTACCCCGCGGGCGACGCCTTCGACGACCTCGGCGTGCAGGCGACGGGCGTCCTCAAGGTGGTGGTCGTCCCGGTGAAGTACGACGCCGACGGCTCGGGCCGCACCCCCGACGTGAGCGAGGCGCAGCTCGGAATCTACAAGCGCACCCTCATGGGGCTCTACCCCGCCACCGACGTGCAGGTCACCGCGCGCGAGCCCTACCCCTGGACGACCGCCATCACGGCGAACGGCGCCGGCTTCGACCAAATCCTGAACGCGATGGTGAGCCTTCGCCGCCGCGACCGCGCCGCGAGCGACGTCTACTACTACGGCGTGTTCGTCCCCCAGACGAGCTTCGAGAGCTTCTGCCGCCGCGGCTGCGTGAGCGGACTCTCGGGCCTCGTCGACGACGCGAGCGACTCGGCGCTCCGTGCGAGCGTGGGCCTCGGGTACGAAGGCACCGAGTCGGCCGACACGATGGCCCACGAGATCGGCCACGCGCACGGCCGCCCGCACGCCCCGTGTGGCGGCGCTCAGGGCGTCGACCGCAGCTTCCCGTACAAGGGCGGCACCATCGGCACGTGGGGCTACGACATCCTCTCGAAGCAGTACGTCTCGCCCGAAGAGGGCACCGACATGATGGGCTACTGCGACAACACGTGGGTCAGCGACTACACGTACGGCAAGCTCTTCGACCGCATCGTCGCCGTGAGCGGCGTGAACCAGGGCATCGCCTCGTCGGCTTCGGCGCAGGGCTCGCAGGGCGGCTCGCCGTACCGCACCTTCACGTTCGACGGCAACGGCGTCCCCACCTCCAGCGAGACGCTCTCCCTCGCCGAAGAGCCCAAGGGCACCGTGTCCGAGGTCGACTACCTCGGCGACTCCGGGGGTGTGGTCGGCCACGCGCGCGCCCACGTCTACAAGTACGACCACCTCGAGGGTGGCATCGTCGTCGTCCCCGAGAACGCCGCGCCGTACGCGAGCCTCCGGGTCCGCGGCCTCACGCGCGTGATGAACGTGAAGGGCCTCCTCGCCCGTCACTGAGCGCGAACGCGGGTTCGGCCCTCCCGGGGCGGCTTGGGGTGACCCGGCCGCCTCGGTGCCTTTCGAAAGCAAAAAGTCTCGTGAATTCGATGGTTTGGCGTCATCGTCGGTCGGATCTTCGGGTCGCCGCGTGGGTCGGATCTCGCGCGGTCGGTCGGGTCGCGCTCGTCCTCCGAGCGTCCTCGCCACGGAACGGGGGCGCACCTTGACACCCCGATGGACCTAGAGGAAAACCCCGCCATGGCCGACTCGCACGCGCACACCCTCCCCGAGCCGAAGACCCCGATGTGGCTGCCTGCCCTCGGCGCGACGCTCTTCCTCATGGCGGGCGTGTGGTGGGCGTACACGAGCTCGAGCCAGCACGAGACCGAGCACGAGCAGGCGAAGCCGGCGGCCTCCGCGCATCCCTGACGTCTCGCCGCGGGCGAGCCCGTTTTCTACATTGTGTTTTGGGGCAAAACCCCGTAACCGCGCACGCGATGAGCTCGCACCGCGTCATCGTCGTCGGCGCCTCCGGTTACTCCGGGGGTGTGCTCGCGCGTCTCCTCGCGTCCCACCCGCACCTCCGCCTCCACGCGGCCACGAGCGACGCACGCGCAGGCAAAAACGTGGGACGTGAGCTCGGCTTCTCGAGCGACGTCGTGTTCGTGCCGAACGCCGAGGCCGAGCGCGCCGCGGCCTCGTGCGACGTGGCCTTCCTGGCGACCCCCGCCGAGGTCTCGGCCGAGCTCGGGCCGAAGCTCGCCGAGGGTGGCCGCACCGTGGTCGATCTCTCGGGGGCCTTCCGCCTCGCGACGGGCGACGATGTGCGTGCACACTACAAGTTCTTGCACCCGCACGCGTCACGGCTCGGGGTAACGCACTACGGCCTGCCCGAGCTCTTCGGGGCGCCTTCGCGGGGCACGTTGGTCTCGAACCCAGGGTGTTACCCCACGCCGACGCTGCTCGGCCTCGGGCCGCTCGTGCGCGCGGGCCTCGTCTCGCCGAAGGGCATCGTGGTCGACGCCAAGTCGGGCACCACGGGCGCGGGTCGCCAGTCGAAAGAAGAGCACTCGTTCGCCGAGGTGGCCGAGAACCTGCGCGCCTACAAGGTGCTCTCGCACCAGCACGAGCCCGAGATCGCGCAGAAGCTCGCCGCGTTCTCTGGCAAGGCCGTCGAGGGCCTCGTGTTCACGCCGCACCTCCTCCCCGTGCGTCGCGGTCTTTTGTCCACCTGCTACGCGCGCCCGCTCACGTCGGCTCCCGCGAAAGACCTCGAAGCGTGCCTCCGTGACACGTACGCCGGGTCGCCGTTCGTCGAGATCGTGTCTCCCGAAGAGGTGACCTTGGCGAGCGTCGTGGGGACGAACATGTGCCGCCTCGGCGTAGCCGCGCGAGGCGACGTGGTGGTGGTGGTCGGCGCGATCGACAACCTGGTGAAGGGCGCGGCCGGGCAGGCCCTGCAGAACGTGAATTTGGCTCTCGGGTTCGACGAGGGGTGCGGCCTTTCGGGCCTGCATAGGAGCGCAGCATGAGGATTCCCAAGGGTTTTTCGTTCGCCGCGACCAACGCCGGCATCAAGGCCCACAAAAAAGACATGGCCCTCGTCGCGAGCGAGCTGCCCTGCAGCGCCGCCGGCGTCCTCACCGTGAACCGCGCCAAGGCCCCGCCCGTCGAGCACGCCGAGAAGCGCCTCCCTGGCAAAGGCATCTCGGCCATCGTGCTGAACAGCGGCAACGCGAACGCCCTCACGGGAGACGCCGGCCGCGAGGACGTGAAGGCCATCCACGCCGCCATGGCGCTCGCCCTCGGCATCCCGCAAGACGCCGTGCTCTCCATGTCGACCGGGGTCATCGGCGTGCGCCTGCCCGTGCAGAAGCTCGTCGCCGCGTGCGACGTGCTCGCCAAGTCGCGCGGGGAGGGCATCGTCGGCGCGGCCGAGGCCATCATGACCACCGACACGCGGGTCAAGCTCACGCACCGCATGCTCACGATCAAGGGCGCGACGGTCACGATCGCCGCGTTCGCCAAAGGCTCGGGCATGGTCGCGCCCGAGATGGCCACGGTGCTCGGCGTCATCACGACCGACGCGGCCATCGAGCCCGAGCGGCTCCAGGCCATGCTCGTGCGCACGACCGACAAGAGCTTCCACTCGCTCGTGATCGACAACGACATGAGCACGAACGACGCCGTGTTCATGCTGGCGAACGGCGCCTCGGGCGTCAAAGTCGAAGACCCGGCCGACGTGGCCGCCTTCGAAGAGGCCCTCACGAGCCTCACCGTGGAGCTCGCGCGCGCCGTAGCCGAGGACGGCGAGGGCGCCACGAAGCTCCTCGAGGTGCGCGTCGGCGGCGCTCCCGACGCCGAAATCGCCCGTGATCTCGCGAGGATGGTGGCCGGCTCGAATTTGGTGAAGGCCGCGATCTTCGGGGCCGATCCGAACTGGGGGCGTGTGCTCGCGGCCATCGGCTCGCGCATCGGCTCCAAGAAGTACGACGTCGACCCGAACCTCTCTCGCGTCTCCCTCCAGGGCGAGGTGGTGTTCGACGACGGCGGCCCCAAGCTCTCCGAGCCCGGCAAGCTCCGCGCGAAGATGCGCGAGCCGCAGGTGAAGATCGACGTCGACCTCCGGGCGGGGTCGGGCGAGGCCACCGTGTGGGGCTGCGATCTCTCGTACGACTACGTGAAGATCAACGCCGACTACATCTCGTTCACGAACGCGTCGCCCGAGGGCGTCGTCACGAAGGACGACAGGCTCACGAACTACAGCCCGAGCTTCAAGCGCTCGCTGCTCGTCGAGGCGCTCTCGTACATCGACAAATTCTCCAAAAAACGGGCAGTCGTGAAATACGGCGGCGCCGCCATGGTGAAAGACTCGCTCAAGGCGAGCTTCGCGAACGACATCAACCTCCTCTGCTCCGCGGGCCTCCTCCCCATCGTCGTGCACGGCGGCGGGCCCGAGATCTCGCGTACCCTCGAGAAGCTGGGCCAGGGCAAGAGCGAGTTCGTCGACGGCGTCCGCGTGACGGGCGTCGAGGACGTGAAGGTCGTCGAGATGGTGCTCACCGGCCGCATCAACACGGAGATCGTCTCCCTCTTGAACCAGAAGAGCGCGAAGGCCGTGGGCGTCTCCGGGAAGGACGCGGGCCTCCTCCGCGCGCGCCGCCTCTACGGCAAAGAGGGCCGTGATCTCGGCATGGTGGGCGAGATCACCCAGGTGAACCGCGACTACCTCGAGATGCTCCTCGAGAAGGGCTACGTGCCCGTGGTGTCCCCCGTCGGCCTCGGCGAGGACGGCGAGGGTTACAACATCAACGCCGACACGGCCGCGGCCGAGATCGCGTGCGCCCTCTCCGCCGAGAAGCTCATCTACCTCTCGGACGTTCCCGGCATCCTCGACAGCGGCGAGCTCATCAGCGAAATCACGGCGAGCGAGCTCCGCCGGCGCATCGACGACAAAATCATCGTCGGCGGTATGGCGGCCAAGGCCGAGAGCATCCTGCGCGCCCTCGCGGGGGGGGTCTCGTCGGTGCACGTCATCGACGGCCGCACTCCCCACGGTCTCATCGCCGAGCTCTTCACCGACCGCGGCATCGGCACGCTCGTGCGAAAGGACTGACCATGGTCATCGAGAACGCCGGCGGATCCATCGCGCGAACGGCCGCGACGGGCGCGGGGGGCATGATCCCCGAGCTGCTCGCGTGGAGCTCGTCGATGGACGACGACTGGGCCCTCGTCCGCGAGGACATCCTCGGGAGCTCGGCCCACGTGACCATGCTCGGCCGCCAGGGGCTCGTCGACAAGGCCGACGCGGGCACGCTGCGGGCCGAGCTGCTCTCCATGTTCGCCCTCGCCGAGCGCCGGGAGCTCTCGCTGCCCACGGGCGAAGAAGACGTGCACATGGCCATCGAGGCCCACCTCACCACCAAGCTCGGCGAGGTCGGAAAGCGCCTGCACACGGCGCGCTCGCGCAACGATCAGGTGTCGACGGCGCTCAGGCTCCACGTTCGCACCACGCGGGCCCACGTCGTCGCGAAGGTGGCCGAGCTCTCGCTCTCTCTCCTCACGCGCGCTCGCGCCGAGGCACAGCTCGTCTTGCCGGCGTACACGCACAGGCAGCGCGCCCAGCCGATCTCGGGCGCCTTCTTGATCGGCGCGTGGACCGCCGGTCTCCTCCGCGCGGGAAAGCGCCTCGCCGACGTCGACGTCTCCGAGTGTCCGCTCGGCTCGGGGGCGTGCTCGGGGTCGAGCTTGCCCATCGATCGCGCCCTCACGGCGAGCCTGCTCGGCTTCTCGGGCGGGCCGACCAAGAACGCGCTCGACACCGTGGGAGACCGCGATTTCTCGCTCGATTACGTGTTCGCGTGCACGCGCGTGCTGCTCGCCCTCTCGCGCCTCGCGACCGACGTGATCGACTACGCGACGAGCGAGTTCGGCTTCGTGAAGCTCGGCGACACGATCTCCGCGGGCTCGTCGATGATGCCGCAGAAGAAGAACCCCGACATCTTCGAGCTGGTGCGCTCGAAGGCCTCGTTCGGAGCGGGCAACGTCGTGCAAATGATGACGCTCGTGCGCGGGCTCCACGCGGGCTACAGCCGCGATCTCCAAGACGATCGCCGCGCCACGCTCGGCACGGGGCCCGTCACGCTCGGCGCCATCGAGGCCGTGTCGCTCGCGTTCCCTCACGTCGTGTTCGACCGCGACGCGTGCCTCCGCGCCGTGTCCGACGGGTCCACCCAAGCGACGGACCTCGCCGAGGCGCTCGTCCGGACCGGGCTCCCGTTCCGCGACGCCTACCGCGCCGCCGGGGCCCTCGTGAAGTACGCGCTCGGCAAGGGTGTGCCCCTCGCCCACGTGACCGAGGCCGACGCGAAGACTGTGCATTCTGCATTCGATTCGTCCGTGCTCGCCGTGCTCGATCCTCGCCGCGCCGTGCTCGCCAAAGAGAGCTTCGGGGGCACGGGCCCCTCGGCGGTCTCGGCGCAGCTCGAGGCCCTCGAGGCCGACGCACGCGCGCTCCTCGCCCGCTCCGAGGGAGACACCCTCGCCCTCATCGCGTCGCGCATCTCCGCGACGGCCATCTGAACCCATCGAAGAAAAAGGCCGGTGCGCCCATGTCGAAGCGCGATTTCCTCTATTTGACCTCGCTCGAGATCGACGAGCTCGAGTCCGTTTTGTCGCTCGCCGAGACGCTCAAGAGCGAGCCGCGTGGCGAGCGCACCAACACGCTCCGCGGGCGCACCGTGGCCATCGTGATGGAGAAGGCGAGCACCCGTACCCGCGTCTCGTTCGAGGTGGGCGTCGCGCAGCTCGGCGGGCACCCCGTGGTCATCGGCACGCAGGGGTCGCAGATCGGCCGCGGCGAGCCCGTCGTCGACACGGCGCGCGTGCTCGCCCGCTACTGCGACGCCATCGTGTACCGCACCTACGAGACGTCGAAGCTCCTCGAAATGGCCTCGTGCGGCGTCCCCGTGGTGAACGCGCTCACCGACGACGGCCACCCCGTCCAGGTCTTGGCCGACGTGTTCACCATGCGCGAGAGCCTGGCCGATCGCCGCCTCGGGCCGCTGCGCGGCAAACGCGTCGCCTTCGTGGGCGACGGCTCGAGCAACATGGTGCGCTCGTTCGTCGAGGCCGCGCCGCTCTTCCACTTCCACCTCGAGATCGCGGCCCCCGAGGGCTTCCGCCCGCCCGCCGCCGAGCTCGAGCGCGCCAAGCCCTGGGTCACCGTGCACGACCGGCCCGAGAGCGCCTGCGAGGGCGCGCACTTCGTCCACACCGACGTCTGGACCAGCATGGGCCAAGAGGCCGAGAACGCGACGCGGCTCAAGGCCTTCGCCGGCTTCACCGTGACGAAGGAGCTCATGGCGCTCGCGCACCCCGAGGCGCGCGTCATGCACTGCCTCCCGGCGCACCGCGGCGAAGAGATCACCGACGACGTGCTCGAGGGTGCGCAGTCGCTCGTGTTCACTCAGGCCGAGAACCGCCTCCACGTGCAGAAGGCGCTGCTCCTCTTCCTGCTCACCTGATCGCCTCGCGAGGCGTGATGACGCGATGACGCGACGCCCCGATCGTGAGGCGCGATCGGGTGTCGTGCGCGTGCGCGTGCGCGGTCTCGAGGCCTCGACTCACGATGTCCTCGTAGCTCACTGGGGTGTCGTTGATCCGGATGTGGACCTTTGCCGTCCTATGAAGGCAAATGTAGGCAAGCGTTCGTTGGGATTCGTCGTCTTGCCGTATCGGCTCGAGAATTCCGTCCACTACGGAAGAAAGCCATCCACACTGGAACATCGGCGTATGGCACGCCAGGTGCTCTAGGAGTCGTCATGGTCAAGCGCGTTCTTCTCGCCCTCGCCCTCGCGTCCTTCACGGTCATCGGTTGCTCGGCAGAGGCCAGCGACGGCAACGACGACGAGGTCGAGGGAGACACGGGGGCCTCCGAGTCCGAGCTCCGCAGCGCGGTGAGCTGCTCGACCGAGCGCATGGACGCCTACTCGGGCGGCTCGCGTATCGGCACCGTCGACGTCATCAAGGTCGGCGGCAAGCGCGTCACCAAGGCCACCGGCCACGCGTTCCTCAAGTGGCAGAAGGCGGCCCACGCGGCCGGCGTGAACATCGGCATCAACAGCGGCTTCCGCACGATGGACGAGCAGCGCTACTTCTACAATTGCTACCAGACCGGGAGCTGCAACGGCGGCAACCTCGCCGCGCGCCCCGGCTACTCGAACCACCAGAACGGCCGCGCGCTCGACGTGTCGAACTCGGGCAGCTCGTGGATGCAGAACAACGCGGCCCGCTTCGGCTTCCGCCGCACGGTCTCGGGCGAGCCGTGGCACTTCGAGTATTTCGGCGACGACCCGGGTGGCCCCTGCTCGGGTGGCAGC
Source organism: Myxococcales bacterium (assembly GCA_016712525.1). NCBI lineage: Bacteria > Pseudomonadati > Myxococcota > Myxococcia > Myxococcales > Myxococcales bacterium. The sequence goes on from JADJQX010000001.1 coordinate 1,740,204, forward strand.
TCGCCCGCCCCGGACGACGCGAGCGGTGACGCGTGCCAGAGCGCCACGCTCGGCCGCGAGGTGCCCGAGCGCACGTGTGTGCAGTCGCGCAGCGACAGCCAGTGGTACCGCTGCCGTGACGGGAACTGGTTCGAGACCACGAGCTCGGACTCGCTCTGCTCCGCCCGCCACCCGCTCTGAAGAGCTGTCCGGCTCCGATTCTTGGGCAGATTCTGACCCCACACTCGAGGAGCCGGGTCCTCCGTCCCCTGGCTCCTCTTCGAGGCCCCTTCTCCGCGTTCCGAGCGCGGTGTCGGGGCCTCGGCCTTTCGTGCCCGATCGCGCGGCGCTACTTTCGCGACGCCGTGATCGAGTAGGCGGTGCCCCGTGTGCCGTACGCGGCGTCTTCCCACGCGGCGACCTTCAGCACGACGCCGGCGCGCTCGAGCGACAGGGCCAAGGCCTCTCCCGTGTCGACGGCGTCGGTCTCGGTGTAGCGCTCGCTGCAGAGGCGGCGAAAGTGGCCGATCGCGTCCCTCGGGGCGACCCCTGCTGCGACGAAGCGGTACGTGCGCACGGCGCCCTCGTCCTCGTAGGCGTCCGGTACGGAGCCCGGTAGGGGCGAGAGCTCGTGCCCGAAGGCGTCGATCTTCGGCGTGGGAAAACGCGAGCTCGGGCGCATCTGAGCGTGGTCGGCCGAGAACGTGAGCAGCACGCCGTCGAGCTCTTCGTGACCGTGTGCCCACGCGCTCACCGTGAGCAGAAGGTCCTCTTTCTCGAGCGTGAGGCAGAAGGTGTCTTTGCCGAGCACCGTGTCGAGCGGGCGAAAGTGGCTCTCCCGCGCGGCCTGCGTGTAGTGACCGAAGAGCTGCGGGATGCCGTCTCCGGGGCATAAAAACGACGTGCGCCGTGTGCCCTCGAGGTGCTCGTCGGACGATGGCATGAGCTCGCGGTGAAGCGGCATGCGCGTCGTCCACAGTTCGATGTGGTTCATGCTCCCCCCCTTGTGTGCCTTCGGTACCCGAAAGCTCCCCGAGCCTAGCGCGCACCGCTCCCTCGATCGACCCCGAGAGGACGCAAAAGGGCCTCGCGCAAACCTTTCGGTCTTCGCCGAGAAACACGACGCCCCCCCAGGCTCGAGGCCGGGAGGGGCGCGGGGTCACGCTTCGATGACTACGGTCAGTAGCCGGGCGGGCCACCGTAGCCGCCGCCGGGCGGGCCACCGTAGCCACCACCACCGCCGGGCGGGCCGTAACCCGGAGGCGGGCCACCGTAGCCACCACCGGGCGGGCCGAAGCCACCGCCGGGCGGGCCACCGAAGCCACCCGCGGGGGGCGGGCCAGGGGGAGCGCCGAAGCCACCCGAGAAGCCGCCGCCGAAGCCGCCGCCGTACGCCGGATCCTGGCCGGTGAGGCGCACGTAGACGAGGGCGAGCGCGAGCTGCATGAGCGGCAGCGCGACGAAGAGGCCCACGTAGCAGGCGAGGCAGCCGAGGAGCATCACGCCGGCCGACATGAGGCCGAGCAAGAAGAGCTTCGCCTTGTGGCCGTCGGTGGCCTTCCAGCTCGCGCCGAGGGCGTCGATCGGGCCCATGTTCTTGTCGACCACGAAGTACTGCGAGAGGCTCAAACCGAGGCCGAGGATGATGCCCGGCACGATGAGGAACACGTACCCGAGGGCGACGCCGAGGCCCATCAGGAAGAACGTGGCGAACATCGACGGGAAGCGGCCCATGGCCGAGAAGAGGTCACCGAAGCTCGGCGTTTGCCCCTTGGCGGCCGAGATCCAGATCTTCACGAGGCCCGGCTGAAACAGCATTTGGATGGCCATGCCCACGAGCGAGCACACGCCGTTGATCACCGCGTACTCGTCGCTGTGGGGCTCGAGCACACCGGCCCCGAGCAGCCCCGCCGGGATGAAGCTCGGCACCGCGCCGATGATCCCCGCGACGACCATCGAGAACACGAGCGTGACCCAGTTGGGGCCGAACTTGCTCCACGCGGCGCCGAGGACTTCGCCCGGCTCCCACGGCTGCGGTGCGCCCGACGTGGCTTGCGGTGGAGCGAAGCCTCCTCCGGGCGGGGGTTGGGCGGGTGCGGCGTACGGGTTGTAGCTCATCGCGTTCTCCTCGAAGTTCGGAGGGCGTCACGGTCGAGGCCCCCGAGCGCACGATCATAGGCGGCCCGAGCGTTCGCGCAAAGGTGCCTTGGCGGTCGCGGATTTTGTATGGGTTTCGATGGTTTACGGCGCTACTGCGCGCCGCGTTTGCTCGGCGGGGGGCCCGAGCGCGCCGACGTAGGGGACTTCTCGGTGAGGTCTCTCCGCGACTCGAGCCCCGGAGGAGCCGGTGTGCCCATCTTGGTGGAGCGCCGCTCGCCGCCGAGGCGACCCGAGTGACGGATGTCTTTTCCGCGCACCATGAAGACCACCATCTCGGCGATGTTCGTGGCGTGATCGGCGATGCGCTCGATGTACTTGGCGATCGATTGCACGCGCGTCGCGCGGTAGATGTTGCGCGGGTTCTCCATCATGTACGTGAGGAGATCGCGGAAGATCGAGGCGTAGTAGGCGTCGACCGCGCCGTCTTTCCCGATGACGTGCTCGGCGCGCGTGACGTCGGCCGCGACGAACGCGTCGAGGGCCTCGCGCAGCATGGCCTGGGCGGCCTCGGCCATGTTCACCACGTCGACGTAGGGCTTCAGCGGCGGCTCCTCGTTGAGCTCGAGGACACGTTCGCAGATGTTCACGCCGAGGTCTCCCATGCGCTCGAGGTCGGTCACGAGCTTGAGCGCGATCGTGAGGAACCGGAGATCGCTCGCGACCGGCTGCCTTCGGGCGAGGACACGCAGGCAGAGCTCGTCGGTCTCGACCTCGATGCGGTTGATCTGGCGGTCGGTCTCGAGGGTGCGCTGCGCGAGGTCCGAGTCGCGTTCGATGAGCGCCCTCATGCTCGCCGTGAGCATCTCTTCGACCTTGGCCCCCATGAGGAGGAGCTGCTCGCGGATCTTGCGGAGCTCGCCTTCGTACTCGCGGTCCGTGTGGGCTCGGCTCATCGGGCGTGGATTATGGCACCACTTGGTCAGAGGCCGGACGACGAATCGCGGGCCTCTTTCCGGCCCAAGGTGCTCGCGGCCGCCGCTCGCGCAGAGGCCGACGGTCACGATTCTCGAACAGACGAACATTGGCCGTTTGGGCCGGGACCCAGAACCGGGAGGTGGGGCCCCACCGGGCTTTGCGCGAACGGCCGCGGCGGAGGACAGCGTCCTCCGATGACAAGTCAGGCTAATCAGCGGTCTTGATCGAAGATCATGACCGCTGATTTAGCCGAAGCGACCGGTGATGTACTCCTCGGTGCGGGGGTCCTCGGGGCGCGTGAAGATGTCGTCGGCGAGGCCGTACTCGACGAGCTCGCCCAGGTAGAAGAACGCGGTGAAATCGGAGACGCGCGCGGCCTGCTGCATCGAGTGCGTCACGATCACGATCGTGTAGCGCTCGCGGAGGTCGTGAATGAGCTCCTCGATGCGCGCCGTCGCGATCGGGTCGAGCGACGAGCAGGGCTCGTCCATGAGGATGACCTCGGGCTCGAGCGCGAGGCACCGCGCGATGCAGAGCCGTTGCTGTTGGCCGCCCGACAGGCTCCCGCCGGGTTTGTCGAGCGAGTCTTTCATCTCGTCCCACATCGCGGCTTGCGTGAGCGCGGCCTCGACCACCGCGTCGGGGCTCTGCGCGCGGATGCCGTTCAGCCGGAGGCCCGCGAGCACGTTGTCCCGGACGGACATCTCCGGGAACGGGTTCGGCTTCTGGAAGACCATGCCGACCTTGCGGCGAATGCCCACCGGATCGACCGCCGAGCCGTAGATCGTCTTGCCGTCGAGGAGCACGTCGCCCGAGGTGGTCGCGCCCGGGACGACCTCGTGCATGCGGTTCAAGCAGCGAATGAAGGTCGACTTGCCGCAGCCCGAAGGGCCGATGACCGCGGTCACTCGGTGCTCGACCACCGGCATGGTGATGCCCTTCAGCGCGACGGTGTCGGGGAAGCGCGCGCCGAGGTCCTTCGCGAGCATCTTCTCGGCGAGCGGGGGCGGTGGGGTGCTGGGGGGCGGGTAGGTCGACATGGTCAAGTGGCGTCGCGGCTCTTTTTGGCGAGCGCGCGCGCCGTTACCTGGAAGACGAGGACGAGGGCCACGAGCACGAGCGACGCGGCCCAGGCCTGAGCGTGCCGATCGTCGTAGGGCGAGATCGTGTACGTGAAGATGGTCACCGGCAAGGAAGCCGTGGGCTCGCGCAGATCGTCGCAGAAAAAGCGGCTCTCCCACGCGGTGAAGAGGAGCGGCGCGGCCTCGCCCGACGCGCGCCCGATGGCGAGGAGGGCGCCCGTGGCGACTCCGCGTGATGCGGCCGGGAGCACGACCCTCGCGATCACGCGGTGGCGCGTGGCCCCGAGGGCGAGGGCAGCCTCGCGGAGCTTCTCGGGGACGGCACGGACCGCGACCTCGGTGGCGCGCGCGATCGACGGGATCATCGTGAAGGCGAGCGCCGAGGCCCCCGCGAGCGCCGAGAAGCTCTTGGCCCATACGACCACCACCGAGAAGACGACGATGCCGAGCACCACCGACGGGACCGCCGTGAGCGCGTCGGCCGAGACACGCGCCATGCGTACGAGCTTGCCCTCGCGGTTTTCGGCGAGGTGGATGCCCGCGAGCAAGCCCACGGGCAACGCGATCGCCGAGGCGAGCCCCATGAGGAGCAGCGTCCCCCAGATGGCGTTGGCGACGCCGCCGCCGGCTACACCCGTGGGGCGCGGGAGCTCGGTGAGCGTAGTCATCGAGAGGCCCCGGCTCCCTCGGCCCACGACCGACACGAGCACCGACGCGAGCAGCACCACCGTGAGCGCCGTGGCCGCGGCCGCCACACCGCGCCACACGGCCTCGGTCGTGCGTCGCGAGGTGAGGGAGACCTCGTTTCGTGCGTCGCTCATCGCGCGCCCCCGAGCTCTCCGTCCGCCGGGCCCGTCGAGAGCCCCGCCGTCTTTCTTCGGAGTGTGCGGCGCACGATGCCGTGCGCGCCCAGGTTGAAGGCGAGCGTCACGACGACGAGCACGAGGGCCACCTCGTGGAGCGCGGAGACGTGCAACGGATCGGAGGCGTGGGGGAGCTCGTTCGCGAGCACGCTCGCTGCCGTGTAGCCGGGCGCGAAGAGCGAGCCCGAGATCTCGGCGCTGTTCCCGATGACCATGGTCACCGCCATCGTCTCGCCGACCGCGCGCCCGAACCCGAGCATGACGGCCGCGAAGAGCCCTCGTCGGGCGTGGGGGACGACCACGTGGCGCAAGACCTCCCACTCGGTCCCGCCGAGCGCTTGCCCCGCCTCTCGCAGGCCCTGCGGCACGGCGAGCAGCACGTCCCTCATGACCGTCGCGACGGTGGGGAGCACCATCAGCGCGAGCACGAAGGCCGCGGCGAGCATGCTCACGCCCTGAGAGGGGCCGCGCAGCAGGGCCGAATTTCCCGTCGCGGAGGACACGACGGGGGCGGCGGTGCGGAGCGCAGGGGCGAGCACGAACACGCCCCACATGCCGTAGACGACGCTGGGCACCGCCGCGAGCGTCTCGAGGAGCGCTCCGACCGGCCCTCGAAGGCGCCGCGGGCCGAGCTCGGCGACGTACGCCGCGACGAGGAACGCCCCGGGGACGGCGAGCAGCAGCGCGAGCGCCGACGAGAGAAAGGTGCCGAAGAGGAAGGGGAGGGCGCCGAACTGCCCGTGCATCGGGTCCCACTCGGTGCCGGCGACGAAGCCGAGCCCGAAGACGTTGATGCTCATCTTCGAGCCCTTCGCGAGCACCACGAAGATCACCACGAGCGCGACCACGAGGCCCGCCGAAGCGAGCTGCGCGCCGTAGCGGAGGCCCGCGCCGAGGGCCGAGTCCTGGACCCGCCGTTCGCTCACGAGCGCGCTCCGCTCCATGCTTCGAGGGCCTTCCGTGCCGCGTCGCGCTCGGACGGGGTGAGCGGGCCGAAGGCCGGATCGTGCGGGCCGGGGCCGAACGTCGCCGCGCTCTGGCCTTCGCCGAGCGCCCACGAAAAGAAGCTCGCGACGAGCGTGGCGCGTGGCCCCGAGCCGACGTTCGAGATCGCGTAGATCGTGCTTACGAGCGGGTAACCGTTGCCCTCGGGCGACGGCGCGACGTACGCCCCGTCGGCGCCTTCGAGAGACGCGACGGAGAGCCCGCTCGATCGGGCGAGGCCGAGCTCGAGCACGCCTACGGCGCCGAGCGTCGACTTGAGCGACATGGCCACGCCGCCCGTGCCTCGCGCGCGAACGCCGGTGCCGAGGTTCGGCGCGTCTCCGGCGCCCGCGATCTCCCGAAAGCGCGGGCTCGCCGCCGCGACGTACTCCGAGAATTTCCGCATCGTGCCGCTCCCGTCGGCCCTATGCACGACGAGGACGGGCACGTCGGGGAGCACCTTGCCCGGGTTCGTCCGGGCGATGCGCGGATCGCTCCAGCGAGGGATCTCCCCGAGGAAGAGGCCCGCCAAGAGCTCCCTGTCGAGCTTGAGGTCGGAGACTCCCGGCAGGTTCGCGGCGACGGCCACGGCGCCGTGGGCGAGGGGGAGCTCGACGAACGAAGCGCCGGCGCGCGCGCGTTCCGCGTCCGTGAGGGGAGTGTCGCGGACGCCGAAGTCGACCGTCCCGAGCTCGACGAGCGTGAGGGCTCCCTCGGAGCCCGTGGGTTGGTAGTCGACACGGCCGGGGCCCGGGAACGACTCGGCCCATCGCGACACGAGCGGCGACGCGAGGCTGCCTCCCGCGCCGCGCGCGATCGGGGCGCGGTGGTCCCGCCCGCAGCCGAGCGCGATGACCATGGTCATCGAAACGAGGGCGGCGCGGGCGCTCACGCGAGCACCCTCGCCGAGGGCTGCTCTTTGGGGGTCACCTTTCGCGCCGGGAGGCTCACGGTGAACGAGGTGCCCCGCCCGAGCTCGCTCTCGACCTTCACGGCGCCGCCCATGGCCTCGGAGAGGTGCTTCACGATCGCGAGGCCGAGCCCCGTGCCGCCGACGTCCCGCGAGCGCCCCGGGTCGACGCGGTAGAAGCGCTCGAAGAGCCGCGGCAGGTGAGAGGCCTCGACGCCGGGCCCCGTATCCGCGATCGTGAGGCGGCAGAGGTGGCCGTCGACGTGGGCGCGCAGGGTGACCTTCGCGCCTTCGGGGCAGTACTTCACCGCGTTGTCGACGAGGTTCGTGACGACCTGCTCGAGGGCGCGGCGATCGGCGAAGACCGAGCTCTCGTCGTCCATGTCGACCACGAGGGTGATGCGCTTCTTCTCGGCGCGCTCGCGGAAGAGCCCGACCACGTGCTGGGCGAAGGGCCTCGTGGCGAAGAGCTCGGGGGCGAGCTTGAGCTCGCGCGACTCGATGCGGGAGAGGTCGAGCAGGTCTTCGATGAGGCGCTGGAGGCGCTCGGCGTTGCGCTCGATGATCGACAAAAACCGGTCGGCGGCCTTCGGATCCTTCTCGATGACGAGGCGGACGGTCTCGGCGGCCGAGAGCACGGCGGTGACCGGCGTGCGGAGCTCGTGCGAGACGTTCGCCACGAAATCGCGCCGGAGCGACTCGAGCCTCCGGATCTCGGTCACGTCGAAGAAGACGCCCAAGACGCCGCCGCCCGCGAACGCCGACGCGCGCACGAGCAGGCGCCGGGGCTTGAGCCCACCCACCTCGACCTCGCCCGAGGTCGCCGATTTTACCTTTCGGGCTTTGTCGAAGAGCTCCTTCAGCTCCGCGTGGCGCACCACCTCGAGGAGCGGCATGCCGACCATGTCGCCGCGCACGAGCAGCATCTCGCGGAAGGCCGGGTTCATGAGCGCCACGTTGCCACCCGCGTCGAGCAGCATCACGCCCTCTTGCATGCCTTCGAGGACACCGCTCACGAGATCGCGCTCGGCCCGGAGCTCTTTCAGCGTCGTCGTGAGGCTCGCGGCCAGCTTGTCGAGGGCCTGGCCGAGCTCACGCGACTCGGCCTCTTCGTTCGAGCCGAGGGCCCGGAAGCTCGCTTCACCCTCGTGGATGCGCTTCGCGGCGTCCGTGAGGGGGCGAAGCACGGCCATCGACGCACGCGCCGAGGCCTCGGAGACGATCTGCGCGAAGAGCGCGGACACGAGCCCGACCACGGCGAAGCGCACGCCCGTGAGGCCCCCGGCCTGCACGAGCGCACCCGTGCCCACGAGCGCGAAGAGCCCGAACGAAATGGGAAAAACCCTGCCGCGTACGCCCGTGCCCAACCCCGGTCACCCTGCGACGTCGGGGCTCTCGGCGAACCGATACCCCACGCCGCGCACGGTCTCGATGTAGTCGCCCGAGGTGCCGAGCTTCTCGCGGAGGCGCTTCACGTGCGTGTCGACGGTGCGCGTCGTGATGTCGGCCTCGATGCCCCACACGTCGTTCAGGAGCGTCGAGCGGCTCTGGACCCTATTTTTTCGCTCGAACAAGGTCACGAGCAGCTTGAACTCGAGGGCCGTGAGCTCGAGCTCTTGCCCCTCGGACCACACCCGGTGGGCCCCGCGATCGATCTTTAGCTTCCCGAACTCGACCTGATCACTCGGCTCGGGCTCGCTCGTCCCTCGCCTCAGGATGGCCTGGATGCGGAGGAGCAGCTCGCGGACACTGAACGGCTTCACGACGTAGTCGTCGGCGCCGAGCTCGAAGCCCACCACACGATCGATCTCCTCGCCCTTGGCCGTGAGGATGATCACCTGGGTGCCCTTGAGCTGAGGGTCGCTCTTGATTTGCCGGCAGACCTCGGTGCCGGACATGTCCGGGAGCATGAGGTCGAGGAGGACGAGATCCGGCTTCTTCTCGCGCGCGAGGCGGAGACCCTCGTCCGCCCGCCCGGCGAGCGTGACCTTGTGACCACCCTGCTGCAGGTTGAACTCGAGGATATGCTGGATATCCGCCTCGTCTTCGATGACAAGGATCTTCGCCATGAGCGCATCCTATAGGGTTCTTCCGTGACGGCCAGGTGTCATGGTGGGAGCTTGGGCGCGTCGAAGCATGGGTTATTTCGGTCTCGGCGCGGAGCGTCGCCCGCGGTCTTCGTGCGCGGCGCACGCGCGGGGAACGAGGAGAGGCGCATTGGGCGCCGAAATGATGAGCAAAAACATGGGTTTTGGCTCATAGTGTGCCTGCCCTCGTCCCGGCGCTCCCGCCCATGATCGACCTGGTCCGCGTCATCGTCGTCGTGCCCGCGTACCGCGAAGAGCGGCAGATCGGCCGAGTGCTCGCCACGCTCCCGGCTTCGGTCGACGCGGCGATCGTGGTCGACGACGGGAGCCCCGACGGTACGGCCGACGAGGTGCGCCTCGCCGCCGCCCGAGACCCTCGGGTGACGCTCGTGCGGAACGCCACGAACCTCGGCGTCGGAGCGACGATCGCGCGTGGGTACCGCGAGTCCGCGCGTCTTTTTCCGGGCGAGCGCGCGGCCCTCGTGGTGCTCGCGGGGGACGGACAGATGAGCCCCGACGACTTGCCTCGCGTCGTGGCGCCCATCGCGCGGGGCGAGGCCGACTACGTCAAAGGCAACCGCTTCGTGCTCGAGGGCGTGTCGGCGATGCCGCTCGGGAGGCGCATCGGCGGGCGCGTGTTCTCGCGCCTCACCGCGCTCGCCACCGGGCTCCCCATCGGAGATAGCCAGTGTGGGTACACGGCGCTCGATCGCGACGCCGTCTCGAGGCTCGACATCGACGATCTCTGGCCGGGCTTCGGGTACCCGAACGACCTCTTGGGGCAGCTCGCGGCGAGGGGCATGCGCGTCGTCGAGGTCCCGGTGGCGACCATCTACGGCGACGAGTCGAGCAAGCTCGGGGTTCGACATCTCCCGCGCATCGGCTGGCTCGTAGGGCGAGCCTTCGTGCGTCGCAAGGTGGCGGGGCGCTGAGCCACGGAGGGGCGAAAGGACCGAGGTGTGGGGCAAACGACTCGTCATGGCGAGCCCGCACACGATTTCGAAATGGACGGATGCCGGGCCGGACAACCCACCGTCATGGATCGTCGTTCTCCTGTCGCCCTCGTCGCCCTCGTCGCCCTCGTTGCCTGTGGAAGCGGTGACGCCGACGCGCCCGAAGCCTCGCCGCCCGAAGGCTCGCCCATGGAAGGGACCGTCGAAGACGCCTTGACCGGCTTCGACCCCGCGCGGGACTCCGATGGGTGCACGTTCCTCCCCGAGAGCAGCGAAGGCCGATCCGTCGCCTCGCGGCCCGCGATCGCGCTCCCTCGTCCGGTCCGTTTCTTGGATGGGTACAGCAACCTGAGCCAGGCGACGGCGTGGTCCGTGGGCGAGCACTGGCCGACGGCCCGGGACGCCGACGTCTCGTTCGCCGCCGCGGCGCGTCTCATGAACGTGGTCGGCGGAAAGACGCGAGACGCGGCGATGGTGAAGCGCCTCCGCAGCGAGGGGAAGATCTTCGCCGTGCACTGTGGCGACTACTACCCGAACCGCAAGGACGCGGAAAAACGCGAGGATCCCATCTTGGCCGAGGTGTTCGACGCCACGCGCCACACCGATTTCCTGCGGGCGAAGAGCGACTACCTGGCGGAGAAGTGGGCTCGCCCCTTCGTCAACGAGCTCGACGGGGCGCTCCCGGGCGGCTTCGATGCCATCGTGATCGACGAGGGCAACTCGGAGGACCGCGACGGCACCGTCTCGGCGAAGCTCTTCGTGGAGGCGCTGCGGAAGCTGCGCGTGCGAATCGGGAATCGTCTCGTGCTCGTGTACTCGACGGCTCCCGTGGCCGCGAGCGGCCGAGCCATTCCACCCTACAACCCAGGGGCCGCCGCGTACTCGCAGGTCCTCTGGGCCATCGACAATTTCGCCGATCTCTACCTCGTCGAGGTGTACGTCAAGGACACGAAGGCCGTGCCGCTCTCCACGTTCGACGCGCTCGCCTCGAACCTCGCCGTGCGTCGCCCCGCGTTGATGCAGAAGACGGTCTTCGCTCTGGGGATCGGCTGGGACTACCTGCGATACCCATGCGGATACCGCCCAGGCGAGACCATGACCTATCCCCATGGCACGCCCGGGTGCGCGCCCGCCATGACCATGTTCCAAGACGAGCTGACCGCGATCCGGGCCGGTGCGGCAAGTCGGCGGCTGTCGGCGACGGGGATCGGGCTCTACACCTTCTATCAGTCCGACGCGGCGACGGTGGCGGCCACGAGCGCGCTGGTGAAACGCTACTATCCGTAGGGCGTATGTGTGCGCGCGTGTGCACGAGGTCCCGTGCCTCGTTGTGCCGAGCTGCGGCTCGAGAGCCCGGCCCGCGAGACTGGCGCCGAGCTTGTGCGGCACGTGAGGTGTGCAAAGATTGACTCGTGGCGCATGCGCTCGGCCCTCGCGCCCCGCGGATCCCTTCCTTTCTAGGTCATTTCGCGCGGCATGCCTCCTGCTACGAGGCCCGCGACCCCTTGGACCACTGCCGCATCTGCCACGCCCGCGCGAGGAGAGACATGGAAGGGTTGCGCGTTTCGCGTCGTAAGGCGCTCCTCGGCGGTGTGCTCGCGAGTGTGAGCATCACGCTCGTTTTGGGGTGCAGTGGAGACACGCCCACGCCGCTCGCCGAGCCGAGGGGGCCCGACCTCGTGACCTCACCCACCGGGAGGGACGCGGCACCTCCGACGGAGCCCGAGCCGCTGCCCCCACGCCCGCGAGGGCCTCTGCCTCCCCGCACCGTCGCGCTCGACGTCGATCTCGGGCGTGTGCTCGCCGGCACTCCCGTGAAGCTCGACGTGCCCGCGAACGCCCTCGGGTTCAACGTGGTCGTGCGCGGCGAGGACGACGAAGACGAGGTGTCCATCACCCGAGTGACGAGCCCGTCGGGCGAGGTCGTGCTCCGCGACGCGATCGTCGTGGGGGGGACGTTCGAGTCGGCGAAGGGGCTACGCATCGCCGCGGCCGAGGTGCCGCAGAACCGCCTCGCGTCGACCGTCCCGCTCGAGAAGGGCGCGTGGTCGATCACAGTGGCTGGCAAGGGGACGCTCTCGGTCTCGGCGCGGGTGCAAATCTCCGGAGACGGGGAATTTCACGGGGGCGCGCTCGACATGCACGTCTATCTGCCGCGCGGCCTCGTCGTCGAAGATCCTGGCTCCCCCCACGTGGTCGACGCGGCCCGCGCCGAGCGCGACGCGTCGATCGAGGCGCGCCTCGACGCCTTCTATCGGGCCCTCGAGGCGACCACGGGCATCGTACGCGGCGACGTCACCTTCCACGACGTCGACCCGAGCTTTCGGCGCATCGCGACCAAGCGCGCGCTCGACGCGGCCTTCGCTGCCTCCGCGGGCGTCGTCGCCGACGGCCACCAGTCGGTGCACGTCATGCTCACGAACGAGCTCGCGTTCGGGAACGGCACGTGGGGCGTCGCGTCGGGTATTCCGGGCGCCGCGACGCGCACCGGCACACGCGCGAGCGGCGTCGCGCTGGCCCTCACAGGGGACAATTTCGCGTCCGCCGATGGCCTCGCCTTGTTGCACGAGGTGGGACATTTCGTCGGTCTCAACCACACGACGGAGCTCGTCGCCGGGTACGCCGATCCGCTCGCGGACACCCCCTCGTGCTCCGAGACGATCGACAGGTCACGGCCCTCGACCTTCGCAAGCTGCCCCGACAAGGACAACCTCATGTTCCCGACGCTCGTCTCCGAGAGCCTCGTGCTCTCCGACACGCAGCGCACGATCTTCCGAGGATCCCCGGTGTTTCGTGCGTTCGTGGGCCCCGAGACCGACGCTGGCGCACCCGACGGGGGCGAGAGCGACGCGGCCCTCCCCGACGCCGGGCCGCGCGCGCTCGTCCCTCGGCGTGGCCTCCCGGTGCTTCGCCTCACGCGCTCGGGGCGCGCGCTGTCCGCCGAAGAGGCGATCGTGCTCTCGGGCTCGTGTGGTACCGAGATCGGTGTACCCTACACGCGTGGGCCGGCGCTCTCGCGGGAGGTCTTGCTCCGCATCGCGAAGGACCCCGACCTCGCGGGGATCGTGCGCCAGCGCGCGGCCCGGCTCGCGGCCCACGCCCCCGAGCCCTGAAGACCCTCACGGCCGACTCAGAAGGCGTGACGTCGCACGCGCTCGAACACCCCTCCCGGCTCGGTCGAGAGCCAGAAGAAGGTGCTTCCCGTGAAGTCTCCGAGCCCGCGCTCGACGTTGCTCGGCGCCATCCACGGCGGCACGAGGCTGCCGTCGACCTTGGTCACCGTTCGACCCGTGAGGAGGTACCCGTTGGCCTTGCGGAGGTACGTCGGGTAGGTGCGCTGCGTCGTCGTTCCGGGGAGCACGACGGTCGGCCCGGGGACGGCCGCGCCCGTGCCCGTCCACGTGGTGCTCTCGGAGGTTCGTGCCCACGCCGTGGGCGGCATCGGGCCGGGGGGCCTCACGAGGTTCTGGCCCTCGAGCACGTCGTTCGTGCGGAAATACGTGGGAAACGCGGCGAACGAGGCGCTCTCGGTGGCCGTGTGGAGCGTGGTCTCGACGGTGATGGGGTTGCCAGGTGTCGTCGTGCCCGAGATGGTGCGTACGACCGCGAGCTTCGAGCCATCGGGGCTGAAGATCGCGAGCCTCGACGGCGTCGTGAGCGCGAACGTGTTGGCAGGGTGGGTCGCCAGGAGGGCGCCCCCGCGTGGGTTGCGCTCGTCGATCGTGGTCGTGGTGGACACGGCCACGCGCGAGCCGTCGCGTGAGATCGCGACCGGGAGGCCTTGGGCCTGGGTCCAACTGCCGAGGCGCGTCCACGTGGCCAGATCGTAGGCCGCCGGCTCCTCGGTGACGACGACCGTGCCGAGCTCGTTCACGACGACGCGCGAGGTCGTGGGGATCTCGCGGCGGGACATGAAGGCGCCTGCCGTCGTGTCGAGCACCTCGACGTGATCCGAGAAGGCGAGCACGAGCTTGCCGTTCTCGGCCCCGGCCATGCCTCGGAGGCGCCCGCAACCGAGCTTGCCGAACGTGGTGTAGGACGACGCGTTTCCGAACGCGACGCGGCCCTCGTCGTCGGACATGGCCCAGCCGCCCGTCGTCTCGTCGACGGAGAGGCTCGTGGGCCTCGCGAGCGGCGAGGTGGCGACCGGGATAAGTGTAGGTTGCACGCCTCTCAACGAGACGAGCCCCTGCGCGACCTGGACGTAGTGGCTCCGGCTCGTCATCGGCAGATCGCCACTCACGAGCTTCGGGTAGGTGGCGACGCGTGCGGCCGTCGGGCCCGCGAGCGATTCGATCGTCACCGTGTCGCCGTCCGTGCCGACCGAGTAGTTGCCGACCACTGTGCCCGTCAGCCCGACGCCGCGCTGCTTTCCGTCGATCTCCCGCACGGACGTGACCGGCGTCGGGCCCGAGAAGTCGTGCCAGACGGCGAGCTCCCCGTCGTCGCTGAAGCCGTCGAGGCCACCGGGGAGCGGGCCGACCACGCGTGCCGCGCCGGATTTCGGAATGATTTCGAAGCGATTCTCGAGGGGGCCCGCGAACCCCATCCAGAGCTCGCCCGGGCGCCCGACGAAGACTCCGTCGGTGTAGGGGAGCGCGCCGGGGGTGAGCAGATCGGCCGCGAGGACGCGACGAATGAGCGTGCCCGTGGGCGTGAAGAGCTCGATGGCCGCGTCGGTCACGAGCACCACGTACGAGCCGTCGACGGCCGTGAACGCGCGGTGGGGAGCCGCGGGCGCCGGGAACGTGTGGAGGACCGCGCCCGTGCGGAGGTCACGCGTCTGGTAGGCGCTGCCCTCGAGGGTGAAGAGGAGCGAGCCCGCCAGGTGTGCGGGTGGGCCGGCGAGCCCAGGATCGATCGTCGTGGCCGGGCCTTCGGCCAGCCGGTTTCCGGTTGCGACGTCCCAGAGCGCCCACCTCCCGAACATGTCGACGCCCGTGACCAGCCGGTCGCCGCGGCGCGCGGTGTTTCCTAGCCAGAGCGCGTCGTAGAACGTCTGGTCTTGCGCCGCCGCGGGATCGATCGTGCCGCAGGCTCCCGTGCGCGCCGGGATGGGCAGGTCGGCGTCCGTGCCCGCGTCGCCCGAGTCCGGGACGGACGTGTCGGGGAGCGACGTGTCGGGGACGGATGTATCGGGAGACGACGTGTCGGGGGACGACGTGTCGGGAGACGACGTGTCAGGGATCGATCCGTCCTGAGGAGGCTCGATGGGAGTGTCACCGCAGGCCGGAAAGAGGGCGGCGAGCGCGACGAACGCGGTGGCAGAGGCGGCGCGCAGCTTTTTCATGGTGGTGAGGTCGTTGCGAGATCGGTGCCATCGCGTGCACCTACGGAAAGGACGGGTCCTGCCTCACGCGCCGCAAATGGCGCACCACGCCCGCTACCCGTGCGCTCTCCCTTCAGCGCACGATGACGATCCCGTACGAGAGCGCGAGGTCGTCGGTGGCCTTCACCTCGAACGTGACGACCGTGCCCGCCTGGAGGCCGCTCACCGTGTCTCCCGCGCCGAGCACGAGCGTGGTGCCTCCTCGTCGCACGGTGACGTTGAGCGCCACGGCGCGGTCCATGGGCGACGCCGTGAAGCGTACGGCCGTGTCGCCCGCGACGGTCGTGTAGGTGAAGTGATCGACGTCGCCGCCCGAGTCGATACGGCCGCAGTTGAACGGGACGGGGAGGCGCGCGGGGATCGCGGCCGAGCCGTTCGGCTCTGGCTCGACACACGGGCCATCGGTCGCGGCGTCGACGATGGGTTTCGCGTCGGTTGAGGCGTCGGCGGGTGGCGAGACGGAGCTGCCGCTGTCTTCGGTGGAGGTCGTGATGGGGCCCGCCTCCGACCCCGAGCCCACGGGAGGCTCGCTCTCGGTCGACCCTCCGCTCGTGGGCTCGCCCGGTCCGCCATCGACGGCCGCCCCCGTGAACGCACCCGAGCACGCGAGCGCCGGGAGGACCGCGCCGATGGCGAAGAGGGCCAAGGAGAGAGGACGACGCATCACCAGCCGAAAGCGTAGCTCGCCCGTGCCCGGTCGGCATCTGCTCTGTAGGTTGCCGAAACCATTCGGTAATGTTTGCGTTATGGGGGCGTGGCCTGCCCGAGGGTAGACGCCGCGCGACCATCCCGGCTACGAGTCGCCGATGCGCAGCGTCGGCCTCGACTTCGGAACCACGAACAGCGCCATCGGTGTCGCCGAAGACGACGGGGCCGTGCGCCTCGCCAAGTTCCCCTCGGCGAGCGGGCCGACCGAGACGTTCCGGTCGATCTTGTATTTTGCAGCCGATCGCCGGGACGCGCGTGGTCGGCTCGCGCCCGTCGCGGGGCCACGCGCGATCGAGACCTACCTCGAAGCCGACGGGCAAGGGCGGCTCGTCCAGTCGCTCAAGTCGTACCTGGCGGATCGAGGCTTCCTCGCGACGAGCATCTTTCACAAGACTCACACGGTGGTCGAGCTGCTCACGCTGCTGCTCCGCGAGCTCCGCGAGGCCGCCGAGGCATCTCTCGGGCCGCTAGGCTCGCGCATCGTCGTCGGGAGGCCCGTGCGGTTCGCCCACGCCGACACCGAAGAGGACGAGAGCTTCGCCCTCGAGCGCCTCCGCGCCGCGCTCGCGAACGTCGGCTTCACGGAGGTCGTGTTCGAGTACGAGCCCGTCGCCGCGGCCTACTACTACGAGAGCACCCTCGACCGGGACGAGCGGGTGCTCGTGGCGGATTTCGGCGGCGGAACGAGCGATTTCTCGATCGTCGAGGTCGGGCCTTCGAGCCGAGGCTCGTCGAGGCGCATCTTGGCGAACGACGGCGTGGCCCTCGCAGGCGACGCGCTCGACGCGAAGATCCTCCACCACGTGGTGTCGCCGGTGCTTGGCCTCGGGTCGACGTACAAGGCCATGTTCGGCAAAGAGCTCCCGGTGCCCGTCTGGATCTACGCGAAGCTCCGCCGCTGGCACCACCTGTCGTTCTTGCGCACACCGAAGAACATGGAGCTCTTCGACGAGATCGCGCACGGCGCCGCGGAGCCCGCGCGCATTCGTGGGCTCGTGCACATCCTCGAGAACGACCTCGGCTACCACCTGTACCGCGCGGTCGAGCGGGCGAAGGTCGCGCTCTCGGGCTCGGGCACGGCGCGGTTCGTCTTCGAGGACGCACCGCTCCTCATCGAGGCCGACGTGTCACGCGAGGGCTTCGAGGGCTGGATCTCCGAGGAGGTCTCCGCCATGTCGGCGTGCGTCGATCGCGTGCTCGCCACCGCGGGGCTCGCTCCGTCGGACATCGATCGGGTGTTCCTCACGGGCGGCTCGTCGTTCGTGCCGGCGGTGCGGAGGATCTTCGACGAGCGCTTCGGGGCCGAGCGCGTGCGCACCGGGGGCGAGATGGTCTCGGTCGCGACGGGCCTCGCCCTGCGCTCGCGCGACGCGCACGCCTAAGGAATCCAGTGTGCAGCAAAACATAATGATTCCATGGTCTTACGTCTGGCTGTGCGCGCCGTGGAGCGGCCCGTGCCCGATCAAGGCCCGAACACGATCCCGTACGAAATGGGCGCGACCTCCATCGCGGAGACCTCGAACGTGAGGTTCGAGCCAGCGGTGAGGCCGCTCAGCGTGTCTCCGGCGCCGAACACGAGCGTCGTGCCGGCGCGCCGCACGATGACGCGGAGACCGGGCGCGAACGCGGCGGGCGACGCGGTGAAGCGGACCGTGGTCTCGCCCGACTTGGTCGTGTACGTGTAGTGGTCGACGTCCGTGATCTGATCGATGCGGCCGCAGGTGAAGTTCGGCGGCAGCCGTGCGGGCGCCGTGGGCGCTCCGTTGGGCTCGGGCTCGACGCATGGCCCGTCGGTAGAGCTGTCCGAGGACGACGCGTCTTGCGTGCTAGCGTCCGGTGGCGCGGAGCCGGTGCTCGAGCCGCTGGGGCTCGGCGTGCTCGGCGTGGGCTCGTCGCTCGTGGGCGTGCTCGACACCACCGAGTCGTCGGTGCCGCCGTCGGTCGCCGCGCCCGTGAAGGCGCCCGAGCACGCCACGAGGAGCAGCGCGCTCGAACGCGCGAGGAGGCGTAGGAGGCGGGTCGCCTGCGGAGAGCCCATACCGTCAGGGTATCGGCTCCCCGCACGCTTGGACACGCTCCTGGCGCACTTGCCGCTCCGGTCCGCAGGGTGAGCGGTGCGGCGGCCTCGTCAGTGGAACGTCTTGCCCGTGTCGGCCATGTCGACGAGGAGCTTCGCGGGCGTGAACCGCACGCCGAACCGCGCCTCGTAGCCGCGCAGGCGCTTCACGATCTCCTTCGCGCCCACGGTGTCGACGTAGCGGAATGGTCCGCCGCGGAACGGAGGGAACCCGAGGCCGAAGATGGCGCCGATGTCGCCGTCGCGTGCGCTCCGCAGGATGCCCTCTTCGAGGCAGCGCACCGCCTCGTTGACGAAGGCGAGGGCGCAGCGCATCTGGATCTCTTCGGCCGCGAGCTTCGTGCCAGGGGTCACGCCGAGGAGCGTGTACACCGAAGGATCGACCTTCTTTCCGGCCTGCTTTTTGTCGCCTTCGTAGAGGTAGAAGCCCTTCTTGTTCTTGCGGCCCGCGCGCCCGTCCTTGACGA
This sequence comes from Myxococcales bacterium, assembly GCA_016712525.1. Taxonomy (NCBI): domain Bacteria; kingdom Pseudomonadati; phylum Myxococcota; class Myxococcia; order Myxococcales; species Myxococcales bacterium. Next base: position 1,758,718 of record JADJQX010000001.1, read on the forward strand.
GCTTCTCGAGGCCCGCGGGAGGGCGCATGCGCTCCCCGAACGCCTGCTGGGTGATCGTGCCCACGTGCGCGCCCACGTCGATGCCGACCTCGTCGATGAGCTTGATCGCGCCGACCGGGAACCCCCAGTCGAGCAGGGCCTTGTCGATCGCGTCGATCGCGACACCGTCGGCGACGAGGTACGCCGCCTCGTTCAGGTACGGGGCGAGGATGCGCGTCGTGTAGAAGCCGACGCCATCGTTCACGACGATGACGGTCTTCCCCTGGGATTTTCCGAGCGCGACGGCCGTGGCCACCGCCACGTCGCTCGTGGCTTTGCCGCGCACGACCTCGAGCAGGGGCATCTTGTGCACCGGGCTGAAGTAGTGCATCCCGACCACGTTCTCGGGCCTCGCGGCCACCTCGGCGATGCGCGAGATCGGGAGCGACGACGTGTTCGAGGCGAAGATCGTCGACGGCGACGTGTGCGCCTCGACCTCGCGCAAGACCGCGTGTTTGAGGGCGATGTCCTCGAAGACGGCCTCGACGACGACCTCGGCGCTCTTCATGCCCGAGTAGTCCGTCGTGCCCGAGACGAGCGCGAGCTGTTGATCGCGCTCCTCGCGGGTCATGCTCCGGCGCTTCACGCGCTCGTCCACGATCTCGCGTACGTACTTGAGCCCTCGCCCGACGCCCGCGTCGTCGCGGTCCTTCAGGCGCACCTGGATGCCGGCCTGGCTCGTCACGTACGCGATCCCGCCGCCCATGAGGCCCGCGCCGAGCATGCCGATCTTGTGCACCTCCCGCGGGGCGACGTTCGGGTCGTCGACGCCCGAGTCCTTCTTGAGCGCCGTCGTCGCGAAGAAGATGGACCTGAGCTGCCGTGACGTCTCGCTCACCACGAGCTCCCCGAAGGCCTTCGCCTCGAGCTTGGCTGCCTCGGAAAATCCTTTCTTTCCGAAGGTTTCCATCACGTCGAGGATGCGCTCCGTGGCCGGGTAGTGCCCGCGCGTCTTCTTGCGGGTGGCCTCGCGCGCCTTCGAGAAGAGCACCCTCTGCCCGATCGGGTTCTTCTCGAGGAGGAGCTTCGTGACGGCCTCGGCGTCGAGCTTGACCGACTTCTTCGCCTTCGAAGGCGCGCCCGACGCGAGCGTGAGGGCCAGCTTCGCGGCCACCTCGACGAGGACGGCCTCGGGGCACACCTCGTCGACGAGCCCCTGCTTCTTGGCCTTGGCGGGGCGCAGGTTCTTCCCGGTGAGGGCGAGATCGAGCGCCGTCGCGATGCCGGCGCGCTCGGCCACGCGGAGCATGCCGTTCGCCGCGGGGAGGAGCCCGAGCTTCACCTCGGGCAAGCCGAGCACGGTCTTTTTGTCGTCGCTCGCGACGATCGCGTGCGCGGCGAGGGCGAGCTCGAAGCCTCCGCCGAGCGCCGCTCCGTGCACGGCCGCCACGATGGGCTTGCCCGCGCGCAGCTCGCCGAGGCGCTTCGCGAGCTCGCCCGCGAGGTCTTCGGCGTCCTTGGCGACGCGGATGCTCGAGAGAAAGTCGATGTTCGCGCCGACGACGAAGGAGCCCTTCTTTCCGCTCCGCAGCACGATGGCGCGGACGTTCGCGTCGCGGCCGAGGGCCGAGAGCGTCTCGGTGAGCTCTTGCCCGAACGCGGGCCCGATGGTGTTGAGCGTCTCGTTCGGGTCGTCGATCGTCACCACGGCGACCTTGTCGTCGCGGAGCTCGAACGTCACGATGGTCTTCTTGGTCTCGTCCGTGCTCATTCGCCCACCTCCAGCACCACCGCCGCGCCCAGGCCGCCCGCCGCGCAGGCCGTGGCCAAACCGAACTTCCCGCCGCGCCTCTTGAGCTCGCGGAGCACCGTGGTCACCATGCGCGCGCCCGTGGCGGCGAACGGGTGGCCCAGCGCGAGCGAGCCGCCGTGCACGTTGAACCGCGTGTCGTCGATCTCGCCGATCGCCTCGCTGCGACCGAGCTTCTCCTCGGCGAACCGTCGCGAGCCGAACGCCTGCACATTGCACAGGATTTGGGCCGCGAAGGCCTCGTGCATGTCGACGAGGTCCATGTCCTTCAGGGTGAGGCCGGCGCGGTCGAGCGCGAGCGGCGAGGCGTAGCTCGGTCCCATGAGCATCCAGCCGGCCGGATCGAGCGCCGCGTACGCCCACGAGCGCAGGTACCCGAGCGGGGTGTACCCGAGCGCCTTGGCCTTCGACTCGCTCATCACGACGAGCGCGCTGGCGCCGTCCGTCAGGGCAGACGAGTTTCCGGCCGTCACGGTGCCGTACTTCTTGTCGAAGGCGGGGCGGAGCTTCTCGTACGACGAGAGCTCGCTGTCGTGGCGCACGAGGTTATCCTCGGCGATCGGCTTGTCGAACGATGGGCCGGGCACGACGTGCATGACCTCGTCGGCGAAGAGCCCGGCCTTCCACGCGGCCGAGGCCCGCGAGTGGCTCCTGTGCGCGAAGGCGTCTTGGGCGGCGCGCGTGATGCCGGCCTCTCGCGCCATCTTCTCGGCGCTCTCGCCCATCGTGAGGCCGGTCGTAGGCTCCTTGATCGCCGGCGGGACGGGCACGAGGTCCCTCGGCGAGAGCTTCGAGAAGATGCGAAGTTTGTCGGCCAGGGTCTTGGCCTTGCTCGCGTCGACCAGCGCGCTCGCGAGCCTGCGCGACACGGTGATGGGGACGTCGGTCGACGAGTCGGCGCCGCCGCAGATCGCCGCGGTCGACTGCCCGGCGAGGATCGACTCGGCCGCGCTCGTGAGCGCCTGGAAGCTCGTCGCGCACGCGCGGCTCACGCTGAACGCCTCGATGTTCTTCGGGAGCCCGGTGCCGAGCACCACCTCGCGCGCGATGTTGGGGGCCGAGACGCTCGGGACGACCTGCCCGTACACGCAGAGATCGATGATCTTCGGGTCGATCTCGCTCCTTTGGACGAGCTCGCGCACGACGATGCGAGCGAGGTCTTGGGCCGAGAGATCGCGGTAGGCCGAGGCCTGCTTGGCGAACGGCGTCCGGAGCCCGGCCACGATGGCCAGGCGCTCACGGCGCGGCGTACCGATGGCAGGCGCGCGGCTCGAGCCGCCCTTGGGCTCCTCCGCGCGCTTCGGTCCGTCGGACCCGCTCGACGCCTGCGCGGCCTTCGGCGCCGCCGCCGCGACCGAAACGCTGGCGCTCGCGCGGCCTCCCGACCCATTCGACCGATTGTGCTTCTTCGACATGAGAGCGCTCTCCCTTGTGGGTCCGCCTTGCCCACCGACCGAAGGCGGTGAATGACGGTTCAGTCACCTTGCGTCCGTTGGTGCGGCGCGTCAAGCTGGTCGGCGATGTGCTCGAAATCACGTTGATTTTCTCGTCTAAAGATGAGTTCGGGCGCTGACGCGCGATCTGTGGTAGGGGGCGAGAGTGGCGCGAACGCTCGCGCCCTTTCGCGGCCCGCCCCTCGGGCCGCTCGCCTGCCGCCAGAAGGTGCACGATGCCGACGCTCCAGGAAGTACTCACGGACGATTCGAAGAAGAGCCAAGTGATCAAAGACTGCTGCGAGCTCATCGACGCAGAAGTGAAAGACAAGGGCGGCATCTCGGGCTTGGCGATCAAGGCGGGCTTCAGCGCGGTGAAGGGCATCAAGCCCGGCTTCGTCGAGGGGGCCGTCGAGGACATGCTCCCGGAGTTCGCGCGCGTGCTCGACCCGATCTACCAGGACGCGAAAGAGCAGAACAAACCCGTCTCCGACTTCTTCGCGGCCAACGCGAGCCGCGTCGCCGACGCGCTCCTCGGCATCACGGACGCGAAGGCCCAGCGCGCGAAGAACCCGATCGCCAAAGGCGCCTACGAGAAGCTCCGCGGCTCGGCCAAGAAGAACGTCGAGGCGGCTGCCCCGCGGCTCGGCAAGATGATCGAGAAATACGCGACCTGAGCCGTTTCGCTCGGGTTGACGAGGGGAGCCACGCACCGGAAGTTGTCCGGGTGGCTCCCCTCGCTGCATTTCGGCGCGTCGTGCTCGTGGGCTCGTGGCTCGGCGCCGCCGCTTGTCACTCCGGTGCGAAGCCCGACGATCCGCCGCGGCCCGCTGCCCCCGCGGCCATCGCGCTTCGGGTCTCGTACGACGAGGTCCGCGCCGAGGCCCACGTCGAGGCAAGCTACCCGGCAGGAACGCGCGGCGTGTTCGCGGTCGAATCGGGCTGCGAGAGCTTCGTGACCGGTGCTCGCGCCTCGAGCTCGGGCGCCCCACTCTCGAACGCCGAGCGAGGCGACGATGGCACCGTGCACGTCGACTGCGCGCGTGGTTGCCGCATCGACTATGTCGTCGCCCTCGGCGCTGCGGCGCGCGCCAAGGCGTCGATCGACACGGCGCGCTCGTTCGGGCCCATCGTCGTCGCGCCTCCCTCCACGTGGGCGCTCTTGCCGGTCGACGCACCGGACGGTGAGCCCGTCGTCCTCGACGTGAGGACACGCGCCGGCACGCGCTTCGTGTCGGGCCTCGGCGCTTCGTCCGACGGTCTGCGTCGCACCACGGTGCGTGGCGTTCGTCGTGGCCCCTATTCGTCGTTCGGTCCGTTCGACGTGCTCGAGCTCCGAGAAGGTGGAGGGAGCCTCCTCGAGGTGGCGCTCCCACGTGGTCGTCGTCGCCCGGGCGACCTAGCCATCTCTCGGTGGGTCATGGCGAGCGCGCGCGCGGTGCGGGAGGGCCTCGGGGTCTTCCCTGCACCTCACGCGGCCGTCATCGTGATCGTGGTCCCGGGAGACGACGTGCACGTGGGCTTCTCGATGGGCGGGTCGTCCATCTTGGCGGTCGTGGGCGAAGACACGAGCGAAGATCGTCTCGCGCGCGACTGGGTTCTCACCCACGAGCTTTTGCACTTCGTCCTCCCGTCGCAACCCGAGGCTCGGGACTGGGCCGAAGAGGGCCTCGCGACGTACGTCGAGCCGCTCGTGCGGGCGCGCGCGGGGCTCGTCTCGCGAGAAGAAGCCTGGGCGGGCCTCGTCCGCGGGTTCCCGAACGGTCAGCCTGCGGCGGGAGATCGGGGCCTCGATCGCACGCGCACGTGGGGGCGCGTGTACTGGGGCGGAGCGCTCTTCTTCTTCGAGGCCGACTACGCGATACGTGCGGCGACGAACGGCAAAAAGACGCTCCTCTCGGCCCTCGGGGCGATGGTCCGCGCGGGGTTCGTGAACGGATCGCCCGCGTCGCTCGAGGCTGCGTTCGCCGAAGGGGATCGCGAGGTCGGTGCGTCCGTGCTCGTGCCGATGCTCGCGCGGTACGGCGTATCCCCCGAGGCCTTCCCGTACGAGTCCCACCTCGAAGAGCTCGGGGTGCGCCCTTCGGGGGAACGCGTCTCCCTCGACGCTACCGCCTCGCGCGCCGCGTGGCTCGGAGCGTTCTAGCTCAGTAGCGGTACTGCCACACCGTATCCATGGTGGCTTTGCCACGGTCTCCGACGGTCGTGGAGAGGGTCCAGTTCGGGGCGAATCGGACCACCACGCTGCCGAGGCTCTTGTCGGGCTCGTGGATCGGTGGTGTGCCGAGCACGTAGGCGAATTTCAGCCAGATATCGCGCGCGACCTGGACCTCGAACTCCGGTCGGGGGTTGTTCGCGTTCGTCATGTCGATGCGCGTCTGCGTCGTGAGCCCCGTGAGCCCGTCGAGCGCGGAGTCGAGGCCCTGGGCGAGGACGTTGCCTCCGAACGCCGCTGCGGCGCGCGTCGTCGCGTCGGGTTTCTGCCCGCTGCTCGGCGTCGCGTTGAATCCGTCGGCGGTCCCGAACACGATGAGCTGCAGGAGCTCGCTCTGGGGGCGCGCCGGCTCCGAGCGGAGCGTCACCTTGCCGGTCTTCACCGGGCCCACGAAGTCGGCGATGACACGCGTGCGGTCCTTCGCGGTCCACGACGCCGTGGCGAGCACCGTCGGGTTCGCTGGGTCCTGTGGGTCGAACGTGACCGTACCTCGCTCGATCGAGAACTTCTTCCCTTGGAGATCGAGCGCGCCCGAGACGAGCTGAACGGAGCCCGCGATCGCCGTGGTGCCCTCCTCGACGTGCACCCGTGGTTCCCCCGTGAGCTGCACCGTGACCATCGCGCCGCGCCGAACGTCGACGTCGCTCCCGAGCTTCACGGCGACGTCGAGGGTCGCTCCACCCGCGCGGCGTTCGTCGTCCGCTCCGCGACGCGCTCTCGGGGGGCGTGCGTCGACGAGCACGCCTCCCTTCAGGACACCGACCTTGATATCGGCGCGTTGCGGGAGCTCTTGCACGGCCTTTCCCGCGAGATCGGAGAGGCGCACGTGCAGGCTCGGGAGGTCGACCGACACCCGAGTGGCTTGGGCCGACCGCCTCACGGTGACGTCGGCGCGGCCGTACACATTTCCGAGCGTCTGCCCTCCGAGCATGACGTCGAAGGGGCGGGCCTTGGCGATCTCGAAGCGCGCGTTCGCGCCCGAGAGATCGAGCCCGTCGAAGCGCGCACGTGCGGCCCCGTCGATCCGTCCAGCGCCGTCGCTCGCGGTGATCCCCGTGACCTCGACTACGCCGCCCGGCAAGAACGTCACTTTGGCGCCTACGTCGCGGAGCTCTTGGCCGAGCGCCGTCGCCACGAAACCGACGTCGCGGAGCTCGGCTCCACCGAACATGCGCACGTCGGTACCTGTAGGGTCGGCGACTACACGGGCGTCGGCGTCGAGTCGACCATCGAGGTCGGCGAGGGCGCTCGCGACGAAGGGGCGGAGCGGGAGCAGTCGGAAGGACTTTGCGACGAGGCGCGCGTCGAGCGAACGCCGTGTGTCGAGGAGCGGGACGAGGCGCGCGCCCCAATCGACGCCGAGCACGAGGTTCCCCTCGAGGTGGCCGTCGCTCTGCTCGACGCGGAGCGCTCCCTCGACGCGCCCGCCCTTCGAATGCACTCGGACCGCTGCCTTCGGAGCCCGCGCGTCGGCGAGACCCGCGTCCGTGAGGCGAAGGTCGAGATCGAGCGCGGCGTCGTCGTGGAGCTTCGAGAGCGTGACGCTGCCGTCGACCGAGCCGCGCACGCGGTCGTCGCCGACGGGTGGGAGCGCCTCGAGCGCGAACGACTCGAACGTGAGCCGCCCCCCAGCCGACCAGGGGATTCGTTCGAACGGCTGCCCCGCGAGGAGCGGGGCGACGGGGACGTTCGCGTCGAGCTCCGCTTCGGCGCGGCCGCGGTTCGAGCCGACGAGGGTGGCAGAGGCGCGAGCGGTCGCTCCGTCGTAGGTGGCGCGAGCGGCGAGGTCGTTCGAGGCGCGAGCGCCGGCGAGCCCGAGGCGCTTGCCGATCACGTCCACAGTGAGGCGCGGGGAGCTCGGAGTGCCTTCGAGCACGAGCACGGCGCTGGCGCTCCCTGTCGTCCCCCGGGGGATGGGCTGAAGCTCCCGAGGCCACGACGCGAGCTCGCGCTCGTTCACCGTCACGCGGGCCGCGAGCGGGGTCGTGAAGAACGCTGCGCGGGCCGAAGCGAAGTCGCGCGCGAGGAGCGCATCGAGCGGCACCGTGCCCTTCGTGTCGACCGCGACGAGCTCGCCGCGGCGGTCGTAGGCGCGCGCGAACGCGGCGGAGAAGCCTGTCGCGCCGTCGATCGTCAGCGTGGCCTCGCCGTCGACACCGGCGACGCGGAGCGGGTCACCCCCGGGGCGCGCCACGAGGAGCTCGAGCCCCGCGGTGTCGATCGCTACCGAGAGCGAGGGGGCACGAGAGGCCGCGTCCCCCGAGAAGCTGCCTCGGAGGTGGGCGCGCCCTGCGACGGGTGCCATGGGCAGACCCGTCGGGGCCAAGAGGCGCGTGAGCCCGTCGAGGTCCGCTCTCGCGTCGATGGTGCCGGAGCCCGTCGCGGAGGCCCACGAAGCGGCGAGCAACGCAGGGCCCGCGAGTCGAACCTGGGTGACCTCGGCCTTCGCTGCGAGCGTGTCGCCGAGCGAGGCGTCGAGCTTCGCCGTCGCGACGTGATCGACGAGGCCTGCGTCGAGCGAGACGTCGGCTCGCGCGATGCCCGGGAATGCGCCGCCCGTGAGCCGAGCGTGGACGACACCCTCGGCGTCCGCGGAGCCGACCGTAGCGTCGGCCGAGAGCACGAGGCGGCCCGAGAGGCCTTGCACGTGAAGGAGAGAGGCGAGGTTCCCGAGCTCGACACCGTCGGTGCGCGCCGTGACACGCACGACGCCGTGGTCACGGGAGAGGCTCGCTTCGACGGGCGCACCGAGCCCAGTGATGGTGATGTGAGGTGCGGAGATGTGGGTGCCGAGCGTGATGGTCGGCGCAGCGGCGTGGAGCTCGGTGCCGTTCGCGGCGACTCGGACATGCGTGTTGTCGAGCGTGAGGCCGCCGTCCGTCGTGGCCGTCGTCGTCGCGTCGAGCCCGTGGATATGGGCCGGGCCCGCGTCGAGGTCGGACGCGTGGAGCGCTGCGGCGATGCGTGGCGCCGTCGCGCTTCCCTCGACGTGGGCCGAGAGGTGAGCCGTGCGCGCCCGTGTGGCGTTCCACGCGAGCCTCGCGACGGTCGCGTCGACCGTGGCGTCGACGGTGAGCGTCCCGAGGTCGAGCGAGCCCCGCGCATCGAGCCCGAGCGTACCGCGCCCCGGCTTCCCGAGGCGTGACGCTCGGGCGAGGTCGACGTTGCCCTTGGCGTCGAGCGAAAGGCGCCCCTTCGTCCCGTCCGTGAGGGCCCTCGGGAGTCGTGCATGGGCCGAGAGCGCGATGCCATCGTCGGCCGCTGCGAGCTCGGCTCGCGCGTCGCCCGTCGCGTCGAGGGTGGCGTCGAGCGTGGTCCTGGGGAGCGTGATCCCGCCGATGTGCGGGGCGTCGACGAGCTCGAGCCGGGCCTCTCCGGTCGTCGCGCCCGCAGCGGGGAACCTCAGCTTCGCCGTGAGATCGGCCCCGAGGCGCGAATCGGGCGCGCTCGGCGAGAAGGTCGCGAGCTCGGCGCCGCGCAGCGAAGCACCGAGCTCTACCTCACGTGGCTCCCGTGGCGTGGCTCGCGCGGTCGCCGTGAGCGTCGCGTGGTCGACGTCGAGGACTACGTGTGTGCGCACGTGCGAGGCGTCACCTTCGGCCTCGAGCGCGGCGGCGACGTTTCCTCGTGGCCTGAACGCCGGAACGAGCGCCCCGAGCACTCCGCACGTGGTCTCCGGGAGGCGAGCGCGCACGCGGGCTTTCCCGTCGAGCATTGCCGCGTCCGCGAAGAGGCTCGTGTCCGACACGGTCAGGCCCAGCACGACGCGGGCGTCGGGGATCGGTCGCGCCCCGCCCGAGAGCACCCGCCCCGTCGCTCGGAGGGTCGCGCGCTGCCCAGGGATCGCGCCGCGGGCCTCGGCGGAGAGCCCGTCGACGTCCACGGCGAGCGCGCCGCCCGAGAGCTCGAGGCGCCCGTCGAGCGGAGCGACCTCGACGTCGACGGCGACTCCGTCGCGGGGGCTCCCGAATATCCATGCGTGATGCACGTGAACGTGGCCGAGGCGGAGCTCCGGGCCGGGGCTTGAGCTCGGGACGGGAGGCTTCGGGCTCTCGAGCGCACGAAGGAGCTTCGGCACCGAGGAGGAGTCACGTCCGACGTCCACGGCCAGGTGGTCGGCGCTCACCTCGTCCAGCGCGACGACGAGCGTCGGCTGCGTCCCCGCCACGAAGCCTACGGCCCGGCGCGCGAGCGTCAGCACGTCGGCGCGCGCCGCGAGCCCTTGGGCCGAGATCAGCACGTCTCCCGTGTCGGAGACGAGCCGCGCGTCGATTCCGCTCACGCCATCGAGGCCGATCCGCCCGACGCGGTCGAGCACGATTCGCCCACGAAATTGCCCGTCGAGCGCGGCGGTCACTCCGCCCGCGACGAGCCTCCGTCCGCGTGGGGTGTCGACGTGCGCGAGCACGGCGACGACGAGCGCGACCACGAAGACGAGCAAAAGCGCCGCCCCTTTCCCGAGGGCCGCGAGGAGGCGTCGTGCGCGGGGTGCCGTTCGGTTCATCAGAACGCCTCTCCGATGCCGAGGGAAATGGCGATCGGCGCCCCGAGGAACGTCGCGGGCGCACGCTCGCTCGGATCCGGGCCACCCAGGACCTGTGCGCCCGGGATGCGGTAGCCGACGTCGAAGCGCAGTGGACCGACCGGCGTCCCGTACCTGGCGCCGAGGCCGCACGACAGGTGGAGGTGCGTGAGGCGGAAGTGGAAGCGCTTCCCCGAGACGTCGCTCGCGTCGCAGAAGGTGGCGGCCGAGAGCTGCCCGACGACGTCGACCCGGAGCTCGACGGAGGCCTCCCAGAGCGTGAACCCCCCGGTGGGGGTGCGGCAGTCGCCCTCGCACACCGTGGTGAGCCGCTGCGCCTTCTGCTCGGGCGTGAGATCGGTGACGTCGGCGTAGGGGCTTATCGCGCGCAGCGGATAACCACGGTTCGACGTCGGTCCTCCGGAGAAGAACCCACGGAAGTACATGAGCTGGTAGTCGAACGTGCGCTCTTCGAGGCTGAGCGAGCTCGGGTCTCCGTAGACGGCGCTGCCGTAGTTGAACGGCAGCAGCACCCCGACGGCGACCTTCGCGGCGAGGGTCGTGCGTTTCCCGAGGGGGACGTACCCGCGTGCCTCGGGCACCACCTTCACGTCCCGCGCGTCTCCGCCGAAGCCGGCCACCTGCATCGCCGTCGCGAAGAAGGCTCCCGAGTGAGGCTTCACCCGATCGTTTCGCAGGTCGACTTGCACGACCGCCTCGGGATACGACACCACGACGGTTCGAAGTGTGTCCGATCTCGTACCGATGTAGGTGAATGGGTAGGCGACCTGAAGGTTGTGGGCCAAGGTTCCGAAGAGGCGTTTGTAGGTTCGCTCGAGCCCGATCGCGTTCCGGAGCTCGCCGTACCCTTGTACGGTCGCGTTCTCGCGGGGATTCGGGTCGAGCAGTACGGGAGCGACGCTCCCACCCGGGCGAAGGAAGCCGCCGGTGCGGCCACCGAAGATCGCGGGTTGCCGGAGATCGAGCTGGAGCTTGGCCTCCGGGAGCGGCTTCTCGGGCGCGACGAAGTTGTTCACGCGGAGCGGGTAGAGGACGACCCCCGCGCCGACGTCGACACGAAAGACCCGGAGCCCGCCGAAGAAGTTCCGGTGCTCCCACCCGGCGAGGCCGTTCACCGCGGTCTTCAGCACGTCGAACTCGAGCCCGCCGCCGAGCCGGAGCGTGCGGAGCTTGGCCGGTGTCACCCTGACGCGCACGGGCACCTTGCCGTCGGGGCGCGGGCCACCCTCGAGAGAAGGCTCGATCTCGACCGACGAAAACACGCCGAGGTCGAGCAGCGCTTGCCGGGCGTCGTCCTGTGCCTGGGTGGAGTACGGGTCGTCCTCGCGGAGCGACAGGGCGGCGCGCACTTTGTCTTCCGGCAGGGCGCCGAGCCCCTCGATCGTGATCTCGCCGAGCCGTGCGGGCGGTCCGGGCTCGACGTGGTAGTGAACGGAGGCGCGATGGCTCACGAGGTCCACGTTCGCTTGTGCCGTGACCGTGGCGAACGCGTGGCCGCGGTCGGTGAGCGCGCGCGTAAGCCCTCGTTTTGCGCCGTCGTAGGCGTCTTCGTCGAACGGCGCCGACACCCCGAGCTTCTCGAGCGCGGCACGCCGAGCCTCGTCGCCGAGGCCGGGGTCGAGCCCGTCGAGCCCGTCGAGGCCGGAGATCCCGAGCGCGCCTACCGTGGTGAGCGGGCCCGGTTCGACCAAGATCTCGACTCGGACGTGATCGCGCGCCGTCGCGTGGATGCGACCGGCGCGGGCGTGCGCTTCGTAGTAGCCCCGCGCGCGGCATGCGGCCTCGATCCGCGCGAGGTCCTTCTGGAGCACCGAGGGCTCGAAGAGCGTGTATTCGTAAACGACCCCGCGAAAGAGCCCGAGGAACTTCTCGCTCGGCACCGTGGCGATTTTCTCGGCGAGCTCGTTCGTGTCGGGGCCGCCAGGGCGCCCGCTCACGTCGCGGACCTCGACGCCGTACACGGCCGAGCGCCCTTCGGGGATCGTCTGGCACCCGGCGCTCGCCAGGGCCGAAGCGATGGCCAGGACCGAGGCGAGCCCGTGGATCGAGGTCTTCCGTGAGCGCGCCGCGCCGAGCTCTCGGGGGAAGGCACGCGCTCTGCACGATGGTGGTCGTGCTCGCCGCCTCATGCGGTACCCCGAGCTTGCCAGGCCCCCCGCTGGCCGCGCACGTGACGGCCGACCTCGTCGCGATCGACGCGCCGCCGCCACCTGCGCGTGTCGAAGAGATTCCGCCGCGCCCTCGTGGAGTCGAGGCCGTGTGGCTCGACGGCGAGTGGGTGCTTCGCGGGTCGCGATTTCGCTGGCGCCGAGGGCGATGGGCGGAGCGTGTGCCGGGCCTCGCGTTCGCGCCGTGGTCCGTGGTCCGCGCCGAAGATGGTCGGCTCTTCATGGCCCCCGGCAAGTGGGTCGACGTTCACGGAAAGACCGTGGATCCGCCGCGCACGCTCGCCGAGGCCGAGGCCTCGAGGGCCCTCGTGGTCGGCGCTACGGGGGAGGAAGAGAACGTCGGGCGTGACCTCCGAGACAACCGCGACGGAGGGGCCGGCCCCCTTCGCGAGCGAAACGACGCGGGGGTACGTTGACCCGCGACGTGCTCTGGATGGCTCTCCAGTGCGTGTCGCTCGCGCTCGCGGTGACGTCGTGGGTCGCGATCGTCTACGGGCAGGCTCGCACGAGAGGCGTGAAGCTCGCGCTCGCTGCGGCGCTCGTGCCTCCCCTCGGCGCCGTGCTCGCGATCCGCGCGAGGCAGCCCGTGCGTGCGCTCGCCTTCGTCGTGAGCCTCTGTGCGTACGTGTCGACACGGATCGTGACCTGACGGCGCGCGGCGTGGACCCGCGGCGACCCCGTCGATCTACCACGCCCATCCGAACGAGCTGCACGGCGCGCCCTCGAGCGTGCCGTTTCGCCGCGTCGGTCTGCGCAGGCGTGAGCCCCGCCGTCAGTGCTCGGCCGTGACCGTGACCCCGCAGGTCGTCTTGGAGACGTCGAAACGCTGCGCCCATAGGTCGTTCACGCCGCCGGTGTAGGACACCTTCGTCGCCGTCTCGGAGGTCTTGGCGAGCCAAACCACGGTGCGCCCCTGGGGGTCGCGGTAGGCCTCGCCGTCGGCTTCGGAGGAAGCTGCGTAATACACGCTGTCGGGAGCGAGGCGGCCCACGAAATGGGCCTTCGCCGTCTCGGAGGGGACGCACGGACCCTCGACGAGGCACTGGTAGAGGCTCTCGTCGGAGTCGATCACGACGAGGTCGAGCGAGCCTTGCGCGAACACGAAGCCGACGGGGTTGTCGCCGCGGTGGGCGCGGTAGCTCGTGTAGGCCTTGCCCGTCTTTTTGTCCGTGATCGTGCGCACCTTCACGAGGTCGTCGTCGGTGGCGAGGACCGCGTCCTTCGCGTTCGTGACGCCGCCGATGCCGAGCACGAGCTGCTGCTTGCGAATGGCCGAGAGCGACGTCGTGGGGCGGATGGTGGTCTCCTTGCCGAACGAGAGGCCCGCCTTTTCGTCGAGCTCGTAGCGGGTCTGCCCGAAGAGGCACACCTGGGCCTTGGCGCGTGCGCTCACCTTGCACTCGTAGACGGAGTCGTCGCCGATGCGGGCGACGCGCGCGCCCGTCCCTTTGGCCATGACGAAGCCGTGCGGGTTGTCGCCCGCCGAGTAGCGGTAGTACGAGAAGACGCGACCCGAGGCCTTCTCGGTGACGTCGCGAACGAAGAGCTCTCCGTCTTGTACGAACCCGAGCACCGCGGCCGGCGTGGTGAGGCCGTCGATGCCCGCCGCGATCTCGACCTTCCGGTACTCGTCGAGCGCCGAGGCCGCCGTGATGCGCGTGACGGGCCCGAGGGTCAGCGCGCGCGACGCCTCGAGGGACTGGCGCGTCCGCCCGAAGAGGCACGCCGCGGCCGAGATGGCGTCCTCGCTCTCGTCGACCACGGCCTCGTCGGGGGCGCCCGTGGTGCCGTCGAGCGCGGACGCGCAGCCGATGAGGGCGCCTCCCGAGGCGATCACGAGGGACACGAAGGCAGCGAACGGAGACGGGGCAGTGCGCATGGGGCCTCGGAGGGTTGAGTCGCACGTGCACCTACATTGGCGGACCTCGTCGCGCAAGGGCCCGCAGCGTGTCGCTCTCGGTGAGCCAAGGCTCGGACGAAGGGCCGCACGGCGAAAGAAGGGCGCATCTGCGCACGACTTGCGTGAGGTGGCGTGGCCGAGCCCACGTGACAGCGTCTTTTTCGGATCGGCATAGGCGCTGCACTTCCTCTCGGCATGGCGCACCAAGTGACTCCTGCCCTCCCCCTCGACAGCTCGTTCGGCCCTCGTGCCCACCACGATCTCTCGCGTCGCGAGCTCGTGTCGGTGGCGCTCGGTGCCGGTCTCGCTGCGGCATGCTCCTCCGACGACGCCCTCGCTCCCGAGACGGAAGAGATGGCCTCGCGCGAGGCCAAGGCCGCGTACCCGAAGCTCAGCCCGACCACGATCAAGGGCACGTACGGCCGCACGCTGCCCGACGGAAAGACGGGCCGATATCAGGTGGCGTACGTCGGCGAGAAGTCGACCCCGGCCGGCACGTTCCATCGCTACCGCAGCACGAGGTCGGGGGCCGCGTCGGGCGCGGAGCTCTGGGTGAACCCGAAGGGAAAGGGTGTGTTCGAGCTCGGTGGCGCCGAGTTCTCGTCCGAAAATGCGGCGGCGCTCAAGGTCGCGAGCCCAGCGACGATCACCCTCGCCGCGCCGGTCGTGGTCGACTTGGGCGCGCCCGTCGGTGTGCCTCAAGCCGCGACCGCACGGGGCGACGTCGCGCTCGCCGGAAAGCCCGTCGTGTCCGCCGAGGCCAAGGGCACGTATACGGTCGTGGCGCGGGGCGTCTCGGTCGAGGGGCCGCAGGGGCTCGTCGTCGCAGGGTGCACGCAGGTGCGCATCGAGGCCGAAGTGCCTATTTTCTTCGGGGCGACGAGCCTCGGGCTCACGGCCGAAATCTGGTACTCGGAGACGCTCGGTGTGGTGCGTGGCGATCTCGGGGGCCCGCTCGCGGGCTTCGGGTGGGGCGTGAAGGGCTCGCGCGGCTCGCACGAGCTCGGCGACGGGTACGTGAGCGTCGAGGCGATGGACATCGTCGGCAAGGGCGCGTCGGCCTCGTTCGAGCTCTCGACCCGCGAGGCACACGGCGTGAAGGACGCCGACAAAGACTCTCACGCGAAGATGCTCGTGGAGCTCCGGTGGGCCGACGACGCGATGGCGAAGACCGACAAGCGCCCCTCGATCGATCCCGTGTTCGGAACCGATACGGGCATGTACTCGGCGACGCTCGAGCAGGTGCCCGTCTCCTTCTTGCACCCCGAGGAGAACGGCAAGGGCTACGTGTACTGGTACTACTACGTGGATCAAGCCGCGAAGAACCAGCCCGTGAACGGCATCGAGTACCACGCCGGTGTCCGCTACGACTCGAGCTTCTCGCCGCTCCGGGTCACCGCGCGTATCGTGTACAAAAAGGTGTAGGTTGCACGTGCGTGGGGCGACCTCGAGGCCGCTCCACGGTCAGTGAGCCGTGGGGCCTCCCGAGAGGGGGAACGTCGCGTCCAGGATGGGCATGGTCGCGAAGGCCGAGAGCGTACCTCCGCGTGCTTCGAAGCCGCGCACGTACACGACGCCGACGCGTAAGGCCAAGGCCCTCGTGGCGTAGCGCTCGGGGATCGCGAGCTCGAACACCCGCTTCGTGTCGTCGAGCCGAGAGTCGCCCGTCTCCGGTCGCAGCGCGCCCTCGCCGAAGGCGCGACGGTGTGCGTCCCAGTCACGATGAAGCGAGGTCTCGAGGTCGGCCACGATGACGCCCGTGTCGGGCTCTTCCAGCCATGCCCTCACCTGGAGCGCTCGAAACACGTCTCCCGTGGGCATCTTGTGGCCGACTCCGAGGGTCGCGAGAGAGAAGCTCGCGCTCTCGGGCGCCCGTGTGACGTCGCGTACCTCGATCGCCCTCCCGAGCGCGGCGGGATCCCGCGAGACACGAAAACGATGATCGGCGCGCCCCTCGCGACCGCGCCGCATGTGGCACGAGGCGCACGGTACGTCGCGGTAGCGGCTCTGCGCGTGCTCGCTCTCCGTGCTCTGGAGGAGCGTCGCCGAGCCCAGGCTCGCGAGCTCGTGGCATTTCGCGCACGGGACCGAAGCTCGCGGCGCGGACGCCACGGCCGCGTCGGTCGAGAGAGCGGCCGAACGCCCGTGCGCTTCGGCCCCGGGGTGGCAGCTCTCGCAGTCGATCCCTCGCGAGGCCCCGACAGCATCGCCCAGCTCGGCGCGCCGAGGCGCGTGGCAGGCTGCGCAAAAGGGGAGGGGCTCTTCGCGGTACGAAGCCTGAAAGTCCGGGCTCGTGAAGCTCTGCTCGTGCATCGAGCCGCGCCACCCCTCGACCTCTTCGGCGTGGCACGAGGCGCAGCCGCTCATACCGCCTCGCCCCTCGGAGGGTGGGGGCTTCGGCGGCGTGTGGTCGCACGCGGCGAGCGTCGCGCCGACCGCGAGCACGATCGCCGCGAGCGAGTCCCTCGTTCCCATGTCAGAACGCGAACGTCCCCTTGGTGACGTCGTAGGTGAAGGTGCGCGTCGGCGTGGGAACGCCGCACACCACCTCGGCGCGGAGATCGAGCGCCTTCGAGGCGAAGGTCGCGAGCGCCCGTGCCTTCTCCACGGTCGGGGCGAGCGCGGCGAGGTTCGAGGTCCCGCGAGCGTCGAAGCTCACGAACGTGATCGTGTCGCCGAGCTCCTGCTTCCCGCGGAGCTTCGCGCGGAGGCTCGGATAGTCCTTCGGAGGCTTCGGGGTCGTGTCGGCGAGCAGCACGACGACGGGCGTCTTGCAGGTCGCGTCGGCGGCAGGGGGCCATGGGTGGAGGCCTCGCCCCGTCGAGCCGTTGTCGCGGGTGTCGCGGCATCGCATGACCTCGCGCGGTCGCTTGGTTCGGTAGATCGCGCGGAACGGCTCGGGCGCCTTCCAGCCGTAGCCCTTCTCCACGCGGCGCACGTTCACGTAGACGTCGTCCGGCGCAGCGGCGATCACACCCTCCACGTGGAGCGGACCTCGTAGCTCGTTCCCGAACGGTGGCTCGGGCAACGGCACGGGCTCCCATACGCCGTGGTCGCGACGAAAGAGCGCGTCCGAGCCGCGGTCGCCCTTCCCCGGAGCGACGATCCAGAACGCGCCGCGGTCGACGCCCACGAGCGCTCCGGCCGCAGGCAGAGCCTCTTCGTGGATCTCGCCGCCGCGCTTCTCCTCGAGCCATGTCTTCGTCGGGAGCACGACGTAGAGCGTGTCGTCGGGGGCGATGGCCCAGCTGAAGCCCGGCGAGAGCCTCGGGTTGAGCTTCGACGGAGCGAGCGTCTCGCCGTCGTATACGAAGAGCGCGCCGTCGAGCTCGAGGATGGCGCGCGCCGACCCCGCGGCGAGCTTCACGCTCCCTCGGGATGGCGCGGGAAGTGGGAGATCGCGCACCGCCTTCGTCGGAGACCATCGCACGAGGGTCGTCGCGCCTTGCCCGTCGGCGACGCCGAGGACCTCTCCGTTCGCGAGCCTGGCGAACGCGTTCCCCGTGGCGAGCTGCGCGAGGTCGGCTCCCGGGACCTTCGCGTCGCGCACCCACCCACCATCTTCTCCGAGCACGCGGAACGACCAGCGCCCGCTGGGCTCGCCCCGTTCGGAGACGGCGTCGGCGCGCTCCGCGAAGAGAAAGCGCCCCGGGCCGTACGCGCCCGCGGCATGAAGCGAGAGCACCGGTGTGCTCCCGGTTCGCATGTTCCCGGCGTCGCCGAATTTCGCGCCGCTCGGGAGAACGAGCTTCCAGTCGGAGCCCTTCGAACCGCTCGTGTAGAAGTCGCTCGCCGAGACCATGCGGCTCGAGACGTCGACGATGGCCCACAGTTTGTCGGGCGCCGTCCCGCCGATCGCGCGAGGCGCCCAGAAGTCGAAGGCGCTCCCGAGCCCCCCGTCGGCGACCGGCGTGAGGCCCTCGTCTCCGACGATCTGCGCCGTGGTCGCTCCGCCGCGTGACCACGGGCCTTGGGTCATTCCGTAGGCAAAAATGGCTCCGTTCTCCAAACGGAAGACCTGGCCGTGGATGCACATCCCATCGACGATCGGGTAGAGCGGCCCCGGGCCACGCGCGCGTGTGCCCCACGGGAGCTCCGGGGCGGCCGCGGCATCGGGGCGCGCCTCGGCGTCGCGATCGGCTCGCGCCACCCCCGCTTCGATCACCGCGCTGCTCGAGTCCCCGGCCGCTGACGCGCCTTTGTCGACGGCGGGTTGCCCGACCGAGTGGCACCCCGCGAGGAGGCCGACGAGGATCGCGCGTGGAGCGCCGAGACGCGAGGCGAGAGGGGGAGGCGGAGAGGCGGCCATCGAGCGCATGAGAACGCCGCTCCTCCCCGTTGTCATCCATCGCGGAAGAGCCGTGGCGTCGAGGGCGTTCGCGAGAGGCGTGTCACACCTTCCCACGTTCGCGCGACGGAGAGTCATGGTCGCGTCGTCCCGCCTCGCTCTCGGGTCGCTCGTCTCGTTGCTCCTGGCGACGGGGTGTGCTTCCCACCTACCTCCGGTCTCCAAGGCACCGCGGAGGGTCGTTTCGTCGCGAGGCTCCAAGCCTCCCGAGAACGAGCCCCCGGAGCGATTCGAACGGCAGCCGCGCGACCTGGGGGCCGAGGAAATCCCGGACGAAGCGGTCGTTCGTGCGATCGCTGCCGTGCTCGCCGAGGACGACGCCGGCCGGCGGGAGGCGCCTCGGGTGCGCTGGGACAAGAAGAGCACTCCGAAGTATCTCGACAGGGTGATCGAGCGTTATGGCCTCACGGCGAAGGAGCGCTCGATGCTCTTCGAGAGCGGTATGGTCGTGCTCTCGCGCGTCCAGTTCCCGAGCTTCGGCGAGGCGATGCACGAGATTCACCGCCAAGAGCTCCCGCTCTTCGTCTCGGCCGACGCCGTCCTCCAGGCCGTGTTCCGCTCCCACGAGGCGACCCTGCTCGCCGCGGAGCGCGTGGCGGCCGATCGCATCGCCGAGATCTTGGACAAAGCGCACGCGACCCTCGGCGTCGAGGCGAAGGGCAAGAGGTACGACCCCGACGCCGCGAAGGACGCCGACCTCTTCTTGGGCGTCGCTCGGACGCTGCTCGGAAAGGGCGAGGTCGTGTCGCACTTCGGGCAAGGCAAGGCGATCGAGGCGATCGCGGAGCGCGCGCGATCGGCCGAAGGGGTCGAGGAGGTGACGATCTTCGGCAGGCCGCGTCGCGTCGATTTCTCGTTCTACGAGCCGCGTGGCGTGTACCTCGACGCGCCCGATCTGCACGATTATTTCCGGGCGATGGTGTGGCTCACGCGCCTCGAGATGAACCTCGTCTCTCGAGGGTCGCAGAGCTCGTCTCCCGTGCTGACGACCGCGGAGACGCCTCGCGAGGCGGAGCTCGCCCTCGTCCTCGCCGACGTCGTCGAGCGCTCCGGCGTGGGGCCCGACGTCGAGAAGATGGACGCTTACGCTCGTGCGCTCGCGGGACCTCGTGAGGACGTCCCGCTCTCCGCGCTGACCGGGTTCGCCAAGGCGCGCGCGATCTCGCTCAAGGACCCGGCCTCGGCGCAGGCCGCGCTCGCCGCCGCGATCGGCAAGGGATACACGCGCACGGTGAACCACCACGTGATGCCCCAGGACACGACCGAGGAGAACCTGCCCGTGATCGCCACGTTCTTCGGCGTGTCGATCCCCGCGGATTCTCGGGCGATCGTCACCCTCGTCCCGAGCGACGCCCCGGTGGCTCACGTCCCCCGCGGGCCGGAGCTCGGGTACTTGATGGGGGCCGACGCAGGCATGTCCTACCTCGACCCGAGCGGAAACCCGGCGCTCCTCCGCAAGGCTCGCGCCGATCTCGAGCGAGGCCTCGGCGGCAAGGACCTCCACGCGACGTGGCTAGACCTCGTGCGGGGCGCGACCCGGGTCCCGGCGGGGGTCGTCCCGAGCTTCGTCGGCACACGCGCCGCCTCGGATCGCCGCGTCGCGATCGGGATGGCAGGCTACGCCCAGATCCACCACGCGCACGTCCTCCATACGTCGCAGGTCTACGATTTCGCGGGCTGCGAGATCCCCGACGCGTACGTCGAGCCTACCGATGGGGCCCTCGACGGCGTCGTCGCGTACGCCGAGCGGCTCGCCCTCGCCGCCCAGAAGCTCCCTCACCGCGACGCCGAAGGGGCGCGTGCGATCGTCGACGACGCGGGGCGGCTCGCCGAGACGGCCCGTGTGCTCCGCAAGATCGCCAAGAACGAGCTCGCAGGTCACGCGCCGAGCGCACGCGAGCTCGCCTTTCTCCGCATGGTGGCCGAGTACGTTCCTGCCCTGCGCGGCTACACGGCGACGGAGCCGGGCCGCTACAACGGCTGGTATCCGAGGATGCACACGTCGCGCGCGAGCGCGTTCGAACAAGTGCCGTACTCGGTCGACTACTTCACGTCGACTCGGAAGAACGAGGTGGCCTTCGTCGGCGAGGGGAGCCCTGTGCTCGGGGTCTTCGTGGTCGACACCGGGGGTGAGCCGAGGGTCATGGTGGGGCCCGTGTCGCGGGCGTTCGATCGTGTTCGCCCCCTCGGAAAGCGTGTGCTCGTCCCCGACGCCGACGACGCGCAGCCGAAGGGGAGCCCGATCGTTTCGGAGCCCGCGCTCGCGGCCCACGAGAAGAGCTTCGTGGCTCCGCTCGCCACGGTGCCGGGCGTCGACGTCACGGTGACCGACGACGAGGTGACCGTCACGAACGACAAGGCATTCTCCGGGGGAACGTTCGAGCTCGTCGGGCCTCATGGGGAGACCCTCGCGCGCGCCGTGGTCCCGAAGATCGCCGCACGGCCCCGCCGCCCTGGCCATGAAGACGACCCCGCCTCCTCGGAGGAGCTCACCGAGGTCCACGTGCCGTTCGTACCCGCGAACGGAAAACGCAGCGGTGAGGCCTCGACCTACCGGCTGCGCCTCGCCTCCGGCGAGGTATGGACGAGCCGCGGAATGGGGATGGGGCTCGAGTACGACACGCACTGACACGTGGTCGAAAGTAGCCTCTTCGTACGTGCGAGGAGGCCTCGACGCGCGCCTGCACATCGGCCAAAGTTCGCCCGTGCAGAGCTCCAGGACGATCGGCGTGGTGGCATCGCTCGTGGCCGTCGCCGCCCTCGCCGCAGCGTGTGCGTCGCCTTCGGGGCCGGCGTGTGTCGGGTCGGTCTCGGAGGCGCTCCGCGTGTGCCAAGGGCCGAACGTCGTCTCGGGGATCGACGTGTCGTCGTACCAAGGGAACGTCGACTTCGCGCGAGTGGCCGCCGCAGGGAACGGGTTCGTCTTCCTGCGCCTCTCGTCCGGGCAAAACGTCGACACCAAGTTCCAGGTGAACTGGCAGGCCGCCAAAGCCGCGGGCTTGGTCCGCGGGGCCTACCAGTACTTCTGGCCTGGCCGCGATCCCGACGCGCAGGTGGACGTGATGGTGCAGACGCTGAAGGCTGCAGGATACACGCGCGACGACCTCCCGCCCGTCCTCGATCTCGAGACCCTGGACGGTCAACCGGTCGCGGCCGTGGTCGCGTATGCGCAGCATTGGCTCCGTCGCGTCGAGGACGAGCTCCACGTGCGCCCCCTCGTCTACACCGCGAATTTCATGTCGAACGTGACCCAGACGTACTTCTCGTCGTACCCGCTGTGGGTCGCGAACTACGGTGTCACGTGCCCGCTCATGCCCACGGGGTGGACCAAGTGGGTATTTTGGCAGAGCAGCGATTCGGGGCGCGTCGATGGCGTCGTGGGCAACGTGGACCTCGACACGTTCGATGGCACCCGCGCGGACCTCCTGGCATTCGCGCGTGGGAGCCACCTGGTCGGTCCGAGCGACGCGGGGGCCGACGTGGCGCCGATCTCCGACGCGGGCCCGCGAGACGCCGCCCTCTCGTTCGACGCCGAAGTGCCTCCCCCACGGCCGAAGCCCGTGCTCCCGAACGTGACCCGCCCCGAGCTCGTCCCCGACGTTCCCTGTCCCTGAGAGCCTCGGGCTCCGGTGTCAGCGGACGAGCACCCTGGCGAACGAGACCTCGGTGCGATCGCCCCCCGCCCCGTTGAAACACGCGACGTTGCCGGCGCGCGGTGCGCGTCCGCAGAACGAGCTGCTCCCGACGCCCAGGAACGAGTCCGGGCTGCCGCAGTCGGTCGCGTTGCCCGAGTCGTTGCCGAGCATGCCGATGCGGACGCGCGCGCCTCCGCGAACGACCGAGAACCCTTCGGCGCTGCAAGCGGGTTGAAGGGAGCTGCCGGGCACGAGGTCGAGCCACGCGGTGCGCCCCAGGTTGGTCGGCTCGGCCGACGCCACGAGCTCGGCGAGAGAGGCCTTCGGGGCCGCGATCTTCAGCGCGCGGGTCGTCGCTTTCGTGTCGAGCTGGAGCGCGACTTCGGCGAAGGGCACGTCGTGGAAAGGCGCGAGCTTCGCCTCGCTCGTCTTCGAGAGGGAGGCGTCCGTCTCGTTGAGGAGCCGTGCCGTGGTCCACAGGTTGGAGTCGAAATCGAAGGTGTTTTTGCTGCCGTCGATGCGCATCACGAGGGTGAAGCCACCCCCGAAGAGCTGCATGTCACACCCCGCCGGATAGGGCGTGGGGGCGGCCTTCGGTTTGATCGTGTACACGGCCGAGACCGACGTGGGGCGCTCGTCTTGGAGCTCCTTGCAGCTCGTCGGGAAGCGGCACGCCCCGGCCTCGCACACGAGACCCTCG
This sequence comes from Myxococcales bacterium, assembly GCA_016712525.1. NCBI lineage: Bacteria > Pseudomonadati > Myxococcota > Myxococcia > Myxococcales > Myxococcales bacterium. The sequence continues at coordinate 1,781,449 of JADJQX010000001.1, forward strand.
GCGCAGTCGCGCGTCATCCCACATCCGCGGCCTGTCGCGCACCCCTTCGAACATCGGCCGCCGCAGTCGACGTCGGTCTCGTCGCCGTCGCGTAGGCCGTTCGCGCATTCGTCGATGGGCGCGGGCTTCGAGGTGTCGCCCGTGGCGTCGCGAGCGTCGTTGCCTGGGGAAGCGTCCTCGCCGGGTGACGGCTCGGCCTCTGGCGAGGCATCGACGATCGGCAGGGCCACCTCGGAGAGATCGAACGAGAGCCCACAGCCGATGCCGAGCACACCGAGCGCGAGAGCCGAGAGCGAGTGTCGGAGGTGGAGCGGGCGCGACATGGCAGAGGAAACCTTGCTCCCCAGTCCCAAGCGAAGCGTAGCACGCAGCGGATTCCGGCGCCCCGCGCATCCCGATCTGCCCATTCGGCATTTGGGGCTGCGTGGCGCTTCGTGTGAAGGGCGGGTGGGACGTCGTCGAGACAAATGGATTCGGGACGAGCCGGACAATTCTTGGGAGAGGTGCGCGGCGCGTGCCCCGCGCTCTTCCCCTTCCTTGGAGCCCACCATGTCCACACGTCTTCTCTCGTTGGTCTCCCTGTCCGCGTGCTTCGTGGCTTGTGCCGTCGGAGCGTGCTCGTCTTCGCCGATCGGGCCTGGGCCCGACGCTGGGCCCGACCTGCCGGATACCGGTGCCCCGTCGCCGGACGGTTCCTCGCCGACCGAGCCGGACGGTGGCCCGGGCGATGCCGCGGCGCCCGACGCCGCGCGCCCCGACGCCACGACCGCGGACGCTGGTAGTTGCGCCGTAGCCCCGTCTCCCGGGCGAGGGGTGGTCGAGGTGCTCACGCCAGCGGCGCTCGGGTTCGAGGTCTCGTCGCTCGGGGTCGTGTGCGACCGAATGGCCCTCTCGAGCGAAGCGAAGGGTGCGGCGCGTTGGTGGGAAGGGGGGACGCTGCGCACGTGCAAGGTCGGCGCCTGCGCGTCGACGGCCGCAGTCGTGCCCTCGTTCGATGTCCACACGAAGACCCGCTTCGTTCGAGAGGGTCATGGGCTCTTGGCCTACGGTGGGACCCAACCCTTCTCGCTCGCGAGCGGGCCGCTCGACACCCCGGGTGACGTGATTCGCGTCTCGAACGACGGTTCGGCCACGCGGCTCGGGACCATCCTCGATCCGGTCGCGGGAGCCGCGGCCACGTTCGGTGGGCTCACGTTCGTGGGGACCTCGCTCGTGCTCGACGTGCGGACCTACCGGAATCACGGAAACGGTAAGGGAATCATGGTGATACGGGACGCGCTCGGTACCCCGGCGGTGGTCGACGTCGTTCGCGGCGGTGAGGTCGACGGGTACTCGGTGGCCACGACCCCCACGAGGCTCTTCGCGCTCGGCGAGGGGTACGGCAGCACGTCGCTCGTGGACGTGGCCGCCGCCAAGACGACCACCTTCTACGGAGGCGCGTTCCGCAAGGGGTTCTTGTGGGGAGAGCGCCTCGTCGGTGTGGGGTGGGATCGGGCGAGCAGCGCGCCGAACACCCAGGTCGCCTGCGAGAGCGACGGCGCGTGCACGTCACCCTCGGTGATCGTGAACCCCGCGCTCCCGAACGACGGGTACCTCGGGATCGTGAAGGACGCCATCGTATGGCACGAGCGCACGACGCCCGAGGCGACGACAGGCACGATCAAGGCGTGTGGGCTCGCGACGTGGGGCACCGCGGCGTGTGTGCCCGAGACGATCGCGAGCGACGTGCCCACGCCCGAGGGGGACGCCCACACGGACGGCCAATCAGTGTATTTTGCATCGAACGGGAGCGCGGTGCGGGTTGGCCTCTGAAGGGCGGCGCCTCGCGCTTCCCGACGATCGCGCGGAGGCGGGGCCGGCTCGGAAGGAGCCCGGGCTCGCCTCACGCGCGCGCCGGGACGATCTCGCTCACGGGTCCTTCGTAGCGGAGGGCCCAGTAGAGCGGCAGCGGCACGAAGAGGCCGGAGACGCGCATGAGCTCCCACCCGAGCAGGAGCTCTTGGCTGCCCTCGTTGACCGCCACGAGGGGCGTGTAGCCGAGGCGCGCGAGGTCGAAGAAGGGGTTTCCCGCGGCGCCGTAGTCGAGAAAATGCGTCCCTTCGTAGCCGCGAGGGAAGCGCGCCTCTCCGCGTTCGCGCACATGGTAGTGACCGAACGTGAGGGCTTTGCCTCGCCGATCGCGCATGGGGACCCTCGGTCCGTCGATCCCGTGCTGCTCCATGCGCACGTTCCACCCGCGCACCCCGTTGCCCCGCTCGTCGCGCACGAACGTCTTCCGGAAGGTGTGCCAGAGGAGCTTCCTCGCGAAGCCCGGGAGGCTCAGGTCCACACCGAGGTACTCGTTGCCCGCGAGCGCGTTCGGGTCGAGCGGGTGGCCGTTCAGGAGGACGCCGTGGAGCGCCTTTGCGTCCATGCCCATGAGATCGTCGAGCGTGATCATGCGGATATTCTCGGGGTAGCGAGGGCCGGCGATGCGCCGACCGCGTGACGTGCGGCGTGTGTGGCGAGGGCCATGATGGCCATTTGAGGGTTCACTCCGAGGCTCGTGGGGAACACGCTCGAGTCCGCGACGTAGAGGGCTCGTGTCGCGTGGTGGCGGAAGTCGAGACCGACGACGCTCTCGGTGGGGCGGCTCCCCATGCGGCACGTGCCGAACATGTGCGTGATGGCGGCGGTGTAGGCGGCAGGGCTCTCCGGTCCTTCGCGCTCGAGCCGGACGAGGTCCTCGACGCGCGAGGTGCGCGGCGTGAAACCTCGCACGCCCGGCGAGACGTGGTCGGCGCCGGCGGCCAGCATCATCTCGCCGAGCACTCGCAGCCCTCGCCGGTAGAGCGCGACGTCGCGCCGCGAAGGGGAGTAGACCACCACGGCCTTCGAGCCGACGAGGCGCACCCGGCCGCGGGCATTCGAGCGGATCGCGCAGCCCCAGTCGACCTGGTGGGCGAGATCGTCGATCTCCTCGGCGAACGTACGGCCCACGCCCGAGAGGCGGCTCGCCATCACCGCGAGCCCGAAGCCGAGCGCCTCGAACTTGAGCCCCTCGCGGCGGAGGCCGGTGACCTCGTGGCCCTGCGTCGCGCCCTCCCACATGCGGACCGGCTCGGGGAATCTCCCTGCCATCGACACACCGGGGTGGCATTGGAAGCCCTCGCCCACGGGGCCAGAGCGGAGCCCGCTCTTCATGAGCAGCGCCGGGGTCTGCACGGCGCTCGCGGCGACGATGACGGCGACCTTCGCGTGGACGACGACCTCTCCACCGCCGGCCGCGCGCCCGCGCACTCCGGTGGCCCTCCCTCGGGAGATCAGGATCGAGGTCACCTCGACCGACGAGAGCACGCGGGTGCCCGTGGCTTCGGCGTCGGCGAGGAGGGTCGCGTCGACCGAGGCCTTTTTCCCTTTCGGGCAGCCCTGCATACATCGACCGAGGCCCTCGCACCCCGTCACGTTTCGCCGAATGGGGCGATGCGCGAGGCCGAGCGCCTCGGCGCCGCGTGCCATGAGCAAGTTCTTGGGGCCGGCGATGTTTCGCTCCGTGTCACGGACGCCGAGGCGCTCTTCGAGGGCGCCCGTGGTCTCGTCGACGAGCTCGAACGGGAGGGCCTCTCCGAGCTCGGGGTCGTTCGCGACCCATTCGGCGTGCACGTCGCGCGGGAGGCGCCAGCAAATCGCCCCGTTGATGGGCGAGCTCCCTCCCACCATCTTGCCTTGCACGAAGGGCGTCGGCGCTCTCCCCACCACGACGGACGCTCCGAGGTCGCGGTACATCGACGCCATGGCCTCGAACGACGACTCGGGGAACTCCGAAGGTGCGAACCACCTGCCCTCTTCGATCACGACCACCTGCGCGCCGAGGCGCGATGCTTCCCGCGCAGCGGCGGAGCCCGCGGGTCCGCTCCCGACCACGACGACGTCGGTCGTGATTGTGTAAGATGCACGAATGTTGCGGCCGTCCGTGCGGTTCATCGGGGCCTCCGAAACGCCGACTCGACATCGGGGGACGAGAAGTAGGCGAGGCTCGCGACGACCTTGAGCACGTCGAACAGCGGGCCGAAGGCTCCGAAGCGAGCCGCGCGCGTGACCACGGCCTCGCGGGACTCGGCGTCGAGCGCCGTGAGGGGCCGTGTGTGCCCGAAGAGCCGCGGCGCGAGGCTCCCGACGACCACCACGGCGACGAAGAGCCCGAGCCGGAGGTGAGAGGGGGAGACCGCGCCGAAGCGGGCCCAGAACGCGCGGAGATCGAGCTCGGAGAGCGCGGGGAGCTCGGGCCTCGGCCTTGGGAGCACGGCCGCGAGCACGGCGTCACGGAGGGCCTCGTGGGAGGGGATCATGCGCGCGCTCCCTTCTCGAACGAGCGCGCGAACCGCGAGACGGTGGTCGCGTCGATCTTGCGGAGGACGGCGTCGATGGTGGCCTCGGCCTTCGGTCCCCCCGTGGCGAGCGCGGCGAGCACTTTGCCCATGGCGCGGGCGTTGTTCTCGGGGGTCGCGTACATGGCGGCGACCAGCCGGGGCGATTCGTCGAGGACCTTGGCGAGCGTGTTGAACACGGAGAGCGCGACGATGTTGCCCGTGATGCGAAGGAGCGCCCGGGCGAACCCGAGGTCGGCCGCGACCAACGCCCGGGGATCGGCAGGATCCGCCGCCGCGAGGGCCGCTGCGGAGGCGGAGAGCTCGCCCGAGCGCGCGAGGATGTCGTCCCGGTGCCGTACGATCAGACGTACCGCGAGGGAGCGACGGAGCTCGAGGAAGTCTTCGAGGACACGCGTCGCCCGCTCGGGCTCGTCCTCGAGCGCGACGAGCCAATACGGGACGAGGCCGACGTCGCCGGCGTCGGCCGGGTCGTTCACGTGGAGACCGCTTCCTTGCCTGGCCTCGACGATCCCTCGCGCCTCGAGGCGCGCGACGACGCGCTGGATCGTCGACGGGTTCACGCCGTTCTGGGCCGCGAGGTCCCGCACCGTGGGGAGGCGCGAGCCTTTCGCGAATCGGCCTCGGAGGATGTCGAGGGTGAGGGAACGCTCGATGTCGGCGACCGAGGTCTCGGGGCTCCGTGGGAGGCTCATGACCAAGTGTGTGATTCAATTGTGTCACACAGTCAAGGCCTCGGGTCTCTTTTTCGGCCCTCGCCCGGTCCGGCCCGGAACGTGCAAAAGCCGACGATGTGCGCGCCTTCCCAGACCTCCGTCCCCCGCGAGCGTTCTTCCCTCTCGTCGTCGTCGGCAGCGCGGCGCTCCTCGGATCCGCCGTCGGCGCGTGCGGCTACGACTGGTCCACGCCACCCGAGAGCACCGACGCTTCGTCGCGCGACGACGGAGGTGCCGGGCCCGAGAGCGGTCCTTCGGGCGAGCAACGCGTGTGCTCGTCGCCGCTCGAGCCGTGCGATGCGGGTTGCCCATCGACCGCCGCGAGCCCGTGCTCTCTCACGTGCAACGGGGGGACGTCGTGCACGGGAACGTGCTCGCGTGCAGGGTGCGCGTTCGTGTGCAACGCGGGCGCTTCGTGCGGCTTTTCGTGCTCCGGCGGAGGCTGCACGGTCGAGTGCGCGCTCGGCTCGTCGTGCAAGGCGGATTGCTCGGGGGGTGGCTGCACGTTTCGATGTGGGCTCGGCGCGTGCGAGACGTCGTGCTCCGGCGGAGGCTGCACGGTGCTCTAATCCGTGCGTCAGTCGTGACGCGCCCGTGCCCTCGGGGCGTCGCTTTCTGCGTCGCCTTTGGCGCACCGCGAGGCCCCGTCGCAGGTGCACGAGCTCGCTCCTCGGAACGTGGAGCAGCACGCGCCACACGCGGCGACGAGAGCCTTCCGCAGCGACGTGCGCGCGCGGTGAAGCCGCACCGAAGCGGCGTTCGGCAGGAGACCGAGCTCGCTCGCGGCACGGGCGACGGGCTCCCCTCGTACGTCGACGGCGCTCACGAGGGACGCGGTCTCCGGGCTCAACGTACGGGAGAGGAGCGCGGTGGCACACCCGCACGCTCCTCGCTCGACCTCGGTCTCGTCCGCAGGTAGCTCGTCGAGCTCGTCGACGTCGGCCCGCGGTCGCTCCGCGCGTTGGGTGTCGACGAGCTCGTTCTTCACGATGCTGTAAAACCAGCCCCGCTCGCGACCGGGGGCGGGGCCGCGAGCGCCTCCCATGGCCGTGTGAGCTTTGAGCGCGGCGGCCTGGAGCACGTCCTCGGCCTCGGTCTCGGTGGCCCCACGTCGGCGCAAGAACGCGAGGAGCGCCCCCCTCTCCCTGCGTAGGAGAGCCATCACGGGGTGCTCCTCGCGTGTCGTCATCGCTTCTCCGCCGCCGGGTCGGTGGGCCCACACTCCCTGGCTGCGCACGAGCAGGGGCTGCACGTGCACGGATCGCAGGCGCAGGGCGCGGCGCAGCACGACGTTCGTTCGTTCGTTCGTTCGCTCTTCGTCGAGGTCTTCTTCGGGTCGGTCATGGTCGTTCTCCTTCGGTGCCCGAGCGTGTCTCGGTGCGTTCGAGGGGAAGACGGCGGCGCCACGATCGATCTTACGTGCCGACGGAGGAAAATCGCACCGTCGCGTAAGTGTCCGAAATTAGGGGCGAATGCTGGGCGCGAAGTCGGCCGGGGCCGTGGGCTCGGGCGCTCGTGTCGCCCTGTGCCTTGCCGTCGTGGGCACCGCAGATAAAGTCCTCGCATGCGCAAGAGCTATCGCGGGGTAGGGCCCCTTCTTCTTTTGGTCGTCGCGGGCGGCGCCGCGTTCACGGCGTGTGTCGGGGACGACCCGGTGGCCACGTCCGACGCCGGCGGTAGCCCCACCACGACCGCGACGACCACCGCGCCCACGGCGACGACCACCGGGACGACGGCCCCCGACGGCGCGACCCCCGCCGACGCCGAGGCCGACACGGCGATCGCGCCGCTGCTCGACGCGGCCCCCGATGGAACGACCCTCATCGACGGCGCCCCGCTCGACGCGGGCAAGCCCATGCCGACGTGCCGCTTGCCCACGCAGAACCCGCTCGCGTTCAACCTCCGTTGCGCGGCGAGCCCCTCGAACCCCACCCCGGGCGGGCGAGTCCAGAACGGCACGTACGTGCTGAACGGCGCGTACGGTCCGCTCTTCTGCCCGAGCGCCTACATCTTCGGGAGCGCCGAGGTGTTCTCGCAAGATGGGGAGCAGTTCCTTCGGTACAACGTCCTCAAGAAGACGGCCACGAACGACCCGGGAACGTCGGTCTCGGGCACTCACTGGCTCAACTACGATTCGGCTTCGGGGCGGCTCCGCGTCGAAGAGATGTGCGATCCGCTCCGCAAGGGGAACGTGCGAACGGGCGAAGTCTCGGTGCAGGGCGCCGATCTCGTCCTCACGTTCACGGGTGGCCAAGAGCGTTGGCAGATGAAGTGAGCGCGCCCTCGCGCCCTGCGAATGCTCCGTCGTGCGCGGCGTGAAATCGGTAGTCTCGAGCTCATGCGCTGCCCGTATCCGGAGAGCATGGTCGATTTCGAGCCCGAGCTCGTGGCTCGCGGCACGCACGAGCTCACCGCGCTCGGGGAGGTGCTCGCGCTGGCCGATCCCGAAGGGCTCGTCGAGCCGAGGAGCCGCGTCCTCTGCGCAGGGCTCTCGCACCTCGGGGTGCTCGCTCACCGCGCTCTCGGAGGCGGCGCGAGCGAAGCGGACGTCTCTCGCGCGTCGGCGCTCCTCTCGCTCGTGACGAAGGTCGACGATCAGATCATCGACGCGCTGCCGTTCCACGGAGGCTCGGAGACCCCCGAGGGGGTCGTTCGCGCTCGCACCACGGAATACCTCGACGCGACCCTCGCCGCGATCGTGGACGGCAAAACGCGCTCGCCTCGCCTCGAGCTCGCCGCGGAGCTCGGTCACAGGCTCAGGGCGCTCGCCTCGACGCCCGCGCGCCTAGAGTCCATGTGGGCCACCCTCGCGGAGGGCTTCGCCATCCAAGCCGACGCCGTGGCGACGCTCACGCGCCACCCTGCCGAGGTCTCGCTCGAGCGCGTGTCTCGCGTCACGCGGGAGATCAGCGGGGCGTGGCTCCACATGATCACGGCGGTCGGTGCCCTCCCGAGCGATGCCACAAGGTCTCTCACCGCGGCCGAAAAGCAGGGCTTCTTCGCGTGGGGCTCGGCGATCCAGCGCGCCGATGCGCTCGCCGACCTCGAGAAGGATCTCGGCGACGGGCACCTCTCCACGTACCCCGGTCGCCTTCTCTTCGACCTTTGCCCCGGCGAGTACCTCGAGGCCGTGCGCACCTTCGACGGGGACGCTCTCTATGCGCTCGTGCACCGCGAGGGCGTCGACGATGCCTGCCTCGGCGACACCGGCGAAGATCCGCGCGCGCTCGAAGCTCTCGGCGCTTTGGGCGAAATACCGAGTTTGCTCGCGTGGATTCGCGGCTATCTCGTAAGGCGGTATCGGGCTCATCCGCGCGCCCGCGGAGCGGCGTACGTCGTCGCTCCCGAGCGGGGCGTGCTCTTTCCTTCCGCGTCGAGGGGGCTTTCATGTTCGGGACGTTGAAGCCGCATTCGTGTGGGCTCGCGTGCGACCGTCGCCACGCGTACGCGACGTTCTATTGTGGGCTCTGCAAGGGGCTCGGCGACCACTTCGGCACGGCCACTCGCGCGCTCCTCACGTACGACGCCGTGTTCCTCGCGCTCGTCGTCGACGGGCTCATGGTCGAACGGGCCGCCCCCGACACGTGCCGATGCCCGATGTTGCCGCTCGTCCACAGGCCCACGGTTCGCCCGGACAGCGTCGCCATGCGCTACGCGTCGGCCATGCAGCTGCTGCTCGTCGATCAGTTCTTGGCCGATCGCAGCGAAGACGGAAAGCGGGTCGCGAAGGTGGCCCGACCGCTCCTCTCGAGCCGTGTCACGCACGCGTACGCGATGCTCGGCGAGCTCGGTGTATCGATGGACGAGGTCCGCGGCTTCGAGCAGGTGCAGGCTCGTGTGGAGCGCAGCCTCGACGCCGACGGGCACGCCGCCTCCGAGCCGACCCGCCGGGCGCTCGGGCTCGCGTTCGAGCGTATGACGGGGCTCCCGGGCGTATCGGAGGAGGTCGCGTCCGATGGAGCGCGGGAGGCGCTGCGTGAGCTCGGTCGCGCCCTCGGCGGGGCGATTTACCTCATCGATGCGCTCGACGACCTCGAGAAGGATCATGCGAGCGGCGCCTTCAATCCGTGCCTCGTCCCAGGGCGAAAAGGCCGTGGCCGCGTCGTCTCGTGGCCTCGTGTCGTGCGTGTGTGGGATGCCCTCTCGGTCGATCTCGCCGCCCTCGACGCGCTCGCGCACACGCTCCCACTCTTGCGTCACCGTGACCTCGTGCGGGCCGTCGTGGTGGGAGAGCTTCGTCGCACCGCGAGGGCCGCGGCAGAGCGGGCGCACGCCTACGCGCGGGCCGAAGGAGAGCGCGAACGCCAGGCGATGGGCGTCTTCGCTCGAGGGCTCTCTTCGCTCGTCGCGGCCTTCGTCTTCGCGTGGGTGTGGCTCCTGTCCCATACGGCGTACGCCCAAAAGGGAGAGACGAAGTCCAAAGATGCGTCCGTCGACGCGAGCGCGAACGACGCGTCGGCGCCACCGAGCTGGCTCCCCAAGCTCCCGAAGCCCACACCCTCTCCGTCGGAGTCGGCGTCGCCTTCGAGCGGGGACTCGCCCGGTGTGGACCCCGCCCTCGATCCGACCGCGACCCCACCATCGGGGGGCGCCAAGGGGAAGGGTGATCCTCCCGAGGTGAAAGGGAAGGGCGGGTCCAGTCGAGGGTGCGGCTGCCTCGACGCGTGCGGAGGCTTTCGTTCGTGCTGCAACGACTGCCCGATCTGCAAAGGCTCCGACCCGTGCGCCTCGTGCTGCAAGTGCGGAAATGGGAAAGACTGCTGCAACTGCTGCGATAGCTGCAAGGGCTGCGACGGCTGCTGCAAGTAGGCGCGCGGCAGACGTGCGCCGAGCGAGTGCGCGCTTGACCGCCAGCGTGGACGCCATCGGCGGCGCGTGCCGGTGGTCGTGTAAATGCTAGTAGTTTCGATAGTTTGTGCGCTTGCGTCGTCTCGACGACTCAGTCGGTCGCGAGGCCCGCGTCCCCGAGACCGAGCGGCCCTTCGGCGCTCGTCACGGAGAGCGAAGCGGGCGACGTTTCTGTCGCCGAGGCCCCTGCCATGGCGCGCATGCCCACGAGCGCGAGGGCGGCGGTGAGGCCGAGCGCGACGGCGGTACGCGCGCGACGGCGATCGCGAGAGACGATCGTTCGCCGTGCCTCTCCGAGCACCTTGGCGGCGCGTGCCTCGTCCCAAGGAACGTCCGCCACGCGGGACTCCTGCACCATGCGATGGACGATGCTCATCGGACGAGCCTCTTCTCGAGCCGAGCCTCGGCCTCGGCGATGCGCCGCTTCACCGTCGCGAGGGACACCTCGCACGCCGCGGCGGTCTCCGGGAGCGTGAGCTCGTCCACGCGGTGAAGACAGAACGGGATGCGAAGCTCGTCGGGCAGCGTCTCGAGCGCCGCGTAGAGATCGAGATCACGCTCGCGCTCGCGTGGCACGTCGGCGCGGATCATCGCCTCGAGCCACCGGAACCCGAAGACGCGGAAACGCCGACGCTTGGCGAAGAGCCGCCGCACGCGCCGGACGGCGAGGAGGCGTACCCACGCGCGCACGGGCACGCTCGGGTCGCGTGAGTCGAGGCCGTCGCGGACGTCGAGGAAGGTCTCTTGGACGACGTCGTCGAGGTCGCGGTCGTTGCCCATGAGGCGGAAGGCGAGCTCGGCCACGTGCCGCGCATGGGCCGCGTAGATCGACTCCAGCGTGAGGCCATGGCTCGCCCCGTCGGCTTCGGCGGCGAACGAGGGCTCGACCGCGTAAGGGGTGGGGAGGGGAAGGTGCATCTGCCGTACCGACGCGAGAAACCCGCATCGGCTCAAATTTCTTCCCGTGAGCCGCTCTCGCCTCGTTCGCGTGGCCTTGGGCGTGCCCGAACGATCCCGCGCCGACGGCTCCGCGCCACTTTCCCCCTCTCTCGGGCTCCTCTTGCTCGGGTTCGCGGCGTTCGTCGCGCTGCTCCTGCCCGAACGAGGTGTCGGTGACGGGGCCGAGCTCTCCGTGATTTCGCGTGCCCTGGGAGCTCCCGGCGCGTTCGTGACCAAGCCGCTCGAGGGCCCGTTGCCCGTCGCTTTCGTCGCGACCTGCTTTCGCCTGACCGCGCGTTACGGTCTCCTCCTCGCGCGCGTCGGCTCGGCGTCGCTCGTGGGTGCGGCCATCGCGGCCACGTTCGTGGCGACCGCGAGGCTCGCGGGGCACCGGGCAGCCGTGTTCGCGGCCATCGTGCTCGGGACGTCGCCCGTCACGATCTCGCTCGCCGGTACGGTCGAGCCCGACGCCGCCACCCTCGGGTTCGGAGGCATCGCCTTCTCCGCGGCGCTGCTCGTCGCGCACGGGGGCCTCTCTCCTCGTCGGATCTTGGTGTGGGCGAGCGTGGGGCTCGCCGCCGTGGTTGGAGGTATCGCGACCCGAGGTGTGCTCGTGGGCGCCCTGCCGGCGTTGGCGCCCCTCCTCGTCCCCAGCGAAGGTAGGTCACGGTGGGCCCGCGTCGGTGTCGTTTTGGTCGTGGGGATCGTCGCCGGCGTGGGCGTGGCGCTGCTCCCGAAGGCCGAAGGCAGCGCGGTCACGTTCGAGGCGCCGCTCGTCAGGCTCGGTCACGTGCTCTTTCCGTGGAGCCTCTTCGTGCCGCTCGTCGTCGCCAAGCTCGTGCGCGAACGAGGTGGCACGCGCCATACGCTCGCGTCGTCGGTGCTCGCGGGTTTCGGCGTCGTCGTGCTCGTGGACCTCCTCGCGACGCGCTCCGGGGCGAGCTTCGTCCCGGCCTGGCCGACCCTGCTCGCCGCGGGCGTCGGGCTCGTCGCGAGTGAGCCAGGAGGCGTCCGGCCGAGCGCGATGGTCGCGGCCTCGGCGATCACCCTGCTCCTCGGTCGCGACGCCGCGAGCTTCCCGGAGCATGCGCTCGCTCCCTACTCGGGTGTGCCGCTGCCCGCTTCGGTGATCCCGAGGCTCGCGCTCGTCGTGCCGCTCGTCACCGGTCTCGCCGTGCTCGGCATGCTGGGCCACGGGGTGCTGCGGCGCGTGCAGCGTGGCTCCTCGGCGGGCGCGTTCATGGTGGCGGCAGGCTCGCTCTCCGCGATCGTCCTCGTTCTCGGGCATCACCGCGCCGTGGCCATGGCGACGAGCTCGTCGTCGGTCGTCGCGAGCTACGTCGCGCGTCGGACCTCGCGGTCGCGTCTCGGCGTGCTCGACGTGCCCAAAGCTCACCTCGGCGCGCTGGGCGTATCGGCCGACGCGGAGCTCTCGAGCGCGGAGATGGCCGCGAGGTGGCTCGTCGAGGATCCTTCACGGTGGCTCGTCGTTCGCCGAGAGCGGCGTGTCGAGGTGTCGGCGGCCTTCCGCGCGCTCGTGGGCCGCAACGTCCCCGAGGTCTCCGATGGCCACGAAGGGGCGCTCCTGCTCCTCACACAGGTCCCCGCCGGCCGCCGCTCGAGCCCCCTCGACGATGTGGTCGGCTCTCGCCTCCCGGACGGGTTCACGCCGCTCTCGGCTTCGTTCGACGTCTCCGTCGATGCGCTCGGGATTCGTCTCCGTGACGGGCGCGGTCGAGCCGTCACGGCGCTGTCGCCTGGCGAGTCCGGGATCGTCGAGGTCGCGTACCGAGCGCGTGCGGCCGTTCCGCCCGGGTACTGCAGCTTCGTGCACGTCGACACGGCGCCCGTGCGAGCCACGCACGAAGACTCGGTCATCGCCGACTATCCCATGCGGTACTGGCGCGAGGGAGACGTCGTCGTCGTCGCTCACCCGATCGTGGTGCCTCGAGGCGCGAGGCCGGGGCGCGCCACGGTGCTCTTCGGCCTCGGCGTGAGCCCCTGCGCGGACGACCGAAGGTCTCTTGTAACTGTTGGTAATCATGTCGGAAATCGTGTCGTTGGAGGGGTGCTCGATGTCCGCTGACCTGCGCTCTCGTGGCCTCTCGGCGCTGGTCGCCTCGATCGCGTTCGTCCTCCTCGTCGCGGCCTTCACCGTGCCCGTGCGAGGAGCTCTGGCCGCGCCCGCTGCGGTCGTGTGCGCGGTCGTGTGCGCCCTCGCCGTCGTACGAGTCTTCGTCGTCTTGCCCGAAGGGGCCGTTTCCGTCGACGTGCGGTCGGTGGTCGTGCTCGTCGGGGCCGCGTGTGTCGGTCTCCAGGTCTCTCTCGTCCTCGCGGTGTCGGGGCGGCTCGGTCCCGTGGGGGCGGGCGCGCTCGTCACCCTCGCCTCGCTCGGTGTCGTCGCCGTACTCTTCCACGCGCGGGACCTGGCCTGCGGGCGCCGCCGTGGAGCCTTCGTCCGAGATCCGCTCTTCTTCGGGACGGTGCTGCACGTGCTCGTCCTCGTGCCCATGCTCGGCGCCTTCTCGCTCGTCGATCCGTGGGAGACGCACTACGGCGAGGTCGCCCGGGAGATGGTCGCGCGCCGCGATCCCCTGTCGCCGTTCTGGGCCAACGAGGGCTTCTTTCGTACGAAGCCCGTGATGGAGATGTGGCTCCAGGCGGCCTTCTTTCGCGCGACCGAGGTCGACTGCGCGTCGGGCAACATGCTGCGCGGGAGCGCTTCGGCCGCTGCGGCGCCCGAGTGGGCCGCGCGTGCCCCGAACGCGGCGCTCGCCATCGTGGGTGGGCTGATGCTCGCGGCAGGGGTCGCGCGTGCGTACGGGAGACGCGCGGGCTTCTTCGCGCAGGTGATCTTGGCGACCACGGCCCACTACGCGCTGCTCGGGCATCAGTCGACCACCGACATGCCACTCGTCGCGTCCATCTCCGCGAGCTTCGGCGCGCTCTCGGTGGCCATCACCCGCGCTTCGAGCGCCGCGCCTGCGCCGCGCACCGTGCGCCTCTTCGGTGTGGAGCTGCCGGCCGCGCCCCGCACGGCGTTGATGGTGCTCTTCGTCGCGCTGCTCGTCCCCGAGCTCGCGCTGCTGGTATCCCGAAATGTAGGCTTCGAGCCGGGCCTCGCCCTCGTGCACGCCGATCGTGTCGTGTCCGGCTCGGCGGGAAACGAAGGGCTCCTCGGGCAGGTCCCGCACCTCGTCACTCGTGTGGCGTATCCGCGTGCGGCTCCAGCGCTGCAGGCGCTCGTCTGGGCCGGGCTCGCGGGCGTCGTGCTCGTGTGGCTCCGAGGTCTCGAACGCCCGCGTGAGGCTTGGGTGGGCCTCGCGTTCGTCGCGGCTTCGGTCGGCACGCTCGCCAAGGGGCCCGCGGGTTTCGTGTTCCTCGTCCTCGCGGTCCTCGTCCTCGCCGTCGTGGAGCGCAAGGCGGCTCCCGCGCTGCTCGGTGCCGCCTTCGTCGGTGCCGCTGCCCTCGCCGTGCTCGTGCTCCCCTGGTTCTGCGCGATGCACCTCCGGCACGGGCGAGCCTTCACCGACGAGCTCGTGATGCGCCACATGATCGGGCGCACGCTCGAGCACCTCCACGACACGAACCAAGGCGAGGACACGAGCGCGCGCTACTACCTGTGGCAGCTCGGGTACGGCCTCTTTCCCTGGGTGGGCATGGCGCCCCTCGCGTTGTCGGGCCCGGGCTCGCTCGTGCGCTCGTGGCGCCGCGACGCCGTGCGCCTCGTGCTGCTCGTGTGGGCCTTCGCGGCGTTCACGTTGGTGACCGTCATGAAGACCAAGTTTCACCACTACGTGTTCCCGGTCGTTCCCCCAGTCGCCGCGCTCGTGGGCATCGAGCTCTCTCGCCTCGGGCGCGGGCCCGCGGAGCGCTCCGCGCCGCGCACGTGGTTCGTCGTTCTGGGGGCCGCGATCACGTTGGGCGTAGGGCTCGACCTCGTCGCCGGATCGCCTGGAATTCCCGGGCGAGGGCAGGCGCGGCTCCTCCACTTGTTCACGTATCTCTACACACGGAGCTGGCCCGAGACGCTCGACTTTCGCGCCCCCCTCGCGCTGTTCTCCGCGCTGGCGGCGCTGTCGACGCTCGCCGTCGCGTGGGAGAAGGTGAGGCGGGTCGCCGCGCTCGTGCTCGTGGGGACGTCGCTCGCGTTCTCGGTCTTCGTGCTCGACGTATACCTCGTACGTACGGCTCCCCATTGGGGGCAGCGTGGTCTCTTCGTGCGAGCGAACGCCGAGAACGCCGAGCGTGACGAGCCCGTCATCGCGTTCCAGATGAACTGGAAGGGAGAGAACTTTTACGCGGGAAACCGGCTCGCCATCGTGCTCAACGACAGCGCTCGCCTTCCGCCGTACCTCGAGGGGCGCCGCAAGCTCGGGCGGACGGAGCTGCTCGCCGTGTGCGAGCACGGGAGAGTCGCGGAGCTGCGCGCCGTGCTCGGCGCCGCGCCGTGGGACATCGTGCCGCTGACGACGCCTGCCGAGAACGACAAGTTCGTGCTCGTGCGCCTTCGGGCGAGGAGGTAGGGGCCAGCGCGGATCCGCTCCGAGCACAGCCAGCACAGCCGGTGGTGCCTACGAGCACGGCCGAGGTTAGGACGCGTGCTCGCGCGAACGCCGCGCCTCGGGGAAGAAGCCGAGGTCCTCCGCCATGGTGAGCCACGCCGAAGCCTCGTCGGCGGTCCCTGGAATCTCACCCGCCGAGATCATGGCGGCCAGCGTCGCGGCGGCGCGCCCGTTTCCGAGGTAGGTCGCGCGCTCGTAGTAGCTCGCCGCGCGCTCGTAGTCGGGTTGCCCCTTGGCGCCCGAGGCGTACGCCGCTCCGACGTTGTAGAGTGCACGCGGATGGTTCGCCGCGGCGGCGCGTTGGAGCCACGCCTCGGAGAGGTCTGCGTTCGCCCGCACCCCGAGCCCCCGGGCGTAGAGCACCGAGAGCTCGAACATCGCGTCGGCGTTGCCCGCCTCGGCGGCGCGTGTGTGGCTGATGGCGGCCGCCACCCCATCGCCGAGCCGAAAGAGCAGGAGCCCTCGGTAGTAGAGCTCGCACGCCGTGAGCTTCGGCACGGCGTCGAACGCCGCGAGGACCCGCCGCATGACCTCCGGGGTCGCCTTCCTCGCGACCTTGACGGCGCGCACGAGCGCCGCACGGTCTCCCTCGTCGACGTCGAAGAGGAGCCGGTCCACCTTGGCCTCGCGCACCGCCGCATCGAGGGTTCCCGATTCGAGCACGAGGGACGGGCGAGGGTCGTCGCGGTGGGGGTTCGCGTGCATCGGTCCTCCGGAGGAAGTGGGCCTCTCGTGGACGTACGGCAAAAGAACGCGCGACCTTCCCGCGGCGAGCGGCGATCCCTCGCCTACATGGGGGGTGAAGTAGGCGTCCCGCGCCTCCGAGGAGATCCGGCCGCTACTGGGGCGCCGACAGGACGGTCGTCGTCCCGCCGCCGGCAGGGGTGCCCGTGTCGAGGACGAGCATGGTCACGAGTGACGGGCCGTTGCTGCCGGCGTTCGCGACGCTGACCCGGTAGTTGTGGTTGGGCACCACGGTGTTCAGGATCACGATGGCGCTCGCGTCGGGGCCGTCGTCCTTGCCGACGAGCTGCGAGGTGGTCAAATCCTCGACGGCCAGGTCGACGTTTCGCGCCCGTGAGTCCGCCCCCGCGAGGACGATGGTCGGGCTCTTGACGAGGTTCAGGCCCGCGAAGCTCGTCTTCTCGTTCGGCTTGAGCACGGTCGCGTAGAATGACCAATTGCCCGACTCGTGGAACGAGAGACCGCCGCGCTGTTGCACCGCAGGGGCCTGCGCGATGCGGCCCGCGCCGGCGAGCACCTTCGAGAACGACTCGACGATGTTCTCGCGAGGCACGTTGTAGCCGCCCGAGCGCATCGACGCGACCGCGACGAAGTTCCCCCCGAGCTGCGAGCGCGTGAGCACGAGCCGTATCTCGTGCACGCCCGTCGCCTTCGGTCGAAACTTCACCACGGGCGTCCTGTCGGCGCTGATGTCGGCGGCGACGGGCATGCCGTTCGCGTCGAGCACGGCGAGGTCGACGTCTTGTGCGCCCGAGGAGCCGCCCCCGAGAAGCACGTACTCGTGGTCTTTCGAGAACGTCTGCCGCATCTTGATCGTCTGGCCGGCGCGCACGTACGCGCCCAAGATCGACGAGCTCTCGACGCTGAATCCGAATTGCGAGCCGCTCTGGAGCTTCTGCGCGGCACCCGCGACGAGGCCGACGGCCTCGGCCATGTACTTCCCGGGGAGCCACTCTCGGTTGGCGGTGGGCGACGGCGGCGGGGTCGGCGGGTTCGGTCGCGCGGTCGGCGGCGGGGTCGGGGTCGTAGGCTGCGACTTGAGCGAGCTCCCGCTTCCGTTCCCGTTGCCCTGCTCGGCAAGGGCGGCGGCGAACCCACCGGGCTTCGGAGCGTCACTCGAAGGAGGCAACGTCGACCCCGAAGGCTCCTGCGAAATAGGCGAGGGCGACGACCGCGGGAGCGAGCTGCCCGGGCCATGGTGCGGGACGCTCGAGCCTCCGCACCCCACGAGGAGACCGAGCGTGACGAGGCACGAGAGAGCAGCGGGCGTCGAAGTGCGCATCTCTTCAGTTCACCTTCACTTCGCGTGTCGCGCAAGCCTCTCTTCCACGGGAGGAAGACCACGGAGCGAGCAGCCCGCAGCCCGTTCGCGTGCCCCCGCCGGCGAGCGCACCTCGTGCGAGGGTGCCGCACCCGCGATCGACGAGCGCGTTGCCGGTTGACGCTCGTGTCAGGTGCGTCGCGAAACGCGAGACGCAAGACGGCGCCGCGAACGACGATCGCACGACGGACGGCTTGAAGGGGCGAGCCCGTGGGAGGTATGTTGGCGAGATCATGAGAAGTCTCACCTTGCGCTCGACATGGCCTTGGATGGGGGGACTCTCGGCCTTGCTCACCGGATACGTGGCGTGCGTCGACTACATCGAGCCCGCCCCCTTGACGCCCACCCCGCCCGTGGAGGTCGTCCTCGACGAAGACGCCGAAATCCCGCGTTCTCCGGCGCCCGAAGCCGGCGGCGAGCCCCCTCGCGACGCGAGCCGCCTGCCCGACGCCACGGACGCCCAGGTCGTCTACCCGGTGCCCCCTCCGCTCACCGGTGGTCATGTGTACTATACATACGATAGGCACGTCCACCGCATCGCGGCGACCCCGGGCGCGGTACCCGAGAACATCTCGACCGCCTTGGACCGCTTCGGCGCCGCGGGGGAAGACGTGCGCATCACGGCGAGCCGCGACTCCCGCTGGATGCTCCTCGACAGCGAGCGGTTCGGCGGCTGCACCGACACGTGCCTCGTGCTCGTGCCGAGCGATCTCTCGCGGGTCGAGGTCGTGCGGCCAGGCGGTCGCGCGTTCACGCCCGAGGGCATCTCCGCGATCAGCGCCGGCACCGGCGCCCTCATCGTGTACCCCGCGGTCGGCGGGCCTCACATGGTCGATCTCTTCGCGACGCGCCGCGAGGGGGGAGGGTGGAGCGCGCCCACCTTGCTCACCGGAGCCTCGACCTACCCCTTCAACAACATGCCCGCCCTCACGTTCGACGGCACCAAGGTCACCTTCGACTGCGGGCAGAATCCCTTCCCCGAGACAGGCAACAACGACGCTTGCGAGGTGGGGGTCGACGGTGCCGGGTTCCGCCGCCTGGCGTCGTCGAAC